>CAUWKK010000001.1:0-163628 GCA_963559385.1 uncultured Schaedlerella sp.
CACAGCCCAAGAGCTGTGGAACGAATTATTTCCGCGAAGAGAGATAAAAAGAAAGTGTTTGAACTGGAAGCGGAAGTAAAGAAAGAGAAAAAGTAGATCATGTCAGTCAGTAAAAATTATTTGGAGTATTTTTCGGTAGACGGTGCGGTAGGCGGCAATCAAGAGTGGTTTCGGAATGTGGTTATGTATATGGGAGGATGTGCTGCGGTAACCGCATGTGATTGTTGTATATATTTTGCATTGAGAAATAGCTGGGATTGTTTGTATCCCTTTGATGTTGAGCATTTGAACCAAGAGGATTATATTCGATTCGGAATGGAAATGAAGCCTTATTTGAAACCAAGGGTAGGTGGAGTGAAGACACTATCTATGTTTATTGAAGGTTTTGGGAATTATCTGAGGGATCGCATGGGAGGCGACATCCCATTCCGCATGAAAGGGTTTTCCGGGAAACACACGATAAGAGAGGCAGTAGAAGCGATAAAAAAACAGATTGACGCAGGTTTTCTTGTTCCGTATTTGATGCTGCGACATAAGAATACGGAATATAAGGATTTTGTATGGCATTGGTTTGTATGCTATGGATATGAAGAGACAGAGGCGGATTTTCTGATCACAGTAGCAACCTATGGGGAGGCTGCGACATTTTCTCTGGCAGAATTATGGGATACCGGATATGAAGAAAAGGGCGGATTGATTCTGTTTGAGAAATAGAGATGGATTGTGATTGTATTTAGAGTACATAAAGTCAGACGATGGGTTTAAAAAATTTGAAAATGATGATACAATCAATCGTGAAAAAGAACAAAAAGAAAAGAGGAAATAGTTATGGCAAATCCAGTTGTTACATTTGAAATGGAAAACGGCGATATTATGAAAGCCGAGTTGTATCCTGAGCTTGCTCCGAATACAGTAAAGAATTTTGTATCACTTGTAAGTAAGGGGTATTATGATGGTTTGATCTTCCACCGTGTGATCCGCGGGTTTATGATCCAGGGCGGTTGCCCGGAGGGAACCGGAACGGGTGGACCGGGATATAATATCAAGGGTGAATTTTCACAGAACGGATTTGAAAATGATCTGGCGCACGATCCGGGAGTGCTTTCCATGGCGCGTGCAATGCATCCGGATTCCGCAGGTTCCCAGTTCTTTATCATGCATGAGAAATCACCTCATCTGGACGGGGCATATGCAGCCTTTGGAAAGATCATCGAAGGCATGGATGTGGTAAATAAAATTGCCGAGACTCCGACAAGCTGGGGAGATAAGCCGATGGAGCCGCAGGTGATGAAAAGAGTAACGGTCGAGACGTTCGGAGAAGCATACGAAGAGCCGGAGAAAGCCTGAGGAAAAAGCGAAATCTGATTTTGCTAAAAAGTGAAAAGAACAACGCTGCCTGTCATAACAGGCAGTGCTGTTCTTTTCTTTTTTGAGAATAAGAAGAGGTTGACTTTTGAAATTATATGCGGTATATTTATAATAATAAGAGAGGTATTTCGCATATAAGGAGGAAGACGTATGAGAAGTAGAAGAAACAGAAAACAGGCAATAAAGCGTATTTTTTCTAAAAATCCTTTATGGTACATTGGCTGGTTAGGATTTTTAGGCGTGTTAGGCGTCTTCTGTGTTCCTACATTGATTCCGTTTCTGCTTTTCTTTACATTTTTTGTCTATGGCAAGACGGAACCGGATGAGTTGTTTTGGAAACATGTGAGATGTGCAAGTACAAGAGCATTTTGGACTGTATTTTTCACAGATGTGGCAGGGATGTTGGGAATCATCTTTCGGGCAATGTTTCTGGCACCTGAGAGTCATATACAGCCGGTTTTAGAAAATAATATAGTGACAGCGCCTGCGTTTTCAGTTGAACAAATGAGCTTGATGGTTTGTCTTTTGATTTTGAATCAGACGTTGATGGTGGTTGTGTTTTCTGTCAGTATGTTAAAATACAGGAAGCAAGAGAAAAGGATGTTGGAAGAATAGAGGAAAGGAGAAGGGGATGCTTTTAAAAACGCGTTTAAAAGAATATCGTGCAAGATATAACATGAGTCAAAGCGATCTTGCATATCTTGTCAATGTCAGAAGAGAAACGATTGGAAATCTGGAAAACGGAAAGTACAACCCGTCTCTCAAGCTTGCAATGGATATTGCAAAAATATTTGAAACGACAGTGGAAGAATTGTTTCAATTTGAAGAGGAAAAATCAGAGTAAATGATTTTCCCTCTTTTTAGATATTTTCTGAAGAAAAACAGAAAGTTCGTGCAGCTTTGAGAGAAATTAAAAGTAGTGATATCGCTGCCGGTTTTTGAATAAAAATATTCCGGAAATGATACAAGCGCAAATTTCGGCAACCGTAATTGCAAACCAGATTCCGTCAAGACCGAAAAGGAGAGGAAGGATTAATACGGACAGCATCTGGAATACAAGGGTTCGCAGAAAGGAAATGGCTGCGGAAAGCACACCGTTGTTCAGCGCTGTAAAGAATGCGGAAGCAAATACGTTTAATCCGGTGAGGATAAATGCAAAGGAAAATACCTTAAAAGCGTGTTTGGTCATTGCAAACAACTCAGCATCATATCCGACAAATATATTTGCCAGTGGTCCGGCAAGGATCTGCGCCAGTGTCATCATGATGCATCCGGCAACACTCATAATGAAAAGTCCTTTGCGGAGCATATTTTTCAATTCCTTATGGTTACCGGCGCCGTAGTTGTAGCTGACGATCGGGGAAGTGCCAATGGTATAACCGATAAACATGGCATTAAAAACAAATTGCATATACATCAAAACACCGTAAGTGGCAACTCCGTTTTCGCCTGCAAAGCGCAGCAATTGGAAGTTATACAGCATACTGACAAGGGAGGTGGAAATATTGGTCATCAATTCGGAAGAACCGTTTCCGCAGGCTTTCAGTATAATGGATATGTCCATTTTGGTTCTGACGAGACGCAAAAGGCTTGTGTTCGGCCTCAGGAAGTAGAACAGACCGAACAGACCGCCTACACATTCACTGAGTGCAGTTGCAAGGGCAGCGCCTGCCACACCCCAATGGAAGACTGCAATAAACAGGGCATCCAGACACATATTTGTGACTCCGGCGAGCACGATCGCAGTCAGTCCCAGCTTTGGTTTTTGCGCCACTACAAAAAAGCTTTGGAAAACATTTTGCAGAATAAAAGTTGTATTAAAAATCAATGCAATCCTGCCGTAGGTCACACAATAGCCAAGCATAGCGTCGGTAGCGCCGAGCCAGACTGCGATCGGCCGGATCAGAATCGTTCCGATCACTGCCAGCGTCAGACCGCAGATCACAGACAGCTTGACCATCATTGTAAAATATCGGTTGGCAAGCTCCGGCTTTCCTTCACCCAGAGTTTTTGCGACTAAGGCGCTTCCGCCGGTGCCGATCATAAATCCGATGCCGCCGATCATCATAATAAACGGCATCACCAGATTTACTGCGGCAAAAGGGACTTTTCCTACAAAATTGGAGATAAAAAGTCCGTCTACCACTCCGTAAATGGAGGTGAACACCATCATAATAACGGAGGGCAGACAGAACCGGAATAATTTGTTGTATGTAAAGTGTTCAGAGAGTTGTATCTTCATTTTAAATTCCTTTCTGATAAATGATTTTTTAGGTTATCTGTATATTTTTGGAACAACCGGAGGAATAGCTGTTGTTCCTCGGCGGTAAATGTGTCAAATGTGAGGTTTTCTAAAACTATGACCTTATCCACCGTTTCTTTCGCAAGAACTTCTCCCTTTTCGGTCAATTGAATCTGTTTCCGTCGTCGGTCTTCTCCGGAAACAAGTTGAATGTATCCGTCATGCTCCATTTTTTTCAGAGCGGAATTGATCGTCTGTTTGGGTTGGCAAAGCGTATAGCAGAGCTCACTCTGGGTCAGAGCAGCATTGGGGGCTTCGCGCAGAGAATAAAGCAGCCAAAAGGTACATTCAGAGAGTCCGAAACGTTTGGCAATCTTACGGTACAGATCCTCATGTTCCTTGATCAGACCGTTATATTCTACAAGCCGTTGGCTCATCAATTGTCTGTGCATGGTAAGTCTCCTTATTTATTTCATTATCATTCTATATTGTAAAACAAGTCCGAAATCGGACTTGTTGGATCCGAAACAAATTATAGTCCGTATTCGGACTGATGTCAAGAAAGAAGAAAAAAGTTTTGAAAAAGTTTATCCGGTAAAGTGAGCCATACACTTGCAAAAAGTTAACCGATACACTAAAATAAATCTATTGGGCAAACGGAGTAAGCGGTGATTCTTTTATGTGGACCAGAAAAAATATTTGAAGGATCAGAAACGGATGAAAGGACGAAGCAAATGGAAATGATACAGGCAGAAAAGCTTGTTTACGAATATGAAAAGCGGGATGATGAGGGAAATGTCATTGGAACGAACCGAGCGGTTGACGTGGTGGATATGGACGTAAAACCGGGGGAGTTTGTGGCAATTCTGGGGCACAACGGATCGGGCAAATCTACATTGGCAAAGCATATCAATGCGATACTGGTTCCGACGGGAGGAACGATGTGGGTAAACGGACGTGATACGAAAGATCCGAATGAGCTGATGAATGTCCGGCAGTCTGCGGGAATGGTATTTCAAAATCCGGATAATCAGATCATCGGTACGGTTGTAGAAGAGGACGTTGGATTCGGACCGGAAAATCTGGGAGTACCTACGGATGAAATCTGGATGCGGGTGGAGGAAAGTCTGAAATCGGTCGGTATGATCGAATACCGTACCCATTCGCCGAACAAGCTGTCCGGCGGGCAGAAGCAGCGTGTGGCGATTGCAGGAGTCATTGCGATGACTCCGCAGTGTATTGTTTTGGATGAACCGACGGCTATGTTGGATCCGAACGGACGAAAAGAAGTGTTGGAAACCGTTCAAGAGCTTCGCAGACGAAAAAATGTAACGGTGATTTTGATCACGCACTATATGGAAGAGGTCATTGATGCAGACAGGGTTTATATTATGGACAGCGGACATGTGGTGATGCAGGGAACGCCGAGGGAAATATTCAGTCGGGTGGACGAGCTGAAAACATATCATTTGGATGTGCCGCAGGTGACGATGCTTGCAGAAAAGCTTCGAAAGCAGGGACTGGAGATTCCAAGGGGCATTCTGAGAAGAGAAGAACTGGTAAAAGTGATTGCAAATTTGTGGAAACAAAGAAAAACAGGTGAATGATAGATGTCAATAGAATTGAAGCATATAAATTACATTTACAGTCCGGGAACAGCGTATGAGAAGCAGGCGCTAAAAGAGATTGATCTGGAGATTTTCCCCGGACAGTTTATCGGAATTATCGGACATACCGGTTCGGGAAAGTCGACATTGATACAGCATCTAAACGGACTGATGAAAGCGACAAGCGGAGAACTATATTATAACGGTGAGAATATTTATGCCGACGGATACGATATGAAACAGCTTCGCAGTCAGGTGGGTCTGGTATTCCAGTACCCGGAGCATCAGCTTTTCGAGGTGGATGTGCTGACTGATGTGTGCTTCGGACCGAGGAATCAGGGACTGACATCGGAGGAATGTGAAAAGAGGGCAAAAGAAGCTTTGGAATTGGTGGGATTTCCTGAAAAATATTACCGACAGTCTCCGTTTGAGTTATCCGGCGGGCAGAAAAGAAGAGCGGCGATTGCGGGAGTGCTTGCCATGCGGCCGCAGGTGCTTATATTGGACGAGCCGACGGCGGGGCTGGATCCGAGCGGAAGAGACGAGATTTTGGATCAGATCGCACAGCTGCATGACCGAACGGGGATGACAGTGATCTTGGTTTCTCATAGTATGGAAGATATTGCGAAATATGTGGAGCGGATCATCGTGATGGATCACGGAGAAAAAATGTTTGACGATGTGCCGAAGAAAGTGTTTGCACAGTATAAAGAACTGGAAAAGGTGGGACTGGCCGCACCGCAGGTGACATATGTGATGCATGATCTGAAAACGCAGGGACTTCCGGTTCGTACCGATGTGACTACGGTAGAAGAGGCTGCACAGGAGATTATAAGGAGTTTGCATGATTAGAGATATTACGATCGGACAATATTATCCGGCAAATAGTTTGATACATCGTTTGGATCCGCGGGTGAAGATTGTTTGTACGCTGCTGTTTTTGATTTCGCTTTTTGTACAGAACGGTTTGCTTGGTTATGTAATAGCAACAGTTTTTCTTATAGTGGTCATCAAAATCAGTAAAGTACCGTTCAAGTTTATTGTGAAAGGTTTGAAAACAATCGTAATGCTTTTGCTGTTTACGGTTGTGATGAATCTGTTTCTGACAAAAGGCGGAGAAGAACTGGTGCATATCGGATTTATCCACATTTACGAAAAAGGCGTGAGAACCTGTGTCTTTATGGCAATCCGCCTGATTTATCTGATCATTGGTTCATCCCTAATGACATTGACAACAACGCCGAATTCACTGACGGATGGGATTGAGAAATTGCTGCATCCACTGAATAGGCTTCATTGTCCGGTACACGAGGTGGCGATGATGATGTCGATTGCGCTTCGGTTCATTCCGATCTTGCTGGAGGAGACGGACAAGATCATGAAAGCACAGATTGCGCGCGGTGCGGATCTGGAGAGCGGAAATCTGATTCAGAAAACAAAGGCAATGGTGCCCATTTTGGTGCCGTTGTTTGTGTCCGCCTTCCGCCGGGCAAATGATTTGGCAATGGCAATGGAGGCAAGGTGCTACAACGGCGGTGACGGAAGAACGAAGATGAAACCGCTGATTTATAAATGCAGAGATTATATGGCATATGCGGTCACTTTTTTGTATGTGGCAGCAGTTATTGGAATCGGGCGCTTTGTGCCGTTTCGGATTTGGATTTTTTAAACAGGCTTCAGACATGCACAGAGCGTATCAGCCGGGCAGGCTTGCCGGTTTGGGAGGAAGAAATCGATTTATGGAAAAACGAGTCAGACTGACAGTGTCTTATGACGGTACGAATTACTGCGGCTGGCAGATACAGCCAAATGGAATTACAATCGAAGAAGTGTTAAATAAAAAGTTGTCGGAAATGACGGGGGAACAAATTACGGTCATTGGAGCAAGCCGTACAGATTCCGGTGTACATGCAAGAGGAAATGTGGCTGTATTTGATACCGCATCTCCGATCCCGGCAGAGCGAATGGCATATGCGCTGAACCGAAAGCTTCCGGAGGATATTGTCATTGTGAAATCGGAAGAGGTTCCCGCCGACTGGCATCCGAGATATCAGGATTGTATGAAAACATATGAATACCACATTTGGAATTCCTGCGTTCCGGATCCGACCAAACGGCACATGACATATCATGTTTCCTATCGTCTGGATATTGCTAAGATGCGAAAGGCAGCCCGGTATTTGATAGGAGAGCACGATTTTGTGAGCTTTTGCAGTATACACAGAAATGTAAAGACGACAGTCCGTACAATTTATGCACTTGATATCGAGAAGCATAACGAAGAACTGACGATACGGATTCGGGGGAACGGCTTTCTTTATAATATGGTGCGGATTATTGTCGGAACACTTTTGCGTGTGGGACGTGGGTTTTATACACCGGAGCAGGTGAAAGATATTTTGGAGGCCAAAAGCCGTGAGTCGGCGGGGGTTACAGCGCCGCCGCAAGGATTGATACTTATGGAAATACAGTATGAAAATGAAAAAATGCCGTGATGTCATTGGATGAGATCCGACTGTGATAAGAAAAAAGAGGATAAGGGAGTAAAAAACATGGATATTAATCAAAAACTGACGGGAGAATTGGAAGTACAACGCTGGCAGATCGATGCGGCAGTACAATTGATCGATGAGGGGAACACCATTCCGTTTATTTCTCGATACAGAAAAGAAGTGACGGGTTCGCTAAACGATGAGCAGCTTCGTAAGCTGCATGAGAGATTGTTGTATCTGCGGAATTTGGAAGAGAAAAAGGAGCAGGTGCTGTCCGGCATTGAAGAGCAGGGAAAGCTGACAGAAGAATTAAAGGCGCAGATCCTTGCGGCGGAGACATTGGTTGTTGTAGAAGATTTATATCGGCCGTATCGTCCGAAACGTCGGACACGTGCAACGATCGCAAAAGAAAAGGGACTGGAGCCACTGGCGGCATTTATTGTCTTGCAGCAGACGAAAGAACCATTAGAAAATGAGGCTCAGAACTATATTTCAGAGGAAAAGGAAGTCAGATCAGCAGAAGAAGCATTGGCGGGAGCAATGGACATCATTGCCGAATCGGTTTCTGATGAGGCGGATTACCGGAGCTGGATTCGGAAACAGACCATGCAGAAAGGAAAAGTTATTTCTGCCGCAAAAGATGCAGAGGAAGAATCCGTGTATGAAATGTATTATGAATTTGAAGAACCGGTTTCTAAGCTGGCAGGACACAGGATATTGGCACTGAACCGCGGAGAAAAAGAAAAATTTCTGACGGTTAAGGTGGAAGCACCGGAAGCGGATATTTTGCGGTACTTGCAGAAACAGGTGATCCATAAGGAGAATCCCTATACAACTCCGGTTTTGCAGGAAGTGGTTGAGGATAGCTATAAGCGATTGATCGCTCCGGCAATTGAGCGTGAGATTCGAAATGAACTAACAGAAAGGGCAGAAGACGGAGCGATAGAAGTTTTTGGCAAGAACCTGTATCAGCTTTTGATGCAGCCGCCGATCACCGGAAAGGTGGTATTGGGGTGGGATCCGGCATTTCGCACAGGATGTAAGCTGGCAGTCGTAGATGCGACGGGAAAAGTACTCGGAACAACCGTCATTTATCCGACGGCGCCGACAACTCCGGCGAAGATCAAGGCATCAAAAGATTTGTTGAAAAAAATCATTCCGAAATATAACGTATCCCTGATTTCTCTCGGAAACGGAACCGCATCCAGAGAATCTGAGCAGTTTATAGTAGAATTGTTAAAAGAGATTCCCGAAAAAGTCCAGTATGTCATTGTCAATGAGGCAGGAGCATCTGTGTATTCGGCAAGTAAGCTGGCGACAGAGGAATTCCCGAAGTTTGATGTAGGGCAGAGAAGTGCGGCGTCTATTGCAAGACGTTTGCAGGATCCATTGGCAGAATTGGTAAAGATCGATCCGAAATCGATTGGTGTCGGTCAGTATCAGCACGATATGAACCAGAAGAAATTAGGGGAATCGCTGAACGGTGTTGTAGAGGACTGTGTAAATAAAGTGGGGGTAGACCTGAATACGGCTTCTGCCCCGCTATTGTCCTATATTTCCGGGATCAGCAATGCAATTGCAAAGAATATTGTGGCATATCGTGAGGAAAACGGACGTTTTGCAGATCGTCGGGAACTCTTGAAGGTAGCAAAGCTGGGACCGAAAGCGTTTGAACAGTGCGCCGGATTTATGCGGATCCAGGGAGGAAGTAACCCACTGGATGCAACAGGGGTTCACCCGGAATCCTATGAGGCGGCGGAAAAGCTGTTGCATAAGCAAGGGTTCAAACCGGAAGATATCACAGGCGGAAATCTGACAGGACTGTCTTTGACGATCAGAGATTATAAGAAGCTGGCAGAAGAACTGGAAATCGGAGAGATCACGCTTCGGGATATTGTAAAGGAACTGGAAAAGCCGGCCCGCGATCCACGAGAAGAGATGCCGAAGCCGATTCTTCGGACAGACGTTTTGGAAATGAAAGATTTGAAAGAGGGTATGATACTGAAGGGAACGGTACGAAATGTGATCGACTTTGGTGTGTTCGTAGATATCGGCGTTCATCAGGATGGTCTGGTGCATATTTCCCAGATCACAGACCGTTATATCAAGCATCCGTTGGAGGCGGTGAGCGTAGGAGATATCGTGGATGTAAAGGTGATGAGCGTAGACCTGAAGAAAAAACGGATCCAGCTTACAATGAGAGGGATACAGGAATAATTTCCATATAGCTTTCGAAAAATATAAGAAGACAAAAGAGAACAGCCGAAGCTCATTTAGAGCCGGGTGTTCTCTTTGTCTTTAGACAGAATGAATCGAAATATGTGATAAAACCGTTCCTACCGTTTGATTTCCTGTGAGAATAATTCTCGGTATTCTTTCGGGGACATGCCAAACTCTTTCTTAAAAGCCCGGAAAAAGCTAGAGTAGTCTTTGAATCCGTACATTAGATATATATCACTGATGTTTCCCTCTGTTAAAATCGCATCCCGGCAGAAAGTAAGCCGCTTTTTTGTAATGAACTGATGTACAGACAACCCCATGTTCTCTTTAAATACATGGGAGATATGATATTTGCTTACATAAAATTGCTTTGCCAGATGCTCCAGAGAAAGATCCTCTTCCAGATGATCTTCGATATAGTGCATTAGATTCTGGTATAAGTGTTCTTCCTCCCGCGGCGATTTGGGATGCTCTGCTTCATAGATCGTGCGGTTCAAGTGCAGGATCAGGTCGTGAACGCAGAGAGAGACTTTTGCATCTCTGCCAAAACGGTTGGAGTGCATTTCTTCAATCAGACGGAAGACTTTTGACTGAAGAGAATTGAATGCGATGATATCATAATGAAACAAATATTGTTTCCGGACAAGTGCGTGCTGCATCAGATAAACGTAGTCCGGGGAAATCTGTAGGAGTTCATTACAGTATTCTACACTAAGCCAGAAGACAAAACGGCGGTACGGTGTGGCGGTATCATGCAGGATGGCATAGTGTTGTATATTGGGCGGAATGATCACAATATCTCCGGGGCTGAGAGGATGAAGCGCCCCTTGAATGTTCATGGAAACATTTCCTTCCAGAAAAAAATAAAATTCGTAATAATTGTGCGTGTGGCTGTTCACATTATAATAGAGACTGTGTTGGTAAGAATCACTATAGTAGTAAATTTCAAAATCACGCGACAACATATTTTGTCGTGTGCTGAATGTAGTCTGCAGATTTTTTCTCATAAAGCTGCGGCTCCTTCACATAAAAATTAACAATCTGAAAATGGTCCATTTCTCTAAAAATAGTGGATGAAAGCGGTTTATATAAATATAGGATACACGAAAACCGCAATTTTTGCAATGTATACAACAATTTCTCCAATTGGATTTTTTTTGTATTTAAACTATAATAGGCATAGCTTATGAGACAAGTGTGCGGTCGGAAAAACGGAGCGGCTACACGATTTTGAGAAAGAGAGGAACAAAGCCCTATGGAAATGACATTGAGATGGTATGGAGCAAAATTTGACACAGTAACATTGAAACAGATTCGCCAGATTCCGGGAGTAACAGGAGTGATAACAACACTGTATGATACAGAACCGGGAGAGGTATGGAGCCGTGAGCGCATCCGTGCAATGAAAGAGGAAGTAGAGGCGGCAGGACTGAACCTGTCCGGTATTGAGAGTGTAAACATTCACGATGCGATCAAGACAGGAGCACCGGAAAGAGAACAGTATATTGAAAATTATATTGAGACACTTGAAAATCTCGGAAAAGAAGATATCCACCTTGTATGTTACAACTTTATGCCGGTTTTTGACTGGACACGGACAGAGCTGGCACGTGTAAGACCGGACGGATCTACGGTACTTGCCTATACACAGGAAGCAGTAGACGCGATCGATCCGGAGAAAATGTTTGAGTCTATCGCAGGAGATATGAACGGAACGATCATGCCGGGCTGGGAGCCGGAGCGCATGGCGAGAGTGAAAGAGCTGTTTGAGATGTACAAAGACATTGATGATGAAAAGCTGTTCGAGAACTTGAAATATTTTCTGGAGAAGATCATGCCGGTTTGTGACAAATATGACATCAACATGGCAATTCATCCGGATGATCCGGCATGGAGTGTATTCGGACTTCCGAGAATCATCATCAATAAAGAAAATATTCTCCGCATGATGGACATGGTAGACAATCCGCATAACGGAGTGACATTCTGCTCAGGTTCCTACGGAACAAATCTTGCAAACGATCTGCCGGATATGATCCGTTCTCTGAAAGGCAGAATTCATTTTGCACATGTGCGTAACCTGAAATTCATAACACCAACCAACTTTGAGGAAGCGGCACATCTGTCCAGTGACGGAACCTTTGATATGTATGAGATTATGAAAGCACTGTATGATATCGGATTTGACGGCCCGATCCGCCCGGATCATGGACGTATGATCTGGGATGAAGTTGCAATGCCGGGATATGGTCTGTATGACAGAGCGCTTGGCGCAACTTACCTGAACGGATTGTGGGAAGCAATCGATAAGGCATCTACACGTGGGATTTAAGAAAGGAAAAGCAAATATGAAATTAAATTTACAGGGAATTGCAGACAGAGCACAGTGGGAAGCAAAGGGCTACAATCTTCCGAACTATGATATGGACAAGATGATTGCGGCAACGAAAGAAAATCCGTTCTGGATCCATTTTGGGGCGGGAAATCTGTTCCGCGCATTTCACGCAAATGTAGTGCAGAATATGCTGAATAACGGCAGTCTTGACAGAGGTCTGATTGTTGCAGAGGGATTTGATTATGAAATCGTTGAAAAAATGTATGCACCTCATGACAATCTTGGAATTGTTGCAACATTAAAGGCAGACGGAAGTATCGAGAAGACGGTTGTAGGCAGTGTTGCAGAGTCTCTTCCGTTGGATTCGCAGAACGATACGGCTTATGCAAGATTGAAAGAGATTTTCACAAAAGAATCTCTGCAGCTTGCAACATTTACAATTACAGAAAAAGGCTATAGCCTTGTAAACGGAAAAGGCAAGCAGCTTGCCGATGTAACTGCTGATTTTGCGGCTGGTCCAGAGAAGCCGGAAAGCTATATGGGAAAAGTAACCTCACTTCTGTATGCAAGATACAAAACCGGAGAACTTCCGATAGCAATGGTCAGCACAGATAACTGCTCTCATAACGGAGATAAGCTGTATGCGGCAGTTGCGGCGTTTGCCAAAGCTTGGGCTGAGAACGGCAAGGCAGAGCAGGGGTTTGCAGAATATATCGATTCTGATAAAGTTTCTTTTACATGGAGCATGATCGATAAGATCACACCGAGACCGGATGCTTCCGTAGAAGCGATTCTTTTGGAAGATGGTGTAGAAGAGTTAGATCCGGTCATCACTTCTAAGAATACTTATGTGGCTCCGTTTGTGAATGCGGAGGAGACAGAGTATCTTGTAATTGAGGATGATTTTCCAAACGGACGCCCGGATCTGACAAAGGGCGGATTGATGTTTACGGACAGAGAGACGGTAGATAAGGTCGAGAAGATGAAGGTTTGTACTTGTTTGAATCCGCTCCATACCTGTCTGGCGGTATACGGCTGTATTCTCGGATACGAGAAGATTTCTGATGAAATGAAGGATCGAGAGTTGAAGAAACTGGTAGAAACCGTAGGATATACAGAGGGACTTCCGGTAGTGGTAAATCCGGGTATCCTCGATCCGAAAGAATTTATCGACACTGTGCTTAGGGTACGTGTACCGAATCCGTTTATGCCGGATACACCGCAGCGAATTGCAACAGACACTTCACAGAAGCTGGCAATCCGTTTTGGTGAAACGATCAAGGCTTATGCAGAGTCTAAAGAATTGGATGTAGCATCCCTGAAACTGATTCCGCTTGTATTTGCAGGTTGGCTGCGTTACTTGATGGCAGTGGATGACGAGGGAAAAGCATTTGAATTGAGCCCGGATCCGCTTTTGGACACGGTTTGTCCGTACGTAGCAGGATTCAAGCTGGGAGAAGTCGGTGAGGTCAATGAAATCGAAACAGCACTGAAGCCGGTACTGGAAAACAAAGAGATTTTCGGTGTGAACTTGTATGAGGTAGGCATGGCTGAGAAAGTATGCGGATACTTTAAGGAATTGACGGCTGGTGTCGGGGCAGTACGAGAGACACTGAAAAAGTATGTATAAGAGTCAATAAAAGAATTTATGAATCAGACGTATAACCGTAAAACTCCTGATTTCGGAATAATGATTATGTTTCCGAAATCAGGAGTTTTTTGTAAAAGGAGTTTCTTTCTTTACAGAATATTTTAAGGAAGTTTCTTCACTCTTTTCATAGCGTTCGTTACCATACCGCCCAGTGCAAACAGTGCGAGTGCATTTGGAATTACCATTAAGTTATTGAACATGTCGGACAGCTCCCATACGAGGTCGTTGGAAGCAAGTGTTCCGAGGAAGATGAATACGAGTGCGATCACAGTGTAAATCTTAGTAGACTTTTCACCGAATAAATATGAAACATTGATTTTTCCGAACAAATTCCAACCGAGGATCGTGGAAAATGCAAAGAAGAATAATGTAACTGCGACAAACTGCGCACCGAGTTGTTCTCCGAATACTGCGCCGAATGCGGTTTGGGCAAGATTGGTCTTATCAACGGCTTCCGGAGCAGAACCGATGTAGCCGTTTGCAAGAATTCCGTCTTTTGTATACAGTGTAGAAATCACGACCAAGGCATTTAATGTCAGTACAACGAAGGTGTCGATGAATACGCCGACCATAGCAACACAGCCTTGTTCATGAGGGGATTTTACCTGTGCCAGTGCATGGGCGTGAGGGGTAGATCCCATACCTGCTTCATTTGAGAAAAGACCGCGCTTTGCACCTTGAGTCATTGCGGTTTTGATCGCAGCTCCGAAAGAACCTCCGATAATAGCCTGAGGCTGGAATGCGTATGTAAAAATCATTCCGAAGGTCTCCGGCAAATACTTGAACCTTACAATCAGAACAACAAGACCTCCAAGCAGAAAGACAGCAGCCATGATCGGAACTAACTTTTCGGTTACAGATGCAAGTCGTTGGATCCCTCCGAGGAAAATAAATCCGCAGATGATCACAAGAATAATTCCTACAATCCAAGCAGGAATACCAAAGGCTGTTTCGCAGGTGGAGCCAATCGAGTTGGACTGTACCATACATCCGAAGAAGCCCAGCGCCAGTGTAATTGCGATTGCGAAGAAGCCTGCAAGAAATTTGCCCAGAGAACCTTTGAATGCAGTTGTGATATAGTAAACCGGTCCGCCTTTGATCGTTCCGTCCTTTTGTACAATACGAGTTTCCTGCGCAAGCGTTGCTTCGGCATAAATCGTTGCCATGCCAAAGAAAGCGATGATCCACATCCAGAAAATAGCGCCGGGACCACCGGTAAGGATTGCGCCGGAAGCGCCGACGATATTTCCGGTTCCGACCTGAGCTGCGATTGCGGTTGCAAGAGCCTGGAAAGAACTCATCCCGGAATCATGCTTTTTGCCGTTAAGTGTCAGTGTTCCGAATACACGAGACATGCCCTCTTTGAAACAGCGCACTTGGACAAAACGGGTTTTGACAGAATAGAAGAGTCCGACTGCGATCAGCATAAAGAATAAAATATAGTCGGACAAATAACTGTTGATTGTTTGAACAATCGGTAATAAAATTTCAGACATTTTTCTTTCTCCTTTAGATACAATATAGATATAGTCTTTGAAATTACAACAGATTGCTGCACACAAAGTGTTCTGGCAAGCCTGTAATATCAAAAAAGAGCAGCCGATAAACCGACTGCTCTGAAAAAACACATATAACTATGAGAAAAGCTGATAATATACCTCTCCTTGAATCATAAAAACGGGATATCACCACTCTGTCTCCTTTACCTGAGAGATTCAGTCCAACCGGACCTTACACCTTCGGTACTCATACATGAGTTTTTCCAGAGTATTCTCCGCCTCCAGTCTCCCATTATGAGATTCAAGAGGTTTCAACGAATTTACTTCATCTTAGCACAGCAGAAAAATAGTGTCAATGCATTTACTGCTAAAAACTTCTTATAAATATTAATAAATATTACTTTCAATTTGTTGTTTTGTTTTTAAGATCATTTCTTTCAATTCTAAAATGCGGTTATCACTCATGCGGTCCTTTGGTGCGGAAATGCTGATTGCATGTGTTGATTTCCCGTTGTAGCTTTTTAGGGAAACGGCGATGCAGCGCACGCCGATCTCATTTTCCTCGTTGTCCAGAGCATATCCGGATCTGCGGGTTTCTTCTATAAGATTCATAAAATCTACAAATCTGGTAACGGTATGCTCTGTAAGCTGATGAATGAAGCTTAGTTTCCAGATAGATTCGATTTTAGAATTCGGCATATCTGCCAGAATTGCCTTTCCGACACCGGAGCAATACAGCGGAATACTTTTTCCGACCATAGAAATCATGCGTACAGAATTTTGAGAAGCTTCTACTTTGTCAATGTAAGTTGCATTTATGCCGTCAAGTTGGACGAGATGAACCGTCTCTCCGGAATTGGCGGAAAGCTCTTTGATAAAAGGGCGCGCAATGTCAATCATGCTGTTTTGAGATAAAATCTGATTGGATAAACCGCAGATTTTGAAACTCAGACTATACTTAGAGGTTTCAGCGTCCTGACGGACATAATCCATGCAGATAAGGGAGTTTAAAATCCGATGAACGGTGCTTTTATTCAGATTCAGTTCCGTACTCAAATCCTGAAGTCCCATTGCTCCGTTCTGGGCGAGACACTCGATTACATTGAAAATGCGTTCAGATACCTGAATCGGATTTTTTTGTATCTCTTGCTTTTCATTTTCCGCTTCGTTATTCATATGGGCTCCTCCATTCGTAAAGTCTTATTTGTATTTATGGCATTGGAAAAATCTATGCAAAGCGTGTATCATATGACAAAACCACATTTCATTATATGAAACTATACAGGAATTGTAGCATGCTTTTTCCGAAAAGGCAATCTTTTAAGAGAAAACAGATTGACAGTAGAATTTCACGATGTATAATAAAAGAAAAATCCACAATATGAAATTTTATTCCATATTGTGAAACTGAAAGAAAGATTCAGGAAAGGAGAAAAACATGAGCGAAGAAATGAAAAAAGATTTTGGATTTGAGGTACGTCACGTTGGCATTAACTGTGAAAATGAAGAAGAAGCAGTGAAGGTGGCAGCACGGTTTGAAGTGCTTTTCGGTTTTCCGAAAAAGGTTGGAAACAGTTCTGTTTTTGCAGGAACAGGCGTAGAAGTTATGAAGACACCGTATTTGGGGAAAAACGGACATATCGCGATCGGTACGACGGACATCGAGGGCGCTGTGAAGTATTTGGAGTCGACAGGCGTAGAGTTTGATATGGAGACAGCAAAATATAAAAATGAAAAGATGATTGCTGTTTATATGAAAGAAGAAGTGGGCGGATTTGCCGTTCATCTCGTTCAGAAGTAAGATACAAAGCAGCTGCGATTTGTGAGAATTATCCAGAAGAAAGGCGATACATTTAGGAATAGAAGAAGCTGCTTTGTATAAAAGTCATAAAAAGTTATAAAAATGATGAAAACAGATTGAAATGTGTTGACAAGGGCATAATAGCGAGTATAATAAAAAACACAAGGTTCACAATACGAAATTAAGTTC
Organism: uncultured Schaedlerella sp.; assembly: GCA_963559385.1. Lineage (GTDB taxonomy): Bacteria > Bacillota > Clostridia > Lachnospirales > Lachnospiraceae > Schaedlerella. Next base: position 17,405 of record CAUWKK010000001.1, read on the forward strand.
CATAATATGAAACGACGAAAACTTACAGAGCGATTGCAGAGAGCGTTTTTTATACGGAACTCAAAGCAAGCAGATAAGGAGAATGAAAAGATGAGCAATGTTTCAGAGACGATTCAGAAAATGGGTGTAGTACCGGTAGTTGTTTTGAATGACGCAAAAGATGCTGCGCCGTTGGCAAAGGCATTATGTGAAGGCGGACTTCCGTGCGCAGAAGTAACATTCCGTACAGAAGCAGCAGAAGAATCTATCCGTATCATGACAACAGAGTATCCGGATATGTTCGTCGGAGCAGGGACTGTACTGACGATCGATCAGGTTGACCGTGCGGTTGCGGCAGGCGCAAAGTTCATTGTAAGCCCGGGATTTGATCCGGAGATTGTTGATTATTGTTTGAGCAAAGATATTCCGGTATATCCGGGATGTATTACACCGTCAGAGGTTGCACAGGCTGTGAAGAGAGGGCTGAAGGTTGTGAAGTTCTTCCCGGCAGAGCAGTTTGGCGGAGTTGCAACGATCAAGGCTCTGGCAGCGCCTTATGTAGGTGTGAAGTTTATGCCGACAGGCGGAGTGAGCGCGAAGAATTTGGAAAGCTACCTGACATGTGATAAGATCGTAGCATGCGGCGGAAGCTGGATGGTAAAAGGCGATCTTGTAAAAGAAGGCAAGTTTGATGAGATTACAGCTCTTGTAAAAGAAGCAGTGCAGCTTGTAGCTGACATCAGAAACAAATAAAAAGTATCGGTTTGTATTTGAGAAAGAACAGAAACCAATCATAAAATAATACAGAAGAAAGAGGAGAATTATGAGCAAGAAAGTTATTACATTCGGAGAAATCATGTTAAGACTGGCGCCGGAAGGATATTATCGTTTCGTACAGGCTGAGACACTTGATGCAACATACGGCGGTGGAGAGGCTAACGTAGCAGTTTCTCTTGCAAATTATGGTTTTGATGCAAAGTTCGTTACAAAGCTTCCGAAGCACGAGATCGGACAGGCAGCAGTAAACTCTCTGAGAAAGTATGGTGTAGACACATCTTTCATCGCTCGCGGCGGTGACAGAGTTGGTATTTATTTCCTGGAGAAGGGCGCTTCACAGAGACCGTCTAAGGTTATTTACGACAGAGCAGGTTCTTCTATCTACACAGCAGCTCCGGAAGATTTTAACTGGAAAGAAATTTTTGACGGTGCAGAATGGTTCCACTTTACAGGAATTACACCGGCGCTGAACGACAATGTGGCAGCGATCTGTCTTGAGGCTTGTAAGGCTGCAAAAGAAGCGGGCGTTAAGATTTCTTGCGACCTGAACTACAGAAACAAGCTGTGGAGCAAAGAAAAAGCAGGACAGGTTATGGGCGAACTGTGCAAATACGTTGATGTTTGTATCGCAAATGAGGAAGATGCATCTGATGTATTCGGTATCAAAGCTGCGAATACAGACGTATATGCAGGTGAAGTAAATCACGAAGGTTACAAGGATGTTGCAAAACAGCTTGCTGACCGCTTCGGATTCGAGAAAGTGGCAATCACACTGCGTGAATCTCTTTCTGCAAATGACAATCTCTGGTCTGCAATGTTATATGACGGAACAGACTATTACTTTAGTAAAAAATATAAGATGCATATCGTAGACCGTGTCGGAGGCGGAGACAGCTTCGGAGGCGGACTGATTGCAGCAACACTGAACGGATATGATGCGCAGGCAACAATTGAATTTGCAGTTGCGGCATCCTGTCTGAAACACTCCATCGAGGGTGACTTCAATATGGTCTCTATGGACGAAGTTGCAAAACTTGCCGGCGGCGATGCCTCCGGACGTGTCCAGAGATAATAAATAATCCCTATTTGCTATGCTGAGATGTGGCTGTCACTTTTGTGGCAGCTATATTTCTATCAGGATTTTATTGATTCCAAAAAGCAGGGAAAGTATAATAAAATGAAGATTGAAAATTACATGGAAATTGTGAATAAGGTTAGGAGGATATTAGGCTATGAAGGCATTTATGGATGAGGAATTTTTACTTTCTACAGAGACAGCGAAGAAGCTGTATCATGAGTATGCAGAAGTAATGCCGATTCTGGATTATCATTGTCATCTGAATCCGCAGGAGATTTATGAGGATAGAAAATTTGAGAACATTACACAGGTATGGTTGGGCGGCGATCATTACAAATGGCGTCAGATGCGTTCCAACGGCGTGGAAGAGAAATACATTACCGGAGACGCGACAGACAGAGAGAAATTTCAGAAATGGGCGGAAACTTTGGAAATGGCGATCGGCAATCCGTTGTATCATTGGAGTCATTTGGAGTTGAAGAGATATTTCGGATATGACGGATATCTGAACGGGGAGACAGCAGAGGAAGTGTGGAATCTGTGTAACGCAAAGCTGGCGCAGGCAGATATGAGCGCACGTAATCTGATCAAGCAGTCCAATGTTACACTCGTTTGTACAACAGATGATCCGGTGGATTCTTTGGAATGGCATAAGAAGATTGCAGAAGACGATACGTTTGACGTACAGGTACTTCCGGCATGGAGACCGGACAAGGCAATGAATCTGGAGAAACCGGACTATTTGGAGTATCTGGCGAAATTGAGTGAAGTAAGCGGCATTCAGGTCAATAGCTTTCATGCTTTGATCGAAGCTCTGAAGAATCGCATGGATTTCTTTGCTGCAAACGGATGTACCATTTCCGACCACGGTCTGGAGTATGTGATGTATGCTCCGGCTTCAGAAGAGGAGATCGAGAAAATTTTCGCAAAACGTCTGGCAGGAGAAAAAGTGAGCCGTCAAGAGGAATTGCAGTTTAAGACGGCGTATATGACAGCGCTTGGCAAAGAATACCATAAGAGAAACTGGGTGATGCAGCTTCATTACGGAGTAAAGCGTGATAATAACCGGAGTATTTTCCGTAAGCTCGGACCGGATGCGGGAATTGACTGTATCAATAATTTTGCGCCGTCTTCTGAGATGGCGGATTATCTGAACGCATTGGCGGAAACGGATGAACTTCCGAAGACGATTCTGTATTCCCTGAATCCGGTGGACAATGCGGCAATCGGAACAATTATCGGATGTTTCCAGGGTCCGGAGACGGCGGGAAAGATCCAGCAGGGCAGCGGCTGGTGGTTCAATGATAACAAAACCGGTATGATCGAGCAGATGACTTCTCTGGCGAATTTGGGATTGTTGGGCAACTTTATCGGCATGCTGACAGATTCCAGAAGTCTGCTTTCCTATACAAGACATGAGTATTTCAGAAGGATTCTCTGCGAACTGATCGGCGGCTGGGTAGAGAACGGAGAGTATCCGGCAGATTATAAGGTACTTGAAAAGATGATAAAAGGTATTTCTTATAATAATGCGGTTCGTTATTTTGGGTTTGAGCTGTAAGAAACAGAGGGTATTCCTATGAAATCTTTATCAAATATAAAAAGCAAATTGCTCGCAGAGCAGATTGAGGACGAGATTTTTCAATATATTATAGAAACGCCGTTTGAGATCGGAGAGAAACTTCCAAATGAATTTGAATTGGGGGAACGCTTTGGAGTTGGACGCAGCACGATTCGGGAAGCAGTTAAGCAGTTGGTATCGAAAGGTGTTTTAGAAATACGCAGAGGTTCCGGGACATATGTGGTCGGCACAGTACCTGTAGATATGGATCCGTTAGGACTACAGGGGCTTACAGACAAAATGACACTGGCATTGGATTTGGTAGAAGTACGGCTCCTGTTGGAGCCCGGGATGGCAGAGATGGCGGCGCGCAATGCAACGGCAGAAGATATTGCAAAACTGACAGAAGTATGCGACACAGTAGAACGTAAAATTCTGACCGGAGAAGATTATATCAGAGAGGACATCATATTTCATACTTGTGTTGCAGAATGCTCCAAGAATAAGGTGGTGGAACAGCTGATCCCGATTATTGACACAGCGGTTATGATGTTTGCGAATGTGACACATAAAAATTTGAAACAAGAGACTATCGAAACCCATAGAAATATAGTAGATGCAATTGTAGAGCGTGATCCGATTGGGGCTAAAACAGCAATGATGATGCATATGACATACAATCGTAATATGATCCGCAGAATCATAAAAGAATCATAGGAAAAGAAATAAATAAAAAGAAGACATTCATTTTGAAAAATAGAAAATGGATGTCTTCTTTTTTGTGTAGCCATATATGTAATAAGGATGTAGGCAGACTTATTTGTGGGGATAGAAATATAGTAGTCGAATGTGTGAGACGTCAGACGTATTTAAAAGAGATTATCTGAAAAAGAAGAACGAATGTATGTAAATCAATAAAAACATATACGATATTGTCTGGAATGCACAAAAAATAAAAAAATTATTTAGCAAAAAGTAGAATAGCTATCTGATGACTTGAAACAAAATGGGATGATGTTAGTATGATATCAGAACAAAACAAAAATAGTGCATTCGATATAAAGAGGAGGAATCGAAATGGAACTGAACAGTCAAAGAGTAAGAAAACTAGCGCCGGAGAATGATCCGTTAAAAATGGGTATGGGATGGAGTATTGAAGATTTAGATAAACCGCAGATTCTTGTGGAAAGTACATTTGGAGACAGCCATCCGGGAAGCGCCCATCTGAATCGGTTTGTGGATGAGGCGATCAGGGGAATTACTGAGGTAGGAGCGAAAGGGGCAAAATATTTTACGACAGATATCTGTGATGGAATTGCACAAGGGCATGATGGAATTAATTATTCGCTTGTACATCGTGATATGATTGCTAACATGATTGAAATTCACGGGAATTCTACCGGATTTGACGGGGGTGTGTTTATTGCGAGCTGCGATAAGTCTGTTCCGGCATGTTTAATGGGGTTGGCGAGGTTGGATATGCCGTCCATCGTAATTACCGGAGGCGTTATGGATGCGGGATCGGACCTATTGACGCTAGAACAGATTGGAATGTACTCAGCAATGTGTCAGAGAGGAGAAATTACGGATGACAAACTGACTTATTATAAGCAAAATGCTTGTCCCTCCTGCGGTGCGTGTTCTTTTATGGGAACAGCTTCTACTATGCAGATTATGGCAGAGGCATTGGGGTTGATGCTTCCGGGCTCCGCATTGATGCCGGCAACCTGCGATGATCTGAAGGAAATGGCATATAAAGCAGGAAAACAGGTTGTGGAACTGGTAAAGAAAGGAATCAAAGCCGGTGATATCGTAACAAGGAAGGCATTTGAAAATGCGATCATGGTTCATGCTGCAATTTCCGGCTCTACAAACTCATTGCTACACATTCCGGCAATGGCACATGAATTGGGATTGGAACTGGATGCAGATACATTTGACAGAATGCATAGAGGGGCACATTATCTGTTGGATATCCGTCCGGCAGGGAAATGGCCTGCACAGTTTTTCTATTATGCGGGAGGCGTTCCGGCAGTGATGGAGGAGATCAAATCGCAGCTTCATCTGGATGTAATGACGGTAACAGGTAAGACATTGGGAGAGAATCTGGAAGAATTGAAGAAAAGCGGTTTTTATGAAAAATGTGAAAAATATCTGGAACCATGGGGATTAAAAAGAACAGATGTGATCCGACCATTTGATAAACCAATAGGGAAAAACGGAACCGTTGCTATTTTGAGAGGAAATTTGGCGCCAGAAGGTTCTGTTGTAAAGCACTCTGCCGTACCGAAGGAAATGTTTAAGGCGGTGTTAAAAGCCAAACCGTTTGACTGTGAGGAAGATGCGATAGCAGCAATATTGTCTCATAAGATTCAGCCCGGAGATGCGGTATTTATCCGCTATGAGGGACCGAAAGGTTCCGGCATGCCGGAAATGTTCTATACAACAGAAGCGATTTCTTCCGATCCGGAATTGGGAAAATCCATTGCGCTGATCACAGACGGCAGATTTTCCGGTGCGTCTAAAGGACCTGCAATCGGGCATGTCTCACCGGAGGCTGCTGACGGAGGTCCGATCGCGTTGGTAGAGGAAGAGGATCTGATCCATATTGACATTCCGAACAGGATTTTGGAAATTGTGGGAGTCAAAGGTCAAAAACTTCCCAAAGAAGAGGTGGAAAAGATTCTGGAAGAACGCAGACGGGTATGGCATCCGAAGGCGCAGAAATATACAAAAGGCGTTTTGAAAATATACTCAGAGCATGCAGTTTCTCCGATGAAAGGTGGATATATGGAGTAAAGAACTCTTAAATCAATCATATTGTAAATCCGGGGAGCAAAAGCTCCTAAAATGAAATTAGAAAAACAGGATAAATAGAGATACCCTGCGGAAACGAGTACCCTTTGGGCGCCGGTATATTTCGCAGGGTATTTCTATTTCTAAGATTAGTATTTTGTATGTACTCCCTCTTTTTTATGAAATCTCCCCCCGATATTCTTTCGGGGTTTTCCCAATATATCTTTTAAATAGCTTTGTAAAATAATTCACATCGGGGATGCCGCAGTATTGTGCGATCGTCTGAATCTGCATTTTGGTGGAATTCAGAAGAAATACGGCATTGTCGATTCGTTTTTTATTCACATAATCGGTCAGAGTCATATCTGTTTCTTTTTTGAATAGTGTAGAAAGATAACTGGCATTGACATTCAAAAGTTTTGCCTGCGTTTTCAAACTCAAGTCCGCGGTGAGATCGGAATCGATCCTTGTTATCACCTTCTGGATCAAAAGAGAAAATCCCTTCATCGAGTGATTTTTTACTAACAGACAGTATTTATGGATCATTTCCTTTTGAAGTGTTATTCCTGCTTCATAGGAAGTGATCTGTTCGATCTTCCGGGCAAAACGAGAGGACAGATTGTCAATGTGAAGGGGATGCACATCTCCCTGTTCCGCACCTTTTCGCAATAATGTGTTCATAATGATGCAATAATTTTTTATATCCCGCACCGGATCTGAAAGTCTTTTTTCCAGATTGAGAACGCTGTTTCCGGAAAAGGCAACCTCTGCTTTGTGTATCAATCCCTGCGAAACGGCATGGATCAGGCTGTTTTCACAGGCGTAGCGGGATTCCAGAGACTTCATGCTCAGAAAGGCATCTTCCGGTTCACGATAGTCCGGCCTGGATGCGACGGGCTCTAAGTTGTCTGACATTCCGAATTTATCCATATATTCTACTGTGAAATTATCCGGACTGCCCCAAAGGTATTCCCCGAATGTTGTGACCAATGAAAAAAGCTCTTCCTCATTTCCTAAAATAGGAATATCAGAATAGTATTTGGTAAGCTGTGTAAATTGATGTGGAGAGATAGAAAGCCCTTCGGCAAGATTCAAAAGCATCTGTTTCGTGATCTCTCCGGTAGTATATGGTCCGATAATGAAGAGGGAGGGGGCATTTTCTGTTGCTGCGTCCGGAAATGCAAAAAAGATATAGCTGCACAGGTATTCGTCCTGAATGCGGAAAATCGTATCCGCAGTGTTCAGTTTTTGAAAGGAATCGTAAAATCTTCCGTAGTCCTCAGCGTTATAGATCATACGTCTCAGCCCCAGATCAAATTCGGGAAATGTGTTTTGACCAGTCCAAACCGGAGTTGTGTTGATATGTCTGTTTTTCAAAATTCGTCTGAAAAATTGATATTCTGCTTCGTAATGCATAAGAATCCTTTCTTTGAATAAACTATAAGTTATGTAAAAGGTGAAATAATCGTAAAATCATTTTCTATTATCGTATAATTTTTATGAAAAAGCAAGAGTGGGTAAAAAAATACGGAAACAGATAAAAAATTTCCTGACGGAAACAATACATAATGGTTAAAATAGAGCCACCAATAAGAGTTATTGTGTACATATTTGATAGGGATTCAAAAAGGAGGCAAAAGCAATATGCGCAAAATTATTCGCTTAAATCAGAACTGGAAATTTATTCAAGAGGATGCAGGGCTTCCGTCCGCACTTCCTACAGATTGGCAGCAGGTGGATCTGCCGCATACATGGAATGCCGTTGACGGTCACGACGGAAATGGCAGCTATGACAAAGGCAGATACTGGTATGCGAAGACATTTGCAACACCGAAGCAGGCGTTTGGCGGCAGCCGGGTATTTGTTGAGATCTTGGCGGCAGGACAGCAGGCAACGGTATATGTAAACGGAACAGAGGCTACGTACCATGAAGGCGGATATTCGATCTTCCGTGCAGATGTAACAGATTTGTGCAAAGCTGGAGAGGACAACCTGCTGGTGGTTGCCTGCAGCAATGAGCATAAGGACAGTGTGTATCCGCAGTCCGCAGACTTTACGTTCTATGGCGGTCTGTACCGTGGTGTGAACATCATCAGCGTACCGGAAACACATTTTGATCTGGAATATTACGGAGGATCGGGAATTCAGGTAACACCGACTCCGTGCGAGTGCGGCGGGGCAGAATTCGATATTGTTTCTTATGTCAAAAATGCGGATGAAAACTTTACCGTATTATATTCCATTTGTGATGCAGAGGGGCACGAGGTAGCATCTGCATGCCGTCCGGCTGACGACACAAGAGTGAAGATCTATGTACCGGATGCAAAGCTGTGGGAGATTGACTCCCCTTATCTGTATACGGTAACAGCAGCTTTGCAGAGAAGAAATGAAGCGTTTGATGAAATTTCCGTACAGACCGGTGTGAGAAGTTTCTCTTGTGATTCGAACAAAGGGTTTATCATTAATGGTGTGGAAACACCGCTGCGTGGTGTAAGCCGTCATCAGGATCAGTTATATAAGGGGAATGCGTTGACAAGAGAAGATCACTACGAAGATGCAAGGATCATCAAGGAACTTGGCGCAAATACGATTCGTCTCGCACATTATCAGCATAGTCAGGATTTTTACGATGCATGCGATGAAATGGGATTTGTCGTATGGGCAGAGATTCCGTTTATCAGTGTGATGAATAAAGACCCGGAAGCGCATCAGAACTGTATCAGTCAGTTGAAAGAGTTGATCATTCAGAATTACAACCATCCGTCCATTTGCTTCTGGGGAATTTCCAATGAAATCCTCATCGGAGGAATTTCTGAGCAGTTGGTTGAGAACCATAAGGAACTGAATGCACTTGCGAAAGAACTGGATCCAACCAGACTGACAACGATCGCACATGTAAGTATGACTCCGGTAGACGGGCCGATGCATACACTGACCGATGTGATCAGCTATAATCACTACTTCGGCTGGTATGGCGGCAAAATGGAAGACAACGGACCGTGGCTGGATATGTTCCATGAGAAGCATCCTGATATCTGCCTCGGAATGTCTGAATACGGATGTGAAGGGATTGTGACATATCACGGACCGAATCCGGCATGTAAGGATTACAGTGAAGAATATCAGGCATTGTACCATGAGCATATGGCAAAGGTGTTTGATGAGCGTCCCTGGATCTGGTCTACACATGTCTGGAATATGTTTGATTTCGGATGTGCAGCCCGTGATGAAGGCGGTGTGTCGGGAAGAAACAACAAAGGTTTGGTAACGATGGACCGCAAAACAAAGAAAGACAGCTACTATGTATATAAAGCGTATTGGAACAAAGAGCCTATGGTGCATGTGTGTGGAAGAAGATACGCACAGCGCGCGGGAGAAACGACAGAGATCCGGGTGTATTCCAACCAACCGACGGTTACACTGTATTTGAACGGCGAAAAGGCAGGCGAGTTAAGTGCTGATAAGGTATTTGTATTTACCGTAGCCCTGAAAGACGGAATGAATACAGTGCTTGCCGCAGCAGGAACTGTGAAAGACAGCATTACACTGGAAAAAGTCGAGAAAGAACCGGAAATCTATGTTCTTCCGGAAGTAAACGAACGTGCAGAAGGCGTAGCAAACTGGTTCAAGACGGTCGGTGATATGGATCTTTCCGCACCGATGGAATTTCCGGAGGGAATGTACAGTATCAAAGATTCCATGGAAGAAATCGCCTCCAATCCGAAAGCACTGGAGATTGTTCAGGAAGCGGTGAAGTTGGCGATGAATATGAAGGTAGTTCCGGGTGAAGGCATGTGGGATATGATGAAGAGCATGTCTATGGAACGGATGAAAGATATGGCAGGCGGCATGATGCCGGAAGGATTTATTGAAAGTCTGAATGCCAAACTTATAAAGATTAAAAAGGATTGAGTAAAAGAATAAGGATTATTGTTTGATGAGGAAAGGAACGGTATTATGAGTAATCCAAAGAATGTCCCGGCATTTGGGGTGAGAGATAAGATTGGTTATATGTTCGGAGATTTTGGTAATGATTTTACATTCATCTTATCTTCAAGTTTTATGTTGAAGTTTTATACAGATATTATGGGACTGGGGCCGGCAGTGGTTGGTATGCTGATGATGGCGGCGCGGTTTGTAGACGCGGTAACAGATGTTACAATGGGACAGATCGTAGACCGATCTAAGCCGACAAAGGACGGAAAATTTAAGCCGTGGATCCGCAGAATGTGCGGCCCGGTTGCAATTGCGTCGTTCTTGATCTATCAGTCGGGATTTGCAGATATGTCCTATGGATTTAAGTTGGCATGGATGATTGTAACATATTTGCTTTGGGGAAGCATTTTCTATACCTCTATCAACATTCCGTATGGTTCTATGGCGTCTGCAATTTCCGCAGAAGCAGAAGACAGAGCGTCTCTTTCTACATGGAGAACGATTGGGGCAACACTGGCAGGGCTTGTGATCGGTGTCGGAACGCCGCTGGTTGCATATGTTACAGTGGATGGGAAGACAATGTTATCCGGAAGCCGTATGACAGTGATCGCAGGTGTCTTCAGTGTACTGGCAATTGTATGTTATATGCTTTGCTTTACGTTGGTAAAAGAGCGGGTGGCTATTCCTGCCAATAATGAAAAGCTGGATATTAAAAAGATGTTTCACAGTCTGGTGACAAACCGTGCGCTGATCGGAATTATCGCAGCTGCCATTCTGCTGCTTCTGGCGATGCTCGGAATGCAGGGAATGTCTGCGTATGTATTCCCGAATTATTACGGAAGTGCAAAGGCACAATCGCTGTCCGCACTGGCAGGAAGCGTTGCGGTCTTGGTTGTCTGTGCGCCGTTGGCGACAAAACTGTCTGCAAAATTCGGAAAGAAAGAGCTGTCCGTGACATCTTGCCTTATCGGCGCCCTTTTCTTCCTGATCTGTATGATCTTGAAACCGCAGAATCCTTACGTATATGTTGCATTCTATACGCTGGCATTTGTGGCGATCGGATTCTTTAACATGATTATCTGGGCGATGATCACAGACGTGATCGATGATGCAGAAATAAAAAATGGTGTGCGTGAAGACGGAACGATTTATTCTGTATATTCTTTTGCACGTAAGATTGGGCAGGCATTATCTTCCGGTATGGTAGGAGGACTTCTTTCCATAGTCGGATATACGGAGGCGACTGCGTTTGATCCGGAAGTCGTAAACGGAATCTTTAATATCTCCTGTATCGTACCGATTATAGGTATGGTAGCAGTTGCGCTGGCGCTGCTGCTCATCTATCCTTTGAATAAGAAGAGAGTAGATGCAAATATCGCGGAACTGAAGAAACGCCGCGGAGAGGTATAAAAAATCAGTAAAAACAATGAAAAGGCATCTTTTGCCTCCAACATCATGTGATTAAGCACTTGAAAAATAGAAAAAATTCGCTTACAATAAACTCGACAATTTAATAATGAAGGTTATTTGAAGAAGGAGACAAAGCATGAAAAGAAAAGCATGGAGTATTCTTTTGGTGTTAGCAATGACGTTTTCTATTGCACTGAGCGGGTGTTCAGGTGATAAGGAAGCGGCAGAGTCGACAAAATCGAAGGAACTTTCAGGAAAACCGGTCGAAGGCGGGAGGATTAAGGTTGGAATCTCCCAGGACTTAGACAGTCTTGACCCACACAAAGCAGTAGCGGCAGGAACGAAAGAGGTTTTATTTAACATTTTTGAGGGACTTGTAAAGCCGGACAGCAATGGTGATTTAACAGAAGCCATTGCAGAGAAATATGAGATTTCAGAGGATGCGAAAGTATATACGTTTACGCTTCGCGACGGTGTGAAGTTTCATAATGGAAATGCGGTAACAGCAGAAGATGTCAAATATTCAATTGAGCGTTGCGCCGATACGTCGAACGGGGAACCGTTAGTATCGGCGTATTCTATTATTGAGAGTGTGAATATCTTAGATGATAAGACGGTTGAGATTGTTTTAAGTGAGCCGAATACGGAATTTCTGGCGTATATGACAACGGCAATTTTGCCGAAAGATTATGACAAAACGGAAACAGAACCAATCGGAACCGGCCCATTTCAATATGTTTCCAGAAACCCACAGGAAAATATTATATTAGAAAAAAACGAGGAGTACTGGGGAGAAAAGGCGCATCTGGACGAGGTAGAGTTTAGAATAGTGGCAGATGCGGATATGCTTGTAACGAATTTAAAGGGAGGCTCTATTGATATGGCGATGCGTCTGACCTCTTTGCAGGCGGCAGAGCTGACCAAAGGATTCCATATAGAAGAAGGAACGATGAATTTGGTGCAGGCATTGTATTTGAATAATGAAACAGAACCCTTGAATCATGAAAAAGTGAGACAGGCGCTCTGTTATGCAGTGAACCCGGAGGAAATCATGATGATGATAGCGGACGGAAAAGGAGTTCGTGTGGGAACGAGTATGTATCCGGGATTGAAAAAATATTATGATGAGGCATTTTCTTCGTATTATGAACAGGATTATGAGAAAGCGAAAGCATTGTTGAAAGAAGCAGGATATGCAGACGGATTTGATCTGGAGATTACGGTTTGTTCCGCGGATCAGCCGCATGTGGATACGGCTCAGGTAATAGCAGAGCAGTTAAAAAATATCGGAGTTAATGTGACGATCCAACCGATCGAATGGGAAGCGTGGTTAGAAGAAGTTTATGCAGGAAGAAAATTTCAGGCAACAGTAGTCGGGGTGGATGCGTCTAACTTGTCTGCACGGGCGATGCTGGAACGCTTTACATCGGAAGACAGCGGCAATTTTATCAACTTTAAAGATGAAGAGTATGACGAGACATTCGCAAAGGCGATTGCGACAACAGATGAAAAAGAACAGCTTGCGTTGTACCACAGACTGGAAGAAATCTTAGCGGAGCGGGCCGCCAATGTGTATATTCAAGACTTGGCAAATCTGGTGGCAGTCAGTGATAAGTTTGGCGGATATACATTCTATCCGCTGTATGTCCAGGATATGGCAAAAATGTATGCAGTTGAGTAAGCATAAAAGGAGGGGAAGCGTATGAAATATATTTTGAAGAAAATAACAGGTCTTATAATCACATTATTAATTGTCAGTATGCTTTCTTTCCTTGCTTTTGAGATCATTCCGGGAGATCCGGCGAGAACGATTCTGGGAACAGAGGCAACAGAGGAAAAAGTAGAGCTGCTTCGGGAAGAAATGGGATTGAATCGTCCATTGCCGGAACGATACGGGGAGTGGATGAAAAATCTGGTTACAGGAGATATGGGAACCTCTTATTATTATCAGAAACCTGTAAGTGAACTGATCGGGGAGAAGATTCCGATTACGGCAGCGATGACGATGCTGTCATTGTTCTTTATTTTGTTACTGTCATTTCCGATCAGTATTCTTTGCGTGAGGTATGAAACGAAATGGTTTGACCGTATGTTTATGATTTTGAATCAGGCGGCCATGTCTGTTCCGCCGTTTTTTATCGGAATGGTGTTTACCTTTGTATTCGGCTTGCTGCTTCACTGGTTTACGCCGGGCGGTTATATTTCCTACACAGAAAATGGAAGTGGTTTTTGGGGATATTTGGTACTTCCCGCTCTTGCCATTGCATTGCCGAAGGCTGCGATGACAACAAAGCTCCTGCGTAGTTCTCTTGTTGCGGAAATGCGTCAGGATTATGTACGGACAGCATACAGCAGGGGGAATAATCCGTGGCGGGCGCTTTTGAAGCATGCACTGCGAAACGGAATCCTGCCGGTGATCACATTTCTTGGTATGACGGTGGCAGATATCATTGCAAACAGTATCGTAATTGAACAGGTATTTGGAATTCCCGGTCTGGGACAGACCCTGATCTCGTCTATTTCCAAACGGGATTATCAGGTGGTAGAAGCAGTCATTGTTCTGGTTGCGGTTGTGGTGTTGGTGATGAATATGATAACGGATATGCTGTATCAGAAGTTGGATAAGAGGATAGAAGTGGAATGAAAAACAAAAGAAAAATAAACTCTTATAATTTTACATTCGGATTGACCTTATCGCTGATCATGGTGACATTGACAGTGGCAGGGATGTTTTGGACGCCCTATGATCCGGAGGCGATGGCTGGCTCGTTGAAATTGAGCGCACCTGCTTTTTCTCACATTTTCGGGTGCGATCAGTTTGGAAGAGACGTGTTCAGTCGTGTGTTAAGTGGTGCGGGAAGTACATTGCTGATCGGTATGGGAACGATTTTCATTGGCGGAAGTGTCGGGATCGTGGTGGGAGCGGTCACCGGATATTTTGGCGGATGGCCGGATGAAATCGTGATGAGGGTCAATGATGCGTTGGCGGCATTTCCGAGCGTTTTGCTTGCGTTGGTCATCATCAGTATTGCGGGCAGCGGAACGTATCGGGTCATGCTTGCGCTGGGGCTTGCGTTTATCCCAAGCTTTGCACGTGTGGTACGCGGAGAGGTTCTGCGGCTTCGGGAAAGTGATTATGTGATCAGTGCGAAGCTGATCGGTGTTCCTACACCTCGGATTTTGTTTGTGCATATCCTGCCGAATATTTTGCCTGCGCTGCTATCGGCATTGGCGATCGGATTTAATAATGCAGTATTGGCAGAAGCAGGATTGAGTTATCTCGGAATCGGTGTACAACCGCCGGATGCCAGTCTGGGACGAATGCTGTCAGAAGCGCAGACATATCTTGCAAGTGGTATATGGTGTGCTGTGTTTCCGGGACTTTTTCTTGTGCTGCTGGTACTTGGCGTGGGAATGCTGGGAGAAGGGATCTTGGATCGGTTCGGAGGTGGTCGATAATGCTTAAAGTGGAGAATCTGACCATTTGTTTTTCAGACGGAGAGACACAGCAGAAAGTCGTGAGTAATGTTTCTTTTTCGATAGAAAAAGGTGAAATTCTGGGGATCGTGGGAGAATCCGGATCGGGAAAAACGATGACGGCGCTGACGATCGCAGGATTGTTGAAACGTCATGCAAAGGTGGATGAGGGAACCATATCTTTTATAAAACGTGACGGAAAAGAAGAGGAGCTTCTTTCTTTGTCGGAGAGGGGAATGAGAAAATTGCAGGGGGATGAAATCGGTATGATTTTTCAAGAGCCGATGACGGCCTTGAACCCAACGATGCGAATCGGAGAACAGGTAGAAGAAGCGCTGCGGCTTCACACAAATCTGTCCAAGGAAGAACGAGAACAGAGAGTGCTGAAAGCATTGGAGGATGTGGAATTATATAATCCCGTAGAATTGCGGAAAAAATATCCCCATGAGTTATCCGGCGGGATGCGTCAGCGTGTGATGATCGCAGCGGCAATTGTTTGTCGCCCCCGGCTGTTGATCGCAGATGAACCGACGACAGCATTGGATGTGAACACCCAGAAAAGTATTCTGCAGCTTTTGAAAAAATTAAATCAAAAATACAGAATGGGAATTTTATTTATTTCTCATAATCTCCGTGTAGTCAATATGTTGTGTGAGAGGGTACTTGTGATGAAGGACGGAGAAATTGTGGAGACGGGAAAGACGGAAACGATATTTACAAATCCAAAGCAAGAGTATACGAAAAAATTGATCGCAGCTCTTCCGAAACAACTGCCCGGAGAATGTGAGACAGAGGATGCAGAAGTACCATTGAACAAAAGGAAAACGTGTGAAGAACATGGAAACAAGGTGTTGGAACTGCGCCATATAAATGCATTTTACAGAGAGGGGAAAGTCAGACGTCAGGTTTTGAAGGACGTATCCTTTACACTTTACGAGGGAGAAATTGTAGGTCTTGTAGGGGAGAGTGGAAGTGGGAAATCGACGCTGTGTAAAAGTATTTTAGGACTGGTAAAAGAATATGACGGAGAAGTGACGCATTATACAAAGTATCCGCAAATGGTATTTCAAGACCCATATTCTTCGCTGAATCCGAAAAGAACAATCGGAAAAATTTTGGAAGAACCTCTTCTCATCCGAAAAGACGGTACAAAGATAAGTCGGCGTCAGCAGGCGGAGAAAATGCTGGAAAAGGTAGATTTGCCGAGAGAAATTTATGAACGTTATCCGAAAGAATTAAGCGGCGGTCAGCGTCAGCGCATCAGTCTTGCATCAGCGCTGATGACAGGTAGCAGATTTATTCTTGCAGACGAAGCGCTTTCTGCTCTGGATGTGACCGTACAGGCGCAAATGATCCGATTGCTGAAGGAACTGCAAAAAGAAGAATGTCTTACCTATTTGTTTGTTTCGCACGATTTGGATGTGGTGAGAATGATCTGTGACAGGATATTGGTGTTGGAAGAAGGTAGAGTTAGGGAAGTATCATATGTTTAGAGGGGATGCCGAAAGGAGAAACTACTTTATTAAGTAGTCCCTCCCTTTTGGCTTTTTCTTTTTCATGGCTATAAAGTAGAATCTCGAATAATTAGTTTTGTTTCATATTCGGCATAGGAATGCGGAGAATTTGGGAATTGTATCCGTTCTAACATTTGACGCGCAGCAGCGATCCCGAGATATTTTTTCGGAGTTTGTATCGTAGTCAGCGAGGGGGTGATTCTTTCAGAAGCGGGAATATCATCGAAACCTACTACGCTGACATCTTTTGGGATTTTATATCCCAGAAATTGGAGTGCGTATATTAATTGGATTGCGGTTCTGTCGTTTCCGCAGATAAATACGTCCGGGATAGAAGTCATATCCTGGAGTTTCTTAACTACCAGTTGAAAATTCTGAAATTCATCGGGAGTTTCATTTAACAGACAACATTTCTTGTCAAGCTCTAAATGATTTTGAGCAAGACACTCTGTCAGTGCGTCGAAACGTTCTTGAAAACCACGCCCTACATTGGTTGAATAAATATCTCCGACAAATGCGAAACGTTCAGCTCCTTTGGCAATCAAATGATTTACAATACGATGAATGTTCTTTTTGTTTTCCATAGTAACAACATCAATCATATCTAAAGCTTTCGTATAATCTTTCGGCAGATCAACTGTAATGATCGGCAGATCATATTGCAATAATGCGTTACAGACTGCGGCATCACAAATTTCCACAAGAATAATTCCTTTAATAGAAGGGTCCTGCAATGCGGTCGGAAATTCCAACTTTTTCAAATCGCTTTCTGACATGATCCCCATTACTAAATGATAGTGAGCATTTGAGAGGATCGATTCAATTCCGGTTAAAACTGCGGTCCAGAACTCAGAATCCGGCGCATAGGTTTTAGTCAGAAATAGAATGGAACCATTATTTGCATTTGTCTGTGAAGTATATTCTTGAACTGCGGATAATAGCAGCTCTTCGTTTATATTTTTATAATTTAGTTCTTTCGCTTTTTTAAGAACGAGTTGTTTTGTTTTTGCCGAAACCTGACTGCTGTCTTTTAAAGCCTTTGCAACTGTATTTCTTGAAAGGTTTAATTCTTCGGCAAGCTGCTTAATGGTGCATTTCATGCTCTCACCTCCATGATTATTGTAGCATGTTATTCTATATAATGAAAGAATAAAATCGTGCAAAATATAAAATGCACGAAATGCACAAAAAAGAATTGAAAAAATGTATATATTGCATAAAAACTATGTTTTTATTATGTTGAAAAAATGGAAAAGTATGAAGAATGCACAACTTGTATTGAAAAATAAGTGTGCATATGCTAGAATTTTAAGTATAAAAGAGAACAAATAAATCGTGCAATATGTGCAAAGAAGAAAGGAAGAGTATGAAGAAGTTATTGTACAAACCGAAGGATGCATGGGTAGGAGATTTGATCCCGTATTATGAGGAGGGAACATATTATGGATTTTATCTGCATGATCCGAGAATTAGAGATAAAGAATATGCAGAAGAAACGACATGGCATCTTGTAACAACAAAGGACTTTGTAAATCTTGAGTACAAAGGGGAGTCTATTAAGAGAGGAGGTGTGGATAAGCCAAACAGAAATGCGTATACGGGTTCGGTGATAAAAGATAAAGAGGGACTTTATCATGTGTTTTATACAGCGTACAACGCGGAGATTAAAATCAACGGAAAGAGTGTACAGTCTGTCATGCAGGCTGTGGGAACGGATTTGGAACATTTGTGTACAGTAGAAGATTTTCTGTTTGTTTCGGACGGAGAACTATATGAGGAATTTGACTGGCGCGATCCATATGTATATTGGAATGAAGAGGAAGGATGCTACGATATGCTTCTTGCGTCAAGGATAAAAGGCGCGGGGGCATTAAGAGGCGGCTGCACTGCATTGTGCAGGTCAAAGGATCTTATGCATTGGACTTATGAAAAACCGTTTTATGCACCGGGAATGTATATCACAATGGAGTGTCCGGAACTATTTCAGATGGGAGATTATTGGTATCTGGTATTTTCTACATTTTCAGATAAGTTTACGACGCATTACAGAATAGGAAAAACACCAAATGGACCATGGATCATTCCGGAAGACGATGTTTTTGATACAAGAGCTGATTATGCGATTAAAACTGCTTCAGACGGAAAACGTAGATTTGCTTTTGGGTGGATAGCCAGCAAGTATGGCGATTGTGATTTTGGACCTTGGGAATGGGGAGGAACGATGGTCTTCCATGAATTGATCCAGAATCCGGCAGACGGAACATTGCAGGTAAAAGTGATTCCGGGAGTGAGAGACTTCTATAATCTTCCGTTAGAAGAGA
The DNA here is from genome assembly GCA_963559385.1 of uncultured Schaedlerella sp. Classification (GTDB taxonomy): domain Bacteria; phylum Bacillota; class Clostridia; order Lachnospirales; family Lachnospiraceae; genus Schaedlerella. The sequence continues at coordinate 36,254 of CAUWKK010000001.1, forward strand.
AAAAAGAAGTTAGCTATAATAGTGAGATTCAGAAAACAGAAAAAGGAATTACCGTTGCAAGTGAAACATTGGGAGCCGGACTTTATGAAATTCCGAGGGACTGTTTCTCTGTAGAAATGGATATTTCTGTAAAGCATGCACATGAATTGGGAATTGCACTTCATACGGATGAAAGGATGGAAAAAGGATATTTCCTGCGTATGAATCAGAGAAAAGGAACTGTAGCGTGGGATATGTGGCCGCGATCCGAGCAAGGTCCATATCAGTGGCAGATTAAGGGTGACGTGCCGTATCAGATTGAAACAGAAAGAAAACTTCCGAATGCAGATAGATACCATGTGTTGATCATTCGGGAGGATGATATTTGCATTGTATATATCAATGATCAGATCGTGCTGTCCACCAGGATGTATGATCATAAGGGCGGACATGCAGGAGTATATGTTGTACAAGGAGAGATAGAATTAAGCAACTATGTGGTAAAAACAAGAGAGGAGAGAGAAAACAGATGAAAAAGAAAGTGATCAGTATTTTGTTGGCGGCAGTTATGGTGGCAGGATTGGCAGCAGGATGTGGCTCTAAGAATGAAAAGGAAGATGCCGGAGGAGAAGAGGGTGTGACGACGGTTACATGGATGACCTCCAGACCGGTGGACGGAGCGATCGATCAGGTAATGCATGAAATTGCTGAGCAATACAGTGAAGAAAAGGGTGGAAAGTGGAAGCTTGAATTTGAAACAACCGCAGACAGGCCTTCCTATTTACAGAAGCTGAAGACATTAATAGCAGGGGACAATATGCCGGATATTATTGATATTGATGCGGATCCCTACTGTAAGGAACTGGTAGATGCAGGAATGCTGGTAGATGTAAAAAAATTTCTGGAAGAAAATGATAAATATGATGACTTCTATCCGATTGCATTGAAGTATCAGGAATTTACGGACGGCTCGATGTATACACTTCCGTTGGAATATCATGTAGAGATGACGTGGTATAACAAAGAAATTTTTGAACAGTATAATCTGACTCCGCCAACTACGATGGATGAATGGCTGAATGTATGTAAGACATTAAAAGAAAACGGGATCACTCCGATTTCTGTAGACGGCGTGGACAGATGGCCGGTGCAGAGATATCTTGCAATGCTTCCGTTCAGAGAGGCCGGCAATGATTTTATTATCGATCTGCGGGACGGAAAAGCGAAAATGGATAGTGAGACAGGAAGAAAAGCGGCAGAATTTGTGGCAGAGATGGGACAATATTTTAATGACGGATTTGCAGCAACGGATTATGCTACGGCACAGTCTATGTTCCTAGACGGGAAATCAGCAATGTATTATATCGGAGATTGGGAAATCGCTGCAATGGAAGATGCATATGAGCAGGGAAAAATAGATTATTTTTATCTTCCGATGACAGATGACGCAACGACTGAGGCCAATGAGTTTTGTATTAATTCCGGTATCGGAATGGCATTTAATGCAGAAACATTTGATGAAAAGACGAAGGATTTTGTTTTATATGTGATTGAAAATTACGGGAAGTTATATGCTGAAAAGCAACAGATGTCTCCTATTAAAACAGAATTGCCGGAAAATGTAGAATATTCAGATTTGTATCTGAAGATTCAGGAAGATATGCAGTCTACAGGGGAAAACTTCTTGAAACCATGGGATACATATCTTGATTCTAATACAAACACAGTCATGCAGGACAATCTGTTGTTGTTGGCATCGGGAGATTTATCGGTAGATGAATTCTGTACATTGGTGGACGATTCAATAGCGGAATGTACAAAATAGTTGCGAAGTGATAGTGGAGGTATGCGGAGACACAAATAAGTGATACTGCATACCTCGTGATAAATAGAGATAGACATAGGGAAGGAGCCGCAATGGGAGTCATAAGAAATAAAAAAGCATTTTTGGCATTTTTGCTTCCGGGGTTATTGTTTTATATATTGGCAGTATTTTATCCTATCGAAGAATCTATCCGTTTGAGTTTTATGGAGTGGGGCGGAATAGGAGAGAAGCAGTTTGTCGGATTTCAGAACTATATTACCATGTTTCAGGATAAGGTGTTTTATACAGCATTTCTGAATAATTTAATTTATTTGGCGATTGTTGTTTCGATGCAGTTGGCGATCGGGCTTTTCTTTGCAATTTTGCTGACATATATGACAAAGCATGTGACGTTGGTAAAAACGTTATATTATGTTCCTTGCATTATTACCACAGTTGCAATTACACAGTTGTTCAGAAGTGTTTATTCGACAGAACCGATGGGATTGCTGAATCAGTTTTTGCAGGTGATCGGACTGGATGAAATGGTAACCTCATGGCTTGCAGAAGTCAGTACGGTATTGGCTGCGGTTTCTGTTCCGGAGGGATGGAGATTTACCGGAATGTATATGGTGATTTTCTATGCGGCGCTGGTATCTTTAGATCCGTCGGTGTATGAGGCTGCAAAAGTAGATGGGGCATCTGAACTGCAAATTTTGTTTAAAATTAAAATGCCGTTGATAAAAGATATTATTTTATTGACATTGACAATGTGTCTGACAGGAGCGTTACGAGGCTTTGATATTCCGTTCTTATTGACAAGCGGCGGGCCGGGAAATGCAAGTGAGCTGATGTCTACCTATATGTATAAAAAGGCGTTTTCAAGCAACCAGTATGGTTATGGAAGTGCATTGGCGGTATTTATTATTATTGAAAGTATTTTGGTTGTTTATACGTTGAGGAAAGTATTTACCACAAAAGAGGAAAAGGAAGCAAGAAGATTGGAAAAGGAACGGAACCGGAAGGAAAGGAGAGGAAATCGATGAAGAAAAAGGCAGTGAAAATTATATTTGCAGTGTTGATCATACTCTTCTTGGTTGTTCAGATATATCCGATAATCTGGCTGTTTATTGCCAGTGTGAAACCGACAGTAGAGTTGTCTGTTGCACCATTTGCCTTTCCAAAGAGCGTTACATTGGAAAATTTTATCAATGTACTTTCGGATGGAAAGATTGGAATGTATATGTGGAACAGTTTGAAAGTGACAGGGATCTCACTGATTTTGATCATTGTATTAAGCGCTACGGCCGGATATGCGCTGTCTAAATTCAAAGTAAGAGGAAGAAAAACAATCTATGCGTTTTTTACATTCGGAATTATGGTTCCGGTTCAGATTACATTGATCCCGCTGTTTATTTTCTATAGTGATATGGGGATTTTGAATACCAGCTTTTCTCTGATCTTACCGCAGGTAGGGTTTGCGTTGCCATTGTCGGTCATGATGTTTGTAAGTTTTTATGAATTTGTGCCGAATGAGTTGATTGAAGCGGCTATTGTAGATGGATGTTCACCGTTTCGTACCTTTATTCAGATTGTTTTTCCGTTGGCGAGAAATACAGTCATTACGATTGCGTCTATGTATAGCATTTTGATTTGGAATGACTTCATTTTTGCGAATACATTTATCAGTGAAACTTACGCCAAAACAGTGGCAATGGGGCTGAAAGATTATGTGGGAGCATTTGGAAATGTAGACTGGGGTTCTACATTTGCGGCAATCGTGATTTCGATTCTGCCTCCGCTTATTATCTATTTTGCGCTGAACAAGTGGGTGACTGCCGGAATGACAATGGGAGCAACGAAAGGATAAAACCATGAAAGAAAGAAATATGGGGAATGTGATACTTCCCGGAAGTGCAGGTTCGCTTCCGTATTTGACACACGGAAAAAGCAGGGCTATCAGTGCGGAGAACAGAACCGGAGAGAAAGGAAAAGGGGGCAGGGCAGAAAGTCCTCTTGGCAAGTCCAGAAAAGGAAGTCCTTGTTTGAAGGATATACGTCCGGGGGAAGAGGTGGTTTTAGGAGAAATCAACGGTGCAGGTGTCATTCATCATATATGGATGACGACAGATAACAAAACTTCAGAAGGGGATTGTTTTGTGCTACGGGATTTGGTGCTTCGCATGTATTGGGATGAAGAAAAGGAACCGTCGGTTGAAGTACCGTTGGGAGATTTTTTTTGCTGTGGATTTGGAAAAGAGTGTCTGGTGAATTCCAGTCTTATCACGGTGGTTCCTTCCAGAGGGTTGAATTCCTATATTCAGATGCCGTTTCGAAAGAAAGCGCGTATTACTTTAGAAAACCAGCATGTGAATGCGATTCCTGCATTTTTTTATCAGATCGATTATACGCTGTATGATTTCCTGCCGGAAGATACCGCTTATTTCCACGCAAGATGGAAAAGGCAGGCACTGACAGAACTTGGAAAAGATTATGTAATTGCAGACGGGATAAAAGGCAGAGGACAATATATCGGAACCTATATCGCTCTGTCAACATTGCAGAGATATTGGTGGGGAGAGGGAGAAGTAAAGTTTTATATAGACGGAGACGATGAATATCCGACAATCTGCGGAACGGGCATGGAGGATTATTTTGGGGGTTCGTGGAGTTTTGCCGCACAAAAGGCAGGACGAACGATTGAGCAGACCTATACGACCCCTTTTCTTGGTTATCCGTTTTATTCAAGGCATGACGATTTAATAAAAAATCCATATCATAATGATGATTGTCCGCCAATGCGAGGGTTTTATCGCTGGCACGTAACGGATCCGATTTTCTTTGAAGAGGAACTGAAAGTGACTGTTCAGCAGATTGGCGTAGGGCATAACGGTTTATTTGAGCGTCAGGATGATTTGTCAAGTGTTGCATATTGGTATCAGAGCGAACCGCATCATCCTTTTCCGGATTTACCGGAAAGAGAGAAAAGGTGGCCGAGATAAATAGATGCAAAGACAGAAAGGATAAACCATGTCAAGAGAATTGATGCTTGAAAAAATTGTAAAAGCACAGGAAAGAATCACACGAGACAGAGAACAGGTTTCGAGTGGAAATATGCGCCAACGGTATCATTTTATGGCCGAGACAGGATGGATAAATGATCCGAATGGAGTGATTTATTATAAAGGAAAGTACCATTTTTTCTATCAATATAATCCGTATCATGGGTTTTGGGAGAATATGCATTGGGGACATGCGGTAAGTGAAGATATGCTGCATTGGGAATATCTTCCACCTGCATTAGCGCCTAGTGAAGAATATGAAGATCATTTAAAAGGAGGGTGCTTTTCGGGAAGTGCGATTGAACATGAAGGGAAGCTGTATTTGATGTATACGGCGGCGGCAAATCATGGAAAGGGATTTGTCCAAACGCAGTGTATCGCATATAGTGAGGATGGGATTCATTTTGAAAAATATGAGAAAAACCCGGTTTTAACAGCGCCGAAAGGTGTCGCACAGGATTCATTTCGTGATCCGAAAGTCTGGAGGCATGAGGGACTTTACTATATGGTGTGTGGGGCGTCTAAAGATAAAAAGGGGCAGGCATTGCTGTATCGTTCAGAAGATATGCTGCAATGGTCGTTTGTAAATGTCCTGGCAGAGAGCAGAGGAGAATGGGGGAGCATGTGGGAATGCCCGGATTTCTTCGAAATAGGAAGAAGATATGTGTTGACGTTTTCTCCGATCGGAGCCGGAGAACGTACCTGTGTCTATTTGGTCGGTGATTTTGATTATGAAACGGGAAGATTTGATTACGATATATCAGGAGAAATTGATTGGGGATGTGATTATTATGCTCCGCAGTCATTTCTTGCACCGGACGGAAGAAGAATTATGGTTGCGTGGTCGAACGAATGGGAGTGGATGCCGTTTTTTAAAGATTGGGGGCCGACGTACAGAGAGGGCTGGTGCGGATTTTTTAATATACCGAGAGAGGTTGAGATGACAGAGACAGGGCGGCTGCGTTTTATTCCGATCCGTGAATTGGAAACGCTTCGGAAAAGGGAGGACGGGACTTTTGCAGAGACATTAAGAGTCTGCGAAACGAATATGGAGATCACAGCCGGAGACGGCGTTGCATTTGAATTAAAGTTCATGATCGATCTGCAGCAGAGTGACGCACGACAATTGATGTTGATGCTGCGGTGTGGCGCTGAAAGAAAAACAGTCTGTACCATTGATTTAGAAAAGGGAGAGCTAACGGTGGATAGAGAGCATGCAGACGGATGGAGTGAGGGAGTCTCGCGGAGTTTGCTTTTTTTGAAGGGAAAAAAGGAAATGGATATTCATATTTTATCTGATCAGAGTTCTCTGGAGATTTTTACGGATCAATACCAAACGAATCATTCGATGAATATATTTGCAGGAAAGGAACAGAACAAAATCTTTTTAAAGGCAATCGGAGGGGAGGCTGTACTGAAAAAAATTGAGGGATATGGACTCTCCTGCTAAAAAGGTAAAGGAAAAACAAAATGAGTGGAAGAATGATTGGATTTTGCCGACAACGTTGTTGTCGGCAATTGCTTTTTCTTCCGGAGAGGAGTAAAATAAGACAGAAAGTTGCAGGGAAATAATAAAAGAGAGTGACTGAGAGCATAGCGAACGGTTGTGAAAGAGGATCTATGAGAACATATAAGTTGACAATCGCTTATGACGGTTCAAAATTTCGGGGATGGCAGAGACAGCCGGATACAGAGCTGACAATACAAGGCATTTTGGAAAAAAATATAAGTGAACTGGCAGGATATCCGGTAGAGGTACATGGTTCCGGGCGGACAGACGGCGGCGTGCATGCGAGAGGGCAGACGGCATCCTTTACGTTATCGGGAAAGATTGAAGAAGAGTGGTTTCGTATGCAGTTAAATCAGAAGCTTCCGGAAGATATCAGGGTTCTTTCTATGGAGCTTGTGAAGAATCATTTTCATGCAAGATACAGCGCCAAAGGGAAGTGTTATGAATACCGTGTTGATACCGGTGAACGGGCAAATGTATTTACCAGAAAGTATACATTTCACTATCCTCATGAGTTGGATGTGAATAAGATGCAAAAGGCTGCCGATACTTTGACAGGAAGTTATGATTTTGCGGGATTTACCGATCGGGCGGATGAGCATTCCACAATAAGGAAAATTTATGGGATTCAGGTAAAGGCCGAGGGAAATCTGATAAGATTTGAATACCGGGGAAGTGGGTTTATGTACCATATGGTACGGATCTTGACCGGCACATTGCTTGAGGTCGGAAGCGGAAAGCGTACGGCAGAAAGTGTGGCAGAAGTTTTGAACAGCGGTGTACGTGCGGAGGCCGGATTTCTGGCGCCGGCGTGCGGACTGTGTCTGAAAGAGGTTTATTATAAAGAAAGTGAAGGAAGGGACGTATGAAATTAGTATCGTGGAATGTAAATGGAATCCGCGCATGTGTGCAGAAAGGATTTTTAGACACGTTTAAGGAAATTGACGCAGATATTTTTTGTCTTCAGGAGACGAAGCTGCAGGAGGGGCAGTTGGACTTGGAACTGGACGGATATCATCAATATTGGAATTATGCGGAGAAAAAGGGATATTCCGGGACTGCGATATTTACGAAGCAGAAGCCGGTTTCTGTAGTAAATGGAATCGGGATTGAGGAGCATGATCGCGAGGGACGAGTGATTACCTGTGAGTTTGAAGATTTTTATTTTGTGACAGTTTATACTCCGAATTCTCAGGACGGACTGAAAAGGCTGGATTACAGGATGCGTTGGGAGGATGACTTTCGGGCATATTTGAAGCGTCTGGAAGAAGACAAGCCTGTGATTGTGACCGGAGATATGAACGTGGCTCACAAGGAGATCGATCTGAAGAATCCGAAGACAAATCGGAAAAATGCAGGATTTACAGACGAAGAAAGAGGGAAGTTTACAGAGCTTTTGGAGTCTGGCTTTATTGATACTTTCCGGTATTTTTATCCGGAGAAAGAAGGGGTGTATTCATGGTGGTCTTATCGGTTTAAGGCTCGTGAGAAAAATGCGGGGTGGCGCATTGATTATTTCTGTGTGTCCGAAAGTTTGGAGGACAGACTTGCCGATGCCGGGATTTTAACGGAGGTATATGGTTCCGATCATTGTCCTGTTGTATTGGAACTGAAATAGAGGAGGAAGCGGTAATGACAAAAATTGATATTATTTCCGGATTTCTGGGTGCCGGAAAGACAACATTTATTAAAAAAATGCTTCAGGAAGCGTTTGAGGGAGAACAGGTCGTACTGATTGAAAATGAATTTGGTGAGATTGGCATCGACGGTGGGTTTCTAAAAGATGCGGGGATTGAAATCAGGGAAATGAACTCCGGCTGCATCTGTTGTTCTCTGGTAGGGGATTTTGGAAGGTCCTTGAAAGAGGTTGTGGACACGTATCATCCGGATCGGATTTTGATCGAACCGTCCGGCGTGGGAAAATTATCCGATGTTATCAAGGCAGTACAGGATGTACAGGCAGAAATCAATGCAGAACTAAACAGCTTTATAACGGTTGTAGATGTGACGAAATGCAGGATCTACAGTAAGAATTTCGGAGAGTTTTTCAGCAATCAGATAGAATATGCGGGAGCGATCGTTCTAAGCAGAACAGACAAAGCAAAGCAGGAAAAAACAGAAGAGAGCGTGCAGATTTTACGCGGATTGAATGAAAAGGCGCCGATCATCACCACTCCGATCACGCAGCTTTCCGGGGCAAAACTTCTGAAAGCTATGGAAGGAAGCAGGTCGTTGGAAGAAGAACTTCTGGCAGAGTTTGCGTGTCCCGTATGCGGAGAGCACCACCATGAGCAACAATGCGGCTGCGGACACGAGCACCATGAGCATCATCATGACGAACATTGCGATTGCGGACATGAGCATCACCATCATGAGCATGAGGGACATAGTGAACACGAATATCATTCTCACGGACATCATCATGCAGACGAGGTGTTTACAAGCTGGGGATGTGAAACGTCCGGAATATTTACGAAAGAGCAGATTGAACAAATTCTGCATGCATTGGAAACGGATCCTTCTTGCGGAACAATCCTGCGGGCGAAAGGAATGGTAGCAGGAGCAGACGGTGAATGGATTTATTTTGATATGGTTCCGAAAGAGCATGAGGTTCGCGTCGGAGCGCCGGAATATACCGGAAGAATCTGTGTCATAGGTTCCGAGCTGAATGAAGAAAAATTGGCAGGATTATTCCGGGTATGAAAATAAATGGATGAGAAGGGAGACTTTTATATGGGTCAGCCGGAAGTGTTGGTCTATCTGATGACAGGGTTTCTGGACAGCGGAAAGACGCAGTTTTTGAATTTTACATTAAAGCAGGATTATTTTCAGATTGACGGAACAACGCTTTTGCTTCTTTGTGAAGAGGGCGAAGAAGAATATGATTCGGAAGAGTTAAAAAAATATAATGTAGTTGTGGAAACCGTTGACAGTCAGGAAGACCTGACAGAAGAATATCTGCTTGAGCTAGATATCCAATATCGCCCGGAACGAGTGGTGATCGAATACAACGGAATGTGGAAAGTCAGTGATTTTGAGAGTTTGCGTCTTCCGGCAGGGTGGGGGATCGAGCAGAAGCTGACGACTGTAGATGCGAGTACATTTCAGATGTATCTGACGAATCTGAAGCCGTTGTTTGTGGAAATGGTACGAGGCGCGGAAATGGTTCTTTTTAACCGCTGTACCGATATCAAGCCTCTGGCAGGGTATCGCAGAAGTGTCAAGGTAGTCAGTCCGCAGGCAGAGGTAATCTTTGAGGATGATGAGGGTGAAATTGAAAATATTTTTCAGGATGATGTACCGTATGACCTGAATGCGCCGGTCATTCAAGTCCGACCGGAGGATTATGGGATCTGGTATGTGGACGTCATGGAAAATCAGGAGAAATATCGGGGAAAAACGGTGGAGTATACGGCGAGAGTGCTGAAACCGAAGAGTTTTCCGTCCAAATTGTTTTTTCCGGGAAGAATGGCAATGACCTGCTGTGCAGATGATACTACATTTCTGGGGTATATTTGCAAGAGCGCTTATGCACCGAAATTGAAAGCGGGGCAGTGGGTAAAGATTCGCGCGAAAGTCCGCTATGAAAATCTGGCGATGTATCATGGAAGCGGGCCGGTTTTGGAAGCAGAGTATATAGAAACTGACGATGCAATACCGGATTTGGTATATTTTAATTAAATGAAAACTTGGAGGGAAACGGATGAAGAAATTTGATGTTATTGCAATGGGAGAATTGTTGATTGATTTTACAATGAACGGGAAGAGTGAGCAGGGAAATAACATGTTCGAGGCATGTCCCGGCGGAGCACCGTGCAATGTGCTTGCTCTTTTGAATAAGCAGGGGAAGAAGACTGCCTTTTTGGGAAAGGTCGGAAAAGATCAGTTTGGCACGCTTTTAAGAGAGACGCTTGATGATGTCGGAATTGACACATCACATCTATTGACAGATGATGAAGTGAATACAACGCTTGCTTTTGTGCATACCTTTCCGGATGGAGACCGGGAGTTTTCTTTCTATCGTAATCCGGGGGCAGACATGATGCTGACAGAGGAAGAAATAGATACGGAATTCGTGTCACAGGCGAAAATTTTTCATTTTGGAACCTTATCCATGACACACGACGGTGTCAGAGCTGCGACGAAAAAAGCGGTAAAGGCAGCGAAGGAAAGCGGTGCGCTGATTTCGTTTGATCCCAATTTGAGGGAGCCGCTGTGGACTTCGCTGGAGTTGGCGAAGGAACAGATGGAATATGGATTCGGACAGTGTGATATTTTGAAAATTTCCGATAATGAGATTCAGTTTGTCTCAGGAAAAGAAGATTACGATGAGGGGATTGCATATCTTCAGGAAAAATATCAGATTCCGCTGATCCTTTTGACGATGGGAAAGGACGGAAGTCGTGCGTATTATAAAGGGATGCGTGTGGAACAGGCGGGGATATCGGTTAAGACGATAGAGACAACCGGAGCAGGGGATACCTTTGGGGGAAGCTCTCTGAACTATTTGCTGGAGCATGATTTTGCACAATTAACCGAGGAGGAGCTTGAAGAGATGCTTCGCTTTGCGAATGCGGCAGCGGCGATCGTAACGACCAGAAAGGGCGCGATTCGTGCGATGCCGGAGAAGGAAGAAGTAGAAGCGTTAATGATGCAATAAAAAGAAGAAAACTGTATTCTGACAGTATGACACAGAGAAAAGTGTGTTGAACTGTCGGAGTACAGTTTATTTTTTTTAGAGTGCATGTGAATATCCGAAAAATTCTGTTGATGGATTATTATATGTAAACGGATTAAGTTTGGCAGACAAAATCTAACAAGTTCTCTCGGCAAGAAAACTCTTAAATTTACTTGGCGAGTAATTTAATATCAGTCCGTCCGGTACTTCTGCCAGTTTCGCCATTTTCTGGGCATATTTACAGTCTCCGATATGCTTTGCTCCGTGGCTGTCACTGGACAGCAGCACCGGATAATGAAAATGACTGCACAAATTCAAAATCATCAGGGAATTAAAACGAGTATCGCCGCGATAACCATCGGGGCTTAAAGAACTGTTGTTGATTTCTAAAAGAACATGATGCTCCATGGCAGCCCTTACAAGCGTCAGGTGGTCGATCGGATATCGCTCATCATCGCAATGGCCGATAATGCGGACGTAGGGATTTTTCATTGCACTGATGTAGGTGGCAGTATTTTCATCGACAGTTCCGGGTTTTTTGATCGGCATATGTATACTTGCAATTACATAATCTAATTTTTTTAAAACAGAATCTTCCAGATCCAATTTTCCCTCGGTGTTCAAAATGCTCACTTCTGCGCCGTAGAGCATCTCGATTCCAAAGCGCTCTTTTTGTGCATGAGAAAGACTGCGGAAATAAGACGGTTTTCCGCCGCCGAAGGTGGCAGGTCCGTGATCGGAAATTCCGAGCAATGTTAAATTGTTGGCGGCGGCGGACTTTGCCATATCAGTAATCGTGGCAGTGGTTGCGTGACCGCTTGCAATGGTATGCGTATGTACGTCTAATTTAACAAATCCCATTTTGCGATGTCCTTTCTCTGATCCTATGATATATAGTATGGATCGTTTCTTGCATAATGTCAAGTGGAAATAGAGGAGAAAACTTGGAAACAAAATAAAAACCAACATAAAAAGTGTGGTATTTAGTTGTATTATAAATCTTATAAGCAAATATAATGTTGGATTATGTTGTCTTTGCGTTGACTTATCAATAGAAGGGGAGTATAATGTCAATAACTGAGAGGAGCGGCTTTTATATGCCGATCCAAGATAGTTAATTTACATGAGGCAAAGGAAAAATCTGCTTCATTAAGAAAGGAGACAGAAAGAGATGGGGTTATATACCTATGACACGACAGACATTCCGAAGACAGAACGAATTACGAAGCTTGTAGAGAACTTGTATGCGAAGATGCCGGAGATTGAATCGGCAAGAGCTGTGTTGATTACCGAGTCTTATAAACAGACAGAGAATGAACCGATGGTGATCCGTCGGGCAAAGGCTTTTCAGCATATTCTGGAGAATATTCCGATTGTTATTCGCGATTTGGAGCTGATCGTCGGAAGTACGACCCTCGCGCCTCGCGGATGTCAAACCTATCCGGAGTTCTCTTATGAGTGGCTGGAAGCGGAATTTGATACTGTTGAGACGAGAAGTGCAGACCCGTTTTACATTTCTGAGCAGACAAAGCGTGAACTCAAAGAGGCGAACGCTTACTGGAAAGGAAAGACTACAAGTGAACTTGCAACTGCGTACATGGAGCCGGAGACACTGCTGGCAATGGAGCACAATCTCTTTACGCCGGGAAATTATTTTTATAATGGAGTCGGACATGTGACTGTGAAGTACGGAGAAGTGTTGGAGATTGGTTTCGGAGGTATTCGGTCCAAAGCAGAGGAAGAGCTTGGGAAGCTGAGTCTGGCTGACGGCGATTACCAGAAAAAGTCGCGCTTTTTGCAGGCAGTTATCATTAGTTGTGATGCTGCGATCACATATGCAAGACGATATGCAAAGCTTGCTTTGAAAGAAGCAGAAAAGTGTACGGATGCTGTGAGAAGGTCGGAACTTTTACAGATAGCAGAAAATTGTGCAAATGTTCCCGAAAAGGGAGCGTCCGGTTTTTATGAAGCGTGCCAGTCTTTTTGGTTTGTACAGCAACTGCTTCAGATCGAATCCAGCGGACATTCTATTTCACCGGGGCGGTTTGACCAGTATATGTATCCTTACTATAAGAAAGACTTGGACAACGGCAGGTTGACAAGAGAGTTTGCACAGGAATTAATGGACTGCATATGGGTGAAGCTAAATGATCTGAATAAGTGCAGAGATGCTGCTTCCGCAGAAGGGTTTGCAGGTTACAGCCTGTTCCAAAATCTGATTGCAGGAGGACAGAACAGCGACGGATTGGATGTGACAAATGACCTTTCCTTTATGAGTATTCAAGCGTCTATGCATGTGTTCCTGCCGCAGCCGTCTCTGTCTGTCCGGGTATGGAACGGTTCTCCACATGAATTTCTGATAAAGGCAGCCGAATTGACTCGTACCGGTATCGGACTTCCGGCATATTATAATGACGAAGTGATCATTCCGTCTCTTTTAAGCCGAGGACTGACATTGGAGGATGCAAGAGATTACAACATTATCGGATGTGTGGAACCGCAGAAGGCGGGAAAAACAGAAGGCTGGCATGATGCCGCATTTTTTAATATGTGCAGACCGTTGGAACTGACGTTCCACAACGGAAAGGACAAAGGCGTACAGGTCGGACCTCGGACAGGGGAAGTAGAAGACATGGAAACCTTTGAAGAGTTTTACCAAGCCTATAAGGAGCAAATGGATTATGCGATCAAACTGCTTGTGAATGCGGATAATGCGATCGATATGGCGCATGCAGAACGGTGTCCGCTTCCGTTTTTATCATCTATGGTAGATGATTGTATGAAGAACGGAAAAACAGTGCAGGAAGGCGGCGCTGTTTATAACTTTACCGGACCGCAGGGATTCGGAGTAGCCAATATGGCAGATTCATTATATGCAGTGAAGACATTGGTATATGATGAGAAGAAGCTGACGATGAAAGAATTGAAACAGACGCTGACCGTGAACTACGGAAGAGGGCTCAATCAGGAAGATATCGCTGCTATGACTGCGGAAATCGTAAAAGAAATGAAAGAAGCCGGACAGGCAGTCGGAGAGAAAGAGATCGCAGCGGTACTTCAGACAGTGGTTGCGGCAACAGAATCTCCGGAGATGAAGGAACAGGGAGACCGGATTTTGGCAATGATTGAAGAAGTGCCGAAATTTGGAAATGACCTGCCGGAAGTGGATGCATTTGCAAGAGATGTAGCTTATACATATACGAAACCGCTGCTTCAATATTATAATCCGCGCGGCGGACAGTTCCAGGCAGGCCTATATCCGGTATCGGCAAACGTTCCTCTGGGTGCACAGACAGGTGCGACGCCGGATGGAAGATTGGCCTATACCCCGGTTGCAGACGGTGTCTCTCCGTCCGCAGGAAAGGACGTACAGGGACCGACGGCAGCGGCGAACTCTGTTGCAAGACTGGATCACGGAATTGCTTCGAACGGGACCTTGTTTAATCAGAAGTTCCACCCGTCTGCATTGAGCGGAAGAAGAGGATTGGAAAACTTTGTCGGATTGATCCGTTCTTATTTCGATCAGAAAGGCAGTCACATGCAGTTTAATGTGGTGAGCAGAGAGACACTTTTGGATGCACAGAAACATCCGGAGCAATATAAGCATCTGGTAGTGCGTGTGGCAGGTTACAGTGCGTTGTTTACGACCTTATCAAAATCCTTGCAGGATGATATTATCCGCAGAACGGAGCAGGGATTTTAAGATTAAGACAGGATTCGTGAAGGATCATATAGAAAGGGACGGACAACATGCAGGATTATTTGAAGACAAAGGGTCGTATTTTTGATATTCAACGCTATTCGATCCATGACGGAAACGGGATCCGTACAATTGTGTTTCTGAAAGGTTGTGTGCTTAGGTGCCGTTGGTGCTGCAACCCGGAATCCCAGTCCTATGAGATTCAGACAATGACGGTACAGGGGAAACCTAAGATCATGGGGCGTGATGTAACAGTGGAAGAAGTGATGAGAACTGTGGAGAAGGATCGCGCGTATTATAGAAGAACCGGAGGCGGACTGACCCTGTCGGGAGGAGAAAGTCTCTGTCAGCCGGAATTTGCGGCGGCGCTTCTAAAGGCTGCAAAGGAGCGGGGCATCAATACAGCAATGGAGAGTATGGGATGCGCAGAGTGGCAGGTGATCGACAGGCTGTTGGATGATCTGGATCAATATTTGTTGGATATCAAGCATATGGATCCGCAGAAGCATAAGGAGTATACAGGCAGGACAAATGAGTTGATGTTGGAAAATGCGATGAAGATCGCAAAATCCGGCAGAACGGAGCTCAGTATCCGGGTTCCGGTTATTCCGGGATTTAACGACACACAAGAGGAAATCAGGGAAATTGCGGCATATACAAGAACGCTTCCAAATGTAAAAAGGATGCACCTTCTGCCATATCACAGATTGGGACAGGATAAGTACGAGGGATTGGGCAGACCGTATCTTATGGGAGATGTAAAACCTCCGGAAAACGATAAAATGGAAGAATTGTTATGGATTGCAGAGCAGGCGTCCGGGATTGAGTGCCAGATTGGTGGCTGAATTCGGAAATATTTTGCTGTGAAAAAAGAAAATCCACATGTCGGATATTGTGGATTGATAGCTGAAAATACAAAATACAACATAAAAACAACATAAAAACCACAAGAAAACAAGTTGACGAGTGTGGGATTGTGTGGTAATATCAAATTAGCGACAATAAATACAACTTTCGTTGTAAAAATCCAAGGAGGATAAAAGGATGCAAAACGAATACGAAATCAAAAAAGAAATGTGTGAAATCGGAAAACGAGTTTACAATCGTGGAATGGTTGCTGCAAATGACGGTAACTTTTCAGTAAGAATCAGTGAAAATGAAGTTCTGTGTACACCGACCGGCGTCAGCAAAGGATTTATGACACCGGAATACATCTGTAAAGTAGATCTGGATGGAAACGTTCTTCAGGCAAACAAAGGATTCAGACCGTCTTCAGAAATTAAAATGCACCTTCGTGTATATAAAGAAAGACCGGATGTAAAATCAGTTGTACATGCTCATCCGCTGTATGCAACAACATTTGCAATCGCAGGTATTCCGTTGACACAGCCGATCATGCCGGAGGCAGTGATCGCTCTTGGATGTGTACCGATCGCAAAATACGGCACACCGTCTACAGTAGAAATTCCGGACGCTGTATCTGAGCATCTGCAGTATTTTGATGCAGTTCTCCTTGAGAACCACGGAGCGCTTGCTTATTCAGATACACTGTTGAATGCATATCACAAGATGGAATCTCTGGAGTTCTACGCTCGTCTGTTATGGCAGACAATGCAGATCGGCGGACCGCAGGAGTTGGACAAAGAGCAGGTTGAGAAACTGTATGAGATCAGAAGACAGATGGGACTTCCTGGAAAACATCCGGCAAACCTTTGCCCGAATGCACAGGCAGGCAAGCCGAGCTGTCATAGCTGTGGAGGAGCTTGCAGCAGCGCAGCAGCACCGACAGCAGATGCAGATTTGATCGCTTCCATTACAAAGAAAGTTATGGAGCAGTTAGGCAAATAATAGGAGGCCTGTTATGAACGAACAGGAGATTTCCAGAGCGGTGAAAGCCGTGCTGGAAGGGATGACGAACAAAGAAGAACACCATACAGAGGGACATGTCTGTACCTGCAACAAATATAAGATGACATTGAAGCTTGCCAATGCTTTGATCGAAAAGATAAAAGAAAAGGCGGTTTCTATGGGAATCCCGGTAGTTGTTGCGGTAGCGGACAAAGCGGGCAGACCGGTCGCAGTCCAGTGTATGGACGATGCATACATAGCGAGTTATGATATTGCAGTGAATAAAGCCTTTACTTCTGCAAGTCTGAAGATGTCAACCGAAATGCTCAGCACTCTGAGCAGGCCGGGAGACTCACTGTATGGCATACAGTTCACCAATAACGGGAAGATCGTAATCTTCGGCGGCGGTGAACCGTTGGAAGCAGAAGGCAAAATAATAGGGGCACTTGGAGTAAGCGGAGGCAGTGCAGAACAGGATACAGCGCTGGCTGCTTATGGAAAAGAGGCTCTGAAGGAGGTAATAGCGTGTCTGTAAATGAACAGATGGTTCAGGACATCGTTCAGGAAGTTGTGGCAAAGATGCAGATCGCGGCAGACGTTACAGGAAGCCACGGAGTATTTGCTGACATGAATGAGGCGATCGAGGCAGCGAAAAAAGCGCAGAAGGTTGTCGGAAAGATGTCCATGGATCAGAGAGAAAAGATTATTTCCAATATCCGTACAAAAATCAAAGAGAATGCGGAGACTTTTGCACGGATGGGAGTACAGGAGACCGGCATGGGAAATGTCGGACATAAAATCCTGAAACATATACTGGTAGCTGAGAAAACTCCGGGAACGGAAGATATTACAACTACCGCATGGTCGGGAGACAGAGGACTGACCTTGATTGAGATGGGACCGTTTGGAGTGATCGGTGCGATCACACCGTGTACAAACCCAAGCGAGACTGTATTATGTAATACAATGGGAATGCTGGCAGGAGGAAATACAGTTGTATTCAATCCGCATCCGGCAGCGATTAAGACCTCTATCTTTGCAGTGAACCTGCTGAACGAGGCGTCTCTGGAAGCGGGCGGACCGGATAACATCGCAGTAACGGTTGAAAAACCGACAATGGAAACCAGCGATGTTATGATGAAGCATAAAGACATTCCGTTGATCGCGGCAACCGGAGGACCGGGAGTTGTAACTGCAGTTCTTTCCTCGGGGAAGAGAGGGATCGGCGCAGGCGCAGGAAATCCACCGGCGTTGGTGGACGAGACTGCAGATATCCGCAAAGCGGCAGAGGATATTGTAAACGGATGTACATTTGACAACAATCTCCCATGCATTGCGGAAAAAGAAATTGTGGCGGTAGATTCCATTGCAGATGAACTGATGCATTATATGGTATCGGAACAAGGCTGTTATAAGATCACAAAGGAGCAGCAGGATGCACTGACAGAAGTTGTGCTAAAAGGCGGGCGTTTGAACAGAAAATGTGTCGGACGCGATGCAAAAACACTGTTGGGAATGATTGGCATAACAGTACCGGATAATATCAGATGTATTACATTTGAAGGACCGAAGGAGCATCCGTTGATCGCGGAAGAACTGATGATGCCGATCCTCGGAGTTGTCAGAGCAAAGGATTTCGACGATGCGGTAGAACAGGCAGTGTGGCTGGAGCATGGCAACAGACACTCCGCACATATTCATTCTAAGAATGTAGACAATATTACAAAATATGCAAAGGCAATCGATACAGCAATCCTTGTAAAGAACGGACCGTCTTACGCTGCGCTTGGATTCGGCGGAGAAGGATTCTGTACATTTACAATTGCCAGTCGTACCGGAGAGGGATTGACAAGCGCAAGCACCTTTACAAAGAGAAGACGTTGTGTAATGACAGATTCCCTGTGCATACGATAAATGTTACATAGTGAAAAGCATGAGTGGAGGAAAGAAAAATGGAAATGAATTCTTCTAATGTAGAAGCTGTTGTAAAACAGGTACTTGAAAGTATGCTGAATCAGCAGGTTTCTGCTCCTGCAAAAAGTGCAGGAAGCCAGGCGATTC
The DNA here is from genome assembly GCA_963559385.1 of uncultured Schaedlerella sp. Lineage (GTDB taxonomy): Bacteria > Bacillota > Clostridia > Lachnospirales > Lachnospiraceae > Schaedlerella. The sequence continues at coordinate 54,896 of CAUWKK010000001.1, forward strand.
CGAAGACAGCACGTGTAGCGATGCTGACTTCTTTGGAGCATTATGATATCAAGGAATTTCCGATGCCGGAAGTCGGCGACGGAGATATTCTTGTAAAAGTAGAAGGTTGCGGCGTCTGCGGAACCGATGCCCACGAATTTAAGAGAGATCCGTTTGGATTGATCCCGGTAGCGCTCGGACACGAGGGAACCGGAGAAATTGTAAAAATGGGAAAAAACGTAAAAACAGACAGTGCCGGAAAGCCGTTGAAAGTCGGAGATAAGGTTGTTACATGTATGATCTTCAAGGATGATCCGGATATTGAAATGTTCGATCTGAATAAGAAGAATATCGGCGGAGCCGATGTATACGGACTGCTTCCGGATGATGATATCCATTTGAATGGTTGGTTTTCTGATTACATTTTGATTCGTGAAGGCTCCTCTGTATTTAATGTAAGTGATCTGGATCTGAAGTCCAGAATTCTGATCGAGCCATGTGCCGTATTGGTTCATGCGGTAGAGAGAGCGAAAACAACAGGCATCCTGAGATTTAACAGCAGAGTGGTTGTTCAGGGATGCGGACCGATCGGATTGATCTGTATCGCGGTTCTTCGTACTATGGGTATTGAAAATATCGTGGCGGTAGACGGTAATCAGCAGAGACTTGATTTTGCAAAAGAAATGGGAGCAGAGAAATCTGTAAACTTTATGAATCACAAAGGCATCGATGCACTGACAGAGGCAGTGAAAGACGCATTTGGCGGACACGCCGCAGACTTCGCATTCCAGTGTACAGGTTCACCGGTTGCACATTCAAACATTTACAAATTCATCCGCAACGGCGGCGGACTTTGTGAGCTTGGATTTTTCATCAACGGTGGAGATGCAGCAATCAACCCGCACTTTGATCTGTGTTCCAAGGAGATCACACTGGTTGGCTCCTGGGTATATACATTGAGAGATTATGCAACGACTTTTGATTTCTTAAAGAGAGCAAAAGCAATCGGACTTCCGATGGACAAACTCATTACACATGAGTTCCCGCTTGAGGAAATCAATGAAGCACATGTGACAAATCTCAAACAGGCAGGTTTGAAGATTGCAATTGTGAATAAATAACGCAATCCCAGATAAAGGAGAATCGATATGGGAGAAGCAGTAGGCATGTTGGAGGTTTTCGGGTTGGCAACAGCATTTGCAGCAGCAGATGCGGGATGCAAAGCAGGAGATGTAACACTTGAAACCTTTGATAAGAATAAACCGGCGAATGCAGACGAATTACCTGTACCGCTGATCGTAATGGTAAAGTTCCGCGGAAGTGTGTCTGATGTTCAGGCAGCATTGGAGGCGGCGAAAGCGAGAGCGGAAGAACTGGCGGGGGTTGTCAATGAATATGAAATTGCAAGACCTACGGCAGATACAGAGAAAATGCTGAAAATAAGCGGTTTAGATAAAGGAACACCAAATAAAATATTTATAGAAGAGGTTTAGGAGGATATAAAAATGGCACAGCAGGCATTAGGAATGGTAGAAACAAGAGGTCTTACAGCAGCAATCGAGGCAGCAGATGCAATGACAAAGGCAGCAGAGGTTACATTGGTAGGAACAGAGAAGATTGGTTCCGGTCTTGTAACAGTTATGGTACGTGGAGATGTAGGTGCTGTTAAGGCTGCAGTTGAAACAGGAGCAGACGCAGCAGGAAGACTTGGAGAGCTTGTAGCTACACACGTAATTCCAAGACCGCACAATGACGTAGAGAAAATTCTTCCTACCGTTTAATTTGAGGAAATAGTAAGTAAAGGAGCAGTCTCATGGGACAGGCGTATGGATTTTTTGAAATTCCGAGTGTGACTGCAGCCGTCGCAGCCTTGGACATTATGTGCAAGACTGCGGAGGTAGAAATGGTCACATGGGAGAAAAAATTAGGTGGAAGACTTGTAACGATCATTATTCGTGGAGACGTATCCGCGGTAACGCAAGCTATTGAAACTGCCGCAGCGAACGGAATTAAAAAACCTGTTGCTCATGTGGTGATTGCGAGTCCTCATGAAGAAGTTATCAAGCTGGTGAACAGCAGTGCGAACCGGATTGCGTAAGGAGGGCAGTTACAATGGCAGAGGAAAAGAAGCCTGCAGCAAAGCCTGCAGCACCTAAGAAAACGGCAACAGCCAAGTCGCCTGCGAAGACGGTACAGAGAGTACGGAAAACTGTGCAGAAAGCGGCAAAGGCAGAAACAACTACAATTCAAAAGGAGGAAAAAAGGATGTCACAGGAAGCATTGGGAATGGTTGAAACAAGAGGTTTGGTTGCATCTATCGAAGCAGCAGATACGATGCTGAAAGCAGCAAACGTTGTATTGGTAGGAACAGAAAAGATTGGTTCCGGTCTTGTAACAGTTATGGTACGCGGAGACGTTGGAGCTGTTAAGTCCGCAGTAGAGTCCGGTGCAGAAGCAGCAGGAAGACTCGGAGAACTGGTAGCTACACATGTAATTCCAAGACCTCATACAGATGTGGAGAAAATTCTTCCGGCAATGAAATAATCGGATTGCCAAACGTATGATATGAGCGGGGTATCTTAAACAGAAGCGATCCGCATTTCTGTTTAAGATACCTTTGTATCATCATATGCAAAAGAAAATGGAGCAGATTCCGAGGAGACTTTTGCATAAGAATGAGGAGAACTGATATGGACAATAATAATGTAGCATTTATTACAAAAATGGTATTAGATGCGATTGAAAGCCAGAAAGAAGCAAAAGAAAACGGATATTTAGTGCCGGTCGGAGTATCGGCAAGACATGTACATCTGACGCAGGAGCATGTGGAAGCGTTATTTGGGGACGGATATCAGTTGACAGAGAAAAAAGAATTGATGGGTGGACAATTTGCATCAAATGAAACTGTAACTATCGTCGGACTGAAGCTTCGTGCGATTGAAAATGTCCGGATCTTAGGACCGGTAAGAAGTAAATCACAGGTTGAGGTTTCTGCAACAGACGCAATCAAACTCGGAGTGAAAGCGCCGATCAGAGAATCCGGTAATATCGCAGGCTCCGCACCGATCGCAGTGGTGGGACCGAAAGGTGCGATTTATCTGGACGAGGGCTGTATCGTTGCAAAAAGACATATTCATATGTCACCGAAAGATGCAATGGCGGCAGGTGTACACGATGGGGATATTGTTTCTGTAAAAGCAGACAATGAACGCGGAACTGTATTCAATAATGTGCAGATCCGTGTAGACGACAGCTTTACACTTGAAATGCATATCGACACAGATGAAGCGAATGCAGCAAAGATTGCAACGGGAGATACTATGCGTATTCTTTAGGATATCCGGAGATATTCATAGATCAGAAATTGCATTAGGAGGATATTATGCTGATAGGAAAAGTTACAGGCAGTGTTGTTTCAACACGAAAAAGCGAAAATTTAGTTGGAAATAAATTCATGATTGTGGATGTGTTGGAGCATATGCAGACCGGGGCGAGACAGATTATTGCGATCGATAAGATTGGCGCAGGAATCGGAGAATACGTACTGGTGGCGCAGGGAAGCGCAGCCAGAGTCGGAACCGGCATGAAAGACGCACCTATCGATGCTGCAATCGTTGGAATTATAGACGATGGAACAGGACTGGAGTAAAAATTATGGATATGAAAGAATTAAGCAGCATATTGCAGCAGGGCGGTATTGTCGGCGCAGGTGGTGCGGGATTTCCTACATATGCGAAGTTAAATGAGAACGCGGATACATTGATTCTGAATTGTGCAGAATGTGAGCCGCTTTTGAGATTACACAGACAGCTTCTTGAAAAATATGCGCAGGAGATCGTGGATACATTTCATATGATCGGAGAGGCGGTAGGTGCCAAAGAACTGGTCATAGGTATCAAGAAGGCATATACAAAGACAATCGAAGCTCTGGAAGATGTGATCGGTGCATACCCGGAAGTAAGACTGGGGCTGTTGGATGAAGTATATCCGGCAGGCGATGAGGTCGTTCTTATTTATGAAGTGACCGGAAAAGTAGTACGTCCGGGCGGACTTCCGATCGAGCAGGGAGTTGCTGTGTTCAATGTAGAAACTGTATATAATGCATACAGAGCAATTCAACAGAAGACTCCGGTAGTAGATAAACTGGTATCTGTTGTTGCAGAAGTGGATCATCCGGTAACTGTGCGTGTTCCGATCGGAACATCTATCGAAGAAACCGTAAGACTTGCAGGTGCGGTTACGACAAAGAACCCGGTATATTTTATCGGAGGACCGATGATGGGATTTATCGGAAGCGGCTCGCAACCGGTTACAAAGACGACAAATGCGGTTCTTGTTCTTCCGGAAGAGCACTATATTATACAAAGAAAGAGGCAAAAATCATCAATCGATCTGAAACGTGCAGCGGCAAGCTGCTGTCAATGTACAATGTGTACGGATTTGTGTCCGAGAAACCTTTTGGGACATCCGATCGAACCACATCTGTTTATGCGGGCAGCAACATGCAAGGATGTGCAGAAGCCGGATATCTTTGTAAACACATTTTTCTGCTGCTCTTGTGGTCTTTGTGAGTTATATTCCTGTTTCCAGGGACTGTCACCGAGATCCTTGATGGCAGAATATAAAAACGGTCTTCGTGCAAATGGATTGAAGCCGCCGCAGGTAACGGCAGCGCCGGTAGGTCCGGAGCGTGAATACCGTAAAGTTCCGATGGAAAGACTGATGGCAAGGCTGGATTTGACAAAATACAATAAAGAGGCTCCGCTGGATGAATCGGAAGTACCGATTACAAAAGTTAAGATTCTTTTGAGTCAGCATATCGGCGCACCTGCTTCTCCGATCGTAAAACAGGGAGATAAGGTGACAAAGGGACAGTTGATCGCAGAACCGGCCAAGGGGCTGAGTGTGGGAATACACGCATCCATTGACGGAACAGTCAAAGAAATCAGTGATAAATATGTAATCATAGAAACGCAGGGAGGACGTGCAGGTAAATGAGTAAGGCAATTGGAATGGTAGAATATAAGACTGTTTCAGCAGGGATTACCGCTGTAGATGCAATGGTAAAAACCTCTGAGATCAGTATCATTGAAGCACAGACCGTATGTCCGGGAAAATATATCGCAATTATTACAGGAGATTTAAGTGCAGTAAATGCGGCAGTTGAGACAGCAAAAACATTGCATGGAACACATTTGATCAACAGCTTTGTACTTGGAAATCCACACGAATCTATTTTTCCGGCAATTTACGGTGCTACAGCGATTGAAGATGTATCTGCACTCGGTATCATGGAAACCTACGATGCAACTACGATTATCGTAGCAGCTGATGAGGCGGCCAAAACGGCGATTGTAGATTTGATTGAGCTGCGTGTGGCAAGAGGAATGTGCGGAAAATCGTACTTGATGCTGACCGGAGAAGTGGCAGCGGTAGAAGCTGCTATTGAGCGGGCGAAGAGTGTGGCGGCTGTGGACGGAATGTATCTGGATTCCAGCGTGATCGCACATCCGGACAGACAGATTCGGGATGCAATATTGTAATATTGTACCCAAATAAATAAAAACCGGGAGGCAGTGCGATGCTTGCAATTGAAAGACGAAAAGAAATATTGATGAAGCTGCAAGCCGAACGGCGGGTTGTGGTAAGTGAGTTGAGCCAATTATATGATGTATCGGAAGAGACGATCAGACGAGATTTGGAAAAACTTGTAAACGACGGTGTGGCGATTAAAAGCTATGGAGGCGCAGTGTTGAACGAGAACTCCAATCTGGATCTGCCTTTTAATATTAGAAAAAAGAGAAATGTGCTTGGCAAACAGCGGATTGCAGAGCAGATTGCAGCTATGGTAAAAGATGGGGACAGCATTATGCTGGATGCCAGTTCTACAGCGGTGTATATCGCAAAGGCTTTGAAATTAAAAGAGAAAAAAAATCTGACGGTCATTACAAACTCAATAGAGATTATCATTGAATTGCTGGATATGCCGGAGTGGCAGGTGTTTTCCACAGGCGGACTGACAAGAGAGGGGTCGTTTGCCTTAGTCGGTCCGCAGACAGACAAAATGCTGCGGTCCTTTCATGTAGATAAGGCGATCGTATCCTGCAAAGGAATCGGAATCGACAAATCTGTTACAGATTCCGATGAACTTCATGCGAATAATAAGCTGACGATGTTAGAAGCGTCTATGATGAAGATCCTGGCAGTGGACAGCAGTAAATTTGATAAAACGGCATTTACGGCAATCGGAACGCTGGATGATATCACAACTGTCGTTACCGATGAAAAACCTGAAGCAAAATGGTTTCAGTTGTTTGAGGAAACCGGGGTAGAATGTATATATCCCAGATAGAGGGAAAAGATGAAAAGCTTTGATATTAAAACAAAAATATTTTTTGGCGACAACGCATTGGATCGATTGGAAGAGATTCCGTATCATAAAGTATTGGTGATCACAGATCCGTTTATTGCGGACAGCAGTATGATCCGATTGGTAACAGATCCGCTGGAAAAGGGACGCAAAGAGTATGAAATTTTCAAGGATGTCGTGCCGGATCCACCGATTGAAAAAATTTCGGCAGGTGTAGAAAAGATGCTGGAGTACAAGCCGGATGTAATCGTGGCAGTCGGAGGAGGGTCTGCAATTGATTCGTCAAAATCTATTCGGGAGTTTGCTCTGCGGGTAGAGCATTACGGAGATGTTGGACTGATCGCAATCCCGACAACCAGCGGAACAGGCTCGGAAGTAACTTCTTTTGCTGTCGTTACAGATCCGAAAGAACAGGTAAAATATCCACTTGTGTCGAAAGAAATGATGCCGGACGAGGCGATTTTGGATGCAGAGCTGGTGAAAAGCGTGCCGCCGGCAATTACGGCAGATACCGGAATGGATGTGTTTACGCATGCATTGGAAGCCTGTGTCAGCATTAATCGCAATGAATTCTCTACAGCACTTGCGGAAAAAGCGATTGAGATCTGCGGAGTGTTTCTGCTTCGGGCATATCTGGACGGTAATGATACACATGCAAGACAGAAGATGCACGCAGCGTCATGTCTGGCAGGATTGGCGTTTAATTCCGCTTCGCTTGGTCTGAATCATGGGATGGCGCATCAATTGGGGGCAACGTTCCATATACCGCATGGGCGCTCCAACGCGATGCTGCTGCCGCATGTGATAGAGTTTAACAGTGATATTAATAAACATAGTAAGAGCAGAAAAGAGTATCTTCCGGCGGTTAAGAAATATGCAACGGTAGCGCAGATACTTGGATTGAGCAGCTACAATAAAATTATGACGGTGCGTTCGTTGGTAAACTGGGTGCAGTTTATGTTAAAAGAGATGGATATTCCGCTGTCAATCTCACAAATGGGAACTATTTCGGAGGAAGCATATTTCAGCGCCATAGACCGAATGGCAGAGGCTGCGCTGGAAGATGCATGTACTGCGACTAATCCGCGTGTACCGACGAAGGAAGATGTAGTAGCTATTTATAAGGCATTATGGTAAAATCTGTCTTGTATGGGAGATTCTCCTGTACAGGGCAGTTTTTTATAAGAATGAGAGTTTATTTAGTGCGATACGGAGGTTAGAGTTAGATCGTGGAAAAATATTATGAAAAAGTTTTAAAATGTATCCCCGCAGATATTGCCGTAATCCGTTATGATTCAGAGGGTAGATTTATACCGGCCTTTTTGTCCGACGGTTTTTTGAAAATGACTGCTATATCAAAAGAAGAGGCTCAGAAATTGAGTGAGAAGGATACTCTGGACGGAGTACATCCGGACGAACGGGAATACGTCAGAAAAAATCTTGAGAATTGTCTTTTGGAAAAGCAGGAAGATTGTGAACTGAGATATCGCATAAAAAAGGGAGTATCGGATTATATCTGGGTCAGTGCAAAATATTCTCTGCTTCGGGATGTAGGAAAAAATAAATATATTTTTATCAACTATTATGACATTACAGAAGAAAAGAAACAGCAGGAAAGGTTGCGGCAGCAATATAGGGAAAAGATTTTACGGCATTATCTTCTGAATGATGAGGATGTTGTATTTCTTGGGCATTGCAATATTACACAGAATAAAATACTGGATATGGTTGACCATGTGGATTCCGGTATTTTGGAACAATTCGGAACTGTAAGGGAGGAGTTTTTCCGAGGGATCGGAACACTGATCATCGATGAAAAAGAAAGGGAAGAGTTTTACGGCAAATATTTAAATGAGCCGTCACTTCAGGCTTTTCAAAATGGGATCAGAGAAGTATCGATGTCCTGCTACATCGAACTGCCTCATAAAAAAGGGGGCAAGTATGTACAGTTTCAGGTGGATCTGGTAGAAGCTCCTGATACCGGAGATTTGACCGGTATTCTGACGGTGACGGATATTACCGAAGAGAAGATCCGGAAACAATTCTGCAATATCTGAATGAGGATGAATCGTATTCGTTTACCTATTCCTGTAAAAATAAAGCAGGAGCGGTAGTGACAAAAAATATGATGATCACAGCCGTTGACTTTCGTTTGAAACGTATTTGCATCGTCCGCTCGGATATTACGGAGATGCTTGCCGAAGAGCGGGTGGAAAGGAAAAAATTAGAAAAGGCTTTGGAGGAGGCGGAGGCAGCAAACCGGGCCAAGAGTGATTTTTTATCTTCCATGAGCCATGACATCCGAACGCCTATGAATGCGATTATGGGAATGACAACATTAGCGTTAAACAATATGGAAAGTAAAGAAAGAGTAAGAGACTATCTGAAAAAGATTTCCATGTCCTCGCATCATCTGCTGAGCCTGATCAATGATATTTTGGATATGAGCCAGTTGGAGAGTGAACGCATGAAATTAAATGAATCTTGTATTCATTTGGAAGAACTTTTGAATCATCTGTCTTCTATTATGGCATCGCAGGCACAATGCGTAGGCGTTAATTTTCAAATGGAAAGTATCAATATCCGCCATCCGTTTTTTATAGGGGATGCTCTGCGGTTAAAGCAGATCTTTATTAATCTTTTAGGAAATGCGTTTAAATTTACAATGGAGGGCGGTTATGTCTGGTTTCGGGTGGAAGAAATTCCGGCATCAGCTTATAAAAAGGTGAGATATCGTTTTTGCGTTCAGGATACCGGAATCGGAATGAGTGAGAATTTCGTAAAATGTCTGTTTGAGCCGTTTGTACGTGACAAAAAAGTGTCTGAAGTTGAGGGCACGGGACTTGGACTGAGTATTACAAAAGGATTGGTAGAGCTTATGGGCGGACAGATTCAAGTAGAAAGTAAGCTGAAAGAGGGGACTGCGTTCTATGTTGAATTGGAGTTTGAAGAAGCTGATAAGCGTACAATAGATGTAAGCCATACGCAGTCGGAGACCGATGAAAAGGAGCAGAATTTAAACGGCTGTCATTTTCTGATCGCAGAAGATAATGAGATCAATGCGGAAATTTTAGGTGAACTGCTTCAACTGTGGGGAGCTGAATTTACAGTAAAAAGAGATGGTTTTCAGGCAGTAGAAGAATTCAGAAATTCAAAGCCGGGTACATATGATATGATTTTTATGGATGTTCAAATGCCTGTGATGAACGGATATGAGGCAACTAAAATTATTCGCAGTCTTTCCAGACCAGATGCAAAAGAAATCATGATCTTAGCGATGACGGCAAATGCATTCGCAGAAGATATACAGGCGGCTTTAGAGGCAGGAATGAATCGCCATATTGCAAAGCCTCTGGATGCAGGTTTGTTATATAATACAATTTCACAGTTGCTGAAGAAGCGATAGAGAAAACATATAAAAACTCCGGTGCGGTTGACCGGAGTTTTTTTATTGACAGACAGAAAAGGATGTATTATTATGAATATATAAAGAGAACCGAAACGTTTCGGTTTCAAGGGGATATAAGACATATACATAGTTTTTAATTCAAAGGAGGACAAAAAAATGCCATTGGTTACATCGGAAAAAATGTTATTGGATGCCCAGAAAGGCAGATATGCCGTAGGAGCATTTAATGTGGAAAATATGGAAATGGTGAAAGCAGTCATCGCCGCAGCAGAAGAACTCCATGCTCCGGTCATGCTTCAGACGACACCATCAACGATCAAGTACGGAACCTTGGAAACATATGCCGCAATCGTAGCCGCAGAAGCTGCAAGGGCGAGTGTTCCGGTCTGCCTTCATCTGGATCATGGCAGCAGCTTTGAACTGGCTGTGCAGGCTGTAAAGGCAGGATATACTTCTGTTATGATCGACGGATCAGGGGAGGATTTCGAGAATAATATTGCAGTCAGCAGGAAGGTCGTAGATGTGGCAGAAGCATGTGGGATACCGGTAGAAGCAGAACTTGGAAAAGTCGGTGGAAAGGAAGATGATCTGGAAGCTGAGGCAGATACCAATACAGATCCGGCAGAGGCGAAAGAATTTGCGGAGAGAACAGGAATTTCATCGCTTGCGATCGCAATCGGAACTGCGCATGGATTTTATGCGGGAACACCGGTACTGGATAAGGAGAGGGTGTCTGAGATTAAGAAAGTGGTGTCTGTACCGCTCGTTCTTCACGGAGCCTCCGGTTTGACGGACGAAGATGTAAGAGAATGTGTAGAGCGGGGCATCTGTAAGGTGAATTTTGCAACAGAGTTGAGAAAAGCATATACAGATGCATGTAAGAAGCTACTTGAAGAGAAACCGGAGACATTTGACCCTAAGAAGCTCGGTATAGTCGGAATGGAAGCGGTGAAGGAGCTGGTCAAAGGGCGGATGAAAGTCTGCGGATGTGAGGGTAAAGCAAAGTAAGGACGGTGAAGCGGCGTGGCGGCGACGATGAAGGATCTTGCGAAAGCCACAGGACTTGGTCTGGCAACGATTTCTTCCTACTTTAACGGAGGGAATGTGCGGGAAAAGAACAGGATCAAGATTGAAGAGGCGATCGAAGAACTGAATTTTGAGGTGAATGAGGTTGCCAGAGGGTTAAAAACAAACCGAACGAAAGTAATCGGAATTATAATTCCTGAATTAAATAACATTTTTTGTGCGGAAATCATCACAGAAGTTGAAGACATTTTGAGAGGAAAAGGTTATGCGACGATGATCTGTGACTGCCGTACGGATGAAAAACGAGAAGAAGAAGCTGTAGAATTTCTCTATCACCGAAGAGTGGATGGACTGATCATCATGCCGACAGGAAAGGACGGGGGATATCTTCAGAAATTTATCCGGGCAGGTAAGCCGATTGTTCTTGTGGATCGTAAAATGAAGCACGTGGATTGTGACTGCGTTTTGACAGACAATAAGGGAGCTGCGAGGGATGCGGTGAAGCGTTTGATCGAAGCAGGTCATACACGGATCGGCATGATAGCGGGACCGGAGGATGTATACACTGCAGAAGAACGGTTTCGGGGATATGTACTTGCCATGCAGGAAGCAGGGCTGACGGTTGAGGATTCTATGATCGCCAGAGGAGACTATACCATTTCCGGAGGAACAAGGGCTATGCGGAAAGTGGCAGAGGACAACCCGGAAATGACGGCAGTTTTCGTTTCCAACTATGAAATGACTATGGGGGCGATCATTGAATTGAATGAATTGGGAATACAGATACCCGAAGAACTTTCTGTGATTGGTTTTGATAATGAAGAGTTTGCTAAGGCGAGCATTCCGAGGTTAAGTATCGTAACGCAGCCGACGAAAGAAATCGGACATCAAGTGGCGGAAATTATGCTGAAGCGTTTGGAAAAGGAATTGGAAGAAACAGAAAAGGAAATACGAAAGTTGAAAACCTGTTTCTTAGAGGGAAGGTCCGTGAAAAATCTGTGCGCTGACGAAAGCAGAGGGAAGGTATAGGAGAAAGCGATGAAACAATATCTGTTAGGAATTGATATCGGAACAAGTGCTTGTAAGATTGCCATATTTGATAAAATGGGAAATGTTATTTCTGTGGCAAATGGGGATTATAAGGTCTATTATCCGCACTCCGGGTGGGCAGAGCAGAACCCGGAGGAATGGTGGAGCGCAGTTTGTCAAGCAGTGAAAACAGCGCTAAAAAAAGGGAAGATCGATTCGGAAGAGATTGCGGGAGTAGGAATAGACGGACAGAGCTGGTCGGCGATCGCAGTCGATAAAGAGGGAAAGGTACTTACCAATACACCGATCTGGATGGATACTCGTGCGCAGGATATTTGTGAAGAGCTGAATGAAAAAATCGGCGCGGAAGAAATTTTCGCTCTAGCGGGAAATTCATTACAACCGTCTTATACAACGGCAAAGATCCTCTGGTATGAGAGGAATCTCCCGGAGGTTTATGCAAAGACAGAAAAAATCCTACAGTCCAACAGCTATATTGCGTATAAGCTGACAGGGGTTATGACGCAGGATATTTCTCAGGGATACGGGCTGCATTGTTTTGATATGCATACCGGAGAATGGGATGAAAGCATGTGTGAAAAACTGGGAATTCCGATGCGTCTTCTGCCGGATATTTATCCCAGTCATGCGGTAGTCGGAACGGTGACGCAGCAGGCATCGGCGGAATGCGGACTTGCTGTCGGAACACCTGTGGTGGCAGGCGGATTGGATGCGGCGTGCGGAACCTTGGGAACCGGCGTGCTGCATGCAGGTGAGACGCAGGAACAGGGCGGACAGGCAGGAGGAATGAGTATTTGCACCGATACCTATCGGGCAGATCCAAGGTTGATTTTGGGATATCACGTTGTACCGGAGAAATGGCTCTTGCAGGGAGGAACCACCGGTGGCGGCGGTGTGATGCGCTGGTTGGAACGGGAATTGGGCGACTATGAACGAGAAGAGGGGAAACGGCAAGGGAAAAGCTCGTTAGAATTGTTTAATGAAAAAGCAAAGAGGGTTGCGCCGGGCAGTGACGGAATGATCTTTCTTCCTTATATGGCAGGCGAGCGGTCCCCGATCTGGGATGCGGATGCCAAGGGTGTATTTTATGGACTGGATTTCAGTAAGACAAAAGGACACTTTATCCGTGCTGCAATGGAAGGTGTGGCATACTCGCTGCGTCATAATCTGGAAATTGCGGAGCAGACCGGAGCTAAGGCAAAGGTGCTGCGTGCTATGGGCGGCTCTGCAAATTCTCTGTTATGGACCCAGATCAAAGCTGATATCACAGGCAGATCCGTAGTAGTTCCGTCTTCCGATACGGCAACGACGCTGGGGGCGGTTATTCTGGCAGGCGTCGGCATCGGAATGTATGAGAGTTTTGAAGAGGCGGTTGAACTGACGGTAAAGGTGAAGAGAACGCACGAGCCGAATGCAGAAAACAGAGAAATTTATCGGAAGAATTACGAGATTTATCTGGAGTTATATGAACAGTTGAAAGAAACGATGACGAAATAAAAGAGAATGGAAAAGGGAAACGTTTTTTAGTAAGGAGGCAGTGGAACATGAAAGCGGCAGTTGTTTGTGCAAATGAAGACGTACAGTATTTGGATTATGAAGAACCGACGCCGGGACCGGGCGAAGTCAAGGTTAAGGTCAAGGCATCCGGTATCTGCGGTTCGGATATTCCAAGGGTACTTCACAATGGAGTACATTTTTATCCGATCGTGCTGGGGCATGAATTTTCCGGTGATGTGGTAGAAGTGGGAGAGGGAGTAACAAAAGTGAAAGTCGGTGACAGAGTGTCCGGGGCTCCGCTTCTTCCGTGTATGAAATGTGACGATTGTCAGAACGGGAACTTTTCACTTTGTAAGCACTACAGCTTTATCGGATCCAGACAGCAGGGAAGCAATGCGGACTATGTGGTGCTCTCGGAGCAGAATGCGGTTGTATTTGACAAGAGTATTTCCTATGAACAAGGGGCAATGTTTGAGCCTTCTACGGTTGCGCTTCACGGACTGCTTCAGAATGACTATCAAGGCGGAAAGTGTGTGGCGATCTTAGGCGGCGGAACGATTGGGATGTTTACCATGCAGTGGGCAAAGATCTTTGGTTCCAAAAAGGTTGTAGTATTTGATATCAGCGAGGAACGTCTGGAGCTGGCAAAGCGTCTTGGCGCGGATGCGGTTATCAATACGACAAAAGAAAATTATATGGAAGAAGCGATGGCGCTGACAGGAGGAAAAGGCTATGCTTATGTATATGAAACGGCGGGGCAGGCGATGACCATGTATATGGCGTTTGAACTGGCAGCAAACAAGGCGCAGGTATGCTTCATCGGAACGCCGCATGTAGACCTGACATTCACTCCTGTAATGTGGGAGAATATGAATCGAAAAGAATTTAAGCTGACAGGTTCCTGGATGTCCTACAGTTCTCCGTTCCCGGGAAAAGAGTGGGAACTGACGGCGCATTATTTTGCGACCGGGCAGTTGAAGTTTGATCCGGGATTTGTTTACAAAAAAATGCCGATGAGCCGGGCGCAGGAGGCTTTTCAGATGTTTAAGACGCCGGGATTGGTGAAAGGGAAAGTTCTTCTTGTAAACGAATAAAGAGGTGGGAAAAATGATACTGACAGTAACATTGAATGCGGCGATTGATAAACGGTATGTGGTAGAGGGCTTTCAGATCGGAGAAGTCAACCGCATAAAGGAATGTGCTTATGTGCCGGGAGGAAAGGGCTTAAATGTCTCTAAACCGCTGGCGATTTCCGGAGCAGATGTCGTAGCGACCGGATTTTTAGGGGGGCATGCAGGAAATTATATCGAAGATGCATTGAAACCGTTCGGAATAAAAAGTGAATTTTACCATGTAGATGCAGAGAGCAGGTCTTGTATCAATATATGGGACGAAGTAAATCATGTACAGACAGAATTTCTGGAACCGGGCTTCACGCTGACAGAAGCAGATTTTGAGGGATTTGTAAAGAAGTTTCAAAAACTGGTGCAGCAGGCGGATGTAGTCGCTATGTCGGGGAGTGTTCCGAAAGGATTGGACGGAACGGCATATCAAAGGCTGATAAAAACTGTAAAAGCGGCAGGGAAAAAGGTGATTTTGGATACCAGCGGAACCTTATTGACTATGGGGATTGAGGCGAAACCGACCATGATCAAGCCAAATATCGATGAGATCAGAATGCTGACGGGAAAGGCTTGTGATAATCTGAGCGACATGGTGGAAGCTGCAAAAGAAATTCACGAAAAAGGGGTAGAGATCGTTGCGGTTTCTCTGGGCGGCGACGGTTCGTTCGTAGTCTGCGACGAGGGTGCTTTCCGTGCAGAGGTTCCGAAAATCGATGCGGTAAATACAGTGGGATGCGGGGATTCTATGATCGCAGGATTTGCGCTGGGATTGAGCGAGGGACTTCCGATGAAAGAAGTTTTGAGAAAGGCGAGCGCTATTTCCGCCGCGGCCGCAATGCGGGAAGAGACAGGTTTCTACGTGAAAGAAGATATGGAGAAAATTTATCCGAGGATATGTGTTTGTGAGATGAAAGGAGAATGAAAGTTATGGCAGAATTTATTAATCCGGCAATTGTACCGAAAGTAAAGTTATATGACGGAACAGAAATTCCGGGAGTCGGAATGGGAACATTTGGCTCCGACCGTTTTTCTTCAGAGGAAGTGTCAAGTGCGGTAGCGGGTGCAATCCGCTGCGGCTATCGGATGTTTGACTGTGCAGCATGCTATGGAAATGAAAAGGAAATCGGCGAGGTATTTAAAGCTGCATTTGATGAGGGCGTAGTAGAGCGAAAAGAACTCTACATTATGACAAAAGTATGGAATGATATGCATGAGAGGGTAGAGGAATCCTGCAAAAAGAGTATTGCAGATCTGCAGTGTGAATATATTGATATCTTCTTTATTCACTGGCCGTTCCCGAACTATCATGCGCCGGGATGTGATGTAGATTCCAGAAATCCGAACTCCAAACCGTTTTCTGTTGAAGAGTTCATGAATACATACAGACAATGTGAAGAACTTGTAGAAAAAGGCTTGATCCGTCATATCGGAATCTCAAATATGACGATTCCCAAATTGGAAGCGGTACTTCCGCTGATGAAAATTATGCCGGCGGCATGTGAGTTTGAACTGCATCCGTGCTTCCAACAGCAGGAATTGTTTGACTATATTGCAGCTCATAATATCCAACCGGTCGGCTATATGCCGCTTGGTTCACCGAGACGGCCGGAGCGAGATATTTGTCCGGAGGATATTGCAGATCTGGAAATGCCGGAAATGGTAGAAATCGCAAAAGCACACAATTGTCACCCGGCTCTGATCGCACTTAAATGGGCAAATCAGAGAGGACAGATCCCGATTCCGTTTTCTGTGCATGAAAAGAACTATGTCAGCAATCTGAAATGTCTGACAGAAGATCCACTGTCAGAGGAGGAAATGGCGAAGATTGCAACACTGGAGAGGAATAACCGTCTTGTCAAGGGACAGGTATTTTTGTGGGAAGGAGCAAAGGACTGGCATGACTTATGGGATGAAGACGGAGTGATCGTGAAATAGTCGGATAACTAAGAATGGGAAAGGCTTAACCCTCAGACAGGAGTCAGGATGGTTAAGTCTTTTTATTATATAGGAAATTGCGAAGCACACTTTTATATGAAGAAACAACACGCTGCATGAAAACAGAGTATTCACAAGAAAAAAAACTTGTTGTATAATTATCTTAATTAAAAGCGGCGCACAGGAATGCTCAAAGAGCGCTGCGGGAGGATAAAATATTGTACAAAGTACTGTTGGTAGATGATGAAATACTGGTGCGTGAGGCGATCAGCAAGAAAATAGAGTGGAATAAACTGGGATTTGAGTTGGCAGGGGATTGTGAAAGCGGCAAGGATGCCATAGCATTTGTAGAAGAGACTGCGGTGGATTTGGTTTTGACTGATATTTGTATGCCCCATGTGGACGGAATGGAATTGAGCAGGTACCTGTATGAGCATTGTCCGCAGACGGAGATTATTATTTTCAGCGGATACAGTGATTTTGAATATGCAAAACAGGCGATTCAGTATAAGGTGTCAGAGTATATTTTAAAACCGGTAACGGCGAAAGAACTATCGGAAGTGTTAAGTCGGCTAAAAACAAAGTTGGACAATGCAAGAAAAGAAGAACAAAAAATCGATAAACTTCAGAAAGCATATCATAACTATACAAAGAACGAGGCGCTGATCATCGGGAAAACGTTGTCTCGTTTGGTGAAGGGAACGCAGGAGGTGACACAAAGTCTCCGGGAATTAAAAGAACTCGGAATCGAGATCCGTGGAACGGCATTTCGTGCAGTAACAGCAGATATTGATATTTATTCGGAGTGGTGCGATGGCGGAAGCGATGGATTGAAAAAGGAAAGTGCGCTGATGTCTTTTGTAGTGGAAAATATAAGCAGTGAAATCGTAATGGAACATCAGGCGGGACTTGTATACAGAGATTCTGATAATCGTGTTTGTATGCTTTTGTGTACGGACTCTCCACAGAAGTTTCGAGAAGCGGCACCTGAAATATGCAGGGAGATACAAGAGCAGGTGAGTACGGCGATGAGCCTGAGCATTTCTATGGGGATCGGCTGCTATGTAGATTCTCTGGAAGACCTGCCAAAATCCTATGAAATGGCGGCAGAGGTGCTGAAATATCGTTACAGCAAAGGAATCGGCGTGATCATAGACTGTGAGCAGGAAATCAAAGAGGGAAATTTTCTGGAACTGGAACCGAAGCTGAGAGAAATTACATCGGCAGTGAAAGCCGGGGATGAAAACTGGATGCGGTCGCTTCTGGATGAAATCGGCCTTTGGATAAAAGCACGCTATGTGAGCAGAAATAAAGCGGTTGCCTATCTGAATCAGGTACTTCATACTATTTATAAAAGTGTGCAGGAGGCAGATGAATCGTTTTTGCTGCAGGAAACGGTATTATCAAAGGTGGCGGAGGCTAGGGGGATCGAGACAGCCTTGAAACTGACTATGGAGTATGCAAAAGGCGGTATTCGGGCAATGACAGAATCCGGACAATCCAGTGCGCAGCGTCAGGCAAATCTGGCAATTGATTATATGCAGAAGAACTATGGGGACTCAGAACTTGGATTGAACCAGATCTGCGAGTATCTGAATATCAGTACAAGCCGCTTCAGCAGTGTTTTTAAAGAGGCAACGGGAAAGACGTTTACGGAGGTGTTGACTAATATCCGCATGGAGAAAGCGAAACAACTTCTTCGTCAGACCAGCCTCAAAAATTATGAGATCGCAGAGCGGGTGGGCTTCAGCGACCCGCATTATTTTAGTATTGCGTTTAAGAAGACAACGGGTATGACGCCGAAAGAATATGCCAGGGAGAACTGCTAATGGAACATCCGACAATATTTACAAAACTGTTCGGCAGATTTAAGAGCATCCAGAGTACGATGATGATCTCATTTTCTGCCCTCATGGCATTTGCAGTGCTCATTTTTTTGCTTATTGCATTGAATTTTACAAGCCGTACCATTTATGAAAACTCAAATAATTATGCATCTCAGATCGTGCGTCAGGTGAATTATGATATTGATGCGTACATCGATTATATGGAAAATATTTCTTCTTTAATGGCAAAGAGCGGAGACTTATCTTTGTATCTTTTTGAGGAAAATCAGCCGAAGGAAGAAATTGAGGCAGAGCGGGAACGAATTTTAACACAGTTTAATACGATCATGGAAAGCCGAGGGGATATTTACAATATTGCGGCGGTCGGGGATAACGGCAGATATATCATCAATCAGGGAGAAGATATACTTACTCCTTATATTGATATCGAAAGTTTGGACTGGTATCAGGCGGCGATGCATTCGGATACAGGGATCGCAGTCTCTTCCTCTCATGTGCAGAATGCGATCCGATCCAGCTATAAATGGGTGATCACGTTGAGCAGGGGATTGGTGAATAACCGAACAGGAGAAACAGAAGGAATCTTTTTTGTAGACATGAATTACAGCGCGATCAGTGACCTGTGCAACAATAACAGTATCGGAAATAAAGGATATATTTTCGTATTGGATGCAGAGGGGAATGTTATCTATCATCCGAAACAGCAATTGATGTATGGCGGACTTCTAACAGAGCATATTAAGGAAATCATGAAATGTGAAGAAGATTCGCTGATCGTAAGAGACGGTACAGAGCATAAATTATATACGTTGTCACGTTCGGATAAGACAGGGTGGACCGTAGTAGGTGCAGCATATACTTCGGAGCTTTTAAAGAATAATAAGCAGGCACAGATACAGTATATTCTGGCGGCGATTTTATTGGTCCTGGGAGTTCTGCTGATATCCAATATTCTTTCCAGAGAGATCACCAAGCCGCTTAGGCGGCTGACCGAGTCTATGAGCCGAGTGGAAAAGGGACAGTTTGCTAAGGCTAATGTAGATGTAACTATGGAAAATGAAATCGGAAGTCTCGGAAAATCCTATAATCTGATGACGGAGCGAATCCATACACTTATGGAGCAGAATGTGTATGAACAGAAACAGAAACGGAAAAATGAACTAAAAGCATTGCAGGCACAGATCAATCCTCACTTCCTGTATAATACGCTGGATTCGATCATCTGGATGTCGGAGGCCGGACAGAACGATGAGGTTGTAGAAATGACATCTGCCCTGGCAAAGCTTTTGCGGCAGAGTATCAGTAATGATAACGAGCAGGTGGAACTGCGTCAGGAAATCGAATATGTAAAAAATTATTTGACGATACAAAAAATGCGTTATCAGGATAAATTGGAATATACGATCGAAATTGAACCGGACGTTTGCCATGTTATGATCGTGAAACTGGTATTGCAGCCCATTGTAGAAAATGCAATCTATCATGGGATTAAATATAAGGGCAGTAAAGGGACGCTTCGGATCCGCGCATATGCAGCCGGAGAGGATGTTTGTATTGCCGTGGAAGATGACGGAATCGGTATGGACGAAACGGTACTTCGGAATATTTTTGACAAGAGAAAGAAAGCGCACAAGCAAAACGGAGTAGGCGTTCCGAATGTACAGAATCGTCTGAAACTGTACTATGGGGAAAAATACGGAATTATATATGAGAGCAGATGTGGAGAGGGAACCCGGGCAATCATCAGAATTCCGAGGCATGGAGAGCGTGAACATGAGAAAATGGACTAATACACAATGGCTTGGAGCGTTATTGAGTTGTACTCTGATGGGCGTGATACTTTTTATCATGTTCGTTCTGGTGTGGCCCGGAGAAAAGGAAGAGGAACCATATCGGCTGATCTTTATTCCGAAAACGATCGATCCGGCAAATGGGTTCTGGACATCCCTGATCGAGGGAGCGGAACTCGGCGCAGAGGAAATGGGGGCGGAAATCGAGGTGCACGGTGCAGACGCAGAAGAGGATGTGGAGGAGCAGATTCAACTGATCTATTCCTGCATTGAGAAAAAGCCGGACGCACTTCTGATCGCACCGGCAGATTATTCCCGCACGACAGAGGCACTTCGCAAGGTAAAGGAAAGCGGGATCAAGCTGGTTCTTCTGGATTCTACGATCGATCAGAATATTGCGGACGCGGTGGTGAGTACGGACAACTATGTAGCGGGAAAGGAATTGGGCAAATATACGAAAAAGCTTATAAATGAAGATTCTGTGATTGGGATCGTTGCGCATGTGCAGGGAACCTCTACGGCTACAGAAAGGGAACAGGGAATCCGAGACGGATTGGGAGAATATGAGGAGCAGATTTCGGAGGTTGTGTTTTGTAATTCTTCTTATGAAAAAGCATATGAGCTGACAAAAGACATGATCCGAAGACATCCCAAGCTGGATATTTTGATCGGAACAAATGAGTATTCGGCATTGGGGGCTGCGCGGGCAGTGAGAGATATGGGACTTACAGAGCAGATCCAAATGGTTGGTTTTGACAGTTCTATCGAGCAGATCCAATATCTGGAGGCCGGGATCTTTCAGGCAATCGTAATCCAGAAACCGTTTAACATGGGATATCTGGGGGTGGAGCAGGCAATGAACGTGATCACCAATCGAGAGGTAGAGCATGAGGTGGATTCCGGAAGTAAGCTGATTACAATAGAAAATATGTATGAGGAAGAAAATCAGAGGCTTTTGTACCCGTTTTCCGGCTGATTAGTAAGCATATTGCTGTAGAATAGCAAGAAAAACCAAAAATCAACTATATTTTATTAAAAAGAGGTCAAAAAATTACAATGTAGTAGTTTTTTGACCTTTTTTAGTAAGATATTCAATTTCAATTTCTTCTCAGAAAGTTCATAATTTATTCATAAATGAGGCGTGCTTCTCGTGTCTCAAATCTGTTTCATTAAACGCAAACAGAAAAAAGTAAAGGAATAGGAGGAAGAGAAGTGGAAAAGATTAAACAGAACCCTTTGGTAAAAAAGGTGGGATTTAACAGAATTGTCCTGATTGTTTTACTGATACTGATGTATCTGGCATTCGGACTTATGACAGGCGGAAGTTTCTTCACTGCTTCACGTATTATGAATACGCTGAACTATGTATATTTCCTGGGATTTCTTTCTCTGGGCGTAACATTTGTTATTGCGACCGGAGGAATTGATTTCTCGATCGGGCCGGTTATGTTCTGTTGTTCACTCGTTGCAGGCTACAGCCTGACAACATATGGTGTGCCGATGGGGGCAAGTCTGGTAATAAGTGTGTTGATCGGTGTAGCATTCGGTATCTTTAACGGATATCTGGTAGCATATTGGAAGGTGCCGCCGTTCATTGTTTCTATGGCGAGCATGAACATTGCAAAAGGTATCGCAGCAGTATTTACAAAGACACAGTCCGTAAGCTGGCCGCAGGCAAATGCTGAAGGCGGTTGGTTCAGAAATATCGTAAGTCTGAACGGTTTTCCGGTAGGACTTGTAGTGTTTGCAGTTGTTGCCATTATCTGTGCGGTGGTTCTGAATAAAACGAAATGGGGACGTTACATTCTCTGTCTTGGAAGCAATAAAGAAGCAGTCAGACTTTCCGGTGTTAATATTAAGAAATGGGAAATGCTGGCATATATCATTTGCGGAACACTGGTTGGTATTGCATCTATCTTCTATGTAGCTACATATACAACTGTTCAGCCGGGATACGGCGATCAGTATAACAATGAGGCAATTGCAGGCTGCGTTATGGGTGGTACATCTATGGCAGGCGGACTTGCATCTATAAGCGGTACTGTGATTGGTGTAATCATTATCTCTCTTTTGCAGCAGGGTATTCTTGCATTGGGATTTACGAAGGATTATCAGTATATTATTACCGGTTTGATCGTTATCGCAGCAGTTTACTCAGACGTTTCTGCAAGACGCAGAAAGAATTAGTAATAATATAGAAAGGAGAGATTGTTATGGGTGACATTATTTTGACAATGAAAGACATTGATAAGTCTTTCCCCGGCGTTCACGCACTGGATCATGTTGATTTAGAGGTGCGAAAAGGCGAAGTTCTTGCACTCATGGGAGAGAACGGAGCAGGAAAGTCTACATTGATGAAAGTGCTGACAGGTATTTATAAAAAAGATTCCGGTACGATTACATATGAAGGTAAGGAAGTAGAGTTTAAGAATACAAGAGAAGCTCAGGATGCCGGTATCGTAATTGTACATCAAGAGTTGAACATGCTCGGTCATCTGACAGTAGCACAGAACCTTTTCATCGGAAGAGAGTTCAAAAAAGGAATAAAGATTGATGATAAGAAGATGAACGAAGAAGCACGAAAGCTGTTTGAAAGACTTCATGTGGATATCGATCCGAAAGAAAAGATGTCTAACCTGACCGTTGGTAAGCAGCAGATGTGTGAAATTGCCAAGGCGGTTTCCTTTGACGCCAAGGTTATCATCTTTGACGAACCGTCGGCGGCGCTGACAGAGTCTGAGATTGAGGAAATGTTTAAGATTATCCGTGATCTGAGAGAAAAGGATATCGCAATGGTATATATTTCTCACCGTATGGATGAGATCAAGGTGATCACGGACCGAGTAACGGTTATGAGAGACGGTACTTATGTAGGTACCCTGATCACAAAGGATTGTACAAAAGAAGATATCATCAACATGATGGTAGGTCGTGTTATTTACGAAGATCCTAAGACAGAAAGTGCTGTTCCGAAGGATGCTCCGGTTGTTCTGAAGGTAGAGCATCTGAATGCAGGTAAAATGGTACAGGATGTAAGCTTTGAACTTCGCAAAGGTGAGATTCTCGGATTCTCCGGACTTATGGGCGCCGGACGTACCGAGACGGCAAGAGCGTTGTTCGGTGCGGATCCAAAGGAAAGCGGAGATATCTATATCAATGGTGAGAAGGTGACGATCAGCAATCCGCAGGATGCAGTTCGCTGTGGTATCGGTTATCTGTCTGAGGACAGAAAGAGATATGGTATTGTTGTGCAGAAGACAGTTGCCGAGAATACGACAATGGCATGCATGGAAAACTTTATGAGCGGTATCATTATCAATAAAAAGAAAGAAAAAGAAGTTGCAGAGCAGTACGTAGAAGCTTTGGCAACGAAGACGCCGAATGTAGAACAACTGGTAGTCAATCTGTCCGGTGGTAACCAGCAGAAGGTTGTTATTGCAAAATGGCTGGCACGTGATTGTGACATTCTTATTTTCGACGAGCCGACAAGAGGTATTGACGTAGGTGCGAAGAATGAGATTTACAAGCTGATGAACAAGCTAGTGGCAGAGGGCAAATCAATTATTATGATTTCTTCTGAAATGACAGAGATTCTCCGAATGAGCGACCGTGTGGTTGTTATGTGTGAGGGTAAGAAGACAGGTGAGCTTGATATTTCTGAAGCAAAACAGGAAACAATTATGAATCTGGCAACAAGAGAGATTGAATAAGGAGGGGTGAGAAGATGTCAAAGAATAGAAAGTTTCTCGGATTAAAAGGGCGAGAGGCAATGGTATTGGGAATTAACCTGGCAATGATTGTTCTCTTCAGCATTCTCAGCCCGACATTCAGATCCTACCCGACGGTGGTAAGTGTTCTGGATAACTCATATTACATTGCATTAATGGCAATCGGTGTTACATTCCCGCTGATCACAGGCGGTGTTGACCTGTCCATCGGTACAGGACTTGTAACTTATGCATTGATCGGAGGATATCTGGTAGTACAGAAAGATATGCCGGTAGCAGTCGGACTTATTATCTGTGTTCTGATCGGAGTTTTGGTCGGCCTGCTCAACGGTGTTCTGGTAGCAATTATGGATCTTCCGCCGTTTTTGGCAACATTGTGTACCTGCATGATCACTCGTGGACTTGGACCTGCTCTTTGTGGCGGTATGGGTATTTCTTGGCCGTCAGCAATGTCTGAGGAAGGCGCATTCAGAAGTCTCTTCAAATTTACGACAGAAGACGGAACGATTGTTCCGATCGGAATCGTATTGATGATCATACTTGTAATCGTGATGTCCTTTGTATTGGATCATACAAGAGTTGGACGTTACATTATCGCAATCGGAAGTAACAAAGAAGCAACCAGACTTGCCGGAGTAAATGTAAAATTCTATCATACACTGGCTTATGTTATCTGTGGTCTTTTCGCAGGACTTGCAGGAGTTGCGTATGCGGCATATGTATCCACAATTTATCCGGGAACAGGAGCAGGATTTGAGTTGGATGCGATCGGTGGAGCAATCGTCGGTGGTGTATCTACATCCGGTGGTGTCGGTACAATCCTCGGAACGTTCCTTGGTGTATTTGTCATCTGTCTGATGAAAGTAGGATTGCCGTTCGTTGGATTGCAGGCAAACTGGCAGCAGATTTTCACAGGACTTGTGTTGATCGCAGCTGTATTGGTTGACTTGTTAAAAAAGAAAAAATAATGAAGAAAAACGAAATTGTTTGAAACAAATTTATCAGAATATGTTGTTCGAAGAAGAACTTCATATAAAAAACATTCATTTCAAGGAGGAAAGAACAATGAAAAAGAAACTTGTAGCTGTTTTACTTAGCACAGCAATGGTATTCTCACTGGCAGCATGCGGCGGCGGAGAAGAAAAGCCGGCAGAAGAAGGAGCAACAACAGAGAAAACAGAAGAGGGTGGCGGAGAAAGCAAGGATTACCATTTTGAAGTAATTGTAAAGAGTTTCCAGTCTACATACTGGCAGGCAGCAGTTCAGGGTATCGAGAAGGCTTGTGGAGAGCTTGGCGTAACAGCAGAGTCTAACGGACCGGCTACAGAGTCTGATATCGCTGACCAGGTACAGATGCTTGATAACGTTATCGAGAAGAAACCGGACGGAATCGGTCTTGCAGCTTGTGATACACAGTCTGTAGAGAAATCTCTTCAGGCAGCATTAGATGCAGGTATCCCGGTTGTATGTTTCGATACAGGTGTTGACAATGCTCCGGAAGGTTCTGTATATGCTACAGTAGCTACAGACAATGCTCAGGCAGGTGGAGTGGCAGCAGAGAACATGTTCCCGGTAATCGAGGAGAAGGTTAAAGCAGCTACAGCAGATAAGAAAGTTCGTATCGGTGAAGTAAACCAGGATGCTACAGCTCAGAATATCCAGCAGCGTGGTATCGGATTCATCAACAAGATGATCGAACTGTGTACAGAAGCAGGAAAGAAAGTTGCAGTAGTTGGTAACGAATTCTATGTAAATGCAGCAGAAGGCGCAGTAAAAGAAGCAGAGGCAGAAGTAGTGATCGAAGTTGGTGTTCCGGCTCAGACAACACCGGACCTGGCAGCTACAGAAGCTCAGAAGATCATGTCCAAAGAAGACACAATCGCTATCTTTGGTTCCAATCAGGTAACAGCAGAAGGTCTGATCCAGGCAAACAACACATTGAACCTGTTATCAACAGATCCGGAAAAGGGAATCATCGGTGTTGGATTTGACGCTGGTACACCTCAGAAAGAAGCAATCATGAACGGACAGTTCATTGGTTCTGTAACACAGTCTCCTCTGATGATGGGATATGAGTGTATCTATACATTGACAGATATCTGCGACGGAAAAGATGTTGAGGACCTGCCGATGGAAGGTTACTGGTACAACAGCGAGAACATGGAAGATGAGCAGATCGCTCCGAACCTTTACGACTAATTCGAAGAGGAATTCCATAGTATATCGTATCATTTAGAAATGAAAAAGAGTCTTGGCAGATTGCCGGGGCTCTTTTTCAATCTGACAGTATATTTTACATATGGAAGTGTGTGGGGGAATCGTGTATAATATATAGAAGAAATACGAAATCAGGAGGATTGACATGCTTCACGGAATTGAAACAATATTTGAAAATAAGAATGAGATGCTGAAGCATCTGAAGAAAAAGTCTTTTGAAAAAAACACAAAGGAATTTCTTGCAAAGTACGAGACTTATTTTGAAGAAATAGAAACATATGTGAGTCAAGCGGAGGACAAACAGAAAGCGGCAGAAGAAATAGGCGAGTGCATCGCAGATGCCGTAAAAAAAACATTTGAAAATAAACGAGGGAAGATCGACGGAAGAACACAGATCGATCTGAACTTTTTTATGATTTATTACGTATTTCCAAGCGTTCTGCGCTTTGGAGAGAATGGTACGGTTACAGCAGACGGCATTTGCAATGTATGGAGAAAGCGTTTTAAAGACGGAGAAATTAATTATACCGATTATGATACATTGTATAATTCTTTCCGTGAGAAAATCTTTGGTATTTTTTGATCCCCGGGATAATCGGAAAGCCAGGGAACAGCAACAGGAAATAAGTTAGTGAAGGTACTGCTTTGGGGTAGTACCTTTATATTTTTTGAACGTTTTTATGAAATAACTCAGGTCATTGAAACCGGAATTGTAGGCGACTTCTGTAATGGAATGATCGGTTGTCAGAAGATCGTAGCAGGCGCGTTCAATCCGGTAATAATTGAGATAATCCACCGGAGTACGATGTGTCATTTCCTGAAAAAAGCGACAAAAATATTTGGGTGACATTTTAACAGAGGCTGCCATTTCCCGGAGCGTGATCTGATGATTGTAGGAGCCTTCTATGAACTCCAATGCCTGCTTTAGCTGAAGAATTTTACGGTGACTGCGAGGCGGCTGCTTTGGTGCGGGGTTATAATATTTGTCAGAGAAAATGATTCCGATGATTTGGTACAGTGCGCCTAAAACAGAGAGCTGATAGCCTTCCTTTTTCGAAGACATTGCCTCAAAGAGAGCGCGAACATTTTGATGAAGATTGCCATATGAACCATAATGTACATAGGGAATCTCGATTTCGTGGTCGGTAATCTTGCGGATCAGCTTACAGCAGGAATCATTTTTGTTCATAAGCATATTCATGTCAAAAACGATACATTCATATTCACAGTCATAGGGAATTCCTTCATGCAGGGCGCCGGCAGGGATCATAATAAAGGAACCGGCAGGCACAAAGAATGTCTGGTCATCAATGATAATTTTAAAGGAGCCGCGCAGAATGCGGATGAATTCAAATTCCACATGCCAGTGCAGTGCCATATTATATTGCGGATGAGAGGGAGACACATGGTGATACTCTAAAGGGAAATCGGCAGTTCCACGTTGTCTGTTTTCACGGTAATTGATATACTGCATAGTATCCTCCTAAATGAAAAAGGTGAATATTGTTATATTTTTTATCATTATAACACAAGTATATTTGGGGAAACAATGGTAAAATGATACTATCAACAGATATGATAGGTTATCATCGCGCAGACAGATGATAACGGTTTGTGCACCGGTGAGTGCATTACTGAGAAAGGAGGCATATCAGTGGGAGAGATGAAAAAGCAGGTTCTTGCTTTTGACTTTGGCGGCGGAAGCGGACGTGCGATACTCGGAAAGCTGGAGAACGGTAAGATCCATATGGAAGAGGTGCATCGCTTTTCCAACGACCCGGTCATTTTGGGCGATACGATGTACTGGGATACTCTGAGACATTTTTTTGAAATTAAGCAGGGGATTGTCAAAGCAAAGCAAAAGGGCGGCTTTGAGAGTATCGGTATTGATACATGGGGCGTGGATTTCGGACTTCTGGACGAGCATGGAGCGCTTCTGGAAAGTGCAGTTCATTATCGAGATGACAGAACGCTCGGAATGCAGGAAGAGGTATTCAAGGCCATTCCAAAAGAAAAGGTCTATGAACTTACAGGACTGCAATTTGAGAACTTCAACACGATTTTCCAATTGTATGCATTGGTTCAAAAAAGACCGTGGCTTTTAGAAAAAGCAGATAAGCTGCTGCTGACACCGGATCTGTTTAATTATTTCCTGACGGGAGAGAAGAAAGCAGAATATACAATGGCTGCGACAACACAGCTTCTGGATGCGAGGACAAAGGAGTGGAGCGAGCCGATACTGGATGCGCTTCGGATTCCGAAGAAGATCCTTCCGGAAATCGTACCGAGCGGTACAGTAGTGGGCATGCTGAAACCTCAGATCTGTGAGGAATTAGGTGTAGAACCGGCAAAGGTGATCGCAATCACCGGACATGATACGCAGAGTGCGGTTGTTTCTGTGCCGACACAGAACAAGGACTTTATTTTCATTAGCTGTGGTACGTGGAGCCTGTTTGGAACAGAACTTGACGGACCTGTGATCGGAGAGAAATCTCTGGAATGTAACGTGAGCAATGAAGGCGGATACGGCAATACAACAACACTTTTGAAAAATATTATCGGACTGTGGCTTGCACAGGAGAGCAGAAGACAGTGGATTCGAGAGGGAAAGGAGTATTCTTTCGGAGAGCTGGAAAAAATGGCGCTTGAAGCAGAGCCGTTCCAAAGCTTTATCGATCCGGATGCACCGGAGTTCGTGGCAGCAGGAAATATTCCGGAGCGTATCCGCGAGTTTTGCCGCAAGACCGGGCAGAGAGTACCGGAGACGATCGGTGAGATCATGTGCTGCATCAATCAGAGTCTTGCCATGAAGTATCGGTTTGCGTTAGAACAGATTGAATCCTGCACAGGAAAACACTATCCGGTCATCAACATGATCGGAGGCGGAATCCAGAGTAAACTGCTTTGCCAGATGACGGCAGGAGCAGCAGGACGTAAGGTTATCGCAGGACCGGTAGAAGCGACGGCGCTTGGCAATATAGCGGTTCAGCTTATGGCGCTTGGCGAGATCAAGGATGTGGCAGAAGCAAGAGAAATTATTGCAAATTCAGAAACTACATATGAGTATCTTCCACAGGATGCAGAAAAGTGGGATGCTGCATATGAGAAATTTAAAACATTTATTCATTAATTTTAAGGAGGAATGCAACTATGGCAAAATCAAGATTAATCGGAGACTACCCGGTAATTGGAATCAGACCGACAATCGACGGAAGAAGAGGTGTGCTGAAGGTTCGTGAATCTCTGGAAGAGCAGACAATGAACATGGCAAAATCTGCCGCAAAATTGTTTGAGGAAAATCTGAAATATACAAACGGCGAGCCGGTAAAGGTTGTAATCGCAGATACGACGATTGGACGTGTTGCAGAGGCGGCAGCCTGCGCAGATAAATTCAAAAAAGAAGGCGTTGATATTACATTGACAGTTACACCTTGCTGGTGCTACGGTGCAGAGACAATGGATATGGATCCGATGACGATCAAGGCTGTATGGGGATTCAACGGAACAGAAAGACCGGGAGCTGTTTACTTGGCATCCGTTCTGGCTACACACGCACAGAAGGGACTTCCGGCATTTGGCATCTATGGGCATGATGTATGTGAAGCTGACGATACGGAGATTCCGGAAGATGTGAAAGAAAAGCTGTTGAGATTCGGACGTGCATCTGTTGCGGCAGCTACAATGAGAGGAAAATCTTACTTACAGATCGGATCTATCTGTATGGGAATCGGCGGATCTATCATTGATCCGGCATTCATCGAGGAGTATCTCGGAATGCGCGTAGAATCTGTAGACGAGGTAGAGATTATCCGTCGTATGACAGAGGGTATCTACGATGAAGCAGAATATCAGAAAGCGCTTGCATGGACAAAAGAAAAATGCAAGATTGGCTTCGATAAGAATCCGGAAGAACTTCAGAGAACCGCAGAGGAAAAAGAACAGGATTGGGAATTTGTTGTTAAGATGATGTGCATCATCAAAGACCTGATGAACGGTAACCCGAACCTGCCGGAGGGATGCGAGGAAGAAACAGTTGGACACAATGCGCTGGCAGCAGGTTTTCAGGGTCAGAGACAGTGGACAGACTTCTACCCGAACTGTGACTTTGCAGAAGCAATGCTTAATACTTCCTTCGATTGGAACGGAGCAAGAGAGCCTTATATTCTGGCGACAGAGAACGATGTTCTGAATGGACTCGGAATGATGTTCAGCAAGCTGCTTACAAATTCTGCACAGATCTTCGCAGACGTTCGTACATACTGGAGTCCGGAAGCTGTTAAGAAAGCAACAGGCGGATATGAATTAGAGGGAAAAGCAAAAGAAGCAGGTGGATTTATTCATCTGATCAATTCAGGAGCAGCTTGTCTGGATGCAAACGGACAGGCAGTAGATGCTGACGGAAATCACGTAATGAAACCGTGGTATGATGTAACAGAAGCAGATCAGGATGCGATCATGAACGCAACAACATGGAACTATGCAGATCTGGGCTACTTCCGCGGCGGTGGATATTCTTCCAGATTCGTTACAGAAGCAGAGATGCCGGTAACAATGATCCGTCTGAATCTTGTAAAGAACTTAGGACCGATGCTGCAGATCGCAGAGGGATGGACAGTACATCTCCCGGACGAAGTAACAGACGTTCTTTGGAAGAGAACAGACTATACATGGCCATGTACATGGTTTGCTCCGAGAGTAACAGGAGAGGGTGCATTCAAGAGCGCTTATGATGTTATGAACAACTGGGGTGCGAACCACGGCGCGATCAGCTATGGACATATCGGAGCAGATCTGATCACACTTTGCTCCATTTTAAGAATCCCGGTAGCTATGCATAATGTACCGGAAGAGAAGATCTTCCGTCCGGCGTCTTGGAATGCATTTGGTATGGATAAAGAGGGTTCTGATTACAGAGCTTGTCAGGCATACGGACCGATGTATAAGACAATTAAATAAATATTAAAAATATAACGATAAGGAGCGCTCCTGTGGGTGCTCCTTATATCAGATGTAAAAGGACAGATAAGCGATCATAGGAGGACATAGAGATGTTAAAAGGAATTCCGAAAATTTTATCACCGGAGCTGTTAATGGTATTGGCAGAAATGGGACACAGTGACCGTATTGTAATTGCGGACGGCAACTTTCCGGCAGAATCTATGGGAAAGGACAGTATCGTGATCCGCTGTGACGGACATGGAGTGCCGGAGATTCTGGATGCGATCCTTCAGGTATTTCCGCTGGATACCTATGTAGAAAAGCCGGTGAATCTGATGCAGCTGATGCCGAATGATGTGGGCAAAGTAGAGACACCGATCTGGGATACATATAAAGAAATCGTTGCAAAGCACGATGAGCGTGGAGCTGATGCGATTGGTAATATCGAAAGATTTGCGTTTTATGATGAAGCAAAGACAGCTTATGCGATCATTGCAACAGGAGAGTCTGCAATCTATGCGAATGTTATGCTGCAGAAGGGTGTAGTTGTGGACTAGTTTTGTTTTAAAGTACAGACGTAAATAAAAGCAAACCTGTAGATACAGGGAAAATATGAGAAAGAGTATTTTGCTGCATTATGAAAAAAGAATACAGCAGGATACTCTTTTTCGCGTTGCCATGTATGCGATCAAACAGTCTGGTAGACTGCTTTGAATGGTTGTGTTATGATAACTGTGTTTGAAAATTTTGATTCATATTTAAGCAGTTGTATAAAATATACTATATAAATAAGGAAAAACAAGAGAGGATATGCGTATGGATTTGATATGGCTTCGTAAAAAGGCAGGAGAACTATGGCCGGAAATCGGACTCGCTGTATTGCTTGCCTTTGTTCTCGGCATCTTGGGGGCGAGAATGACGGATCATATAGAGAAGAAAGCAGGGACGGTGTCGTCTGCGGAACTGAAACAGGAGGAAGAACAAAAAAAAGAAGAGACAGCCGTAGATAAGGAGACGAAAAATCAAACGCAGGAAGTGATTGCGGACGGGCAGTATCCGATCATGGGGCAGGGAACGGTTTCGGCAGAAGAAATGGCAGACTATTTTCATGAATCGGGAAAAGCTTATCCGGCAGAACAGCTGGCAAAGGGCGGAGCAGATTCGATAGAAACATTCTGCCGGATTTATATAGAAGAAGCAGAGGCGGAGGGGGTAAGGCCGGAGGTGGCATTTGCTCAGACAATGAAAGAAACGGGATTTTTGCAATACGGAGGAGATGCATCGATCGAACAGTTTAATTTTGCCGGTCTCGGAACGACAGGCGGCGGTGTGCCGGGAAATTCATATCCGGATGTACGGACGGGAGTGAGGGCGCAGATTCAGCATTTAAAAGCGTATGCGACCACAGATGCATTGGAGCAGGCTTGTGTGGATGAACGCTACGACTATGTGATCAAAGGAAGCGCACCTTATGTGGAATGGCTTGGGAAAAATGAGAATCCAAAGGGACAGGGGTGGGCGACGGCGGAGAATTACGGACCATCTATTGTAGAGATGATAAGAACGATGACAGAATAGCAACGCGAATATTCTTCGATTTTCAGGCAATACTCCTAGAAAAAGAGGAAAGGAGTGTAACTGTGAAGATGCAGAGCAGTTACAAAGAAAGGAACAATGTCTGGAAAGAAGAAAATGCCGGTAGACTGGAAGAATCTGGAACCGGAAGAAAAGCTGAAATATGAGGTTGCAGAGGAACTGGGACTTTTAGACAGAGTGATGCAGGAAGGGTGGAAATCGCTGACCTCAAAAGAAACCGGAAGAATCGGAGGATTGGTAACAAAGAAAAAGAAACAGGAGGTAATGAAGGAAGAAGAGTAAATTGTACCGAAAAAAGGTTGATTAATCAGAGTGTTTTTGATACAATTGTACGGTTGGAGAGTGGAAACAGGTGAGAAAGCATGGATCGAAAGATTAACGTATTTGGAATAGACATTACAATACTTACCGCAAAAGAAACAATGAAGCTGATTATGCAGTATCTGGAGAAGGAGACCGTAAACACCATAGAGATCGTTACACTGGCAATGCTGATGAAGGAAAAGGATGATGAAATCTGGAGGGAGCAGGTGGAGAAGTTTGATCTTGTACTTCCGGGAGAAAAAACCTTATTTGAGGCATCAGAGGAATGTGATCGGAATTTGGTGAAAGAACTGGAGAACAGAACCTTTTTACGGATGTTTCTGCGGTATTTGTGCAAAAATAAAAAGCGTCTTTTTCTTTTGGCAGACAGTACGGAACGACTGGCACTGATGCGGGAACAGCTAAGGTCTTACGCACACGGCGCAGTGGTGGCAGGACATGCCATACTGCCGGCAGACGGCGGGTTGGAGGAAAATGTGATCAATGAGATCAATGGAGTAGAGCCGGATTGTATTTTGTCGGCGCTTCCGTCGCCGCGCGGAGAGCAGTTCGTTGTGGAGAGCAGAGCGTTACTCAATGCCAGACTGTGGGTCGGCGGTCTGTCTGTTTTTTCGGAGGAGATTACGAGAAGGCCGTTGGGAAAAATCGGACAATTTATAATGAAAAAGATTTTCTGCTATCAGGTGGAAAAGCAGAAACAGTAATTTTTTGTGTACTCTGTATAGGTGGGAAAAATTGAATTTTTTGTGAAAAGTTTGAGGAAATGCATAAAAAAAGTGGATTTCCTCTTTCTTTTTTCGTAGTTTTGCATTAGTATATAACATAAGTGAGTATGTAAATTTGTTTTATAGATGAAAAATTTTGTGAAAAATGCACATGGATGTACATGAAGCAGATAGGATAAACGGAGGATGGTGTCATGATTACGAATCAAATACTTCTGAATACAATTGAAGGATTAAAAGGAATTTGCAGGGCTGATTTTTGTATATATGATACAGAAGGTAAGGTTTTGGCAGGAACGATAGAGAACGGACAGGAGTATGAGGAAGCGGTGCTTTCTTTCGGGCAATCACCGGCGGAAAGCCAGTCAATACAGGGCTGTCAGTTTTTTAAGATATTTGATGAGCAGCATATGGAATATATCCTGCTTGCTGTCGGCGAGGATGATGATGCCTATATGCTTGGAAAGCTTGCTGCATTTCAGATTCAGAATCTTCTTGTAGCATATAAGGAACGTTTTGACAAAGATAATTTTATAAAAAATTTATTGTTGGATAACCTGCTTTTGGTGGATATTTACAGCCGTGCAAAAAAATTACATATTGACACAGAAGTAAAACGTGTTATCTTTATTATTGAAACATCGCATGAAAAAGACAGTGCGGCGCTGGATAATGTCCGGAGTCTTTTGGGAGGAAAGTCGAAGGATTTTATTACTGCTGTGGATGAGAAAAATATTATCGTAGTGAAGGAACTGTCGCCGAAGGACGGCAGCAGGGAACTGGATAAAATGGCAAAGGAGATGTTTTCGCTTCTTCGGGAGGATACCGGAGACGAACATATTCACATTGCTTACGGTACTGTTGTCAATGATATCAAGGAAGTATCAAAATCTTACAAAGAGGCGAAGCTGGCATTGGACGTAGGAAAGATATTTTTTGATGAAAAGGATATTGTGGCATACAGTACGCTGGGGATCGGGCGTCTGATCTATCAATTGCCGCTGCCGTTGTGTAAGATGTTTATTAAAGAGATTTTTGAGGGAAAATCTCCGGATGAATTCGACGAAGAGACATTGGTGACGATCAATAAGTTTTTCGAGAACAGTCTGAATGTGTCGGAGACGTCCAGACAGCTTTTTATCCATAGAAATACTCTGGTATACCGTTTGGATAAGCTTCAAAAGAGCACAGGATTGGATTTGCGTGTTTTTGAGGATGCGATCACATTCAAGATTGCATTAATGGTTGTAAAGTATATGAAATATATGGAAACACTGGAGTATTAGGATAAGGGAAGCTCAGTGCCATGGAAGTGACGGAGGATACGTCGCTACCTATTACCTAAGGAGTAGAATAATTAGGAGGAACATATGATTGAATTAAAAAATGTAAAGAAGGAGTACTCAAAAGGGCATGCAGCTCTGAACGGAGTCTCTGTGAAAATTGAACGTGGTGAGTTCGTTTTCATCGTAGGAGACAGCGGATCCGGAAAATCCACATTGATCCGTCTGATCATGAAAGAACTGGATCCGACAGAGGGAACGATTATTGTAAACGGACAGAATCTAAATCGAATGAAGCATCGCCACATTGCAAAATACAGAAGAGGGATCGGTGTCGTGTTTCAGGACTTCCGTCTTTTGAAAGACAGAAATATTTATGAAAACATTGCGTTTGCACTGCGTGTGACAGAGACGCCGAGCCGCATTATCAAGAGAAAGGTTCCGGCAGCGTTGTCACTTGTCGGTCTTGCACAGAAGTATAAATCCTATCCGAAAGAGCTGTCCGGCGGTGAACAGCAGAGAGTTGCGATCGCAAGAGCGATCGTGAATGAGCCTGCTATTTTGTTGGCAGATGAGCCGACCGGTAACCTGGACCCGACAAATTCATGGGAGATTATGAGCTTGCTGAAAGAGGCAAATGAGCGTGGTACGACCGTTCTGGTTGTAACACATAACCAGGAGATCGTAAACGAAATGAACGAACGAGTAATTACGATGAAACAAGGTGTGATCGTAAGTGATGAACAAAAAGGTGGGTATATAGATGAGGATTAGTACATTAGGATACGTAGGAAAACAAGGGGTTAAGAACATCGGAAGAAATAAGATGTTTTCACTGGCTGCAGTCGCTACGATGTCAGCCTGTATTTTCCTCTTCGGACTTTTCTTTTCGATATTGCTGAATTTTCAGTATATTATTAAGTCTGCGGAAGAGGGAGTTGCAATCACCGTATTTTTTGAAGATGATGCAACGCAGTCGCAGATTAAGGATATTGGCAAACAGTTAGAAAGCAGAGATGATGTTTCGGAAGTGAAGTATGTTTCTGCGGATGAGGCATGGGAGAAATTTCAGAAAGAATATTTTAAAGATAACCCGGAGCTGGCAGAGGGATTTAAAAATGATAACCCGCTTGCTGATTCGGACAACTACGAAGTATATATGAAAGTCGTGGAAGAGGAGGAAAATGCAAGCTTTATTTCACAGGGACGTTCTCTTTCCAAGACACAGCAGGATTTGGTAAAGTTTGCAAGCGGTCTGGACGGGGTTGAAAAGGTGAACAAGTCCGATGTTGTGGCAAATACATTATCCAGTGTGAATGTACTTGTGGGATATGTGTCGATTGCAATCATTGCGATTTTGTTCGGAGTTTCTATTTTCCTGATCAGCAATACGGTTTCCATGGGTATTACGGTTCGTAAGGAAGAGATTGCCATTATGAAATATATCGGAGCAAAGGACTTTGTAGTTCGATCACCGTTTGTTATTGAGGGGTTGATCATGGGGATCATCGGAGCTGTTATCCCATTGGTACTGTTATACGTGTTGTATGGAAGAGCAGTCGGATATATTTTGGAAAAATTCAGTATTCTGAATAATATTATTAGTTTTCTTCCGGTCATGAGTGTGTATCGTTATCTGCTTCCGATCGGAATTCTGATGGGAGTAGGAATCGGATTTGTGGGAAGCTTCTTCACAGTTCGAAAACATTTGAAAGTATGATCGAAATATCGGAATGATATAGGGGAGATGCCTGGGGAGGCATATTGGAGTTGAAAACGGGATAAAATATTGATAAGGTGAGAAAATATGAGAAGACATAAGAAAAGTATTTTGAGTATGCTGCTTGTCTTAACATTGAGTTTGGGCATGGCGATGAATGTGCAGGCGGTCACAGTGGATGAAGCGCAAAAGAAAGCCGATGAACTGAACAATAAAAAAAGTACTGCAGAAGCAGAAAAACAGTCATTGGCACAAGAACTGGAAACAATTATTAAGGAAATGGAAGCAGCGAAAGAGAAGCTGACGAAAAAGCAGGAAGAGATTCAGAAAGCTGAGGAAGAACTGTTACAGGCGAAGGTGGATGAAAATGCGCAGTATCAGAGTATGAAGAAGCGTATCAAGTTCATGTATGAAAACGGAAATTCACAGATACTGGAGGTTTTGTTGGAAAGTGAAAGCATCGGTGATTTTCTGAACAAGGCAGAGTATGCCCAGTCCCTTTCTGCATATGACAGAGAACAACTGACTGCATTTCAGGAAGTTGTAAAGCAGGTGGAAGAGGAAGAAGCCGCATTGAAAAATGAATATACGGAGTTAGAGGCTTTGCAGAATGATTTGATCACAAAGCAGACAAATGTGCAGGCAATGCTTGACGAAAAGAATATTCAAATCGCTAATCTGGAGAAGGAAATCGGGGATAATGCTTCAGTTTTGCAAGAGTTGATCAAGCAGGCGGAAGCGGAACGACTGAAGCAGGAACAGCAGAAGCAACAGCAGAGCAGCGCCGGAGGCGGGGGAAGTACAGGCGGCTATACACCGCCGTCATCAGATAATGTGGTGAGCGGAAACGGACAATTTGCTCATCCGTGTCCGGGGGCGGTCGTTTCCAGTACTTTCGGATATCGTACGTTCGATAATTCCTTCCATAATGGTCTGGATTTGGCGGCGCCGGAAGGAACACCTACATATGCGGCAGATTCCGGAATCGTTTTGTATGCACGTTGGAGTGACAGTGCAGGAAATTGGGTTGTTATTGACCACGGAAACGGATTTGTTACCAAATACATGCACCATACCAGTTATACCGTAACAGAGGGGCAGTATGTAGAAAAAGGACAGCAGGTTGGTTATGTCGGTAATACAGGAAACTCATTTGGAGCACATTTACATTTTCAGGTAGAGTTAAACGGAACACCGGTGGATCCGCAGCTGTATTTGTAAATTGAAAAGTTGGATCATAAAAGGGTTGGACTACAATGAAAAAGGATAATAGATTTTTAAAAGGGGCGCTCGTTGGCGCCCTTGCTATGTTTTGTGTGATAATTGTGGGCGGCGGTCTGTGGAAGGCTGCGTCTTCGTTCGGGATCGTTCCTGCATTTACAGGGAAGGCAAAAGCAGAAAGAAAATTAAAGCTTTTGGATACGATCATAGACAAATATTATCTATATGAGGATGAAGTTGATGAGGATGCGTTGGCAGAGGGAATGTATGCAGGTTATTTAGGCGGACTTGACGATCCGTATTCAGCATATTTTACGGAAGAGGAAACAAAGGCTTTATTTGAGAGCGTTTCCGGTGAGTTTTACGGAGTGGGAGCCGTCTTGTCACAGAACGTATCGACAGGGGAAGTTACGATCACGCAAGTTTACGAAGAATCTCCGGCGGAAAAAGCAGGTCTGCGGGAGGGCGATATTTTGCTGCAGGTAGACGAACAGAAAATCACAGACGAAAGTCTGGATGAAATTGTAAATTGGATCAAAGGGGAAAAAGGCTCAGAGGTTGTGCTTCATGTGCTTAGAGACGGTAAGGAAACAGAGGTGACGGCGGTTCGGGATATTGTGAAATCTGTGACTGTTGAGTATGAGCTGAAGGAGGATCAGATCGGGTATATTTATATTCAGGAATTTGACGATGTGACGGTAGAGCAGTTTGAAGAGGCGCTAAAAGAACTGGAGGCAAAGGGGATGCGCGGTCTGGTGATCGATATCCGCAACAATCCGGGTGGAAATTTGGATACCGTTGTCGAAATGCTGCAAATGCTGCTTCCGAAAGGAGATATTGTCTCGATTCGAAATCGAAATGGGGAGCAGGAAAAATATACCTGCGACGGAAGCCGTGAATTTGAGAAACCGTTGGCAGTTTTAGTCAACCAATACAGCGCCAGTGCGTCTGAAATTTTTTCGGGTGCGGTTCAAGATTATGGAGTTGGGGAAATTGTCGGAATGACGACTTACGGGAAAGGCGTTGTTCAGGATATTCTGAATCTGGGAGACGGAACCAGTATGAAGATTACAACTGCAGAGTATTTCCTTCCGAGTGGAAGAAGTATTAATGAAAAAGGTGTCACACCGGACGTGGAAGTAGAATATGTGTATGACGAAGAGAATCCGGAGTATGATAATCAACTGGAAAAAGCGATTGAGACAGTGAAAAAAGAACTGAAGTAAAGTAGAAAATGCTGTACAAGAGCAAGGGCGAAGCTGTACTTACCGAAAGGCGAGATGCTTTGCCCTTGCTTTTTCAGAATACTTTTTATATTAGATGCGATACTCCATAATGTAATCATCCATGATAAAGCCGTTACCGATGTCGGCTTCTTGAGTATCAATTGTTTCAAAGCCGAAATGCCGGTAAACTGCAAGAGAATTGTTATTGTGCTTGTTGCAGGTAAGCCGGATTGCGCTGAAAGCACGTTTTTTACAAAGCTCTTTTAAAAATTCAAAGGCATGTGTGGCAAGATGTCGGCCGCGGGCATCCTTTTTCAGATAGAACTTGCTTAAAAACAGTCTGCCGTCTTTTTCAGGACAGATGCCGCAATATCCGCAGAATTCATCACCGTCAAAAATCTGATAATATTCGTAACCGGATCGGAGCTGCTCTTTCAAAGCAGAAAAAGACTGGAACTTGTCGAGCATATAAAGAACCTGCGCTTTGCCGATGATCGGCGTAAAGTGCTCGTGCCAGATCGTTTCTGCAAGTGCCGCAATCTCTCGAAGCTGTGTATCAGAAACTGCCGGTTTTGTGTAAAAATCAGTTGTCATAAAAAGTCCCCCTTTGTATCAGAATGATAGAAATCCTTTTTAGTATACCAGTTTTGAGAAAAAGAGGGGATATTTTTTATAAGAATACAAATCTAATATTTTTATTAAATTTAGCACTCACCTAGAATGAGTGCTAAATTTGTATTGACTTTTAAATTTGACTGTATTAGAATACTCCATAGGCATAAATAACCTGATACAAAGAGCGTACGGACGCTCTTTGAGACGGGATTACAAAATAAAAGAAATAAAAAAGGAGTGGTTCAAATGGGAACAAAGAAAGGTAATCTATCAATTGACAGTGAGAATATATTTCCGATTATTAAAAAATGGGTATATTCCGATCATGATATTTTTGTAAGAGAGCTGGTGTCCAACGGCTGTGATGCGATCACAAAGCTGAAAAAGCTGGATATGATGGGAGAATATGAACTGCCGGAGGATTATAAAGCAAAGATCCAGGTAATCGTCAATCCGGAAGAAAAGACACTGAAATTTGTTGATAACGGACTCGGAATGACGGCAGACGAAGTGGAAGAATACATTACACAGATCGCATTTTCCGGGGCAACACAGTTTCTTGAGAAATATAAAGATAAGACAACAGAGGACGAAATGATCGGGCATTTCGGTCTTGGATTTTATTCTGCTTTTATGGTGGCGGATGAAGTTCATATCGATACTCTGTCCTATCAGGGCGGGGCTGCACCGGTACATTGGGTGAGCGCCGGCGGTACAGAGTATGAGATGCAGGAAGGCAGTAAGACAGAGGTAGGAACCGAGATTACCTTATATTTGAATGATGATTGTCTGGAATTTTCCAATGAATATCGGGTAAGAGAGGTTTTAGAAAAATATTGTTCCTTTATGCCGGTTGAGATTTTCTTGTCTAAGGCGAATGCAGAGCCGGAGTATGAGACGATTGACGAGGCAGATGTGCTAGACACAGACGAGGTGGTAGAGCATATCACTGAGGAGGTTAAGGAAGGCGAAGAGGGAGAGCCGAAACAGAAAGCGAAGATTGT
The DNA here is from genome assembly GCA_963559385.1 of uncultured Schaedlerella sp. Classification (GTDB taxonomy): domain Bacteria; phylum Bacillota; class Clostridia; order Lachnospirales; family Lachnospiraceae; genus Schaedlerella. Next base: position 95,520 of record CAUWKK010000001.1, read on the forward strand.
GAAGCGTCCGGTTTCTTTGAGTGATATACATCCATTGTGGACGAAGAATCCAAGTGAATGTGAGAAAGAGGACTATATCGGATTCTATCGAAAGGTCTTCATGGATTACAAAGAGCCGTTGTTCTGGATACATTTGAACATGGACTACCCATTTAATCTGAAAGGAATCTTATATTTTCCGAAGATCAATACAGAGTATGATTCTATAGAGGGAACGATCAAGCTATACAACAATCAAGTATTTATTGCAGATAATATCAAAGAAGTGATCCCGGAATTTCTTATGGTATTAAAAGGGGTGATCGATTGTCCCGACCTTCCGCTGAACGTATCCAGAAGTGCATTGCAAAACGACGGTTTTGTAGGGAAGGTTGCAGACTATATTTCAAAGAAAGTAGCCGATAAGCTCAACGGAATGTTCAAGACAGATCGTGAGAACTATGAGAAATACTGGGATGATATCAGTCCGTTCATCAAGTTCGGCTGCCTAAAGGACGAAAAGTTCGGCAAGAAAGTAAAGGATTCTGTTTTATATAAAAATCTGGAGCATAGTTATATGACCTTAGAGGAGTATATCCGGGCGGAGAAAGAGGCAAAGGGAATTGCCGGAGAGGAAGCACAGACAGAAGAAACTCAGTCTGAAACGGAAAATACAAATTCACAGACAGACGGTGATGCAGAAGGAAAAGAAGCAGATAAGACAGTTGTTTATTATGTGACTGATGAACAGCAGCAGAGTCAGTACGTGAAGCTGTTTAAAGAGCACGGACAGCAGGCGGTGATCCTGAGTCATAATATTGATACTGCGTTTGTTACTTATATGGAGCAGCAAAACGAGGAGATCAAGTTCCAGAGAATTGATGCAGAGGTTCTGGATTCTCTGAAAGAAGAAGTATCAGAGGAAGAAAAAGAGAATTTCCAGAAGACAGCAGACAGTCTTGCAGAAATCTTCAAAAAAGAATTAAATAATGAGAAATTGGAAGTGAAGGCAGAGAATCTGAAAGACGACAATGTTGCGGCGATGGCAGTCCTTTCAGAAGAATCCCGCCGTATGCAGGAAATGATGAAGATGTACGGCATGGCAGGTATGGATCCGTCTATGTTCGGCAGTCAGGCGACTCTGATCCTGAATGCAAATCATCCGCTCGTGAAGTTTGTTGTAGAGCATAGGGACAGTGAGAACGTATCGGTCATCTGCCAACAGCTATACGATCTGGCAATGTTGGCGCATAAACCGTTAAGTCCGGAAGAAATGACAGCATTTGTACAGAGAAGCAATGAAATTATGCTGTTGCTGACAAAATAAATATAAGCAGAAGAAACGGAAAAAGAAATAAAATACCCCGAAATTGAGGAAGTACTCCTGATTTCGGGGTATCTTTTTTAGAAGGATCATTCCTCGATGATATGGATTTCCAAATAGTCAAAATCGATATCATCGACAAAGTTATCTTGATAGAAACGGGCTTTATCGTGGCGCTTGAATTCTTCGATCGTAGAATCCAGCCAGATCGGCTTACTCAGGTCAAATTCATAGCAGACAGAATCCAGTGCATGAAAAATCTTATGCGTGCGGGTGTCGTTTGTGTCATCGCAGATAACAGTATCTTGAAGTAATTTATTGTCTTTGAAAAGCTTCCCCCATAAACGAAACATAAATTCATACTCCTCTCTTGCGGTATCTAAAATATAGGCAATCGTATATCCGAAGTTCCTATGAAAATGAGTATAGCATTTGGAGGCGGAGGTTGCAATCATTATTCGATAATGCTATAATTGCAAGGAGTTTTTAGGTGACAAGACAGTTAAAGTGAGGAGCGGAAATAATGAAAAGCATATTGGACAGAATTTTTGTGGACGGGTTGAGCGGTATGGCGCAAGGCTTGTTTGCCACATTGATCATCGGAACGATTATTCAGCAGATTGGAAATCTGATCGGAGGGAATAGCGGAGATTTGATCTTTTTGATAGGGAAAATGGCGGCGGCGATGACCGGAGCGGGCATCGGTGTCGGCGTGGCGAGGAAATTTAACGCAGAACATCTGGTTGTTGTTTCGGCTGCTACAGTAGGAATGGTCGGCGCCTTTGCAAGCCAGATTCTTTCCGGAACGATCATGGACGGAAACACCGTTTTGCTTTCAGGACCGGGAGAACCGCTGGGGGCATTTCTTGCGGCATATGTGGCAATTGAGATAGGCAGCCTCGTTGCGGGAAAAACGAAGCTGGATATTATTGTAACGCCTCTGCTGTGTATCGGAACAGGAGCTGCGATCGGATTGTTGGCAGGACCGCCGATTTCTAAGTTTATGGGCTGGCTTGGTTCTCTGATCAACTGGGGAACCGAGCAGCAGCCGTTTTTCATGGGCATTATTGTGTCTGTACTCATGGGAATGATCCTGACGATGCCGATCAGCTCGGCGGCAATCGGCATTATTTTAAATCTTTCGGGACTTGCGGCAGGCGCCGCAACGATAGGCTGTTGCTGCAATATGGTCGGTTTTGCGGCAGCAAGCTTTCGGGAAAATAAATTCAGCGGACTGCTTGCACAGGGGATCGGAACGTCCATGCTGCAAGTGCCGAACATCGTCCGTCATCCGCGAATCTGGATTCCGGCGATTTTATCCAGTGCGATCCTGGGACCGATCGGAACCATGGTTTTTCATATGACCAGCAATGCCACCGGCTCCGGTATGGGAACTGCGGGGTTGGTAGGGCAGATCATGACATGGCAGGTAATGACGCAGACAGAAGCGCCTGCATTCGTTATGCTAAAAATCCTGATCATCCAGATCATTCTTCCGGCGGTATTGACACTGCTGTTTTCAGAATTTATGAGAAAGAAAAAGTGGATCAAATACGGAGATATGAAATTAAATATGTAAAACAGAGAAAAAGTTTAGAATTGTTTTAAGGTTTGTTAAAAAAACATGAAGTTTATGACAGATATTTCACGGTATGGTATAATAGCCATATTCCATGCAGTTTGCATGTAAAAGATGGGAGGCGTTTTAAAATTGGGAGGAGAACGACAAGTCGGAGATGCAATCCGGAACTATGAAGATGTTGACAGTTGGAAGACAGTCATTTTCCTGTACAATGCGGCATTGAAAGAGGTTGGAACGAAGCTGGAGATTCTCAATGATGAGTTTCAGCATGTACATAAATATAATCCGATCGAGCATATCAAAACCCGGATCAAGACACCGGAAAGCATCGTGAAAAAGCTGAAGAGAAACGGTCATGAGACTTCGATTGAAAATATGGTGAAATATATCAATGATATAGCGGGGGTCAGACTGATCTGCTCCTTTACTTCTGATATTTACCGATTGGCAGAAATGATAGGAAATCAAAGTGATCTGAAAGTGCTTACGATTAAGGACTATATTAAAAATCCAAAGGAAAGCGGTTATAAAAGTTATCATATGCTTGTATCGGTACCTATTTTTCTGTCAGACAGTGTAGTGGATACGAAAGTAGAGATTCAGATCCGAACGATCGCTATGGATTTCTGGGCAAGCTTGGAGCATAAGATTTATTACAAATTTGAAGGAAATGCACCTGATTATATCAGCAGGGAATTACGGGAATGTGCACAGATGGTTTCAGAACTGGATGATAAGATGCTGTCGTTAAATGAGGCGATCCAGTCCTGTTTGAAAGAGTCGGAAAGCCGCAAGGAAGAGAGATTGCGCATGGATGACGTTACTGAAAATCTGATTGGACCGAGACGGGAAAAGAGAGAACTGTCAATGTATAGTTGAGCATCTAAAAAGGGTGAAAGAAGAGGATGCGGGGATGTCAAAAGAAGTAAAGTATAAACTTATTGAGATTGGGGCAGGAATCCTGCTGTATGCGTTAGCGATTTTTTCAGTATATCGGTGGGATGCGGCAGGGACGACAGAATTTTTGGTGTTTTTGCTGGCTTATGCCGCGTTAACAGCGGGAACTGTCTGGCAGATGCTGAAAGAGTTTCGGAGGTTTCGGTTTTTTGACGAAAATGTTCTGATGCTGATGGCGACTGTCGGAGCGATGTTGATCGGAAAGTATACGGAAGCGGTCGGAGCAATGCTGTTTTTTCAGATTGGAAAACTGATCGAGGAAATTTCTTTGAGCAGGACGAAAAAATCCATTGCAAAATATATGGATATCCGTCCGGAGACGGCGAATAAAAAGGTGGGAAACGGAGAAGAAGATACGGAACCCGCAAATTTGAAGCCGGGAGATGTGATTATCATAAAGCCGGGAGAGAAGATCCCGGTAGATGCGGTTGTGACGATGGGGGTTACAACAATTGATATGAAGGCTCTGACCGGAGAGGCTGAGCCGGCGGAAGTGAAGGTAGGAGGGAAAATATACAGCGGAACGATCAATCTGAGCGGTCTGATCGAAGCGAGAGTTTCAAAGGTATATGCAGATTCTACGGCATCACGGATCATGAAATTGGTTGAGAATGCAAACAGCAGGCAGTCGGACAGCGAGAATTTTACAGAAGCCTTTATGAGAGGCTATACACCGATCGTAACACTGTTGGGAATTCTGGTGATGATCCTGCCGCCGATGATCCTTCCTGCTCACGATACAGAGATATGGATGTACCGGGGACTGATTTTTCTTGTGGCGGCATGTCCGTTGGGGATGCTGGTATCCGTTCCGCTTGCATTTCTGGGAGGAATCGGAGCGGCTTCCAAACAGGGGGTATTGATCAAGGGAAGTCATTATCTGGAGGCATTGTCTAAAACGGAAACGTTTATTTTCGATAAAACAGGTACGCTGACCAAAGGGGTATTTCATGTACAGAAGATCTGCCCGAAAGGGATTTCGGAGGAAGAACTTTTGGAAATTACGGCCTACGGGGAAGTTTATTCGAATCATCCGATTGCCTTGTCTTTGAAAGATGCTTATGGGCTGGAACCGGATACAACAAGGATAAAAGAGGTTAAGGAGCATTCAGGATTTGGTGTGGAAGCAGTAATAGACGGAAAAACAGTTTATATCGGCAATTCCAAATTTATGAATCAGAAGGGAATGTATTTTCAACCGGCAGAGGAGGTCGGCAGTGCTGTACATGTAGCAATTGACGGCGTATACAGAGGTTATATTCTGATTGCAGATATGATCCGAAGGGATGCTAAAAAGACGATTCACTGGTTGGAGCGTCATCAGTTGGAAACAGTAATGCTGACGGGGGATAATGAACGAGTGGCCGAGGCTGTGGCAAAAAAACTTGGAATCGAATATGCATATGCGAATTTGATGCCGGAGGATAAGGTACGGCAGTTGGAAGAATTTATGGAAAGTCAGTTGGAAAGTGAAAAACTGGCATTTGTCGGAGACGGAATCAACGACGCTCCGGTTTTGACAAGGGCAGACGTGGGAATCGCAATGGGCGGTTTGGGGGCAGATGCGGCGCTGGAAGCGGCAGACATTATTCTGCTTAACGATGAGCCGTCAAAAATTATCAACGCCATTCGGATCTCCAGAGGAACGATCCGTGCCGTCAAACAGAATCTTATTTTTGCTATTGGAATGAAAGCGCTGTTACTGTTTTTGGCGTTTCTGGGATATGTGTCTATGAGAGATGCGATTCTGGCAGATATGGGTGTGATGCTGATCAATCTGTTGAATTCTTTTTGGATCATAAGATACCCTGAATAAGACGATTGGTGGAAAAAGGAATAAGTAGAAAGTATAGAATAAAGAGAATATGCAGAGAAAAAGAAGAAAGAGAAAGCATAATAGGAATGGAAAAGGTATCATGGCGGTTCTGTTGATCTTGGCAGTAGCGGCGCTTGGGATGATTGGATTTTTTTTGTATCAAGAGTATCGCATGCCGCATACGGCGGATCTGCTTAAAGAGGCGGCAGAGCAGCTGGAGGCGGAAAATTACAGTGCGGCGGCAGAACAGTTGGAAGCGGCAATCGTCAATGAGCAGAAGCTGAAAGAAAAAGGAAAGGAAACCATAATGGAGAATGGAGCTCCATATATTACGGAAGCCTATCGTGGCTTGGGAATGATTGCATATTCCAAGCAGGAGTATGAGCAGGCGCGGGTCAATCTTTTGAAAACAATAGAACTGGGCGGCGAGGAAACGCCGGTCCTCTATCATATGCTCGGAATTTCCGCTATGAAGCTGGAGGATTACGACGGTGCGTTAGAGGCATTTGCGGCAGGAACGGCACTTCCGGAGGAAGGCACATATAAGAGAACGGACGGTGCAGAAGAGACGGCGGATTATTCGGAAGTGATCCGGGAGATGAAATGGAACCGTATCGCCTGTTTTGAAAAGAAACTGGATTGGGAGAGTGCCGGAGTAGAGGCAGAGGCGTATGTCATGGCTTATCCGGAGGATACGGCGGCAGCAAAGGAAGCGGAATTTCTTGCAACCAGATAGGATAGGACGGTTGTGAAGGGGAATACTATGGACAGAAAAGAAATCAGAGAGCAGTATCAGATTACCGAATATTGTCACCGGTTTTTAAAGGAGCATATCGGAGAAAATGACCGCTGTATTGATGCGACAGCGGGAAATGGATATGATACAGAGTTTTTGTGCAGACTGGTCGGACCGAACGGAAAGGTTTATGCATTCGACATACAGGAACAGGCATTGAGACATACAAGAGAACGACTTCAAGGCGCGGACTGTGAGGACCGCGCTGTTCTTATCCTAGCGGGGCATGAGACAATGGCTGAATATGTAACAGAAGAAGTCTCTGCGATCGTCTTTAATTTCGGTTATCTTCCGGGAGGAGATCACCAGATTGCAACGAAAGCCGGAACAAGCCTTGCCGCAATCCGACAGGGAATGGGGCTTTTGCAGGTTGGCGGCGTGATGACACTTTGTATTTACAGCGGAGGAGATACCGGATATGAAGAGAAAGAAAGGATCATGGGATTTCTGCGCAAAATAGATTCAAAAAAATGGCTGGTCATTGCGTCAGAATATTGGAATCGGAAAAATGATCCGCCGATGCCTGTATTTGTGATTCGGCTGATGTAAATACGGAGAAAGCAAGACAGGGGGATATGATGCAGATATATGATTTGAAAGAGCAGGAAGAAAGAGTGATTCTGGTAGGTGTACAGGCAGATGACAACGAACCGGCGGAAGAATCTCTGGATGAGTTGGGAGAGCTGGTAAAAACCGCAGGAGCAGCTGCGGTCGGACGAATGATCCAGAATCGGGAAAGGATCCATCCGGCAACTTATATCGGTAAGGGGAAAATTCAGGAACTGAAGGAGCTGCTATGGGAAACAGATGCGACGGGAATCGTCTGTGATGATGAATTGTCTTCGGTACAGTTAGGAAATCTGGAACAGGAGCTGGACTGTAAGGTGATAGACAGGACGCTTCTGATTCTGGACATCTTTGCCGCTCGTGCGGTGTCAAGCGAGGGGAAGATACAGGTAGAGCTGGCACAGTTGAAATATCGGGCTTCCCGTCTGGTAGGATTGCGAAATTCGTTGTCTCGTCTGGGTGGCGGGATAGGAACACGAGGACCGGGAGAAAAGAAGCTGGAGATAGATCGTCGGCTGATCAGGGAAAGGATCGGCCGTTTAAAAAAGGAACTTAGAGAGGTAGAACAGCACAGAGAATTAATCCGTTCCCAGAGAAAGCAGTCAAGACTGAAGGTTGCGGCACTAGTGGGATATACATCTGCCGGAAAAAGCAGTATTGAGAATGCGCTGACAGGCGCCGGAATTGCAGAAGACGCCATGCTTTTTTCTACATTAGATACAACAACAAGGGCTTTAGAACTGGAGGGGAAGCAGCAGATTCTTTTGACAGATACGGTAGGATTTATCCGGAAGCTTCCGCATCACCTGATCGAAGCGTTTCAAAGTACATTGGAAGAAGCAAAGTATGCGGATATCATCATTCATGTTGTGGATGCATCCAATTCGCAAATGGACACACAGATGTACGTGGTATATGAGACACTGCGGCAGTTGGGAGTGGAAGGAAAACCGGTCATTACGCTGTTTAATAAGCAGGATAAGGCAGAGGCGGGAGGAACGCTGAGAGATTTTCAGGCAGATTATACGATTCATACGTCTGCAAAGACCGGGCAGGGGCTGGAAGAATTAAAGGCTGTCCTAAAGGAAATCCTGCAAAAGGAACAGATCTATGTGGAACGACTGTACTCTTTTGCAGATGCAGGGAAAATTCAGCTCATTCGGAAAAACGGACAGCTGCTTCAAGAAGAATATCTTCCGGAGGGGATTGCCGTAAAAGCCTGTGTTCCGAAAGAAATATATAGCAAGATATGAATTAAAGTCAGATAAATCCACCGTCAAATCCAATGATCTGCCCTGTCATATAAGCGTGGTTTTCTGCCAGATCCAGCACCAGATCGGCTACCTCTTCCGATGTGCCGAAGCGTCCGGCGGGAACTTCTTCTTCCAACGCAGCTCGTTCTTCTTCTGTAAATTGTGCGTTCATGGAGGTATCTATCACACCGCAGGCAATCGCATTGACTTGAATGTTACTTGGAGCCAGTTCTTTTGCAAGCGCCATAGTTAAGCCGTTGATGCCGGCTTTGGTTGCCGAGTAGGCGGCTTCACAGGAAGCACCGGTGCGCCCCCACATGGAAGAAATATTGATGATCTTTCCTGCTTTTTGGGAAACCATGTGCGGGATCGCAGCACGGCAGCAATAAAAAGCAGAAGACAGATTGGAAGAAAGGATGTGGTCCCAGTCTTGGTTTGTCATATCTGTCAGCAGACCGACATAGGAAATACCGGCATTGTTGACAAGTACATCCAGTCCGTCCGTATAAGACGCAATTGTTTGAAAAATGGATGCTACATCTTCCGGGCATCCTACATTGCCGGGGACGACGGTACATGCTGCAGGAATAGAATGTATGGTTTCTGCTACCTGGTTTAACCGGCCGACAGAATTTCTACAGTTGATAAATACGTGATATCCGGCTTCGGCAAAACGGATCGCACAGGCTTTTCCGATACCACGGGAGGCTCCCGTGATCAATACACATTTCTGTTTCATAGTAATCTCCGTTCTTCTGTTTCAATTTTCGTAAATCTTATAAATCAGCTATATGTTACTACGATTGCCGTTGTGATTCAAGAGTTTGTATGGTATGATTTCTATAGTATATCCGTTTCAGAAAAAAGAAAAGTTTTGAAGACCTACGAAGGAGGCAGGACATGATCAGCGAAGCCATAGAGTTTGCAACGAAGGCACACGAGGGGCAATTTCGGAAAGGAACAAAAAGGCCGTATATCGTTCATCCGCTTGAGGTGGCAGACATCGCAGCAACGATGACAGAGGACGAAGCGGTTATCTGTGCGGCGGTACTGCATGATACGATTGAGGATTGTGATGCGGTGACAGCAGAAGTGCTGGAAGAGAGGTTTGGGAAACGAGTGGCAGCTTTGGTACAGCATGAAAGCGAGGATAAGTCGAAGACCTGGGAAGAAAGGAAAAGTACGACGATCCGACGACTTAGAGAAGTTCCGCGGGAAGTGCAGATGATCGCACTGGCAGACAAGCTGTCTAATATGCGGGATATTGATCGGGATTATCCGAAGTTCGGGGAGTCTTTCTGGCTGCGCTTCCGGATGAAGAATAAGGATGCAATGGGTTGGTATTATAAGAGTATACGGGATGTTTTACGGGAAGGGTTTCAGGGAAACCCAGCATTTGAAGAATATTGTACGCTTGTGAAGAAACATTTTGGTGAGGAGCCTGCATCGCTTGCGTGGAAGAACGATTTAAAAAGGAGGAGAGTATAAGGGGAAATGGGAAAGACGAAGATAATTTGTTTTGCGAATAATAAAGGCGGGAGTGGGAAATCCACTACCTGTTCCAATGTCGGATACGGATTAACACAGCTCGGAAACCGAGTGCTTCTGATCGACGGAGATATGCAGATGAACCTTTCTCTTTCTTTGTTTGATGAAGAACAGGTTCTTGCTTTCGCACAGGGCGGGAAGAATTTGTATGAGGCCATACGCAGACAAGAGGATCTGGCGGATTATATCGTACATTCGGAATATGAAAATCTGGATCTGATCCCTTCTTCTACACTGATGAGTTCGATTGAATATGAATTGTTTACAAAGTGGCAGAGAGAATACATTTTGAAAAACTGTCTTGCAACGATTTCGGAAGCGGAAACTTATGACTATATACTGATTGATGCGCCTCCGACATTGGGGGGCTGGGTCATGAACATTTTGTGCGCATCGGATGAAATTATCATCCCCGTTGAATCTACTCCGTGGGGGTTGTTCGGACTTGGAAATATGTTTGAATTTTTGGAGCAGGTGAAACAGATTGCCCCGAAACTACAGATCGGCGGAGTAGTCATCACAAAGGTAGATACAAGAAAGAGTTATTTTAAGCAGACGATAGACACGCTTCGAGAGTTAGACGGAGTGAATGTTTTCGATACTTTTATCAGAGTGGACAGTACTGTGGAATGGTCACAGGACAATCATACGCCGATCATGGCATATAGGAGAAGCAGTCGAAGTGCAAAAGAGTACATGGCGCTTACAGAGGAAATTGTAAATGGATGCTGAGTTACAAAAGGCTCTTTCTGTGATCACAGAAGAAGAGCAGCAGATTTTAGCAGGAAGCGGAAAGATAGAGCCACAGAGATATACCGAGAAAAAAGAACTGATCGTGGATGCAGAAAAGCTGATGCAGAAAGGAAAGCTGATACAGGTGCGTCCGCATACCAGATTTGTACATTTTCCAAAACACAGGCATAATTATGTCGAGATTATTTATATGTGCCGGGGAACGACCACACATATAATAGATGGCAGTCGGGTTGTGCTCGAAGAAGGGAATCTGCTTTTTCTCAATCAGCATGCAGAGCAGGAAATTCTTCCGGCAGGAGAGACAGATATTGCAGTGAACTTTATCATTCTTCCGGAGTTTTTTGATACGGCATTTTCGATGATGCGGGAAGAAAACGCATTGCGAGAGTTCCTTATGGGAACTTTGGGAGGAAATTATGGATTGAGTTCCTATTTGTATTTTCATGTATCGGATATTCTTCCTGTACAGAACTTAGTAGAAAATATGGTTTGGACTATTTTTTACGATATGGGAAACAAACGGAGCTGCAATCAGATCACTATGGGATTATTGCTTCTTCATCTTCTGAACTATATGGATAAAATGGAAGTCGGAAGCGGAAAGTTCCAGACAGAACTGACAGGGGCGGTTTTGAGTTATGTGGACGAGCACTATAAAAACGGCAGTTTGTCTGAACTGGCGGAGATGCTGAATTATGATGTGTACTGGCTGAGCCGGGAAATTAAAAAAAATACAGGAAGGACATACAAGGAGCTTTTGCAGGAAAAGAGGATGAATCAGGCAAAGTACCTGCTGGAGCATACAAGGCTTTCGGTGAATAATATTATAGAATCGGTCGGCTATGATAACACCAGTTATTTTTATCGGAAATTCCGAGAGAAATACCGGATGAGTCCGAAAGAATACAGGAATCGAAATATATCCTGTAAATAAGGAGGTTATACTTCCGGTACGAGTACCGATGGAAGAGGAATAGAGTAAACTCTGGAATTTAGCATATAATAATAAAAAAGCATTGACGTACGTTAAAACGTACGTTATAATGATGATGACAGATAAAATCTCGACATTCAAAATTTTATATTAGCTTATTTGCATAATTTTATAATGGTTTATTTACACGATTTTATAATAGTTATATAAAGATATTAATAATTGCAGAATGTACGAGAATAAAAAAGGAAACAAAATATAAACAAAGACTAGAACAACATAAAAATAATAATAGAAATAGAGGGAGATTTTATTATGTCAACGGTTAATATTACAAATGCAAGAAAGGATCTTTACAATCTGGTAGAAACTGTAAATCGTTATAGTGAGCCGGCTTTGATTGTTGGAAAAAAAGGTAACGCAGTTTTATTATCAGAGGATGATTGGAATGCAATACAAGAGACGTTATATTTAAATTCCGTTAATGGCATGACTGAATCTATCATAAGTGGCGGTAATACACCTCTTGATGAATGCATTTCTGAAGATATGGTGGAATGGTAATGTACAGAATAGTTTACGATAAGCAGGCTGTGAAAGATATTAAGAACTTGAAATCGGCGAAACTCGATAAGAAAGCAAAAGAATTAATTGAAATTATTCGTTTTAATCCATATCAGAAACCGCCGGCGTATGAGGAGTTAGTGGGAAATTTACAGGGATTCTATTCCAGGAGAGTTAATATTCAACACAGGTTGGTGTATCAAATATACAATGAAGCGGTAATTGTGGATGGAGTCGAATACGAGGGCACGGTAAAAATAATTCGTATGTGGACTCATTATGACGGGATGAGGTAATAGAAAATAACAAGCACCGGGGGATAGGAGAGAGCAAATCAATCCTTATCTGGTGCTTATTTGTTGTCTGTATCCTGTGAATGCTGATTATGTATTTATCCAATCAATTCATGAGGATTGGGGAAAGAAATCTTTCCGGTAACTTCTGGATGATAGAAAACAGAACAATCCCTAGTGAAACACTAGGAATTAAACAGGGAGTTAAAGATAGTTCTTTTTCGGACGAATCAGAAACTGGAACTATGATTTCGACAAAAAGATTGATTTGCATATGAAAATTATGATATAATATGACTATAAAATTAAAAGGTGGAATGTGTATGGAAACAATTGTTAGACCTTCAGCAGATTTACGAAATCATTACAATGAAATATCAAAAGAATGTCACGAAAAGAGAACACCAATTATCATTACAAAAAATGGCAAGGGTGATACAGTAGTTATGGGATTACAAGAGTATAATCAAATGAGTGCGGAACTGGAATTACTGCGTACACTAGCAGAAGCAGAAGATGATATAATAAATAATCGAGTAGCACCAATGCAACAGACCTTTGATGACATTCGTAGAGATTTGTTGATGCGGGGATAATATGCAGTATAAGATTTTACGGACAGATAAAGCAGATGAACAATTAAGAGATATTATTTTTTATATTGCAGAGGATTCTGGAAGTATAGATATTGCTCTTAATTATCTGGATAAGATTGAAAGTGCAATCAATAATCTATCTACATTCCCTTATTCTGGTAGTATTCCGAGATATACAACTTTAAAAAGACAAGGGTATAAAGTTCTAATTGTAGAGCAACATCTGGTATTCTACAAAGTTGACGATTCAAATAAAGCGGTTGTTATATATGCGGTTGTAGATGGTCGCAGAGAATATAAAAATATGTTGTAAAAAAGCAGCCCTCCGGAATATGCAAATAAGGACGTTATTTTTCATAAATAGCGTTCTTTTTTTGTGCGGATTTACCGATTATAATAAAAAGAAAACGGAAAACGAAACGAGGAGGCACGAAATGCATACATATTATCTGGCGGTAGACATCGGTGCATCCAGCGGACGGCATATGCTTGCGTCTATAACAGACGGGAAAATAGAAATGGAAGAGATTTACCGTTTCCCGAATGGAATGGAGTATATAGACGGAGTGTTGTGCTGGGATGTAAAGCGATTGTTTACGGAGATTAAAAATGGATTGAAGAAGTGTAAAGAAGCAGGAAAGATTCCGGTATCCATGGGGATTGATACATGGGCAGTGGATTATGTGCTTTTGGATAAGGTGGGGAAGATCGTCGGGAAGACAGTCGGATATCGTGACAGCCGTACAAGTGGAATGGATGAGAAAGTTTATGAAAAAATTTCATTGCAAAAGCTTTATGCAAGAACCGGTATTCAGAAACAGATATTTAACACAATCTATCAGTTAATGGCAGTAAAAGAAGAGCATCCGGAAGAAATGGAACAGGCGGAAGCTCTGCTGATGATCCCCGACTATTTTCATTATCTTCTGACAGGGGTGAAAAAGCAGGAATATACGAATGCAACAAGCACCCAATTGGTAAATCCGGAGACAAATGACTGGGATTATGAATTGATCGAAATGCTCGGATATAAAAAAGAGATATTTCAACCGATTTCTATGCCCGGTACAGTTGTCGGCGATTTTACGGAGGAAATACAAAAAGAAGTTGGATTTAACTGCCGGGTTGTACTGCCGGCAACCCATGATACCGGTTCTGCGGTAGTTTCGGTTCCGACCAATGATGGCCATGCGATTTATATCAGTTCGGGAACATGGTCTTTAATGGGGATTGAACAAAAGACTGCAAACTGTTCGAAGGAAGCGATGAAAGCGAACTTTACAAATGAGGGAGGCTATGCACACAGATTTCGTTTTTTGAAAAACATTATGGGACTTTGGATGATCCAGTCCGTAAAGAAGGAATTTGAAGAAGAGTTGTCTTTTGGAGAAATCTGTGCCAGAGCATCAAAAGAGAAAATAGGATCTGTTGTAGATTGCAATGCAGATTGTTTCTTTGCGCCAAAAAGTATGATTCGCGCTGTGCAGACCTTTTGTGAGGATACCGGACAGCAGATTCCGAAAACCGTGGGGGAGATAGCGGCCGTTGTTTATAACAGTCTTGCAAAATGCTATGGAGATACTGTTCATGAGATTGAAGAAATTACGGGAAATACATATGACACCATTTACGTTGTAGGAGGAGGCGCAAATGCGGGATATCTGAATGAGCTGACCGCAAGATATACGAAGAAGCGTGTTCTGGCAGGTCCGACAGAGGCAACTGCGATTGGGAATCTTACAGTACAAATGTTGTCGGACGGAGTGTTTAAAAATTTGGCAGAAGCCAGAGTGTGCATCGGAAAGTCATTCGATATCAAACGGTATGAAAATCAATAAAAAGAACAGCCGGAGGACGGGCGGATTTTGTCCCTGACATCAGGCGATATAATGAAGGAGGAAAAACAATGACACGATATGAATCAGCAAAAGAAATTTATGCAAAATTAGGTGTAGACACGGAAGCGGCAATTGAAAAATGTATGCAGATACCGGTTTCGTTACACTGCTGGCAGGGAGATGATGTGATCGGATTTGACCACGACGGACCGCTTACAGGGGGCATCCAGACAACAGGAAATTATCCGGGAAAGGCGAGAACACCTGAGGAACTGCTTAAGGATATGGATCAGGCGATGCGCCTGATGCCGGGAAAGAAAAAAATCAACGTACATGCATGCTATGCAATTTTCGAAGATGGGGAATTTGCAGATCGTGATAAATTAGAGCCGAAGCATTTTCAGAAATGGGTTGATTTTGCAAAAGAAAGAGGCATGGGACTGGATTTCAATCCCACATTCTTTTCACATCCAATGGTAAAAGACGGATTGACATTAGCAAGCCCGGACGAGGAGGTAAGAAAATTCTGGATCGAGCATGGAAAAGCCTGCATCCGTATTTCTAATTATTTTGCAGAGCAGACAGGAATTCCGTGTGTCATGAATATTTGGATCGGAGATGGATTTAAAGATGTTCCGGCAGATCGTATGGGACCGAGAGTGAGGTATAAAGAGGCGATTGACGAGATCCTTTCCGAACCCTATGATCCGAAGATGGTAAAGCCATGTGTGGAATCTAAGGTATTTGGTATCGGTGTCGAAGCATATACGGTAGGCTCCGCCGAATTTTCATTGAGCTATGCGGCGGCAAACATGGATAAGTGTCTGCCGCTTATGGACAACGGACATTATCACCCGACAGAAGTAGTTTCCGATAAGATTCCGGCGCTTTTAACCTTCTTCCCGGAAATCGCTCTGCATGTGACACGTCCGATCCGTTGGGATTCGGATCATGTAGTATTGTTTGACGATGAAACAAAGGAGATTGCAAAGGAAATCGTACGCTGTGAGAATGGTCTGGATCGTACCTATATTGCGCTGGATTATTTTGACGCATCGATCAATCGTATTTCTGCATGGGTAACCGGTTTTAGAAGCTTCCAGAAAGCGCTTCTGAATGCACTTTGTACACCACACGAGATGCTGAAAGAATTGCAGGATACCAATCAAATGACAAAGAAAATGGTGCTGCAGGAGGAGTGCAAGACACTTCCTTTAGGAGATGTGTGGGAAGAGTATTGCCGCAGATGTAATGTAGCCGCAGAGGGTTGGTTTGACGAAATTGAAAAATATGAAAAAGAGGTTCTGGTAAAGAGAGTGTAAGCCGTTTCTTTTCTGTATAGGAAAACACTAAATGAAGTCGGAGGATCAAAAGAGATTCTCCGGCTTCATTTCTATATGAGAATAGATCTGGATTTTTATATGCAGTTTTAAAACGCTTGACAGATTCTACAGAAAAGTTTCTAATAGAGATATATCTTTTAAAATATGTCGTTTGTATGAGCACGTGTCAATCATATAAGAAAGGAGACAGAGTGTATGGAGAAAACGGGTTATGTACCCATGGATTTGGAAAAGAGCGGAAAGTGGATCCGATTTTTATGCATTGTCAGAGGTGTATCGGTGAAGCAGATCTGTAACATGCTCGGAGTGAACTGCACGCAGTCTGTTTACGCATGGTTTAATGGGAGAACAATGCCTTCTCTGGATAATTTGTATGGGCTGAGCCGTATTTTAAAAACTCCGATCGATGAATTGGTGCTGGATAAGGGAGAAAGCGTTCCAAAGTCATTGCAGAGGAGAAAGCGTACGGGAGAAATCCGAATGATACAGTATTATTACAGGATGATGATGTAAAAAGCGGATTCTGCATGTTCCATTTCAGGAATATCTGTTATAATAGAGATATGCTATGGGACTTTGTATGAAGGAAGACGATATTGCGAAGCGGTATATTTCCTACAGACCGGAACCCGGACGGGAGGCGAGGAGAATGGAAAGACAGAGAAAGGAACCTCTTCATAAGAGCTTTGATTATGCGGCAGCCGGCATTGCGGCAGTGATAAAAAAGGAGCGGAATATGAAGATTCACTGCGGCGCCATGCTTTTGGTTATTGCAGCGGGGACAATTTTGCAGATACCGGTCTGGAAGTGGTGTGTCTGTTTTTGTCTGTTTGGTCTGGTGATGTCATTGGAGATGGTCAATACTGCGGTAGAAGCGGTCGTTGATCTCGTGACAGAGGAACGCAGGCCGCTTGCAAAGCTAGCGAAGGATGCAGCGGCAGGGGCAGTTTTGATTGCGGCAGTCATGGCTGTGGCAGCAGGACTGCTAATGTTCATTCCGGAGGGAATACAATTTTTGCAGAAGATACTGTAAGGAAGAAAGGAGCAGTTATTATGGACGGAATCGGAGAAAATGTAAAGAAGTTATTATTGGCAGGAATCGGGGCTGTGGCGGCTACAACGGAAAAGTCAAAGGAAATTTTGGATGAAATGGTAAAAAAAGGAGAGTTGACAGTTGAGCAGGGAAAGGTTCTGAATGAAGAATTGAAACACAACATTCGGAAAACCGTTAAGGAAAAAGTGAACGTATCTGTGAAAGTATCGGCGCCGGAAGAACTGGATGAACTTCTGGACAAGATGACGCCTGAGCAGATTGCGATTCTGAAAGAGAGAATTCAGAAGAAGGAAGAAAGTGAAGCAGAAGCTTCCGGCGAGGCGGAGAAGAAAGAAGAAAAAGCGGATGAGTAAACAGGAAGCTTTGGCATACAAAGGCAGGCTTCGGGAGATGACGGCGGTGCTTCACAAGCATGGGATTACACGTGGAGTTACACCGGAAAAGCTGCGGCTGATATTGGAAGATCTGGGGCCGACTTATATTAAGCTCGGACAGATCATGTCTATGCATTCGGATATTCTTCCGAAGAGATATTGCGAGGAATTGATGCGTCTCAGGTCCGAAGTTGCACCGATGTCATTTGAAGAAGTGGCAGAAGTTCTTCAGGAATCTTATGGTATGGAATGGGACGCGGTTTTTCAGAGTATCGAAGAGCGGCCGCTGGGGTCTGCTTCGATCGCACAGGTACATAAAGCAGTATTAAGAGACGGAAGAGAGGTTGTCATAAAGGTTCAGCGAAAAGGAATTTATGAGATTATGGCAAGAGATATTTCTCTTCTGAAAAAGGCAGTTAAGCTGCTCCCTCCGGTGAGCTTAAAGGGCATGGTCGATCTGGAAATGGTTCTGGATGAGCTGTGGGTTGTTACACGGGAAGAAATGAACTTTTTGACAGAGGCTTCTAATATGGAGGAATTTGCAAGAAGAAACCAAGAAGTGGCCTTTGTAGGAGTACCGGTTTTGTATCAGGAATATACAACAGCGCATGTGCTTGTTATGGAATATATTGACGGATTCGGCATTGACGATAAAGAGGCACTTCTGGAAGAGGGATATGAGCTGGAAGAAATCGGCAGCAAGTTGGTGGATAACTATATTAAGCAGGTGATAGAGGACGGTTTCTTTCACGCAGACCCTCATCCGGGAAACCTAAGAATTCGAGCTGGGAAAATTATCTGGATCGATATGGGCATGATGGGACGGCTGACGGAACGTGACCGGGAACTTTTAGAACTGGCGGTGCGTGGCGTGGCGGCAAACGATATCGGGATGATCCAAGAAGCGGTATTGGCTTTGGGAGAGTTTAAGGAGCGGCCTGATCAGAGTACATTGTATGAGGATATCGGTAATCTGTTTGGCAAGTATGGCACACTGGAAATGGGAGACATTGACATTGCAGAGGTGATGACAGATCTTATGGATGTGATGAAAGAAAATAAGATTGTGATGCCACACGGATTGACGATGCTTGCAAGAGGACTGACTCATATGGAGGGAGTGCTTGCGGATATCTCTCCGGAAATTAATATGGTGGAGATAGCTGCTTCACGTATCAAGGGGAATATACTGCGTTGGACGGATTGGAAAAAAGATGTGAAACAGAGCGGAAAGCAGATGTATCGTTCCCTTCACAAATCAATTGAACTGCCCGCACTTTTATCAGATATTATGCATGGATATCTGAAAGGACAAAACAGGATCAATTTGGATCTTCACGTATCAGGAGACTTGGAAAGGCTATTGAGAAGACTGATCCGCAATATTGTTATGGGGCTGTGGGTGATGTCCCTACTTATCAGTTCCAGTATTATATGTACAACGGATATGCAGCCTACAATATGGGGAATCCCGGCAGTCGGTGCGGTGGGATATCTGATAGCATTCTGCATTGTGATGTATGTATTTTTGAAGCATGTATTTTCAAAAAAATAAAGAAGAATATCCGGCTTTATAGCGTGGACTGTGCTGTGAAGCGGGGGTTTTCATTTTGATCCCAGAGGTATGAAGCGGAATGTTCATTGGAGGCAGATATGGAAGCAATTGCATATATCAGTAACGGATTCAATGAGAAATTTGGAATCCCAAGGCAAAGTGGACTGACAGCAGAAAAATCTGAAATTATTTTTGAACCGAAGTACAGGGTCGCAGAGGCTTTCCGGGGATTGGAAGAGTATTCTCATATCTGGCTGCTCTGGGAGTTTTCTGAGGCGATTCGCTCAGAGTGGTCGCCGACGGTACGCCCTCCGAGGTTGGGAGGGAATCAACGCATGGGCGTTTTTTCAACCCGCTCGCCTTTTCGTCCGAACCCGATTGGTTTGTCGGTTGTAAGACTGGAATACATTGATTGGAAGCATCAGAAAGGTCCGGTTCTTGTAGTAAGCGGAGCAGATCTGCTGAATGGTACGCCAATCTATGATGTGAAGCCGTATGTTCCGCATGTGGACAGCATTCCCGACGCAGAAGGCGGATTTGCGGGGAAAGTAAAGGATTATAAATTGCAGGTGGACTTTCCGCAAAGATATAGGGAAAGGGTGTCGGAAGAAACAGCAGAAGTGCTTGTTCAATTACTGGAGCAGGAT
The DNA here is from genome assembly GCA_963559385.1 of uncultured Schaedlerella sp. GTDB lineage: Bacteria > Bacillota > Clostridia > Lachnospirales > Lachnospiraceae > Schaedlerella. Next base: position 115,296 of record CAUWKK010000001.1, read on the forward strand.
CCAAGGCCGGCTTATCAGAAAGAACCGGAGCGGATATATGGGATGAGCTATGGTGGTATGGAAGTGAAATTCCGGGTAGAAAACGGATGTGTGCATGTGTGCGGTATAGACAGGAGATAACAAGAAAGAGAAAGACCCAGAAAGTATAACGAATATGCTTTCCGGGTTTTTTAAATGAAATCAGCGGCTTAATGATGATATAAAGGAAGTTGACAGGTTCTGGAGGGGGAAAAAGCTTCTTGCGTGAAAAAGATAACTGTGCTAATATTGGTATAACACAATCGGGTCAAGAAGAGAAAACAGAATATACAAATTTTTTAGAATTGTAAAGCTATACGAAAGAGAAGAACAGGAGTTGAAAGGATGCTGATCGAGATTGATTTTAACAGTAGTGAAGCGATTTATATACAGCTTCGTAATCAGATTATTATGGGAATAGCGACGTCAACTATCCGAGAGGGGGATTCGCTTCCGTCCGTGCGTCAGCTTGCAGAAACGATCGGTGTGAATATGCATACGGTGAACAAAGCGTATAATGTGTTAAAACAGGAGGGGTTTATCAGTCTGGATAAGCGGCGCGGCGCAGTCATCGCATTGGATGAGAATAAAATAAAGGCATTGCAGGAAACAAAAGAGAACTTGCAGATCGTACTGGCAAAGGCATGCTGTAAAAACATTACAAGGGAAGAAGTACATGATTTGGTAGATTCTATTTTTGATGATTATTCTATGTTTTAATACATAGCATGGTATATAGAATAAAGATAGAAAGAAAATAGGGAATAGAGGATAGACAACAGGAGGTTTTTATGCAGAATCAATATACAAAACAGGCGCTGTCGGCGATTCGTTTTGCGGCAGCGGAGGCAAAGAAGCTGAAGCATCCGTACATAGGAACAGAGCATTTGCTGCTGGGACTTCGGAAAGAATATACCGGAGTTGCAGGGCAGGTATTGGCACAGCATGGCGTTGATGAGGAAAAAATCCTGCGTCTTATGGATGAATTGATCGCCCCGGCTTCCGGCGAGGTAGAGGTAATGGAACGACATCCGAAAGAGTCTCCGCGCTTTCGATGTATATTAGAGGAGAGTGTAACGGAGGCCGGACACTTTCATATGAAAGAAGTGGGGACGGAGCATTTGCTTCTGGCAATTATCCGGGATGTAGACAGCGTTGCGGCAAAGATACTGATTACATTAAATGTCAATTTACAGAAGCTGTTTCAGGATATTTTAACAGCGGCAGGCATAGATCCGAGAGCATATCAGGATGAATTGGCAGAGGAAAGCCGTGGAGCGGGAGGGGCATTAGAACAGTATTGTAAAGATATGACTGCAGAAGCAGAAGAGGGAAAATTAGATCCGGTGGTCGGCAGAGAAGAAGAGATTTTCCGGCTGATGCAGATCCTGAGCCGCAGGACAAAGAACAACCCATGTCTTGTGGGAGAGCCGGGGGTAGGTAAGACCGCCATTTTGGAGGGACTTGCGGAGCGTATTGCACTGGGAGCGGTTCCGGAAAGTATGAAGCGGAAGAGGATTTATACACTGGATCTTTCGGGATTGATTGCCGGATCAAAGTATCGAGGAGAATTTGAAGACAGAATGAAACGTCTGATTTCCGAGGTAGAATCAAATCCGGACATTTTATTGTTTATGGATGAACTCCATACGATGATCGGAGCCGGGGGAGCAGAAGGGGCTATGGATGCTTCCGGAATTTTAAAGCCGGCATTGTCCAGAGGCAGGATGCAGTTGATCGGAGCGACAACCATTGCAGAATACCGGAAATATATCGAGAAGGATGCAGCGTTAGAACGGAGATTTCAGCCGGTTATGGTGGAGGAACCGGATAAAGAACAATGCGTTTTGATTTTACATGGATTGAAAGAAAAGTATGAACAGCATCATAAGGTAGAGATTACAGAAAGCGCCTTGCGTGCGGCAGTAGAACTTTCCGAGCAGTATATCACAGACCGGAATCTGCCGGATAAGGCAATTGACGTGTTGGATGAGGCTTGCTCCAAGGTGAGCTTGAAGGGCTATAAGGTACCGGAGAATTTGGTAAAACTGGAGGATGCATGGAAGGAACTGATCGGGCAGAAAGAAACATGCATCAAAGAAGGAGATTTTACAGAAGCATCTCTGCTGCAGAAAGAGCAGAAAGAGTTAGAGAAGAAATTGACACTTCTTCGGAAAAGAATCCAGAAAAAGAACCAATCCTCACATTTGCAGGTGGAAGAAGAGGATATCGCAGAGGTAGTATCTGCGTGGACGAAGATTCCTGTAAGTAAATTGGAGGAGACAGATGCAGAACGCTTAAATAAGCTGGAAAAGGTATTGCACAAACGTGTGATCGGACAGGAAGAGGCTGTTTCTGCCGTAGCAAGAGCCGTAAAAAGAGGGCGGGTAGGATTAAAGGATCCAAAACGCCCGATCGGTTCGTTTTTGTTCCTCGGTCCGACTGGTGTAGGTAAGACAGAATTGTCCAAGGCATTGGCAGAAACTTTGTTTGGGAAAGATGACGCTATGATCCGTGTAGATATGTCGGAGTACATGGAGAAGCATTCTGTGGCAAAGATGATCGGCTCCCCTCCGGGATATGTGGGACATGAAGAAGGCGGGCAGTTGAGCGATCAGGTTCGGACGCATCCCTACTCTGTCATTCTGTTTGATGAGATCGAGAAAGCGCACCCGGATGTGTTTAATATTTTACTGCAGGTTTTAGACGACGGACATATTACAGATTCACAAGGCAGAAAAGTTGATTTCAGTAATACTGTGATCATTATGACATCGAATGCGGGAGCCAAAGCAATCATGGAGCCAAAGAAATTGGGATTTACCGCAAAAGAGGATGCCAAGGGAGATTACGAGCGGATGAAGCAGAATGTGATGGAGGAAGTGAAGCTGATCTTCCGTCCGGAATTTCTTAACCGTATCGATGAAATCATTGTATTTCATCCGTTGAACCGGAATCACATGAAACAGATCGTGACATTGCAGTGCAGAGAATTTACAAATCGTCTAAAAGAGCAGATGCAGATTATATTAACAGTACGAGATTCTGTTAAGAACCTGATCATAGAAAAGGGTACGGATGTGAAGTATGGCGCAAGACCGCTGCGTCGGGCTTTGCAGACAGAATTGGAAGATAAACTGGCGGAGGCGATTCTTTCGGGAGCGGTGAAAGCCGGTATGGAAATTGAGGCGGGAGTTTCTAAAAAGGAAATTAAATTTTACCCGAAAGCGATAAAGAAGTAGAAAATCAGACGCTTTTATTATATACTGAGTACATGGATAAAATAGCTGACGGAAGAGGAACAGTTATAGAAAATTCAAAATACGCAGGAGGAGCAATAAGAAAATGGCAACAGTAAAAGAATTATTACGCGCAGAAGATGACGGTACACTCAGCTTTGGAGATTACTCTCTGAATAAGAAGACAAAGCTGGATAACTATGAGTTTGAAGGCGATATTTATAAAGTAAAAACCTTTGCAGAGATTACAAAGCTGGAAAAGAATGGTTTGTTTGTATATGAATCTGTTCCGGGAAGTTCTGTTGAGAACTTTAAAGAAACGGATCGGGAAGTGACATTCAGGGTATCGGCTCCGGAGGATGTACAGTTTACATTGGAACTGGAGCCGGAGAGTGAATATGAAGTGTTTATAGGCGGAGAGTCAGCTGGTAAGATGACTACGAATTTAAGCGGTAAACTAAGCGTAAGTGTAGAACTTGCAGGTGACGAGAGTACAGATGTCAAAGTGATAAAATGTTAAGCCTTTAGAAGGTCGGCGATACAAAAGGAAGGTAATGGGGACAGGATGACCTGTTCCCATTTTTCTTTCGCCTATGATCATGAAATTTTACGGAAAAGAAAAGGGGAAGCTGTATGGCAAAAGGAAAGAAGACTGTTTTTTTCTGTCAGAATTGCGGACATGAGGAAACAAAATGGCTAGGGCAGTGCCCGGCGTGCAGGGAATGGAATACGTTTGCAGAGGAAAAGGTGTTTACATCTTCTGTATCTGCAAACAGCAAGACGGATCGGGAAATAAAGATCGTGTCTTTATCGGAAGTCAGTGCGGACGATCATACAAGGATTGAAACAGGGCTGACGGAACTGGATCGTGTACTGGGCGGAGGGATCGTGCCGGGTTCTCTCGTATTGGTCGGAGGCGATCCGGGAATCGGAAAATCCACGCTTTTGCTGCAGGTGTGTCAGAGACTTGCAGAAGAAAAATCGGTTCTGTACATTTCGGGAGAGGAATCGCTTTCACAGATCAAGCTCAGAGCGAATCGCATGGGCAATTTCAAGGAGAATCTTAAGCTTTTATGTGAAACCAATCTGGGAACGATCCGAGGTGTCATTGAAAACAGGCGGCCGGAGCTGGTTGTCATTGACTCGATCCAGACGATGTACAGTGAGGAGGTTTCGTCGGCGCCCGGAAGTGTATCGCAGGTGAGAGAATCCACTAACGTATTCATGCAGCTTGCCAAAGGATTGGGGATTACGATTTTTATTGTCGGGCATGTGACGAAGGAAGGAACCGTTGCAGGACCGAGGGTATTAGAGCATATGGTAGATACAGTTCTGTATTTTGAAGGTGACCGTCATGCCTCTTATCGCATTTTGCGGGGGGTAAAGAATCGTTTTGGATCGACGAATGAGATCGGTGTTTTTGAGATGCGGCAGAACGGTTTGGAAGAAGTGGAAAACCCATCCGAATATATGTTGAGCGGTAAGCCGGAAAATGCAACCGGTTCGGTCGTCGCCTGCTCTATGGAGGGAACTCGCCCTCTGCTGATCGAGATACAGGCACTGGTTTGTGAAAGCAATTTCGGCATGCCGAGACGGACGGCTGCCGGAACGGATTACAACAGAGTCAATCTTTTAATGGCGGTATTGGAAAAACGGATCGGTTTGCATATGTCCAATTGTGACGCCTATGTCAATATTGCAGGAGGAATCAAGCTGAACGAGCCGGCGATCGATCTGGGGATTGTAATGGCACTGATTTCCAGCTACAAGAATCGTCCGGTAGATGAACGGATGATCGTGTTCGGCGAGGTAGGATTGAGCGGCGAGGTGCGCGCGGTCAGCATGCCGGAGCAGAGAGTGGCAGAGGCGAAAAAACTGGGATTTGAAACGTGTGTTCTTCCAGAAATCTCTTTGGATATGGTGAAAGGGATCAAAGGGATCAAGATGATAGGAGTAAAGACCGTAAATGATGCTATGAATCTGATCTGATAAAAAGAGATATAAAAAGAAAGTAAATTTGCCCGGAATCCGGTTGACGAAGAATGATCGGAGGACTATCATAGTGCTTAGAAAGCGTGCATTGTAAAAGCCGTGTACAGATTTTATCGGGACAGTGATCGTTCCGATTAAAAAAGAAGAGGAGGACAAACAAATGGGACGTTTAGACGGCAAAGTAGTAATTGTAACAGGTGGTAATTCAGGAGTCGGAGCAGCGACGGCAGAATTATTTGCGAAAGAGGGAGCAAAGGTTGTGATCAGCGCCCGCAGGCAGGCGCAGCTTGAAGAGGTAGCAGCAAAGATCAGAGAGGCAGGCGGAGAGGTTCTTCCGGTTGTAACAGACATTTCCAAAAGAGAAGATGCAGATAATTTGGTTGCTAAAACAATCGAAGCCTATGGAAAAGTTGATGTATTAATCAACAATGCCGGTGTTTTGGAAGAAGGATTAAAGCCAATCGATCGTGTAGAGGATGCAGATTTGGAAAAAATCATCAATATCAACGAAAAAGGAACAATGTACTGCATGCGTGCTGCAAGTGCAGAGATGGCAAAAGTCGGAACAGGATCTATCGTTAATGTAGCGTCTATTGCAGGTGTGATGGGATGTGGCGGCGCAGCTTATGTTGCATCTAAGGCTGCTATTATCGGAGTAACACGTCACACAGCACTTCGTTTTGCAGGAACAGGAATCCGCTGCAATGCGATCTGCCCGGGAACAATCGTTACACCAATGGTAGCCGGAGCAAATCAGTCTAATCTGGATGCAGATATGTTTGGTCAGATGGCAAAACATGCAGATTTAAGAGTTCAGCCATGTATGCCGATTGATGTTGCTAATATTTTGCTGTTCCTTGCAAGTGATGAATCACGTGCCATTACAGGACAGGCAATCTGTACGGATTTTGGAAGCACACTGTAAAAGGCACAAAAGTTCCGTCCGGGGCATATCATAATCATAAAAAAGGAAGAATGATTATGGAATTTGAAGCCTATGAACAGGTAATCGGAGTGATACAGTCTATTGTACCGGGAGACTCCTGTTGTACGCAGATGATATCAGTTATGACGGAAGACGGAATGATCAATTTTCACGTTTCTGCGGATACGATGATCATTGATAATGTGAGACTGAGAAGGGGGATGCGCATAGCGGCATATTATGACAGGAATCTGCCGACTCCGGCAATTTTTCCTCCTCAGTATCACGCACAGTTAATTACTGTGCTGCGCCAGAACCAACAGGTCATGTTGTCTTACTTTGACGACAGTCTGTTGGCGGAAGGCGGGGAATTGCAGTTGAATATCGGTTCTGCTACCCGCATGTTTACGGGAAATGGACAGATGTTTACCTGTAATCCCGGAGGGAATGTTTTGCTTGTATATTATACCATGACAACAAGAAGTATTCCGCCGCAGACAACACCGCAAAGGATTATTGTTTTGTGTGCTGAATAAGAAGTAAATTTCCGGAGACAATGCAAATCTCCGGAAATTTTTTATTTTCTTCATATATTACAATAATGTTCCTTGTTTTAGAGGAATGCAGTTAGGTAAATGTGAGTGCTGTTGTATGAATTACAACAAAAAGTGTATCAGTTACAACAAGTTACGGTACAAAAGGGAGTCGGGGAATATACTGGATTCATCAATAACAGGTTCGATCGTTATACAGAGCAGAATATGAATTGTGAGGTGAATCCGGTGAAGAAGAGAAACTGTCAGAAAAAAACGGAGTTGTTGAAACGGATCAGTGTCGGAGCAGGAATCATTTGTCTTGTTTTGACCGGGTGTCAGAAAACGCCAAAGGAGAATGCGGTTGTCAGTAAGGCTGAAGGGTTAAGTGAAAGTGTGATTGCAAAGCCATTGGAGGAGGGGGAGATTAGAGAAACAGATATTCCGATCCATTGGCAGATGGAGGAATTACGAAACAAAGACCGAATGCTGCTTTGTGCAGATTTGGATCTGGAAGAGAAAAAACTGGGAAATCTGCCGGTTATCGAAATGAAAAATCATGTGCTTACAGAAGATGAACTGAAAATGTTGGTGGAATATTTCACAAAGGGAGAGGATATATATGAACGTCAGCTTTACACAAAGGATGTTTACAAAGAAGTTATTTCCAGAATTGAGAACCGGGAAGGGATATATGCGGCTTCTTATCACTGGCTAGAACAATTGAAAATCAAGCAGAGTGCAGAAAACGGAATGGCGCTTGCACCAAAGTCGAAGGATAAAAAGAAGAAAGCAGAGATAGGATTTACGACCAGATTTGTGGATAAGGGATATGAAAAGGCGGTTACGTCAAAGCTTGCACAGGAAGAGTTTGATGTGTATGAAAACAGAGATGCAGAAGTTTGGTTTGAGGCTGATGCAGGGGAAGACAGAACAGCGAGGATAGAAGCACAAACCTATGATGCCGAGGTTGGAAACAGCAGTTTGTTTAGCTGGAGGACAGGATTGGAATGTGTAAGTTATACAGAGTTTGACAGTAACAGAATCTTTTTTGAATATCAACAGGAGAATCCTTTTACACCGCAAATGCTGGAAAGGATGCAATTGTTTGAAGAAGGCTATACAAACAGTACGTTTGACAGGGCGGCAGGGGAAGCGCAGGCAAAGCAGGTGTTGGAAGATCTGGGGATCACCGATATGAGTCCGGCGTCGGATGAACCGGTTTTGTGGTTTCCTAAGGACAGCTATACGGAGGGGATCGATCGGATCGGAGAGCCGTATGACTTATGGTGGGCGGCAGATCCGGCATCCGCAGAATACGGATATCGGTATGTCTTTTCCAGAGAAATCGGCGGTCTGAATGTCATCAACGGCGATACGGCGGTAATTGAAAAAACGGAAGAAATGTATTCGCCGCCATTTCCGGCAGAGACGATCACGATCACCGTAACGGAAAGCGGTATGAAGTCATTTGTCTGGCAGGGAATGTCGGAAGAAGTCAGAACCATTACAGAAAATACGAAACTGCTTCCTTTTGAAAAGATACAGGAACGGATGGCAGAGCAGATATTCTACTGGTATTCAGGATGTACCGCAGGACAGCCGAAGGATGATCCGACGCAGTTTCAGTATCGTGTGACAGATGCAGATATGGGATATACTTATATCACCGCATATGGAAATCCGAAACATGCATGGCTTGTACCGGCATGGTCTTTTCTGGTGATAGAGGGACACGGCGGAGAGAACAGTCAGTATCTTCCTTGTATGATCGAGGCATTAGAGGGACGTGCGATTATTGGGGAGTGATGTGGGATGAATGAGATGAAAAGAATGGGTACAAATGCATGGTTCTGGGTGGGAGTTCTATTACTTGCGACATTACTTTTTGTAAGCGGCGCACCTTATATGGAAACTTTGCTAAGGACACAGTATTGTGCAGAGGGAATCGGTTGGATGGAAACATTTCGTTACTGTACGACGAATGAAAACGGATTACTTTTTATACCGATCTGCGCGCCGATTGCGGCAGGAGCGTGTGCAGAAACAGAATTGCGAAGTCGATATGCATTGTTTTATTGCAGCCGGACAGGGAAAAAACAATATTATGTGAAAAAAGTATTGGAAAGCGCCTTGCCCGGAGGATTGACGGTATGCCTTGCAGAAGTGTTGGTATTGGCGGTTGTATATATTGGATTGCAGGATATTAACTCACAGACAAAAAGTCTGAAAACAAGTGTCATTGCAGCAACGCTTTTGTCGGATCTGGTACGGGGATTTTTGAACGGCGCTTTTTGGGCGCTTGCCGGAAGTATGGCGGCTGTGTTGACGAGGAATCGATATCTCGCATATGCGATGCCGTTTGTACTGTATTATGTATTGACCTTGTTTCAAGCCAGATACTATCAGGAATTGTATTTTTTAAGTCCAAGATATTGGGCGGCGCCGGTTCATTACGGAAACGGATTTTGCATCACTGTGTTGTCCGGGCTTTGTATCGTCTGTACGCTTAGTTTTATGCTGGCAGTAAAAAGGAGGTTGGGATATGCGTGATATCAGACAGACTTTTCAACTTGCAGGACAGAATTTTTCAGGCTGGAAGAGAAATCCGCGCATTGTAATTACATTTTTATTAGCATTTGTACTCTGTCTGCTTCTGTCGGACGAAGTGCTTTCGTATTCCTTGCGATATGAGACGCCGCTGCAGATATTGGAACCGTTTATCTGGACATACGGGGATTCCTCTTCGGTTATGTTGTCGTCGCTTTTGCTTGTTTTATTATTTGCGGATATGCCGTTTGTAAATCAGGAGACTCCGTATCGGCTGATCCGGACGAAACGAAGCGTCTGGCTGGCAGGACAGATCGTATATGTAACAGCGGTAGCTGTATTGTATAATTTATTTTTGGCAGGCGTTCAGATCAGCTTTGCCGCAGCCGTCTCGTTTCCGGGAAATGTATGGAGTAAGACGGCGGCATTGCTTGGATATGGAGGTGCGTCAAAAGGTATTATTCCGGTGTCGGTTAAGACTATGGAAAGCGTGCTGCCCTATGAGTGCGCTTTGCAGGTGTTTTTGTTGATGCTTTGTTATTCTTTATTTATCGCAGCGATTATGCTGTGCCTGAATCTTTTTATCGGAAATGCAGCCGGAGTGATCGGAGCGTTTGCAGTGAATATATATGGCTTTTTACTGAATCCGAACTTGTTTCAAAAGATGTTTCAGTTGACGGAAAATCAAGTATATCGGGCAAACGTCTTGTGCGGTTGGTTGTCGCCTCTGAATCATGCGACATTTCCGATGCATAATTTCGGGTATGATTATCTTCCGAAGCTGAGGTTGAGCATCGGGATGTTTTTGTCGGTAATTCTTTTTCTGCTGATCGTATCGGGAATAAAAATGCGGACATATAATTTTGTGTTCATGCAGGCGGATGAATAAGAGAGTAGACAAAAAAGAGGTGAAGGAGAAAATGAAAGCAGCGGTGAAGTTGATAAAATTGTCAAAATCGTTTGGGAAAGAGCAGGTGCTAAAGGAAATTTCCCATTCTTTTGAAGCGGGAAAGATTCATGGAATCATGGGATTTAACGGATCAGGCAAGACTGTTATGTTCAAATGTATCTGCGGATTTTTAAAACCGGATAGCGGGTATGTGAACGTGCGGGGAAAGCGGATCGGAAAGGATGTGGATTTCCCGGAATCGATTGGAATGATCATTGAGAATCCGGGATTTTTACCTCATTTGAGCGGATATGCCAATCTGAAACGTCTGGCAGAGCTGCAAAGGATCATAGGGAAGGCAGAGGTGTCGGAAGCAATGATCCGTGTAGGTCTGGATCCGTTTTCCAAGAAAAGAGTAGGGCAGTATTCTCTGGGGATGCGGGAAAGGCTTGGAATCGCACAGGCGATTATGGAAAATCCGGAACTGCTCATATTGGACGAGCCTTTTAACGGTTTGGACAAACGTGGTGTAGCAGAGGTGTGCGGATTGTTTGAAGAACTGCGGGGGCAGGGGAAGACGATCCTCATGGCGGCGCATAATATGCCGGATATTGAAGGGCTGTGCGATACGATCTGTGAAATGGACGCAGGAACGCTGTCACAGATAAAGTAGAGGGGGATTTGTAAAGATACAGCAGTAATGTTATAATTTTTGCAAAAGATTTTATGAACCGACAGGGATGAGGAAAGGTAAAGATATGATTCAAATTGCTGTATGTGAAGATGATGTTTTTCTCGGCGGCCGGATTGAGACAATGCTGCGCAGACAGGCGGAAGCTGAAAATGTCAGCATTCAAACGGAGGTGTTTACCTCTGCGGAACAATGTCTGAAGTATATCAGAGAAAAGAATGTGGTGGATTTGTTATTTTTGGATATCGAATTGGGGGGAATGAGCGGAATCGAACTTGCGGAGATTATTCGGAATGAATTACGCAATGATTATATGCAGATCGTGTACGTCTCTTCCAAACAATCGTATGCTATGGAATTATTCGAGAGCCGGCCACTGCATTTCCTTGTAAAGCCATTGGAAGAGGAGAAGCTTGCAAAGGTATTCCAAAAGGCGGTTAAATTAATCGATAAAAGCGAAGAGACGTTTCGCTATAAGAAAGGACATGCATATAAAAAGGTATTTTTGTCCGAGATCATTTATTTTGAGGCAGATAACAGAGAAATTATCATGCATACAGACACAGAAAATGAAATCTTTTACGGAACATTAAAGAAAATCTATCCTGAGCTTCAAAAACATGGCTTTTTCTTCTGCCACAAATCCTTTCTCATACATTATGAGAAGGTGAAAATATTTGAAACAAATCGTTTGGTCATGCAGAATGGAGATATCATACCGATCAGTCAAGGACAGAGAAAAGCTGTCAAAGAGCTGCAATTGGAGAGAGAGTTAAGGTATTTGTAAATGGAAATGAATTTGTACCAGATAATGTTTACATTGGGAAATGTGGCGCAGACCTATATCGTGTACCGGATCATCGGCATGTTTTATGAGGAACAGAGACGGAAGACGGCGCTGGGAAAGATGATTCCGTATCTCTGCTATTTTGCCGGAATTACAGCGGCGGCATTTGCCGTAAATCCTTCTCCGCTGATGTCTGGAGAACATATGTTATATTATACGACCGATATCCATGCGTCAGACACCGGAACGCCGTTGATGTACCTTGCGGAATTTGCAGGGGTGCTGCTGCTGACATTTCTTTATGAAAGAAATATCCCGAAAAATATTTTGACAGCGGCGGGAGTTTTTGCCGGATTCATAGGTGCAAAGGCTGCGGTATTTTGGTATGTCGGTGAGGCAAATCGTATAAGTGCATTGCCGATAGAGGATGCTGCTTTACTTCGACTGGAATTATCGGTGTTGTTGATTTATACAGTCGCTTTTACGCTGATTGGGATTTACAATATACGAGAGGGCATGAAGAAAGCATTTCTTTACCGTTTATTTGTTCTGCTCGCACCATGTGGGATCGGTTGGTTTTTATTTCGGCTGTCGGTGACAGTAATTGGACTGTCGGCGACTGCAACTGATCTGTCATCCGTGTATAGTGGGGAGAGCATGGGCTTGTTGTTTGCTGCCTGCCTCTGGCTTTTCTGGCTGTATGATTTTATTGTGCGGTCATTGTCAGATACTTATGAAAAAATTTTGCTGAGAAAAGAGAATCTCTACTATGAGAAGCGGTTGAAAGATATGGAGCAATCAACGGCTGCGTGGAAGAAACTGCGCCATGATCTGAAAAATCATTTTATTGTATGGAAAAAAATATGTTATAGTGATAGTATGCAAAAAGGTTAAAAAGTGGAGGATGTATATATGGATTCGGTAATCATAAGAGGGGTTGCAGTCGGAGAGGGGATACCGAAAATCTGTGTTCCGATTGTGGGAAAGACAAAAGACGAGATTATAAAGGCGGCAGAAGCCATGAAGAAGCTTCCTGTCGATGTGGCGGAGTGGCGTGCAGATTGGTTTAAAGATGTATTTGACAGGGAGGCGGTTCTGGATGTGTTAAAAGAACTTAGAAACGTCTTGGGAGAGACACCGTTGTTATTTACATTTCGCACGAAAAAGGAAGGCGGAGAGAAATCCATTTCAGAAAACGAGTATGCAGAGTTAAATTTGGCTGTGGCAGAAAGCGGACTGGCAGATTTGATCGATGTAGAAGTCTTTATCGGAGGAAATGTTGCAGAAAAATTGATAGGAACGATTCATGCCTGTGGCGGAAAAATCGTAGGTTCTAACCACGATTTTCAAAAAACACCGGAAAAGGAGGAAATCATACGAAGGCTTCGTCTGATGCAGGATTTGGGTGCAGATATCCCCAAAATTGCGGTAATGCCCAAAAATAAGCAGGACGTGCTGACGCTGCTTGCAGCAACGGAGGAGATGTCACGGCTGTATGCCGACAGGCCGATCATTACGATGTCGATGTCGGGAGACGGTGTGATCAGCCGGCTTAGCGGAGAAGTGTTTGGCTCGGCATTGACATTTGGCTCGGCGGGGCAGGCGTCGGCTCCGGGGCAGCCGGAAGTGAAAGAGTTGAGTAAGATGTTGGAAATCTTGCATAGGAGTTTATAGCAGAAGATAAGTGAAATCAGAAGCATAGTGAAAAATAAGGGGAGAAACGGGAATGAATATGCTGGACTATCTTACATGGAGAGGAGATCTGACATTTGCACAGAGTGGCTTTTGTGAGGTGGACAATCTGCTTTTTTGCTATCTGATCTATGTGAATTTAGATGAGGTTGCTCCGAAAATGGGAGAAGCAGCTATATCGATCAGAGAATTGTCGCGCAGATTTTTTGAACGATATACCGAGGAAGAATTGGAGCAGGATAAATCATTTATCCGATTTGCGCCTCATGTATTGAAAGCAATGGCGCAGACAGATCGGTTTGGGAACTTACTTGTGCAGAATTATGTGAATAAGATTGATTTCGAGAAGATGCTGCAGTTTGCGGCAATAGAAATTCTTCTGGGGAACGGAACAAGGTTTATTGCCTATCGGGGAACCGACGATACGATCGTCGGCTGGAAAGAAGATTTTAATCTGAGCAGAGGAGAAGTGCCGTCTGAGAAGGAGGCGGTGCGATATCTGAATGAGGTGGGAAATATAAGGCGAAGGAGTCAGATACAGGATATTCGGTTAGGAGGACATTCGAAGGGAGGAAATCTGGCTGTTTACGCAGCAGCCTGCTGTGAAAGAGAGATACAGGATCGAATTTCAGATATTTATGATAATGACGGTCCCGGATTTATGAAAAGTTTTATAGAACGGCCGGAGGTTCGGCTGGTGAGTGGGAGGATCAGACGATATATTCCCGAAAGTTCGGTAATCGGAATACTGCTGGAGCATGCGGCAGGTCCGGTCGTGGTACAGAGTACACAGAAAGGCGTGATGCAGCACGATGCTTTTTCATGGGAAGTATCGGGGACCGCCTTTGTACGTTGTGAAAAACTTTCGAATTTTGCAGAGGGAGTGAATAAAAGCATTAGGGAATGGTTGACAGAGGTAAAGGATGAACAGCGGCGGCAGGTAATCGAAGATTTATTTGCAGTCTTGGAGGCGACCGAAGCGGCAACTCTGACAGAATTACAGGACGGAGGACTGAAAAATATCCGTACGATTATGAAAGAAATCGAGGATATGAATTCAGACTCTAAAGGAATACTACAGGATTTGTTTAAGAAAATGATACAGAATATTCCGCATATGTTGGGGGTTCAGGAAACTAGAAAAGAAAGGAAGATGTCAACATAGTGATACGACAGGAGATAATGGGGAGTGCTATTATCTCCTGTTTTTCTGTTTCTTTTTTCGGTATTGTTTTTCGGTAATGTAAACTTCTTCGTAAAGCTTATGGTTTGTGACTTTTACATATTTTCCTTTTACACCTTGTGACTTTGTGCTGATCACACCTGCTGCTTCTAATTTTTTCAATGCACCGGAGACCGTGGAATGTGTGGAAAAGCATTGTTCTGCAATCTTGTTTAAAAAGATACATCCTTCTGAACCGTCTAACTGTTCCAAAATAGCAGAAACGGAGCGTAGTTCGCTAAAGGAAAGGGAGCCTACAGCGAGCTTTACCGCAGCCTGTTCCAGAGACTTTTGTTGGATCTCCAGTTGTTTTTGTTGAAATAATTCCAAATAAATGATAGCACTTGCGTACTCGCATAGGATGTTATCGGTTTGGGAAAAATTTGTGCCGTATCGGATCAACAAGAGTCCGGCTATTTTTTTACAGTTTAAATAAACAGGATATAATGAAAAATAGCGGTCATCAAATTCGCAGATCTTTACATTGGCATATGTGCAGACCGGGATTTTTTCATACTGTCCGGTCAATGGCTTTTCCAGTGTGTTAAAAAGGTTAAAATAATAAGACGGCAGCTTTTTCTCCTGAAGAGAAAGTTCGGTGTAAGGACATTCGAATTTGGAAGCGATGGAATATGCGTTGATATTTCCCTCTAAGTCAAATACATAAATATTGCAGCCGATGATATTACAGATCTGATCGCAAAGTGCAGCCAAATGGGTGAAAGCTGTCAGCGATTTATCAAAAATAGAGTTCAATTGTTGGATTTTGGATAATAATGTATTGATAATAATTCTCCTTTCTTTAGTGGGATAAAGCGAGAATTCTGAATTCTTTTTTAGGGACGGCCACTATAAAAGCTGTATTATTTAAAGAAATTTCGTAAGAAGCGAGAAGTTATTTTAAATTGCAAAATTCTAGAATAAAAAAAACAAGAAAAGAATTCTGAATTCTCACCATTTTTAAAATTTGTATATTTATATGATATACTTAAAATCGATGAAATACAACTTTTTCTTTTGGTAAAAATAAATAAAACTGCTATAGTAGAGAAAGTCTGAGGGAGGAATGATGGAGAATAAGAAGATACAGCAGACAGTAGGATTGACATATCAGGCATGTGAAGGAGAACGAATCCGGCGAATTATGAACCGGATTGCCGGATTTCACAGAATTCAGGCATCTAAAGGGTACCGTCAGGCGGCTTTTGTGGCAGATCAGATATTGGAACAGTCGGGAGTGCAGCATCGGATACGACAATATCCGGCAGATTTAAAGAAAAAGTGCTTTACCCAGACAATGTTTCGGGAGTGGAACTGTAGCGGCGCGTGGTTAAAAATAACCGCTCCGTGGAAGGAAACTCTTGCTGATTACAGGCTGGAAGAAATGTCATTGATCCAACGAAGTGCGGCGGGAGATTTTTCAAAAGAGGATATTCCGGTTGTGTATATACCGGAAGAGGTTTCGCCGGAAGAACTGACAGAAGACATTCGGGGAAAAGCAATTTTTGTGGAGAATGGATTTGAACGTTGGACGGAAAAGATGATACAGGAGCAAGCAGCGGCTATACTTACAGTTTCTATGCCAGAGATCAAGCCTGTACGGACCAATGTTTGTGAAGACAGTCAGCTGCGGAATGCACATGCAAATTTAAGTTTTCATCACTATACAGCCGAATCTGAGAAGTTCTTGCGTGGGTTCGCCATAAGCCCCCGGGCAGGGAAAAAATTAAAAGAAGCCTGTATAGATATGAAAAAAGCAGGAAAACAGCCAACAGTACGTTTTTGCATCGATTCTGTGATCGAAGATGGCTATTTGGAAAATGTGGAAGCCTGGATAGAGGGAGAGACAGAAGAAGAGATTTTGATGACGGCGCACTTGTGTCATCCGCGTTCCAGTGTGAATGACAATGCCTCCGGCGCGGCGTGCGGAATTGAGGCAATAGGTGTGCTGCAGTCGCTGATAGAGGATGGAGTTTTGAAAAAGCCGAAGCGGACGATCCGATTGCTTTTGATACCGGAATTTACTGGGACGTATGCATATCTGGAGGAACATCAGCAGGAGCTTTCTAAGATCACGGCGGGATTTAATATGGATATGGTTGCGGGGAAACAGGGAAAAGATGCGGGACCACTCATTCTTGTGGATACTCCGGATTGTTCCCATTCATTTTCCGGTGATCTGGGAGAGGCAATTTTCAGGGCGCTTTCCAGAGAATGTGCATTTGGCGGAGATCAAGTCTATGTTCCTTTGTTTTCTTCTATGCGTGTTCCGTTTGTATTTGGAAGCGATCATTATATCCTTTCAGATCCTACGATTGATATCCCAACAGTGGCGTTGACACAGTGGCCGGATAAAACGTATCATACGAGTGCGGATAATGAAGCGCATGTAGATCCCGCAATGCTGGAGCGGGCAGCGGTAACCGCAGCTTCCTTCTGTTATATTTATGCAGGTATGGATGCTGCATATGTCAGAGAATTGCTGCCGATCACAGCCCGGAGATTTTTTGAACGAATTGATGCGTTGAGAAGAAAAGGATGTGAGGATCAAGATTATCAGGCATCGTATTTGAAGGAATTAGCGGATCTGACACTAAAACGCTATGAAACGGTGCTTGCAGAAGAATCAGAGGAATTGCAGAACCTTTTTTCTGATGAAAGAACACAATATGAAAAATTGTTATCCGGTTTGGAGAGCGAAGACGGGATGCGGGAAGAAGGCAGTCGGATTCCGGTGAGAACATTCCGGGGACCTGCGGCAATGCGCTGTGTTCAGGCAGAGATGACAGAAGAGCAGAAAAAGCGCTACCGTACATTTTCAGCAACATATCCGTCGGCAATGAAGTGTATGGACTACATCTTTTATGAAACGGACGGAGTTCGGACGGTAGAAGAAATCGCAAGGCGTGTATCGTGTCAGACGAATGTGGACTGCAAAGAATTTTTATTAGAATTTTATGAGTTATTTGAAGACTTGGGGCTTATAGAATGGAAAGGAAAAATAACATGGTAACAGAAAGGATGACAGCTGCTTTTCAGAAAGCAGAGGGCGGGCTCTTTTCATCGGTAGAAAAAGCCGATGTGGGAGATGCAGTGGAAAAGATGAGAGAAAGGGGCGTTTCTCTGATGTCTTGGGCAGATCCGTTTTATCCGGATCCTTCTATGCCGAAGCATGTTGCGGAAGCGATGATAGAATCCATTAACAGCGGGTTTGCCAGTCATTACACAACGCCGATTGGAAATGGCGAGCTGAAAAAGGAAATTGCAAAAAAACTGAAAAGAGTAAATGGATTGGAAGTGATTCCGGAACGAAATATTATTATTACGCCGGGATCGGATGCTGGACTATTTTTTGCAATGGTGCCGTTTATCAACAGCGGTGACGAGGTTATGATCATTGACCCTAGTTATCCGAATAATTTTCAGAATACGGAAATCCTGGGAGGGGTTCCTGTCCGCATTCCGGTTTATGCAGAGAATGAGTATCAGTTTGATATAAAGGATTTTGAAGAACATCTTACACCAAAGACAAAGATGATCGTACTTACCAATCCCAATAATCCGACAACCGTTTCTTACAGAAGAGAAAAACTGGAACAGATGGCAGAATTTGCAGTCAAAAACAATCTGATCGTTGTTGTGGATCAAGCTTTTGAAGAACCGGTATTTGATGGCATTGAGATGGTAACCGTGGCAACTCTTCCGGGAATGTGGGAGAGGACGGTAACGGTATTTTCTATTTCAAAGGGAATGGGACTCAGTGGGTTAAGAGTCGGCTATATTGTTGCAGATGACGTTATTATGGACAAGATGTACGGAACAGCGGTTTCTGTTATTGGTGCGACAAATACAAGTGCGCAGATGGGAGCGATTGCCGCATTGCAAGACAGCAGTTTTATGCAGCCTTATTTTGAAACCTTTGACAGACGAAGAAACATTGTTTATCAATATTTGAATGATATTCCGGGAGTTTCAATGAAGCTGTCAGAATCTGGATTTTTATCATGGATAGATATCTCAAAGCTTGGTACGGAAAGCGAAGTTATGGACTACCTCGGAAAGAACGCATTGGTTTCTATCAATTCTGGGATGCCGTATGGAGAACAGGGGAAGGGACACATCAGGATTGTGCATGGTGTGTTTGCAAGTGATGAAGAAATGGAAGCGGCGATATTAAGAATGCGGGAGGCATTATTGAAACTTTCTAAAGAAAAAGGAATTTTGAAGGAGGATTGAGGAAATTGTCCAAATACATTGGAAAAAGAATTTTGATGATGATACCGGTTTTAATGGGCGTAATGGTGATTGTTTTTACGATCAATTATTTGACGCCAGGAGATCCGGCGAGGATGATTCTGGGTGACGGAGCAACGCCGGAAGCTCTTGCTCAAGTAACACAGGAATTGGGATTGAATGATCCATATCTGATACAACTAGGACGTTACATCGGAAACGTAGTATTTAAATTGGATTTAGGAGAATCTTACATGACGGGAAAACCGGTTATTATGGAAATCGCTTCCCGTTTTCCGACAACTGTACAGTTGGCAGTTTTAAGTGTATCCATTTCTGTTATTGTGGGAGTATCCGCAGGTATTATTTCTGCAACAAAGCAGTATTCTATTTTTGATAGAATTGCTACATCAATCTCTTTGTTAGGTGTATCGATGCCTACTTTCTGGGCAGGGTTGATGGCGGTTTTGATTTTTTCTGTAAAGCTGGGATGGCTTCCGGCTTCCGGTTCTTATGGGATTGAATATTGGATTTTGCCGGCATTTACGTTGGGATTACATTCCTCGGCAACGGTGATGCGTATGACGCGTTCTAGTATGCTGGAAGTGATCCGGGCGGATTATATCAGAACGGCGCGGGCAAAAGGACAGAAAGAAAGTCTGGTTATTGTAGCTCATGCATTAAAAAATGCGATGATTCCGGTTGTAACGGTAATCGGTATGCAGTTTGGAGGTCTTTTGGGAGGATCGCTGTTGATCGAGACAGTATTTGCGATTCCGGGACTTGGAAAATATATTATTGACAGTATCAGTACGCGTGATTATCCGGTTGTTCAGGGAGGCGTTCTTCTGTTGGCGATTTCCTTTAGTATTGTAAATCTGCTGGTAGATATTCTCTATGCATATCTGGATCCGAGAATCAAATCACAGTACAAATTGGGCAAGAGAAAAAAGGGGGGCGAAAAGAATGCGGCAAAATAAGAATAAAACTGTAAAAACCGGATTCTGGCGCGATGCATGGCGTCGTCTCCGTAAGAATAAAAGTGCGATGCTTGGTCTTATCATTCTGGTGCTTCTGATCTTATGCGCGGTATTTGCAGATTTTATTGCTCCGCATCCATATGATTTACAGGATTATGCACATACGTTTGAAAGTCCGAGCGCAGAGCATCTGTTTGGTACAGATAATTTTGGACGAGACATTTTAAGCCGTGTGATCCACGGTGCAAGAATCTCTCTTGTAGTAGGATTTTCTTCCATTATTACGGCGATCATAGTCGGAGGACTCCTTGGAGCGATTTCCGGATATTATGGCGGAAGACTGGATAATATCCTTATGAGAGCAATGGATATTCTGATGTCTATTCCGGGTATGTTGATGGCAATTTCTCTGGCAGCAGCGATGGGACCGGGACTGACAAATATGGTCATTGCCATTGCTATTGCAGATATCCCCGGATATGCCCGGGTGGTGCGTTCTTCTGTATTGACGATCAAGGATCAGGAATATATTGAGGCAGCACAGAGTATCGGCGCATCTGATGCAAGAATTATTTTGAAACATATTATTCCGAACTGTATAGCACCAATTATTGTACAGGCAACGCTTGGTATGGCGGGAGCAATTCTTTCCGCATCTTCATTGAGCTTTTTGGGACTTGGAATTCAGCCGCCGACACCGGAGTGGGGCTCAATGCTTTCAGCTGCAAGACAGTACATTATGAATTATCCACATATGTGTATTTTCCCAGGTCTCGCAATCATGATCACTATTTTTGCATTGAATATGCTTGGAGACGGTCTGAGGGATGCACTTGACCCGCGTCTGAAAAATTAAGAAGGGGTGTTAAACTATGGAAAATATTCTGGAAATAAAAGATCTTACAATTCAGTATCATGCAGATAAAAGAATTGTAGAAGCAGTAAATAAGTTAAATCTGACATTAAAGAAGGGCGAAAGTCTTGGTCTTGTAGGGGAGACAGGAGCCGGAAAAACGACGACGGCATTGGGGATCATGGGTCTGATCCCAAATCCGCCGGGTAAGGTTACAGAGGGGGAAATCTTGTTTGAAGGAGAAGATCTTCTGAAATTAAACAGGAAGAAACTCCGGGAAGTGCGCGGAAAGAAGATTTCCATGATTTTTCAGGATCCGATGACATCTTTAAATCCGGTTGTAACGGTAGGAGATCAGATCGCGGAAAGTATCCGCATCCATGAAAAATGCTCCAAAGCACAGGCTGCCGTAAAAGCAACAGAGACGTTGGAAATGGTTGGTATTCCGGGAGAACGTTATGGAGAATATCCGCATCAGTTTTCAGGCGGAATGAAACAAAGAGTAGTGATCGCCATTGCGCTTTCCTGTAATCCGGATCTGCTTCTGGCAGACGAACCGACAACTGCGTTGGATGTTACTATTCAGGCGCAGGTTTTGGATCTTATCGTGAAACTGAAAAAAGAGAAACAGACTTCTATGATTCTGATCACGCATGATCTTGGAATTGTTGCAGAGGTTTGCGATAAAGTAGCGATCATGTATGCGGGAGAGATTGTAGAATTTGGTTCTTTGGAACAGATTTATAATAATACCTGCCATCCATATACGAAGGGCTTGTTTGGTTCAATTCCGGATCTGGAATCGCATGTAAAAAGATTGAATCCGATTCCGGGGCTGATGCCGGATCCGGCAAATCTTCCGGAAGGATGCAATTTCTGTCCGAGATGCAATTGTGGATGTGAAAGATGTAAAACAGAGAATCCGGGGCTGATAGAGGTCGAACCGGGACATTATGTAAAATGTTTTAATTTTGGAAAGGAGAAGGAAAATGTCTGAGCTTTTAAGAGTAGAAGGACTCAAAAAATATTTTAAAACGCCAAAGGGACAGCTTCATGCAGTCGATGATGTTTCCTTTTCCATTGAAAAAGGAAAGACATTGGGAGTTGTAGGTGAATCCGGGTGCGGAAAATCTACGCTGGGACGCTGTATCATCCACTTGCTGGATGCGACAGACGGAAAAATTTATTTTGAAGGAGAAGATATTACCAATCTGGACAAAGAAAAATTAAAAGAGTCCAGAAAGGATATGCAGATGATATTTCAGGATCCGTTTTCTTCCATTAATCCTCGTATGACGGTTAAAAGCATTATTATGGAGCCGATGGTGATCCATAAAATGTATGGCGGAGATAAGGAAAAACAGGAAGAAAAAGTGTTGGAGATCATGGATACGGTAGGACTTGCAAGACGTCTGGCGGATTCTTATCCGCACGAGCTGGACGGCGGACGCCGTCAGCGTATCGGAATTGCCCGTGCGTTGGCGCTTGAGCCGAAGTTTATTGTGTGTGATGAGCCGGTTTCCGCACTGGACGTTTCCATTCAGGCACAGATTTTGAATCTGATGCAGGATCTTCAGGAAGACAGAGGACTGACCTATATTTTTATTACGCATGACCTGTCGGTTGTAAAACATATTTCAGATGATATTTGTGTTATGTATCTTGGCACGTTGGTAGAAAAAGCTTCTGCAGAAAGATTGTTTGAAAAGCAGTGCCATCCATATACGAAGGCGTTGCTGTCGGCAATCCCGGTTGCAAAGATTGGAGAAAAAAAGGAACGGATCCTTTTGAAGGGAGAGATCACATCTCCGATCAATCCGGAACCGGGCTGTAGATTTGCACCGAGATGTCTTCATGCAAAACCGGAATGCTTCAAATCACAGCCGGAGTTAAAAGAGGTAGAACCGGGTCATTTTGTAGCTTGTCATTTATTTTAGACAGCTATCAAAACAATGTTCATGAAATGGTTTGCGGGAAACCATTTTCTGAAAATAAATTATGAAAAAGGAGAATAAGCAGATGAAAAAGTTCACACGTGTTTTGGCGCTTCTTCTTACATTCATTATGCTGACAGCAGTAGGCTGCGGAAGCAATAATGAAAAGGGAAAAGCAACGGACAAAAAAGCAGAAAAAAAAGACACACTTACAATCGCACAGAGTGCAGATCCGGTATCTCTGGATCCATATGGGACAACAGATACACCTGCGATTCGCGTTGCAAATTGTATGTTTGAAACTCTTGTAAAATTGGATGACGATGGAAATATCGCTCCGTCTCTTGCAGAATCATGGGAGATTGTAGATGACTGCACCTATGTATTCAAATTGAGAAAAGGTGTGAAATTCCACAACGGAGAAGAATTAAAGGCAAGTGACGTTGCATTTTCATTTTCTAAAATTGCAGAATCCCCGCATGCAAGCTCTATCCGTGCAACCATTGACTTTGCAAATTCTAAAGTAGTAGATGATTACACATTTGAAATGAAAATGACAGAGCCGTTTGGTCCGATCTTAAATCACCTGGGTCACCCGGTTATGGCAATTGTAAACGAAAAAGCTTACACAGAGGCTGGAGACGCTGTCGGACAGAAACCAGTCGGAACAGGTCCGTACAAATTTGTAAGCTGGGAAGCCGGAGATAGCATTACGCTTGCAGAAAATGAAGAGTATTGGGGAGAAGCTCCGGCAATTCCAAATGTTGTATGGAGAACAATCCCAGAAGTGGCAACCCGCTCTATTGAAGTAGAGGCAGGGGGAGTTGATATTGCGGTAGATATTCAAGCAACAGATATTCCACGTCTGGAAAAAGCTGAGGGCGTTAAAGTGTTTAAGAATGTTGCATCTTCTGTTAACTTTATCGGTTTGAATACAACAAAGGAACCATTTAACGATGTAAGAGTGAGACAGGCAATTAACTATGCGATTGACAAGGACTCGATTTACAATGTAGTATATCAGGGGACCGGAACGATTGCAGAAGCACCGATGAGTTCTGTTGTATGGGCGTTTAATGACAAGCTTCCTAAACATGAATATAATGTAGAAAAGGCAAAAGAGCTTCTTGCAGAGGCGGGATATCCGGATGGATTTAAGATGACAATGACAACCGATGAAAGCCAGCAGCGTCAGGATACCGCAGAGATGGTACAGTCTCAGTTGGCAGAAGTAGGTATTCAGGTAGAAATCAGACCGTTGGAGAGAACAACATATATCAGTGAAGTCTGCGAAGGAAATCTGGAAGCATTTTCATTGGGATGGTCTTCTGATACAGGAGATCCGGACTATGCATTGTATGCAAGCTTCCATTCTTCACAGCATGGAGAGGGAGGAAACATGTCCTTCTACACCAATCCGGAAGTAGACAAGTTACTGGAAACAGGACGTACTTCTACAGATCAGGAAGAAAGAAAAGAAGCATATCTGAAAGCACAGGAGATCGTATGGGAAGAAGTTCCGTGTATCTTCTTACAGTGCCCAGAAGATCTGTATGCATATAATGCAGATTTGAAGAACTTCGGCGTATACTTCGACGGAGATTTGAGAATTCCGGAAATTTCTTTCTAAATTAATTGCAGAATGAATTTTATGGCTGCGGTGGAGGCAAATATGTCTCCACCGTAATTCGTATAAAGAAGGTTGGAGGAGATTGGGGAAATGGCAAACAATCGGGCAGTAAAGGTACAACAGTGGCTCAAAGAAAAGGAACTGGACGGAGTGCTGATATACAGTCCGGCGAACCGACGGTATCTTTCGGGATTTGCAGGGAGTACCGGATATGCTTTGATCACAGAAAGCGGACAATATTTTCTGGTAGATTTTCGCTATTGGGAACAGGCGCAGCAGCAGTGTCTCGGATGGGAGATCGTGCAGATTTTTCAGGAGACAGATGTTTTTCTATGGATGCAAGAACATCGGATTCAAAAACTCGGGGTGGAAAAGGAATTTATGAGCCTCCGGTTTTTAGAAAGATTAGAAGAAAAATGTAAGCTTACGGATATTGAAGCGGCAGATGAGATTTTGGCAGAACTTCGGATGATAAAAGATCAGGAAGAACTCAAAAAAATCCGGCGCGCATGTGAGATTACCGATCTTGCATTTGCGTATGTGCTTCCAAGGATTCAGGAAGGGATGAGCGAAGCTGCCATTGACCGTATTCTGCAGGACTATATGCGTCAGTATCCGGAAGTGGATTGCATGGCAGACCGTTTTATTGTGGCAAGCGGAGAACATGGAGCGCTGCCGCATGGAATTGCAGGAGAGCGAAAAATCCGCAAAGGAGATTTCATCACAATGGATTTCGGATGCAATTGCCGGGGATATTGGTCAGATGTTACAAGAACGGTGTGTCTCGGGAAAGCGAGTGCGAAACAAAAAGAAATTTATGAAATTACATTAGAAGCGCAGAATGCGGCCATCACAGCAATCGCACCCGGAAAGACAGGAAAAGAAATCGACAAGGTTGCCCGTGACAAAATTACGCAGAGCGGATACGGAGAATATTTTGGACACGGACTTGGGCACAGTTTTGGCCTAGAAATTCATGAGGCGCCCAGATTCAGTCCGAACCAGGCATGCGATATCCCGATGAGGCCGGGGATGATCATGACAGTAGAACCGGGAATCTATCTTCCGGATTTTGGCGGCGTACGGATTGAAGATGATATTATTGTGACAGAAACAGGCTGTATCAATTTGACAAAAGCAGAAAAAGAGTTAATCGAATTATAAGGATCGGGAAAGGAGATCAGAATATGTATCAGCAGGTTATTGAAAAAATGAAGCAGAAATTAGAGTGTGCCGGATTGTATCCGCTGCAGAAGCAGGCAGAATTGAGTACAAAAATTTTGAAAGAACGTTTGGAAACGGTGCTTCCATGGGCGATGGAAGAATCCGGACTGGATTTTTGGATGGTGCTTTCTCGTGAAAACTGTGAAGATCCAATCATCCATACATTGTTTACATGGGATATGCCGGAGGCAAGAAGGATCAGCGTATTGATTTTTCACAGGAATCGGGAAAACGGAAAGATCCGGAAAATGGCGGTGGGAATGCATTCTCCGGAAATGAGCCATATTTATGAAAATGTACAGGAAAAAGGGGAAGACGTATGGCAGACTGTGAAACGTGTAGTGGAAGAGTTTGTACCGGAAAAAATTGCAGTAAACAGAAGCTTTTTCTATGGCTTTTGCGACGGTCTGTCTTCTACCTTGCTGGACCAGTTGAAAGAAACATTGGGAGAAACATATGCAGAGCGGATCTGCGACGGAGAAGAAGTAACGGTTCGCTGGCTTCAGCGGGTTTGTCCGTTGGAAAAAGAAGCAATGAAGGTGCTGACCAATGTAACACATGATATTGTAAACTATACGTTCAGTAAGGACTTTATTACGCCGGGAGTTACAACAACAACGGATATTGAATGGTGCATGCGAAATATGATCAGTGAAGTAGGATATTTGTACTGGTTTGGTCCGGATGTGGATTTGCAGAGAAAAGGAAGCAGCGTAAGCAGAATGTTTGAAGAAACAATTTATCCGGGAGATCTGCTCCATTGCGATATCGGGTTAAATGGTGTTTATGTACATCTTCATACAGATATGCAGTGGGTGGCATATTTATTGAAAGAAGATGAGCAGGAAGCGCCGAAAGAATTGGAAGAACTTCTGGATAAGGGAAATCGATTCCGTGAAATCGTCATGGATGAGATGAAGACAGGAGTTGCAGGAAATGATGTTTTTGAAGCGTCTGTTGCAAAGGCGAAAGAAGAAGGGATTCAGCCGATGTTATATACCCATCCGTTGGGAACGTTCGGACATGGCGCAGGACCGACGATCGGACTGTACAGCAATCAGGGCTTTGTAAAAGGGAACGGAGAACGTCCGGTAGAAGATCAGACTTGTTATGCATTGGAGTTAAATGTGTATGACAACATTGCGGTATGGGATCAGCAGCAGGTATTTATGTATCTGGAAGAAGATATTTGCAAAGACGGAACGGTAGAATATCTGGACGGACATCAGGAGAGACTGATGTTGATTTAGAGCATTTTACAAAAAATTTATAAAACAAATTAGCACTCTCCTCTTTACAGTGCTAATAAACTGTGTTATTGTTATATCGTCAATAGAACAGAGGTACTCATAAAGAGGAGGTCTTACTATGAATATAAATAAATTTACACAGAATTCATTACAGGCGGTACAAGCCTGTGAGAAACTGGCATATGACTATGGAAATCAGGAGATTGCGCAGGAGCATTTGTTATACGCTCTGGTTACGCAGGATGACAGTCTGATTTTAAAACTGTTGGAGAAGATGGGATTTCAGGCAGCCTTATTTGTGAACCGGGTGGAGGAAGCGATCAATAAGCGTCCAAAGGTACAGGGGGGCAACGTATTTGTCGGACAGGATTTAAACAATGTTCTAATCCACGCGGAAGATGAGGCGCGGCAGATGGGAGACGAGTATGTTTCGGTGGAACATCTTTTCCTTGCTCTGCTGAAGTATGCGAGCCGTGAGCTGAAGACTTTGTTTCAGGAAATGGGGATCAGCAGAGAAGGATTTTTACAGGCATTGTCTACCGTGCGTGGGAATCAGCGTGTGACAAGCGACAATCCGGAGGCGACGTATGATACGCTGAACAAATATGGTCAAGATCTGGTGGAGCGCGCAAGAGAGCAGAAGTTGGATCCGGTCATCGGCCGTGATGAAGAGATTCGAAATGTGGTTCGGATCTTATCTCGTAAGACGAAGAACAATCCTGTTTTGATCGGGGAACCGGGTGTCGGCAAAACTGCTGTTGTAGAAGGACTTGCACAGCGGATTGTGAAAGGCGACGTACCGGAAGGTCTGAAAGATAAAACGATATTTTCGCTGGATATGGGAGCGCTTGTGGCAGGAGCAAAATATCGCGGAGAGTTTGAAGAACGTCTGAAAGCAGTTTTAGAAGAGGTGAAGAACAGCGACGGCAAGATCATTTTATTTATCGATGAGCTGCATACTATTGTCGGAGCAGGCAAGACAGACGGTGCGATGGACGCCGGAAATATGTTAAAGCCGATGCTTGCCCGTGGGGAACTGCACTGTATCGGAGCAACCACGCTGGACGAGTATAGGCAGTATATCGAGAAAGATGCGGCACTGGAGCGGCGTTTCCAGCCGGTTATGGTGGATGAACCGAATGTGGAAGATGCAATCTCGATCTTGAGAGGATTGAAAGAACGGTATGAAGTATTTCACGGTGTAAAGATTACAGACAGTGCGCTGGTTGCGGCGGCAGTGTTGTCCAATCGTTATATTTCCGACCGTTTTCTTCCCGACAAGGCGATCGATCTTGTGGATGAGGCATGCGCGCTGATCAAGACAGAGTTGGATTCCATGCCGACGGAACTGGATGAATTGAGCAGACGGATCATGCAGTTGGAGATTGAGGAGGAGGCGCTGAAAAAGGAAAATGACCGCTTGAGTCAGGAACGGCTTGTACATTTACAGGAAGAATTGGCAGCCTTGCGGGAAGAATATGCAGGACAAAAGGCTCAGTGGGATAACGAGAAAACAGCGATAGAACGAGTTCAGAAGATTCGCGAGCAGATTGAGCAGGTCAATCGAGAGATTCAGAAGGCACAGAGAGAATATGACTTAAACCGTGCGGCAGAATTGCAGTATGGACAGCTTCCGCAATTGCAGCAGCAATTAGAAACGGAAGAAGTGCGTTTGAAAGAAAAGGACTTGTCGTTAGTTCATGAGGCGGTTACGGATGAGGAGATTGCAAGGATCATTTCCCGCTGGACCGGGATTCCGGTGGCGAAGCTGAATGAAAGTGAGAGAAGCAAGACACTGCATCTGGCAGAAGAACTGCACAAACGTGTGATCGGTCAGGATGAAGGAGTGGAGCTTGTAACGGAAGCGATCATTCGTTCTAAGGCAGGAATCAAGGATCCGTCCAAGCCGATCGGATCGTTTCTGTTTTTAGGTCCTACGGGAGTCGGAAAAACGGAACTTGCCAAGGCTTTGGCGGAAAGTCTGTTTGATGATGAAAATAATATGGTGCGCATCGATATGAGTGAGTACATGGAGAAATATTCTGTGTCCAGACTGATCGGAGCTCCTCCGGGATATGTCGGCTATGACGAAGGCGGACAGCTGACAGAGGCAGTGCGGAGAAAACCGTATTCGGTTGTTCTTTTTGATGAAGTGGAAAAGGCGCATCCGGATGTATTCAATGTGCTTTTGCAGGTGTTGGATGACGGCCGGATTACGGATTCGCAGGGACGTACCGTAGATTTCAAAAATACGATACTGATCATGACGTCTAATATCGGTGCACACTATCTGTTGGATGGAATTGAGGAAGACGGAACCATTGATACAGAGAATCAGAATATGGTAATGAACGAGCTGAGATCGCATTTCCGTCCGGAATTTTTGAATCGTCTGGATGAGATTATTATGTTTAAACCGTTGACGAAATCTAATATTTGTGCAATTATTGATTTGTTAATAAATGATGTCAATAAACGTCTGGAAGAGAAGGAACTGTCCGTAGAACTGACAGAGGAGACGAAAAAGTTCGTAGTGGAAGGCGGTTATGAGCCGATGTACGGAGCGCGTCCGCTGAAACGATATTTGCAGAAGAATGTGGAGACTTTGGCGGCAAGGCTGATTCTTGAGGGAAATGTCGGACGGGGAGACTGTATTCTGATCGACGTTGCTGACGGAAAATTGGAACCACGCGTGAAATAAGTGAGGGTCTTATGACGTCGATTATTTTTCATATTGATGTAAATTCGGCTTATTTAAGCTGGACTGCGGTTGAACAATTAAAAAACGGAGCAAAGGTGGATTTGCGTCAGATTCCCGCAATTATCGGGGGTGACCAGAAGTCAAGACATGGGGTTGTACTGGCAAAATCTACCTCTGCGAAGAAATACGGCATTCGCACCGGGGAACCGGTGGCGAATGCCTTTCGTAAGTGTCCGAATCTGGTTATGGAGCCTCCGAACCATGAAATGTACAGGGAGAAGAGCATACAGCTTATGGCATATTTGCGCACCTATACAACAAAGCTTGAGCAGGTAAGCGTAGATGAGTGCTATATGGATTTTACGGAGATCGCAGATCGGTATACCTCTCCGGTGGAGGGCGCATTGGAAATAAAAAACGAGATCCGTAAGCGGTTTGGATTTACAGTAAATATAGGAGTTTCCTCGAACAAGCTGTTGGCGAAAATGGCGTCGGATTTTGAGAAACCGGATAAGGTGCATACGCTGTTCCCGGAAGAAATACAGGTGAAGATGTGGCCGCTTCCGATCGGCGAGCTGTTTATGGCGGGCCGTTCCAGTGTAGAGACGTTGAAAAAATTGGAGATCTATACGATTGGAGATCTGGCGCAGGCAGACCCAAAGTTGATCACACTGCATTTGAAAAGCCATGGGAAAATGCTGTGGGAGTTTGCAAACGGGATGGATACTTCGGAGGTACAATCGGAACAGTCCGAGGCAAAAGGAATCGGTAATTCTACAACGTTATCCGACGATGCAGTGACGTATGAGGAGGTGCAGCCGGTATTTCAAAGACTTGCAGAAAGTGTGGGAAGAAGACTGCGTAAAGCGGGACAAAAAGCGCGTATGGTCAGTATGGAAATTAAATATTATAATTTTCAGACAATGTCGCATCAGTGTCAGTTGTCGAAACCGACCAATGAAGATCAGGTTTTATACGAAACTGCGTGTCAGCTATTTGAAGAGGCATGGAGCGGAGCGCCGGTGCGGCTTTTGGGAATCCGAACCTCCAAGCTGACGGCGGAATCGGAACCGGAGCAGCTTAGTATTTTTGATATAGAATTGCCGAAAGAAGCGGACGAGAAGCATAAAAAGCTGAATGCTGCTATGGACGAGATACGGAAACGGTTTGGACAGGATGCGGTTAAAAGAGCCAGTTTGATGAAGTCGCCGCAGGAAAGAAAGGGAGAAAAACGAAATTAAAGAGGAGAAATGGGAGATATTAAAGAACATTTTATGAGAGAGAAAAACTATAATCTGGAATTGATCAGAACGGTATCGTTTGTTTTGGTGATCGTGATCCATGTGAGCAATTATTTTTGCCGTGCATTTGGGAAGATAAGTATCGGTGAGTATGGATTTTCGTTGATTTTAGATACGTTGGCAAGAGTCAGTGTGCCCTGCTTCTTTATGTTGAGCGGAGCACTGCTCTTGGGAAGAGAAGAGCCGGCAGAGAATAGCTGGAAACGGATGTTTCGAATTGTTCTGCCGCTGCTTTTTTGGAGTATTGTATATTATTTGTGGAATCTTTATTATATGGGGACGGAATTTGAGCTTTATGAGATCTTCTGGGTGCCGACAGAGGCACATCTTTGGTATTTGTATGCGTTGATACCGATTTATCTGGTACTGCCGTTCTTTCAGATATTGATTCGTAATCTGAATCTAAAAATGGAAAAAATACTTCTGATGATCGGAATGATAACGGTGCTGGTAAATTGGGGACTGTCCATATTCGGTGGGGAGCTGTATTATGACATCCCGCTGTTTGGGGATCGGGTATATGCTTTTTATTTCTTTCTCGGATACTATTTGAAAAAATATCAGAACCACAGATGGGTCAGAAATGGAAAACTGTTGCTTATATTCATAGTAAGCAATGTATTAAATATCGGATTGACAATGTTTTTGAGTGTAATTACAGAAGATCATATGGAACATACATTAGAATATGGTTTCCCGTTGGTTGTTATAAGCAGCGCAGCGTTTTTCTTGTGGATGCTCCGTCTGGGAGACGGAAAGCTGCAGTTGAAAGAGCAGACGAGGAAAAGAATAGACAATTGGTGCGCCTGCTCCTTTGGAATCTATCTGATACATATTTTATTCCTTGATCATTATAAGAAATATGCAGAGGCAGAGGCCGTATCTGCGTATATTGCGATTCCTGTGCTGACGGCAGTTATTTTAGCGGTGTCTTACCTGTGTGTCAAAGTGATACGAAAGGCGCCGGGCGGGAAGCTAGTGACGTAGGATGATACAAAAAGAGACGGAGCCGCCGGTTTATCGGTAGTTCCGCCTTTTCCTTTTTTCTCTTTGTGCACGCCTCCTCGCTTCCAATTTGCGGTAGGCAAAATCCTCCTGAGCTTCGACAACGCGTGCCGGAGTCAGGAAAATCCAGCAGATGATACGGACGGTCAGGATGCCGAAGAATGCACCGATACTGTCAATGCCGACATCCTTTACGGACGGACCACGTCCTGCAACAAAGGACTGATGGTATTCATCGCCACAGGCAAACGCCACGCAGATGAATCCGGCGACGAGCATGAGCGGAAATCCGCGTAAGCCATATACGTAAAATGGGAACGAAAGCGCAACTGCGAGCAGGAAGTATTCGCTCATGTGCGCAAGCTTGCGTACAGGATATTCGATTTCATAGGCATATTCACTGATCTGCCATTCTTCTAAGCCTTTATTGAGTACCTCATTTCCGATTTCTACGAGCTTGTAGCTGACCTCATAGCTGAGATTACCGGAAATATCTCCGGTCTGCGCAGAGAATTGAAAGATTGCATACATCATCAAAATTGCCGGCAGGAAGGAGAGGGGCTTTAGGAAAAAGAATATAACGTGTTTCATTTTATAACATCTCCATTCTTTGCTTTTTTGTTTTTTTATGCTAAGCTAAATATTATATCACTTGGAAAGGAAAAGTCAAACGGAATGAAAAATATATTGTATCTGGAATGTTATTCCGGTATCAGCGGAGATATGACAGTGGCGGCGTTGCTGGATCTGGGTGCAGATGAGGCTGTTCTGCGCAAAGTTTTGAAAAGTATTCCGGTTACCGGATTTAAAACAAAAATCAGCCGAGTAAAAAAAGAGGGGCTGGCGGCCTGTGATTTTGAGGTGGTGTTGGATAAGGTGCATGAGAATCACGATCATGATATGGAATATTTGTATGGAAAACGGCCGCAGGAAAGCGGGCATCAGTCACAGAAGGAGCATCGGCATCCGGTACATCAGGCGCATGAGCACCGGGGATTGAAAGAGGTTTTGCATATCATTGAACAGTCAGAGGCAACGGACAGGGCGAAAGAAACAGCGGCGAAGATTTTTCGGATTTTGGCAGAAGCAGAGGCGAAGGCGCATGGTACTTCTATAGAAGAGGTACATTTTCATGAGGTGGGAGCCGTCGATTCTATTGTGGATGTTCTGGCTGCTGCGGTCTGTCTGGATAATCTGGATGTGGAGCAGGTAATTGTATCAGAGCTGTACGAGGGACAGGGAAGTATAAGATGTCAGCATGGAATGATTCCGGTTCCCGTTCCCGCCGTTGTAAATATCGTGCAGGAGTACGGAATCACACTGCATCCGACCTCTATACAAGGAGAACTGGTGACGCCGACCGGGGCGGCGATTGCAGCGGCAACGGCAACGAGACGGAAATTGCCGGAGCATTTTAGGATTCGGAAAATCGGTCTTGGAGCGGGAAAACGTAAATATGACAGATCGGGGATTTTGCGGGCGATGCTGATCGAGGAGGAAGCAGCAGACAGGCAAAGAGAAAATGTGGCCGTGGATGAGATCTATAAATTGGAAACAAATATTGATGACTGTCCGGGAGAGCAATTAGGTCTGGTTATGGAGCTACTTTTGGAGGCCGGGGTAAAAGATGTATACTATACTCCGGTTTATATGAAGAAGAACCGGCCGGCTTATCAGTTAAATGTAATCTGTACGAAAGACATGATATCTAAAGCAGAAGAAGTGATTTTTTCCGGGACAACAACGATCGGTATTCGAAAAACGAGAATGGAGCGGACGATCCTGGAACGGAAACAGAAGAAAGTGCAGACAAGATTTGGAGAGGCAGAGGTGAAAATATGTACACTGCCGAATGGTGAAGTGTGTTGTTATCCGGAATACAGAAGTGTAGCGGAATTTGTAAAAAAATGTGGTGTGAATTATCAGGAAGCATACAGGGAGATACAGAAAGCGGCGATAATAAAATGAAACAGTTGAAATATATATTAGAGAAGTATACGTTACAGGATTGTATTGTGGCATTTTCC
Source organism: uncultured Schaedlerella sp. (assembly GCA_963559385.1). Lineage (GTDB taxonomy): Bacteria > Bacillota > Clostridia > Lachnospirales > Lachnospiraceae > Schaedlerella. The sequence goes on from CAUWKK010000001.1 coordinate 148,972, forward strand.
GGAGGGGTGGACAGCGCTCTGCTTCTGAAAATGACCTGTGCGGCGGCAGTACGGCATGGAAAAAAGGTGTATGCCGTGACGATGCAGACAAGATTGCATCCGACAGAAGAGATTGCTCATGCGAAAGCAGTGGCCGAGGAAATCGGCGCAGATCATGTGGTGATTACGGTGGATGAATTAGAAGAAGCGGGGATTGAGAAGAATCCGACAGACCGATGTTATCGATGTAAGAAATATTTGTTTGCAAGGATTTTGGAGAAAGCGAAGGAACTTCAGGTCGGACATGTGTTGGAGGGGACGAATGCGGACGATCTGCAGATGTATCGACCGGGATTGAAAGCGCTTCGGGAGCTTGGGATACACAGTCCTCTGGCAGAGGCAGGATTGACGAAAGGAGATGTCCGTAAGTTGTCGAAGGAGTACGGTTTGTCTGTATCTGAACGGCCGGCAATGCCCTGTCTGGCAACCAGATTTCCATACGGCACACGATTATCTTATGAAGAAATGGAACGGGTAGAAAAAGGAGAAGCGTATCTCCGCGCCCGTGGGTTTTACAATGTAAGGTTACGAGTCCATGGCGATATTGTCAGGATGGAGGTCGATGAACAGTCATTAGAGCGCGTGATACAAGAGAGAAAAGAAATGATATCCTATCTCAGGGAGCTTGGATTTGGTTATATTACGTTGGATTTAGAAGGCTTTCGTTCGGGGAGTATGGATGTTTACAACGGAATCAAAACAGTAACCGTAAAGGTATCTGCATTATAGGAGAGGTTGAAATCTCCGCTATATTTTTCTACAATATTTTTTACGTTTTGCAGACCGATGCCGTGATTTACGGTATTCGGTTTGCTTGTCTGGATCATGCCGTTTTTCATGCGGATTCCATTTGTCTTAGTGTTTTCAATCTGATAGCTGAAAAAATGATTGCTATAGCGGGCCTTGACTGTCATCTTGCGCTCCCGGACATCGGGAATAAAGCGGTTGGCTTCAATCGCATTATCCAGGGTGTTGCTCAAAAGGGAACAAAGGTCAATGTCTTCGATTGTCGGAACATCTTCTAAGTCGATAAAGAATTGACAGGTGATCTCTGCGTCTTTTGCAAGCTGCTCTTTACTGTTTAGGACTGCATTGATGATGCTGTTTTTACAATAGATTTTTGCACTGACGGAGAATTCCCGGGTCAGTTCTTTTAAATAAGACTCTGCCTCCTCTGTCTCATGCTCCCGAAGAAAAGTGCCGATGATATTCAAATGATTTTTCATATCATGACGGAGCCGGCGTACCGTCTGTTGGTTTTGTTCCAGTTCCCTATAGTAGGTTTGCTGATATTGATATGCCTGAAGCTCCATTTCTGCCCGTGCGGCTTTTGTCATATAGGTTAGCAGTCCGCAGCATCCGAGGCTGGTGATCACACAGGCGATACAGGTCGGATAGGCGGTATAGGAATCATAGGAGGTCGTTTTATAGATTACGGAAATGATCCCGATAAAGGAGGTCAGTGAGATCATATCCAGAATTCCCCACATTTTCCAGGTCAGCGTTTTGGCGCCGAAAGCGATCCATTTGCGAACGCAAATAAATACAAAGTACCAAAACGGAATACGAAGTGCGAGAGTAGCCGTATGCAAAACAGTTGATGCAAGCACAGACATATTTTTATGAAAGACGTAGAGCCAGATGATCGAGCCGATATCCTGCGTGACATAATTGGCCGCTGCAATGACCGGAAAAATGATGATTGCAATGGACAGCTTCAAATAAGTCTTTTCTCGAAAGGCGAGCAGGAGAAAGAGGATAAAACAAAGGAAAAATCCGACCGTTCCGGTTGTCTCTTCCGGATATACAACAATATTGGAACAGGTTCCCAATAAGATAATGGCAATTAATTTTGCAGACCGGATCTGAAAACGGAACGTGAGAAAACGTTCGATGATAAGAAATATTAAGGTTCCGAATGTCAGTGTGATCAGCCAGTTTAGAATGAATTCAAGAACGGAAAGCATCGTAAATAACCTCCTGAAGTATATAGTGTTTTGTCCTTGAAGAGGATAAAAGTCGGGTTAATCCAACAGATAATTGGCAAAGGCAATGGACAGCGGCGCTTTATAGGCACGACTGACCGGCAGAGAAACTCCTGCGATCGTTGCCTGATTGCCGGCAATCTGATCCAGATATTTCAGGTGGATCAGATAGCGGCTGTGAATCCTGCTGAAGCTTTTGGGAAGCCGGGATTCCAAATCGCTTAATTTGTCATAAAAGGTGTAGGTTGAAGTTCCGGTAACAAGATGCACCAGTCTTTTCTCACTGTAGAAATACCGGATCGTATCAAGCGGAACCCGGATGCTGCCGGAGCGCTGTTCCACAATAAAATACTTGTCTGCGGATACATGCAATTCCTGCAGTGCGGTATGAAGAACCGAGAGCAGCTTTTCGGGAACATAGGGCTTCAGAATATAATTCAATGCCCGTACCTCATAGCCTTGAAATACAAAATCGGGGTGAGAGGTGACGAAAACAATCTGTGCGTGGTTCTGCAATTCCCGCAATTTCTTTGCAGTTTCAATTCCGTTGATGCCGGGCATTTCGATATCCAGAAATAAAATCTGGGAATCTGCCGGAATGAGTGAAGCAATAAGCTCTTCACCGGAGGCAAATTCAGTTATTTTATATTCGATGCCGGACAATTCCAATTCCCGGCTGAGAATGTGTTTTAAATCATTTCGATATATTTTTTCATCATCACAAAGTACAAGTTCGAGCATAATTATGTTTGTCCTTTCGTTTTGAGGTTATGTTGAGTTTATGTTTATATCGAGTTGACGAAAGTGTTTGACATAATTAGATTATCAATATTATTGTAAAAAAACAAGAGTTGACAAACAGAAAATCCTGCGAAAGATTACAAAATCTCATCCAAATTTGACATTTCAATCTGTAGTAAAATTCCCCCGTTTTTTCTAAAATAATCTCAGAAAGAAGAGTACGGAACAACAAAAATCCATATCACGTGCTCAGATGAGAGGAGACAGATGATGATGTTAAAAGTAGAGCATCTTTATAAAAATTACAAAAACGGAAATCAAGTATACGAAGTATTAAAAGACGTTTCTTTTGAAGTAAAACAGGGAGAATTTGTTGCGGTTATGGGACCGTCCGGTTCCGGAAAGACGACGCTGCTAAACTGCATTTCGTGTTTTATTCCTTATGAAAAAGGAACGATCCGCCTACAGGAAACAGAGCTTGCAAAATTGGATGAAAAGCAGATCGCGAAGGTACGAAATGAGAAACTGGGTTTTGTTTTTCAGGATTTTATGCTGTTAGACGGTCTGACGGTATCGGAAAATGTCTGTGTGCCAAAGGTGATCCGAAAAGAGCCTTATAAACCAATGGAGAAGAAAGCGAAAAATCTTCTGAAATTATTCGGGATTTATGAAATTGCGAATAAATATCCGGCGGAGATTTCCGGCGGACAGAAGCAAAGAACAGCGGTAGCGAGAGCGTTGATGAACGATCCGCTTTTGATCCTTGCCGATGAGCCTACGGGCAATCTGGACAGCCGTTCCAGTGAAGCAGTGATCGGTGCCTTTTTGGAGGCGCAGAGAACATTGAATGCAACTACATTTATGGTGACGCATGACAGCTTTTCTGCGAGCTACTGCGACCGGGTCATTGTGATGCGGGACGGACATATTTATAAAGAACTGGTGAATAAAGGAGATAGGAATCAGTTTCTTGAGCAATTATTAGATGTATTAAAAAACTTGAATGGTGGTGAAAACGTATGACACTTCAAAACCTGTGGAAAAAGCTGAGAAAGTATAACCGGAAGGATTATCGGCAGTTTCAGTTTGTGATCCTGTTTGCGGAAATGCTGATTTCTTCCTATTTAATGATGTTGTTTTCGCCTCTTGTGCAGAAAGCCTTACCGGATGGCGGCGATACAATAAAAATTGCAACACTGGTATTTGGGATTGCGGTTGTCGGATGTTTCGTATTTGTCTGGTATGCGGCAAGATTATTTTTGCGATACAAAAGTCGGGAGATCGGAATATTTCTGGCATTGGGAGCGGAAAGAGGGAATTTGTCAGGCGCCTTATTTGCGGAGTTGGGGAAAATGATGTCTGTTTACATTGCGGAGGGAATCGCAGCGGGAGCAGTATTGTCCGTTCTGGTCGGAAAAATAATGGAGAAGATCACAGAGACGGTTAATGATTATCAGTTTGCCTTTACAATAGAGGGCTTCGGTTCGGCTTTTTTATTCGGCATGGCTTTGATGTTACTGGTATTTGGGTTGGCATGCCGTACCATGAAACGAACAGATATTATGGAAGTGATCAATGAGCAGCGAAGACAGGAACCGCTCAAGAAAAATGTGACAAAGCGATATGCATTGATCGGGGGGAGCTGCATCGCAGCCGGTCTGTTTGTGGCGGTCATACTTCCGACTGTTTATGTATGGCTCACAGATCAATATCTGGGTGGTTGGTCGAATTTGTTTTATTTTGTGGCAGTATTTGGGATTTACAGGCTCCTGGTATATTCTGTTTCCGGTCATCAGAGAGGACGAAATCCGCAGAAATACTATAATAACCTGTTAAATTACGGAATGATGAAATTCCAGGGGGCGTCGGTTGTCCGAAATATGCTTGTCATCGTGCTTTTGATCGTAGGGGGAATGTATGCGGCCTCTTATGTTCCGCTCTTTACCTCGACAAATTTGAGTACCGAAGATTATGAGGCGAAGTATTCTTACCGCTATCTGTTGGACGGAGAAGTGCCAAGGGAATCGGAATTAGAGAAAATGGCAGTGGAATATGACGTACAGATTGAAAATTACCGGGAGGGAGAGTTTATCCGTATTCCGGGAAGTTCCGTCAACCGAGATACCAATGAAGACGGCAGTGAGATCATCGAGGAATTTATCGAGGGGTATGCGGAATATGATTGTTTAAGCGTTTCGGAATATGAAAAACTGACAGGAAATGTTTTGAAAATTCCGGTGGGCGGATATTATCTGATCCAGCCGCCGGAGGCAAATGAAACATTTTGGTATCATTTTGATGATATGCGCGGGCTTTACTGTCAAAAAGAGAACCGTTATTGCCCGATGGAGTACGTTGGAAATACAGAGTGTAAGGCTCTGGTGATGGGAAATGACGGTCTGGGAGAGAGGGCCCGCTTTGTAGTCAATGATTCCGATTACGAAAGCTTCAAGGCAGAGATTTCGAATCGTAAAATCGGAGTACAGGTTTTGTTCGATACAAAGGAAAGCGACGGGGAAATTCCATTTGCGGAAGCTGTGTTTAAACGGCTCGTAGACGGAATGTCGGCGGACATGAACCATATGTCCCATTATAATCCGATGCAAGAGAAACGTGTGGGAGCAGAAAATTATGCTGATATGGCGGATGCGGCGGTTGTAGACCCGGAAGTTCCTGCGAAAGAGACGGATTGGTGGTATGCTCCGGTTCTGACTCCGCTCCTTGTACAGCAGACGCTTCTGGGATTGGCAATCCGATTGATGTTGTTTATCTATGTGGCAGTAATCTGCATTGCGGCGGTGGGAATCATCGGTTATTCCAGAAGCCAGAGTGTGGCAAACAGCAATCGACAGATATTCGAAGATCTGAAACGACTGGGTGCGGATCAAGAATACCGAAAATGGCTTTTGAAAAAACAGATAGAAAAAATTTACGTGCTGCCTACGATATTGGGCGTAGGAATCACTGTTGTTTATATAGTCATTATTTTATTTACGAATGACGGTGTATTAAAACCAGGAGAAATTTCAATTATTTTCTTTGGTTTGGGACTCGGAATTGTAGTTTCGGGATTTCAATATCTGATGTATAAAAAGGCATTCCGCACTGTTGAGAAAATATTATGATGTAAGGCAGCTTTTGTTTTCAACATCATATTATTTTGATCGGCAGGAAAATAAAACAGTATTCTTTTTCGAAAAAATCTGATACAATAAAGTTGCGTCAGTGTACAAAAACAAGAGTTTTTCTGACATCGGCGTTACTTTTAATTGAGAAAGGGATTTGTATGAAGAAGAATTTGACGATAAAAGAAACGATTTTTGTAGCGAGTATGCTATTCGGAATGTTCTTTGGGGCGGGGAATCTGATTTTTCCGGTTTCCATGGGGCAAATGGCGGGAAGCAATATGTGGTTAGCGGCAGCAGGATTTTTGATAACGGGAGTAGGGCTGCCGCTTCTGGGCGTGGCGGCGCTTGGAGTCAGCAGACAGAGCGGACTGCTCGGTGTGAGCAGCCGGGTAGGGAAGAAATACGGTATGTTTTTCACTTGTTTGTTGTATTTGACGATCGGACCGTTTTTTGCGATTCCGAGGTGCGCCACGGTCGCATTTTCCGTAGGGATAGAGCAGATGCTTCCTAAGAGCGGACATACTGCGGCGCTGGCGGTCTACAGTATTTTGTTCTTTGCGGCTGTTTTATTTTTTTCCTTAAAGCCCGGGAAAATCCTGGTGTGGATCGGGAAGATACTCAATCCCTTGTTTTTATGTTTCCTTGCAATTCTGGTCGTGAGAGCCTTGGTGTCACCTATGGGAGAAATCAGTAAAATGACGCCGTCCGGCGCATATGAGACAGGAGCGCTTTTTACCGGAATGTTGGAAGGATATAATACAATGGACGCTCTTGCCGGACTGGCATTTGGAATCATCGTGGTTAATGTAATCCGCGAACTGGGGGTCAAAGAGCCTCAGGCAATGGCTAAAAATACAATAAAAGCGGGAATTTTCAGTTCTGTTTTAATGGCGGGAATTTATGTGTTGATTACGGTTGCAGGGGCACAGAGCAGAGGGGTATTCGGAATCGCAGAAAACGGCGGTGTGGCATTGGCGCAGATTGCGGAATATTATTTCGGGAAGGCAGGCGCATTGATTCTGGCAGCGACGATTACGCTTGCCTGTTTGAAAACAGCGGTAGGACTGATCACCAGCTGCGGAGAGACATTTGAAATTCTTTTTCCGAATAAGATTTCCTACCGGACATGGGCAGTCTTGTTTACCCTTTTGTCCTTATTGATTGCAAATCTTGGCTTGAATGCGATTTTGGATTATTCCCTCCCGGTGTTGATGTTCCTTTATCCATTGGCAGTGACACTGATCTTGCTGACTTTGTGTGGAAATTGGTTTGACAATTCTAAGATTGTATACCAGTGGGTGACGGGATTTACAATGTTTGCGGCATTATTTGATTTCTTGAATGCGCTTCCAAAGCAGATGCAGAGTTTGCTTCATGCAGAAAACATTGCTGCGTGGGCAAGAGAAGTTTTGCCGTTGTCAGAGTTGGGATTCGGCTGGCTGTGTCCGGCGATGATCGGATTGGTGATCGGATTGATTTTGAAAAGAGCAAAAAAATGATAAATGAGAATTTAATCAAAGTGCAGGATAAATTGATTCTTATGAAAGGTAAGAATTCCTTCATCCCGCATTTTGCCTAATTCTTTGGAAAGAGCACTGCGGTCCAGATTCAGATAATCGGCAAGTTCCTGTCGGTTAAACGGAATTCGGAACGTGGTGCTCTTTGCTCTTGCAGCTTCTTCGGAAAGAAACAAAAGTAAGCGTCCCCGGATCGTCTTTGGCGTGGTGCAGAAGATGCGGTTGGCAAGCATTAAGTTTTTGTGCAGAGAAATCTGCAGCATATTCTGTGTGATTTTACAGTGCCAGGATTTGCTTTTATACTGTGTATTGATAAGAATATCTGCTTTGATAAAGAGAATTTCGGAAGGCTCTGCTGTGACGGCAGTGACCATGATCGGTTCACGGCAAAGTGCATAGGATTCTCCAAAAAGCTGACCGGGAGCAATATTGCTTAGCAGACTTTTGTTGCCCCACAGGTCTGTGTTTTCTATATTGATGCTTCCGGAGAGTACAATTCCGATTTCCTGAATGATTTCACCTGTTCTGAAGATGCAGGCACCTTTTGAAAAATGCGCCTGTCTCATACAGCCGCAGCGATCCATATCCAGCCATTCTTCTTCTGTAATATCCTTAAAAAGTAAAGAGTGAATCATTTTTATAAAAAACCTCATTTCCGTGGTTATAACCACCGAATTTATGTTTTGATTATAATATACTTTCCATGTAAACTGCAAGGACAAAGACAGAATGAAAAGGAGGATTTTAAGCTATGATTCGAAGAATTATTCAGATTAATGAGGAAAAATGTAATGGCTGCGGAGCGTGTGCCGCAGCGTGTCACGAGGGAGCGATCGGAATGGCAGATGGGAAAGCAAAGCTATTGCGTGATGATTATTGCGACGGATTGGGAGATTGTCTGCCGGAATGTCCGACCGGAGCGATTACCTTTGTAGAGCGGGAGGCGCTGCCTTATGACAAAGAAGCTGTTATGGTAAATATGAAGAAAAAGGAGGCGCGGCAGGCAGATCCGGTTGTGCCGTCAGGTTCACAATTGAGACAGTGGCCGTGTCAGATAAAACTGATTCCGGTAAATGCACCTTACTTCGATGGTGCGAAATTATTGATAGCAGCAGACTGTACGGCTTATGCTTATGCCAACATACATCAGGAATTTATGAAAGGAAAGATTACGTTGATCGGGTGTCCCAAGCTAGATGCTGTAGATTACAGTGAAAAGCTGACACAGATTCTCTCACAGAACGATATTCGAAATGTGACGGTACTGCGAATGGAGGTTCCATGCTGCGGCGGATTAGAAATGGCGGTGAAAAAGGCTCTTCAAGAAAGCGGAAAAATGATTCCCTGGCAGGTAACGACTGTATCGATTGAAGGGGAGATTTTAGACTAGAAAAGATATCTTATATATAGAGAAATATATAGAAAACCTCTTTACAAATTAAAAACAAAGTGATATGATTTTGATATCAAAAAGAGATTAAATTGTCGGGAGGGATTTTTATGACAGAAAAAGTTCTGCAAAACAAGAAAAAAGGTATGCTGGCATTGATCGTTACGACGCTTTTGTATTTGACGGCAATTGCTGGAACTGTTTTCGGAGGAATGCTCTTGGGAGACGGTCACGGACCGGTTCTTCTGATCGTCAGCATCATCTGGTTGTGTATCGGCTGGATCCCATATTGCGGACTACGTGTTTTGAAACCACAGGAGGCGCTTGTATTGACATTGTTCGGTAAATACATAGGAACGATCAAGGGGGAGGGATTCTATTATGTGAATCCGTTCTGCTCCAGTGTCAATCCTGCGGCAGATACGCATCTGAACCAGAGTGGAGACGTTAACAACAATGCAAAGAAATCCGCCTTCTCTTTCTCGATGAACGGAATGGAGAGCAACGGCGGAGAGTCCGGCAAGAAGATTTCACTGAAGATCATGACATTGAACAACAGCCGTCAGAAGATCAACGACTGTCTCGGAAATCCGGTAGAGATTGGGATTGCAGTGATGTGGCGTGTTGTGGACACATCCAAGGCGGTGTTTAATGTGGATAACTACAAGGAATACCTGTCCTTGCAGTGCGATACGGCGCTTCGCAATATTGTTCGCATCTATCCGTATGATGTGGCTCCGAATGTGGATACAACGGGTGACGGACAGGCAGATGAAGGCAGTCTGCGCGGTTCCAGCGAGATTGTAGCGGCAAGGATCAAGAATGAGATCCAGCAGAGAGTCAGTGAGGCGGGACTTGAGATTCTGGAAGCACGGATCACATATCTGGCATACGCGCCGGAGATTGCAGCCGTCATGCTGCAGCGGCAGCAGGCATCAGCGATCATTGATGCAAGAAAGATGATCGTAGACGGAGCAGTAGGCATGGTGGAGATGGCGCTGGAACGTCTGAGTGAGAAGGAAGTTGTAGAACTGGACGAGGAACGAAAGGCTGCAATGGTATCAAATCTGTTGGTTGTTCTCTGTGGAAACAAGGATGCTCAGCCAATCGTAAATTCAGGAAGTCTGTATTAATATGGCAGAGCAGAAAAAGAAACAGGTTCCCCTCCGGCTGTCTGCAAAATTATACGATGCCATCGCAGCCTGGGCAGAGGATGATTTCCGTTCTGTGAACGGGCAGATCGAATACCTGTTGACAGAATGTGTCAGACAGCGGAAGAAAAACGGAAAATATGTGTCCGAGCATTTGGATGAGCCGATCGAGTTGGATATTGAGTAGAAAAGGACGTACAAAGGGGTTGCCGCTTTAACGATTAACAAATCGTGAAGCGGCAAAATCCTGTATCAGGAATCTGTCTCTCCTTTTTCAATCACTATGCATACGATAGAGCAGTTTGTTCTGTTTCGAAATCATGTCTCTTACAGGCACTCTTTCATTACTTTATATGCACCTGCAGTTTCGATTTTCTCCAGATGATCAGCAACGGCGCTTTCAAATCCGCTTATTTGAGACAGGTCTTCTCCCCAGAAATTGATATTGGAGCAGACTGCATGTGCGTAAGTAGCAGTGTCATCATCCTTGTGTGCAAGGAAAAAGTCTAAAACAGCTTTGTCATCCTTAATTTCATATTCTTCGGAACCGTTCCGCATTCCGATCATTGCATTTTCTTCCGAGCGAATGCCGCGATAGAAAGCTGCATAGAAGGCGAAGGAGGCAGTGATACACTTCGGAAGCTCGCCGTATTTCTCTATGTATCCTTTAAAAGAGGGCATTACACGGGCTTTCCACTTAGAAGTGGAATTTAAGGAGATGGCAAGGAGTGCATGGTCTATAAATGGATTTTTGAAGCGTTCTGTCACGGAAGCGGCGAAATCCTCCAGTTCTTCTTTCGGGAGCGTCAGAGTCGGAATAATCTCATCATAAATGGTTTTGTTCATAAATTGACGGATAACGTCGTCATTCATGCAGTCACGGACAATATCCTGACCTGCCAGATATGCACCCAGAACCATAGAAGTATGTGCTCCGTTCAGAATACGGACTTTTCTCTGCTTATATGGTTTATGGTTGTCTGTGATCAATACCGGAAGCTCTGCTTCAGCAAAAGGAAGCTCTTTCTTCAGAGATTCGGGGCCTTCGATTACCCAGAAACCAAATACCTCTCCGGTATCCAATAGATTGTCCTGATAGCCCAGTTCTTTGCAGATATCTTCTGCTTCTGCACGCGGGTAACCTGTTACGATACGGTCTACTAAGGTAGAACAGAAGATATTTTCATTTTGAATCCACTTGATAAAATCTTCACCGAGATTCCACTGTTCAGCATATTTTAATACGCATTTTTCCAATTCTTTTCCGTTGTTGTCGATCAATTCACAGGGTAAAATTACAAAGCCCTTTCCGATCTCCTTTCCGAATTTCCGGAAACGGCGGTACATAAATTGTGTCAGCTTCCCCGGATAGGAATTTGCCGGTGCATCTGCAAACTGACAGGAAGCATCGTAGACAATTCCTGCCTCTGTCGTATTGCATGCAATGAATCTGAGATCCGGATTGTCTGCGCATGCAAGAACGCTTTCATAATCCTGATAAGGGTTCAGACAGCGGCTTACACAGGAGATCACTCTCTTTTTATTTACTTTCTCACCGTTCTCAAATCCGCGGAGAAAGAGAGTGTATAATCCTTCCTGTTCATTGATCATATCTGCAAGTCCCGGTGCGATCGGCTGGCAAAGTACAACCTTGGAATTGAAGCCTGCTTTTTCATTCATCATATCAATAAAGTAATCTACGAATGCACGGAGGAAATTGCCTTCTCCGAATTGCAGGATACGCTCCGGTGCATCTTTTAATAAATAACCGTCATAATTCATTTCTTCCAGTGTCCGGTAACAAAGTTTTTTCATAGTTGAAATCATTCCTTTCTTAAATTAAATGAGTTTGTATTATCGCTTTGTGACAAGATTACACATTATAGTGTGACTCCCTGTTTGAAGATTGCCATATCGTGATATCCTGCAATCTCTGATTTTACATATTTGCCGGAAGCAACTTCTATAATATAATCGAAGAACTGATTGCGAAGTGTTTCCAAATCGGTGCCTTCTACGAGTACCCCACAGTTAAAGTCGATCCAGTTCTTTTTCTGCTCATAAAGTCCGGTGTTGCTGGAAAGCTTTACGGTCGGAACCGGCGATGCAAACGGCGTGCCGCGCCCTGTTGTAAACAGAACGATCTGAGCGCCGGAAGCTGCAAGAGCTGTGGAGGCAACAAGATCATTACCCGGTGCGCTCAGGAGGTTTAATCCATTGCATGCTATTTTCTTTCCGTAGGAAAGAACACCGCGTACCGGAGCGGTTCCGGACTTTTGTGTACAACCAAGGGATTTGTCTTCCAGAGTAGAGATGCCGCCTTTTTTGTTGCCGGGAGACGGATTCTCATAGATTGTCTGGTTGTGCTGCTTGAAGTAATTCTTGAAATCGTTAATAAGGCTGACAGTCTGATCAAACAGATCTTCATTTTCACAACGGTTCATCAGGAGTGTCTCTGCGCCGAACATCTCCGGTACCTCGGTGAGGATCGTGGATCCGCCCTTTGAAATCAGCAAATCGGAAAAGGCACCTACGGTCGGATTGGCAGTGATACCGGATAATCCGTCAGAACCGCCGCACTTCATACCGATGATAAGTTCGGAACAACTGATTGGTTCTCTGGAAAAGGAAGATGCATAGTCAATCAGTTCCTGAATCAGAGAAAGGGAATCTGCAATTTCGTCCTGAGATTCCTGTGAAACCAAAAACTTCACACGTTTCTCATCGTAATCTCCGAGATATTTTTTTAATTCATCAATATTGCTATTTTCACAGCCCAGACCAAGGACAAGAACGCCGCCTGCATTCGGATGCTGAATCAGATCTGCAAGAATGGTGCGGGTATATTCTTGATCGTCACCCATCTGTGAACAGCCATAGGGATGTGGAAATGCGGCGATGGCGTCAATGCTCTCTGTCTTATATTGCTGTGCCTGTCGCTCGATAGAAGTAGCAATATTGTTGACGCAGCCGACAGTCGGGATGATCCAGATTTCATTGCGGACACCGACCGACCCATCGATCCTTCGATATCCCTGAAAGAATCTTTCCTCTGTAGGGGATAGTGTACAAGGTGTTTTTTCATAATTATAGTTCAGCAGATCGCCAAGCCCTGTTTTTAGATTATGGGTGTGAACCCATTTGCCTGCCGCAATGTCAGCGGTGGCAGTCCCGATCGGGCAGCCGTATTTGACAACCGGTTTCGTACATGCGATTGGAACAAGCGAGAATTTGTGTCCCTGCGGAATGTCTTCCAAAAGGATGACGGAAGTATGATCTAAGGTGACAGATTTTCCTTTTATCAAAGGAGAAAGCGCCACAGCCACATTGTCATTCGGATGAATACGGATATATTCGTTCATAATAGAAGAATCCTTTCTATAAAATCTGAAATTAATATGCTGCAAAAATGTAAGCCCTTACATAAAAGATAATCTTTTTTTTTATATACGTCAATTGCTGAAGTTGATAAAAAAATAAATCGTGTAAAATACACAAAAATGAAACTACTGTTTTGTTAAAAATGCACATTGAAACAGAAAAGACTTGAGAATATAATGAAAACAAAAAGTGTAAGCCCTTACAAACGGAAGGAGAAAAGTCAGATATATGAATATTTATGACATTTCAAAAAAGGCCGGAGTTTCAATTGCCACAGTATCCCGCGTACTCAACGGAAGTGACAAAGTCAGTGATAAAACAAGACAGCGGGTTCTGAAGGTAATGACAGATCTGAATTACACACCGAACGTATTTGCAAGAGGATTGGGGTTGGATTCTATGAAGACGATCGGGATTATGTGTCCGGATGCGTCAGACCCGTTTCTGGCAAATGGCGTCTATTATGCAGAACAGACTTTGCGCGGGCACGGATATGATACGCTGATGAGCTGCTGCGGATATCAGACAGAAGATAAGAAGAAGTCATTGGAACAGCTGATGTCCAAGCGGATAGACGGAATTGTGTTGATTGGTTCTTCCTGCATAGAAAGAAAGGAAGAGGACAATGCATATATCAAAGAAGCAGCACAGCATATACCGATTGCAATTATTAATGGATATATGGCGGGAGAACATATTTATTGTTCGTTTTGCAATGATTTTCAGGCAACCTTTGATGTAACCAACAGCCTGTTGGACAAAGGGAGAGAGGCAATTCTGTTCTTGTACCGCACACTTTCTTACAGCGGACGACAGAAATTGAATGGACATCTGTCAGCAATGAAAGCTAGAGGCATTGAGCCGGATGAGAAACTTATCATACAGATGGAGAATGACATTAGAAAGACTGAGGAACAGTTGAAAAATCTGTATGAACGAGGTCTACGGTTTGACAGCATCCTTTCCTGTGAAGATTTATTTGCGGTTGCAGGTGTGAAATTTGCTAAGAAAGCAGGAATCAGTATTCCTGAGGAAATGGATATTATCGGATATAACAATTCGCTTCTTTCCGCAGCTTCTGCTCCGGAGCTGACGTCGATCGACAGTAAGGTAAGAGAGATCACCATACAGGGAGTAGAGATGCTTGTCGATGCACTGGAGGGGAAGGATACCGGGCAGAAGAGTTGTGTGCCGTGCGAGCTTATAAAAAGAGAAACAACAGATTTTTAAATGATCTGAAATGGGATGAAGAGCTGTGCGATATTTTCGAAATTCCTGTAACATGTCTTCCGGAGGTGTGCGATTCTGACAGTTGTTTTGGAATG
>CAUWKK010000002.1:0-112002 GCA_963559385.1 uncultured Schaedlerella sp.
TTACAAAAACCCGAAAAACAAGGTCTTACAAGGGTTTCGCCGATTTCCGGCGTAACGGGATGTTACAAAAGACATCACCGATATCTTTTGTGACCGCTTAGGCCGTGTGTTCGAGACCTTCCACACGTAAAACAAAACTAAAGGAGACAAAAAAATGAAAGTATCAAAAAACATCACTGTGCTGTTCATGGCACAGGCAGCAATGATTGCTGCTATCTATGTAGTTATCACACTTGTATTCGCACCTTTCAGCTACGGAGAAGTGCAGGTCCGTCTGTCCGAAGCACTGACGGTTCTTCCGGTATTTACCCCGGCGGCAATTCCGGGACTGTTTATCGGATGTCTGATCAGCAACATTTTAGGCGGCTGTATCCTCCCTGATATTATCTTTGGAAGTCTTGCTACACTGCTCGGCGCAGTCTTTACCTATACGCTGAGAAACCAAAGTAAATATCTGGCTCCTGTTCCTCCCATTCTTGCTAACATATGCATTGTACCTTTCGTACTTCGCTTTGGCTATCAGGTTCCGCTGCCGATTCCGTTTCTGATGCTGACAGTAGGTATCGGAGAGATTATTTCCTGCGGACTGCTCGGAATGATCCTCTACACAGCTTTACATAAATACAGGACTACAATTTTCAGAACAGCATAAATATCTTATTTTCAATTGGTTTCAGACAAGCATACGGGGCAGGATTTTCAAACTCCTGCCCCGCATTTATTTCCTTTTATCGTTTCTATATTCTCACAGCAAATGGGCAATCACTTACAATATCCGATAAAAGTATTGCCGCTTCCAGCCGTCATTTCGTTCATTTCTCCCATAGTAACTGTATAGATCCCTCCGTCATCGGGATTCACATAGGTCACCATATCCAATGTATATCCGATCAATAAAATTGCATGATCTGTATCGGTCATCGCAATCACCGGCATTCCCCTGTTTATCAAATAAAGCACCTGCTCCAATGTGCAGCCTGTCAGATCTATCCGCCGAGCCTCGTATTGCTCCATATATTCTACACACGCCTCAAATCCGGACTGCCCCTCTGTCTTTTGGAACGCATTCGCCTCTATGCTATATGCCAGATCCCGATTCCCCTTTTCCCATATATATGCCTGATCCGAGGAAATGACAACTCCGGAAATCTGTTCGGCTTTTTGAATTGCATACGCCGCCTTATCATAAATTTCAACCAACTTTCCTTTCCCATAGACATAATACTTGTCTGTTTTCGTTTTATCATCAAAGGAAACCGTCACCGCATCATTGATCGTCACCAACTTCGGACGCAGAATTTTCGGAGATGTTTTCTTAATCCCATTCTTCACATTTAGGCGTATCTGCTGTTCCTTTCGTTCTGTTTCAAAACTTTCTGCCGTTACCGGGCTCTCCTTTCGTTCCTCATTGCTGGTAATATAATCCGGACTGACGCTTGTATAGATCCCATTCGACTTCGTTACACGATTCACTTCAACCAGATTTTCTTCCACGAGTATGTCCGAAATATAGATTCCCTCCTGAGAATATGTTTTTAGGGATTCGTCTGAAGAAGCAAAAATTTCCAACTCATACATCGGGATTACTTCTTCACCTGCAACTGTCTGCCCTTGATCCGCCTGCTTTCCGTAGCCGCAGATAAAATCATTCCTAATGAATCCCAAAGGTCTGACATAAACTTCTTCGGGAGCATTTACCGTATAAGACTCTCCGCTTTCCAGATTCATCACACAGACTTCTTTCGCTGTATTTAATCTTCCGTCTGTCTGGTATGCCAGTAAATGCCCGTCTGCAGACGCTACATACTGCCCCTCGGTCAAATTTTCTGCCAACTCCTTCTGACGGCCGCTGCCTGCATTGATCTGATACAATACACCTCCCGCAAGCACATACAGCAATTCTTCCTGTTGATTGTAATACACCATTTTCCCAAGTTCATCTTCAGCAATAGCAAATGATTTTGTACTTGGAATAAAGGCAATCTCTTTTACGGCATTTTCCCGAATGTCAAAATAGTAAACATTAACGCCTACTTCTCCTTCATGCTTTCCCCGATTCATATATCCATATACCGCAAAAGTGGTACTTCCGTCCTCTTCCATACTGATAATACGGAGTTCATGCTCATCATTTCTGCTCCGCGCATCCCGCCCCTCGGTGCTTGCAAAGCTAAATACCTGAGACAGTTCATTACGTTCTACATTGTAGGTCCAAAGCGCACGTTCCTGTACAAAAGAAATGACGGTTCCTTTCTTATTTGCCGCATAACTGACATTCTTATCTGCCATTCCAAGCAAGATTCCATTCTCATCCACCACCTGCTTATTTCCGTTAAACACCTGATTTGTTGTCCGGTCATAGTCCAGCAGGTACATCTTTTCCTCACTACATCTCACCCGAAAAAACTCCCTGACATTGTATGCCTCTATCTCTCCCGAATCGCCTTTAGCAGTCACTTGATAGGATGCCAGCAAAGCAGTATAAACACTGTTGCTTTCCTTGATACTCCATTCTATATCGGTTGCAACCTCCGGCTGCAGATCCCCCCACTCCACATGCTCCAGATTGGAATGAATATTCACAGTCTGCAGCGTTGTATTATCACTTTCATCGTTAGGCTCCAGATATTCGGACAGAGAGCTTCCCTCTCCTGCAATCGCTTTCTCATGGAAATCCTTTGCATAATTCAGACATTCCCTGATCCATAAGCCAGACTGTCTCTCGATCCGTGTATAAAAATAAACGTTCTCTTCCTGTCCAAGTTCCAGTGTCACTTTCAAAACAGATTCCGGCACAGATTCCGACAGTCCTGCATTCAGATCCAGAGTCACATTTGTTCCGGAAATATCCTTGACCGCTTTTTGCTGATAAATCTTCTTACCGTCCAGAGAACAGACCTCGTAACTGATATTTTCAATTTCATTTCCGTTTCTTTGCAGATTCATCGTCAGCATGCCATTGTCGGCAACCGGGGTAATCGTATCCCGCATCGCCGTTACGTCCATCTCATCTGCATATCCTGCCAGTGTGTTGACAACCTGATCTTCTACCATAAAAGAAACTCTCGGAAGCGTCGGATCGCTCAATCCGACCGTCCGGTCATCCCGCCCCAGATTTGTAACCAAAGAACTCACAACCAATGCCGCCGCAAATACAATCAGCAAAATCCCTGCCCGCTTCCAAATACTCCTACTTCTCATCGTTCACGATCCTTTCCTGATCCGCTTTGCAGTTCTCACGTCCAAAACCGGCTGCCTCTTCCAGTAATTTTCCCAGTGTAGGCTTCACAGACAGAAAGCTCTCACATCTATGGATTTCTTCCAGCTTTTTTCTGCGCACTTCTTCTGTCTGTCGTATCTCTCGTACCGCCTGATGCTTTACAATCTTCTCCGCAGATACCGATGAATGTTTCACCGCGCGAAGCAAAATATTTTTCGGCGTATGTTCCATATCGATAAACTCCAACACTTGCACATGATATCCTGCGCTTTCTAAATATTCTGCCCGCAGTCCGTCTGTCATCAAAGCCGCAAATCTTTCTTTTAACAATCCGTATTTCATAATCGGAGCCAGAACATCATTCTGAATTTGTCGGTTCAGCTCATGCTGACAACACGGAACCGATAATATCACTTTCGCATTCCACCCGATTGCCTTTGCCAACGCATAATCTGTTGCCGTATCACATGCGTGAAGGGTTACTACCATATCTACCTGATCTACCCCTTCATACGCTGCAATATCTCCCTCCAGAAAGGTCAGTTTCTCATACCCATATTTCTTCGCAAGCTCATTGCAATGACGAATGACCTCCTTCTTCAGATCCAGTCCGATGATACGGATATCGTACTGTTTCAATTCATGTAGATAATAATACATTGCAAATGTAAGGTACGACTTTCCACATCCGAAATCTAAAATTGTCACTTCCCGGGTTTTGCTGAGCTGCGGAAGAATATCCTCAATAAACTCCAGAAACCGATTAATCTGACGAAATTTATCAAATTTTGTCCGAACAATCTTTCCTTCCTGAGTCATCACGCCCAAATCCTGCAAAAACGGAACAAACATCCCCTCCTGCAAAATATACCTTTTACTCCGGTTATGAGAAACGCTCGTACATGATGCCTTGCGCCCCTCTGCTTTACGTTTCTGAATCGTTGCTTTTCCTTTCTTACTAACCAGCACCGTATAATCTGTTTCTCCCGAAGCAAGCTGCATCTGACGAAACTCTCCCATTGCATGAGTCAGACGAACCGCCGCCTCCTCCGCTTCCAGATTTTCATGAAACACCTGTGTTTTCGTAAATGATTCACATTGAAACAAACGCTGTCCTTTTATTTCCACAGGACGTACCTTGATCTTCAAAATCCCTTCTTTTATACGGGGATTACTGACAACTGCCTGTATAAACTCTATATTTAACGTATTTCTCAATAAACTTTCAATCTCATTCATAATTCTTCCCTAAATCCATATTCATCCGCTATTTTAACAACATCCCAAGATACTTCTCAAAATTCGCGCCCTCGTTGCGCGGCACCTTCTCTTTTACGGCATCAGACATCGCCGCTTTGATAAACGCACCGGCCCGCTCTACCGTTCGGAAAATATCATCTCCCCTTGCAAGTCCGCCTGTCACAACCGACGCAAACAAATCTCCTGTTCCCGAAAAACTCCCGCCGATATAAGGATACGCAGATAATCCTGTTTGTTCTCTTGTAACCGTAAGATTGCCGATTTTTAACCGGTCTTCTTCCTCATCAAAGAAACGGATTCCCGTTACGACTACCGTTTTAATGCCTTGCTCCAGAAGAACTGCCGCCAACTCTTCTATCTCTGATATTTCTATTCTATCCTTATATTCCGCATTCGTCAAAAGACACAGCTCCATCAGATTCGGCGTCACTACGTCTGCGCAGGACACCAGCTCTTTCATTCCCCGCAACATCATATCTGTACAGAAGGAAAAGCGAACCCCCTCATCCCCCATGATCGGATCCACGACAAGAAAGGTATCTTCCTTATAAAACGTATCCAAAAATCGAAACACCTGCTGCACCTGTGTCTCGTTTGCCATAAATCCTGTGTAAATCCCGTCAAAATGAACGTTCATTTTCTTCCATTCCTGCCGGAAATATTCCATTTTCTCTGTATAATCATCACAATAATAATCGACAAACCCGGTCTGTGCGCTTAACACTGCCGTCGGCAGCGGACAAGGCTGTACTCCCATGACTGAAATCACCGGAATAGCCGCCGTCAGAGAGCACTTTCCGAATCCCGACAAATCATTAATAACCGCTATCTTTTTCATCTATAGTGTACCTCTTTTCATCAGAATCTTACGTTCATACATCAGACATTCTGCTTCCCATAAAATCCCTTATATAAAGAATGCCGTTTTTTCCCGAAAATGTCAAGTATCCTGTAGGCAATCCACCATTGCCCGATTCGTATAATCTTCCGGTAACGTCCGCTTTTTCGTCTGGCCGAATCACCAAAAGACAGCCTGTTCCGCGGTTTCTACGCAGCGGAACAGGCTGTCTTTATAATCGTTTTGTTTTTCATGAAGCTCAGGAAGCCTTCTCCTTCATCCTCTTGATCACTTTCAATCGGGTGAATTCTTCCCTTTCCTTCTCTTCCAACGCATTTGTAATGCTGTACACCAGATTCGTATACATCGGAATGGTGATATTTTGAAGTGCGTTGGCGCGCTTCTGCGTCTTTTTAATATTGCTCGCCAGACGGTAGGCTGCATTTTCCACCATGGAAAGCTTCACCGTCAAGTCTTTTACTTTCTGAAATGCCTTCGTTGCGGCATCAATCGATTCCCTTGTTGTACTGAAAGAATACGTCGGCATCTCATTAGCCGGAGTGTACTTCACATGAGGAATCTCCGTTCCCATGATGCTTCGTGTCTGGATTGTAATGGAATTTTCAATCGGCACGGTATAAGCAATCTGGGAGACCATATTGATTCCATGCTCAATATTGGCACGCTGCAGACATTCATAGGCATAGGTAAAGGTGGAATCAATTTCATTCTGAATATCACGGGCTTCGTCAATCAAATCCATTAACTCACGAATCAGAATGTTCCGCTTTTTGTCCATTAAGTCATAGCCCTGCTTCGCAAGGGTCAATGAGTTTTTGGCGAGCATAAGATTTCCTTTTGTGGGAAATGTACGCGGATCCATAGAACCCCTCCTTCAATTAGTCTTCTTTTACAGTCGGCTTGTAATATTTGTCCAGAATCTTTGTATCTACACGATCAAGTTCTTCTCTCGGAAGCAGTCCTAAAAGCTCCCATCCAAGATCCAATGTCTCTTCGATGGTACGATTTTCTGTCGGTCCTTGACCGATATAACGAGCTTCAAATTCCTTACCAAATTCCAGGTATTTCTTATCGATTGGTGAAAGCTCATCCTCACCGATAACAGAAGCCAGATTACGTGCCTCTCCTACCTTTGCATAAGCAGCAAAAAGCTGATTGGCAAGATCCTGATGATCCTCACGCGTATATCCGGCGCCGATACCGTCCTTCATCAATCGAGACAGCGAAGGAAGGATATTGATCGGCGGATAAATGGACTGTCCGTGAAGTCCACGATCCAATACAATCTGACCTTCGGTAATGTAGCCGGTCAAATCCGGGATCGGATGTGTGATATCATCGTTCGGCATTGTCAGAATCGGAAGTTGCGTTACCGAGCCATTGACACCTTCTACGATACCCGCACGCTCATAAATCGTTGCAAGCTCACTGTACAAATATCCCGGGAAACCTTTACGGCTGGGGATCTCTCCTTTTGAAGAAGAGACCTCACGCATGGCCTCTGCAAAGGAGGTCATATCCGTCAGAATAACAAGGATATGCATGTTCAGTTCAAAAGCGAGATATTCTGCTGTTGTAAGCGCTACCTTCGGTGTGATCAGACGTTCTACAACCGGATCGTTTGCCAGATTCAGGAACATGGCTACGTGATCGGATACACCGCTTTCTTCAAAGGTACGTCGGAAGAAGTCTGCAACATCATGTTTGACACCCATTGCAGCAAATACGATCGCAAATTGTTCTCCGGAGTTGTCTCCGAGAGAGGCCTGCTTTACGATCTGCGCCGCCAACTGGTCATGCGGAAGACCATTTCCTGAGAAGATCGGCAGCTTCTGTCCACGGATCAGCGTTGTCAGTCCGTCGATCGCAGAAATACCGGTGCGAATGTAATTTCGCGGATATTCCCGTCTTACCGGATTCAACGGAAGTCCGTTGACGTCTCGTTTGAGACTTGTGGTTAAAGGGCCCAAATCATCAATCGGCTGTCCGATCCCGTTGAACGTACGCCCCAGCATATCCGGGGAGAGTGCAATTTCCATCGGATGTCCGGTCAGCTTTGTATGGGTATTTACAAGAGACATGTTCTCAGAACCCTCAAACACCTGAATAACAGCTTTATCTTCATAAATCTCTACAATACGTCCGATTTTGCGTTCTGTGCCGTCTACGACGAACTCTACAATTTCATCGAAGAAAGCGTCCTGAACGCCCTCCAATGCAATCAGAGGGCCGTTGATACTGCTTAATCCTAAATATTCAATTGACATGGTATCATCCCCTCCCTATGCATTCTTTTCCAGCACGCGCTGGTAAAATTCGTCAATATCTTTGTGGTACTGTGCAAACATTTCCAGTCGGTCATTCGGCACATCATATTTAATTGCGATCACTCTTTCAAAAATGTTCTCGGATTTTAATACAGACATCGGGTGCCCCATTGTAACAAGGGCTCTGGACTGCTTATAAAGGTGCAAAATAGTGTCCATCATGAGGAACTGCTTTTCCATGGAGACACAAGTATCATCCTTATGGAATGCATTCTGCTGCAGGAACCCTAAACGGATGACTCTGGCAATCTCCAGAATCAGCTTTTGATCATCCGGCAAAACATCGCTTCCGATCAGCTTTACGATTTCCAGAAGACTGCTCTCCTGATTCAAAAGCGCCATAATACGGTTACGATAGTCTACAAATTTCGGAGAAACATGATCCTGATACCACGGCGCCAAATCTCCAAGATATTCACTGTAGCTAGTCAGCCAATGGATCGCCGGGAAATGTCTGGAGTAAGCAAGGCTCTTATCCAATCCCCAGAAACAACGTACGAAACGCTTGGTATTCTGTGTAACCGGTTCGGAGAAGTCACCTCCCTGCGGAGATACTGCTCCGATGATAGAAACAGACCCATCTGTTCCATTTAAGTTGTGCATCATTCCGGCTCTTTCGTAGAACGCAGACAATCGAGATGCCAGATAAGCCGGGAAACCTTCTTCTGCCGGCATTTCCTCCAGACGCCCGGAAAGTTCACGAAGAGCCTCTGCCCAACGGGAGGTAGAGTCTGCCATAATGGCTACATCATATCCCATATCACGATAATATTCTGCCAGTGTCAGACCGGTATAAATAGATGCCTCACGGGCAGCTACCGGCATATTGGATGTATTCGCGATCAACGTCGTTCTGTCCATCAACGGATTGCCGCTCTTAGGATCGGTCAACTCACTGAATTCTTCCAAAACCTGCGTCATTTCATTTCCACGCTCACCGCATCCGATATAGATAATGATATCGGCATCGGACCATTTTGCGATCTGATGCTGTGTCATGGTCTTACCTGTTCCGAAACCACCCGGAATCGCCGCCGTACCTCCCTTTGCGATTGGGAACATGGTATCGATGATACGTTGTCCGGTAACAAGCGGAACAGATGCAGGAAAACGGTGGTGAGTCGGACGGGCTGTGCGGATCGGCCACTGCTGCATCATCGGCAGCTTTTTCTGTGTGCCGTCTGCAAGCTCCAATGTTACAAGAGGCTCCAAAATGGTGTATTCGCCATCCGGAACGACACTTATAACAGTTCCTTCAACATCCGGAGGAACCATACATTTGTGTACGATCGCACGGGTTTCCGGAACCTCGGCGATAATATCGCCGCCATGCAGATAATCACCTGCAGAGACAGTCATATGCGCCGACCACCTTTTATTGATGTCAAGAGAATCCACACTGACACCTCGGGTGATAAATGCACCGCCTTTGTCGGCGATCCGCTCCAACGGACGTTCGATTCCGTCAAAAATATTATTCAGGATTCCGGGAGCAAGTGTAACAGATACCGCATTCCCTGTAGCGGTTACCTCCTCACCCGGTTTCAATCCCGATGTTTCTTCATATACCTGAACAGTGGTCATATCCTTGTCCAGAGAAATCACCTCGCCGACCAGCTTTTCACTGCCGACATAAACCATTTCAGACATACGAAATCCGGTATTTCCTTTCAAATAGATGACGGGACCGTTGATTCCGTAAATTTTTGCAGTTTTAAGCAATGCCGTCACCTCCCGAGAATAAGAATCTGTCGTATTCGTTACGCAGTTGTGTTTTAAATGAATTATCAATCAAAATATTGCGTCCGCGGATTACAGCGCGGACACCGCCGATAAAATCTTCGGCGCTGACAGTTAAACGTGCGCCACATGCGTCCTCCAGATCAGAGCGTTTCTGCTCATCAGAAGGATTGATATAAATGGTCATTTCAGCTCCGGCGGCAAACCGGACAGCTTTTCGAATGCATTTGATAAGAAAATCTTCATATGCTTCTGTTTTCATATAATCAGAAACCAATGACATGGTCTCTTCGAATATTTTATCTTTTAATTCCTGCTGGATCTTTCCCTGTTTCCGCTTCAGTTCCAGCTGTGCCTTGGCGGTAGCCTGGTTCAACTGCTGTCTGGCATTGACAGTCTCGCCCTTGATGCGTGTTTCAGACTGCAGCAGAGCCTCTTCTTTATGGTCTTCCAAAACTTTTTCCAGAGCTGCGCGGTAATTATCAATGATCGCATTTCCTTCCGCACGTGCCTCCTCCATGGAGACTGCCTGTAAATGTTCGATTTTTTCTTCCAGAGTCAAGAAGGGGACCCCCTTTCTATAATTTTACACCGATTGCTTCGGTTACATAGGATGTGATAAAGTCTTTTTTTCGGCCGGTTCCGTGCCTGTCAGGAATCTCAACAAGCAGCGGCATCTTCCGTTCCAGACGGAACTGATCCAAAATGTCGGGGAATTCCCGTCCGAATTTCTCCGTCAAAAGAACAATGCCGACGGTCTTGTCTTTCATAACCCTTTCCAGCGATTCCTTCAGTTCGCCGCGTTCATGAACGACAACACCGTCCACGCCTGCAAGACGCATTCCTGTATAGGTATCTACATTATCACTGATTAAATACATCTTCATATTACAATTTACCAAGGATCATGAAGGAGATGATCAGTCCGTACAGACAAACACCCTCTGCAAGTCCTACGAAGATCAGGGACTTACCAAGTACACTGGAATCTTCGCTGATCGCACCAAGCGCTGCGCTTGCTGCACTTGCTACAGCAATACCACCGCCGATACAGGATAAACCGGTAACCAGTGCAGCTGCGATATAACCAAGACCTGTTGACAGGGCAGCACCGCCGTCAGCGGATGCAGCCTGTACTTCCGGTCCGCCGAGAAGCATAACGGAAGCAATTGCAAATGCT
Organism: uncultured Schaedlerella sp.; assembly: GCA_963559385.1. Taxonomy (GTDB): domain Bacteria; phylum Bacillota; class Clostridia; order Lachnospirales; family Lachnospiraceae; genus Schaedlerella. The sequence continues at coordinate 10,587 of CAUWKK010000002.1, forward strand.
CCAAAGAAGAAAAATGCATTTACGCCGATTGTTCTTTTGTAACGTTTTTTGTTCTTTTCACCGATCAGATAATATCCGAATGGTACGATGATGCTCAAAATTAATGCTGCGATAAAAATAATTTTTGTTGTCAAAGTCATGATAAAATCCTCCTTGAATATGAATCTTTTTTAGTGCTTTTTCACTTTTTTCTGATTAGACTTTGTATATGGGTTAAATGCACGGCCGGAACCCTTGTAGAAACGGCTGAACATTTCATAATATTCCAGACGAAGTACCTGAATACCAACGATCAGTCCTTCCATTCCACAGACGAACAGGTTTCCTAAGATGACGATGATCCAGTTGGGATTCCCCTCCTCGGCTCCTGCCAGCATCAGTACAACCTCCATCATTGCCGCATGGCTGACAGCAAAGGCACCGATACGAACAAAGGAAAGTGTGTTGGAGAAGTAACTCAGCAATGTTTCAAATAATTCAAAAAAGCCCTGTACAAGGAACATTGCCTTACTTTCTTCCATTTTGTCAGTACGTTTCTGAATCTTCTTGGTCAGCGGCTCCTTGAACAAGATCAAAAGCAGCGGAACGCCGAACATGATCGCCATGACGATCGCACCCGGTGTTTTACGACCGGTCATGAATAATACAACTGTTGCCACAACAGAAGCGTAGAACACAAGTCCCGCAGCGCCGTTGACATCAAACCATGCAGCGCCCGGATCATGACTTCTGAGTGCATTGATAATATGAAGGATCATAGTAAAAATGATAACTCCCATACCGAATGCAACCGCAACGATAAATACGGTATTCAGTTTCCCTATGAACGGCAGTGTCGTCATACTGTTGATCGGCCGTAGCCAAACGGCATCGATGATATCTTCAAATCCAAAAATACTTCCGAACATAAATCCAAAGAACGTAGAGAAGATACCTGCTGTTCCAATGATACCCGCAAGCGGGATCTTCTTCCAGAAATACAGCAGTCCTCCGCCGAGCGCCAACAATAAGCCCTGTCCGACATCTCCGAACATCGCTCCGAAGATAAAGGAATAGGTCAAGCCGACAAAAACAGTCGGATCCATTTCATTGTGCGCCGGAAGTCCGTACATCTGAACATACATTTCAAATGGTTTGAAGAGCTTTGGATTTTTCAGTTTTGTCGGAGGCTCACCGAAGTAAGTTTCCTTATCATCCTCGACCATGACGAAGATCCGATCGTCGTCTTTGGTCTCTTCTAAGAATTTTTCTACATCGTCTTCTGACATCCAGCCGCATAAGATGTAAGAATCTTCATCATTATCCTGCATCCGCGCCGCCATTTTACGGACATCGAAGTTATTGGACATTTCTTCCAGCTTCTTTTGCGCAGCTACAATCTGCGGAGCCCGGTCGGCAAGCATTCGGAACACTTCTTTATTGAGATCATTGATCTTTTGCGTTGTCTCTTCAATCTCCTTCTCCAATTCTCTGTAAAGATCTGCAGGAGTACCGTCAGATACCAGATTGAGTGAAATCCGTTCAAAATGAAGAGAACGGAATACGGCATCAACCTTCAGCGCCTCGCCCGGAGACACGAAATAAGCTCCGTACACCGAGCTTTCGTCACGCTCACCCTCTACAAAAATAGCAGTCAGATCATTCATCAGATACTTCTGCATTTTATGATAGTATTCAATCGGAATCCGCCCAAAGCGGTAATTGATGTACTTATAATGAAGAACATCCTGAAGCTTGCAGTCTAACGGGCGGAACGGAGCAATGTCACGCTGTTTGTTGCGACATTCTTCAATGTCCTTCTTGTAGTTTTCTTTTTTCTCCTGCATGTTCAGATAGTCTGCATTTGTTTTGCGGACAATGTCGAACATTTCATCTAAACCAAGAGAAAAATCAGGTGTAATCTGATCGGGGTTCTCCAACAGACCGACAAACTGCGTTGCGATAGAAAGGGAATCCCTGTATGGATTCAGTTCCACAAACGGACGCAGATTATCGACCGTCTTTAGTTCAGACAGTGCGGACTCGAGCTGAATCTCATACTTGGAGAGATATTCTTCGGTCACTCGGTCGATATCATCCCTTGGTCCGGAGATGTTGATGAATTTCATTTTTACAATCATTGCGTTTTACCTCCCACATAAGCCAACGTCTCGCCCGGTGAAAGACCGTAACGGATACACTCTATTGCAGTGGTCAGCTTTCTTAGTTCTTCTTCCTTTAAAAACAAATATGTGTTGATCGTCGCAATGGAATAAGGATGCTGCCGTCTGTCCAGCTTGTAAAGGTGGTGCAGACAATCAGAATACATCTTTTCGATCGTAAAACCACTTGAAAAGTCATAATGCTGTGCATATGACGTTTTTTGAAAAGCTGTGATCATATCGTCGGCAGCTGTAGTTTCCACAATTTCTTTGATCAACTCTGTCGATACTTTGTAGTGAATTGGAACGAGAAGAGAATAAATATCAGCAGGAGACATATTATAATGCTTTTTCGCGCGGTATATCCACTGCAGATTCAAAAGATCTATTTTGGTTCCGCAGTCTCTTAAATAAAGTTCCAGTTCTTTTTTGTTTTTCAGTACCTTTTTAGATTCTTTCCATGTAGAAGCGAAATAGTACTGGTCCAGTGTCAGGTCATAATCGAACAGTGTGATAGATGACTTATCCCGCAGTCTGTTCAAAGGTTCATAATATTCAGTACCTTTCAAATTATCAACCAGCTCATCTGTCGTTCGAGATGTAATGAGCCTATCGATAGAAATCTGAGAATACTTGTCAAAAAACGGTTTCTTATAATTCAGATCAAAAGGTTCCTTATAATGATTGATGACGATGCGGAAGCAGTAATTGATCAGATCTATTTCATAACGTCTGATATAAAGCTTCAAAAACTTCCTCTGCGAAAGACTGCAGAATTTGTAAATCTTGGAGTACTCATAGTAAAGCTGCCGAGTCAAGATCTTTTCAATATCACCTCGGTGAAGCTGAGCGTCATCCAAGAGGTTCAGCACATAATCATAGGAAGAGTTCTCTTTTAAATAAGAAACAACCTCCGGCACACTGTGCAGCGCTGCAATTTCTTCAAAGTTTTCCGGCTTTAACAATCTGGCTTCCATGGCACGGACTTTAGTTACGATCCCACTATAACTAAGTAGAGTTCCCATAGCTTATACCTCTGTAATCCGTTTTAATATATCTTGTGCATAGCGTGTGTGATGCTCGTCATACTGCCTTTGAAGTCCGGTAATGGAGTCATCATTGTCAACACTCTGCTCATTCAGCAGGGCGGATGTTCGTGTTTCAAGGTCATCTCGGATCGCCTGTATCTTAGCCATTGTTTTTTCTTCCAAATCTTGATCGAAAGCGTTACGCTTTGCACGATATTCGTGATCCAGCGCCTCTTTTTGCTTTTCGGCATTGGAAACAATGGCGGAAGCTGCAGATTCAATCTCCGATATTTTTTTGATAACAGATTCCATAATAACCTCCTGTCATTGAGTTTTTAAACCACAGGAAAAATGACCGGAAAATCGCGTCCTATGATTTAATGATACGATTATACTCCTTTGACAGAAAAAATCAACGGTAAACATGTAAAAAAAAGCAGAAATTGTTATTTTTTAGACAATACAGAAGATTTTTGGCTTTTGAAAGGAGATATAAGCAAAAAATCCGGTGATAAATTCCGAAAGTGAGTAGTTGCAGGAGAAAAAAATGCATGATAATATAGCAGATAAGATTCTATCTGCTATGTGTTCCGTCGGGACAAGCAGGAATTCTAAGTAGGAAGGAAGTTTTATATGCGATTGAGAAATATTCCGCGTGCGGACAGCACGCTGCAGGCACATGCACTGGTTGTCAAAAACCCAGCGACCAAAAAAGGATGCTGGGGCCAGGTGTTCGGAAATGATCATCCGGTCCATATCGAGATTGGAATGGGAAAGGGCAGGTTTTTGTTGAATATGGCAAAGACATATCCCGATGTCAATTTTATCGGAATCGAAAGATATTCAAGCGTACTGCTTCGTGCGGTAGAGCGTATGGATGCAGAAGAATACAACGAATTAAAAAATATTCGGTTTGTATGTATGGATGCGCGTGAATTGGAAAATGTATTCGCACCTGAAGAAGTAAAGAAAATTTATCTGAATTTTTCAGATCCCTGGCCGAAAGCACGTCACGCAAAAAGACGGCTGACATCGATCGAATTTCTTGCCAGATATAAAAAAGTTCTGGCAAAAGAAGGGCAGGTCGAGTTTAAAACAGACAATACGCCGCTTTTTGATTTTTCACTGGAGCAGGCCGAGGCGGCCGGCTGGAAAATTCTTGCCCATACCTATGATCTGCATCATGATGAAGATATGAACCGGGGGAATATTATGACAGAGTACGAGGAAAAATTTTCATCTAAAGGAAATCCGATCAACAAAATGATCATCACTGAAGATTCTTGAACGGAGTTCTGCTTTTTACATATTATAAGAGTAAGAGAAACATAATCAGATGATACAGAATGATTATAGAAAGCGGCAAGGTGAAAATGAATAAAAGAGCTTGGCAATACCGTATTTGTGAGAAGCTATATTGTAATCCTAGGTGGAATCGAAAATTAATCAATCTGAAGTGTTCGCTTGATGAGGTGAGACGTGTCCTGAACTCACAGGGCAGTCGGGAAAACAGATGTCAAAATAATAAGTATAAATAAGCAGAAATAAGAAGAGGCGGTGAAAGAGGTGAAGATCAAGGTTACTGCCGATAATTACCGGAAAGAAGTTCTGGAAAGCAGCCTTCCGGTGTTGGTGGAGTTTTATGCAAGGTGGTGCAGCAAATGTGCCATGTTGGAAGATATGATTGAAGAAATTGCCCAAAAATATGACGGCGTATTTCAAGTATGCCAGATAGAAATAGACGAATCTTCAAACCTTGCAAAAAAGTTTAATGTAGGAATTGTTCCGACATTTGTTGTTTTTCGTAATGGAAAAGCCGTTGCCGCAGCAAGCGGAATTCTGAACCGGGAGACATTGATTAAAATGATGTTCGAGAAAAACGGTTATAATTAGTGACCGGAAATCTTATGAAAGTCTTCGCATTTACTCGAAAATCGGAGTCTTTCATAAGATTTTGAAAAATAGAAAAGAAAAATAGAAGAAAAAATTAAAAAAATGTAAAAAAAGGGTTGCTTTTTTTTTAACTATTGGATATAATACATCTTGCGTTGAACAAAAGACGATACAGAAAAATGAATATGCGCGATTAGCTCAGTTGGTAGAGCACCTGACTCTTAATCAGGGTGTCCAGGGTTCGAGCCCCTGATCGCGCACTAGAGAATCACTGTTTTTGAAGACATAGGAGCTTCGGGGACGGTGGTTTTTTTGTGTATAAAACGGCAGTTTTTCACCATTTCAATCATTGAAGATGACTTTTTCTTTTTTCATGCGTGTTTTCCCCAGGAAATCATTATATTTTGGCATGCCATTAGTTGTAAGAGCCGTTCATAATATATGGTATCTTTATATATAGGTAATATAAACTCATTCAAGCAATCGAATCTGGTGAAAATTATGATACTGAAATAGGATGTAAGAAAGAAGAAATCAGGAAAGAAAAGGAAGCAAAAGAACAGGAACGCATTGACGAAACAAATGAAAAAATGCGACAAGAGCAGTTGATTGAACTTGAAAAACGCATGAAACAAAATGCTGTTCTCAGAGAGAAGGCAAAGGCAGAGGCAGATTTTGAAGAAGAAAAAACAAAACTAGATCGTGCACTTGCAATGGATGTCATCACTCAGGATGAATACAATTTCAAAATCAGTGTTGCCAAGAAAAGAATAGATAGCTTTGAAGAGCTTTTATGATTTTAAAACGCCTTTATACCTCCAACATCACAAAAAAAGACGGAACAAATACTGCTCCGCCTGTAAACTTCTTCTTTATTTTATGCGTTCACGATCAAATAAGTCACTGTACAAGGAGCCAGTTTCACCGCTCCCGCCTCTGTTTCTTCGCCCTTTAACTCCGGTATTGTTCCGTCATCACTCGCCTTGATCGGATTTCCGTTCAGCTTAATTTCCCGACTTCTCAACGTATCAGCGCTCAATGTATAGCGTGTGCATGCCGGAACATGAACGATCGTCTCCTCTTCTCTGCTGTTATTGATGATAATATAACATATGCCCTTTTCTCCGTCTTTCCGGCTGTGTGCATATACATGCGCACCCTCTCGTATTTCCTCTTTTGTATCATACACCGTAGTACCTGCCAGTCTGCTGTAAAGCAGTCCGCCCCAATACTGTGGACGCGGCATATGTGTCTCTGCATCAAGCAGACCATAGGCGCTGCTTGCCAGCGTGTTATGGAAAATGATTCCTCTTGTGTTTACATTGAACCTTGCCAACTCATCCACATAACGAATCGTCTCTACAAAGGTCGGCGCCCATGTATTTCCGCCGCAGGCTGCATCGGCACTCTCTGTCACCCACATTTCCGCTCCCGGAACATATTTGTCACGAATCTTTTCATTATAATGCAGATCCTCCATTGTCGCTCCCAAATAGCTTTCAGTTGTCACTGCATCAAACTCAAAATGTGCGCCGAACATCTGCCCACGTTCGCTGATTCCGTTATAGCTGTGGTAACTGTAATAATCCGGTGTTTCCTTGCAGTTTTTCATGATATCCTCTGTACCAAGCAATAATGCAGCCATACCGCCTGCTGCCGCTCCCCGCTCATTCTCTGCGGAGCATGGCCCCACCAGCTTTGTCTCCGGATGATTTTCACGCAGCCATTTCGCAAATAAATCATGATCTCTGCCGTAATCCTCCAAGGTATATCCATCCGGCAGACACATGCCGTTTAACATATTCGGCTCGTTCATAAATTCCGCATAGTCAATCTTCATCCCCTGCTCTTCCGTATATTTCCAAAGCAATTCTGCCTGCTCCGGCTGCCATGCGCCGGTTCCGTTTTCATGCACGCCAAAGCTGTTTGCCACACTGACAAGAATCTGTCCGCCGATTTCCTTTACAAAATCCAGCGCTCCCTGCCATTGCTCTTTCGTCAGAACAAATTCAAATCCCTCCGGAGCTTTTCCGCCTGTATGATCATCAAAATCATAATATGTACGTGTCGCCCAGCTTCCGCTGAAACGTACCACAACCGGCCCCAATGCCTTTGCAAAAGAACGGATACGTTCATCATATAGATTGATCGCCGGAACCTTTGTCTGCATTCCGGCAAGCATTTTCATCATATCCTCCATTTTATCGCAGGTAGGAAATGCCTCTTCTCCCGAAATCTGTTCCGGTGTATACGGCACCCAAAATGTTCCTCCTGTCAGTTCTGTCATTTCAATATTATAGCTCTGCATCCGGCTGTCCATCTCACGGATCACTTCCAGTTTTGCAGGATCCAATGTCAATTCAATACTCATATCTTCTCTCCTTTTCCGATTTTCGTCTTTTCCTTATTTTTCCTTTGCCCGGATTTCCTCCATTTTTTTCTCATTCTCCTCCACACGCTTCTTATTTAACGGATAGAAGATCATAAAAAGGAGCGTTAATACAAAGCAGATCAACGGCAGTCCGACAATGATGTTAAACAAGGACTGTATAACAGTCTCTGTCTGAGTTACCGCCAGTTCATTATATCCGATCCATGTAAGCGCCCAACCGCCGATACCTGTGCACACTGCCCCTGCCATTTTACGAACAAAACTTGCCATCGCATACACAGTTCCTTCCACACGGTCTCCGGTTTCCAGATAATGGTTGTCCACGCAATCATTTGTCATTGCATAGCTCACCATACCCATGATTCCGATTCCGAAGAATGCAAAGAAGATTTCAACCAGATACACATACGGATTGCTTACTCTTGTAACAAAAATCACCACATATGCAGCGACAGATATCGCCAATCCCGCAATACTGACCTCTTTCTTTCCGAATTTCTTTGCCAACGGAACAGTAATCGGCGCTGTCAAAATCATTCCCAAAAACATGACCACACTCGCCAGACCGGAAAGTGCCGTACTCTTAAAGTAGTCTAAGAACATATACTGGTTAAATGCAAAGAAAATCTGAATTGCCGCATACATAAAAATCTGGAATCCAAAGCTGGACAGTAACGCTTTGTCCTTGAAGCACTCTATGATAACTTTCTTTGTATTCGAAGACTTCACTGTTTCTGATTTATCCTTATTTGCAATGCGGATACGCTCCACACTCCATTTCCAGCAGATCAAAATCGTGATCAATGCTGCAATTCCCAATACCACAGATGCCCCAAAAAATCTCGGACCGCTCGCCACACTGTTTCCGTCTGCATCCTTTACATAAATCAGCATCGGGATCAAAACTCCGAGGATCACTCCTCCGACCTGTGCCCCCACATTTCTCCAAGTGGACAAACTTGCACGCTCGCCGCTGTCTGCCGTAATAACGTTTGACATTGCTCCATACGGAATATTTACCGCTGTATAGCAAACAGAACCGAATAACAGATACGTAACGACCAGCCATACAACCTTCACGCCCATAGCCGCATCTGCAAGAAAATAGTTATACATCAGACAACTGCAGATCACAAGCGGCACAGAACCATATACCATCCACGGGCGAAAACGATCCCCATGCTTATCTGAATGTAAATCTACCATTCTTCCTACTGCTACATCTGTAAATGCATCGACAAAACGAGCCAGCATAAAAATAGTTCCTACAATTGCACCCGAAACACCCATGACTTTTGTATAAAATACAAGAAGATAGCTGTTCGCCAGTGTCAGTACAAGATTGCACCCCACATCTCCGAGCATATACGCAAATTTGTCACGCATTCCGAATTTTCTTACTTCTGAATGACCTTGATTCATAATGAAACTCCTCCTTTGTAATATTGCTCTTTTAATTATACGTACTGATTACCCCTGATTCAATTTACAGAACTTCAAAATTGTTACCCTGAACGAAAAATATTCTCATCTGTTTTTGTGTATATTTTTTCAGTTCCCGGCCTCTCAACTTCGTTTTCCGATAGGAATTATACTTTAGAGATGTTATAATAAAAAAAACAAATTTTATTTAGAAAGCATGAGGTGTCAACGATGCCAGACCACAGTTCCTTACCCCAAGAGACAACACAAGACCATTTTCTGCACGCATTTTTTACATTACTCGAAACCCATACCTATGAAGAGATTAAAATCGTGGACATCTGCCGTGAAGCCGGATTATCCAGAAAAACATTCTATACCTATTTCAAGCACAAAGAAGATCTGCTCGATTATCTTGCCCAAATCATCAGCTTGTGCTACAGTGCAACCGATGACAAATCCGGTCATTACCATTACTTTAATTTCTTCTATCATATGCAGAAATCTGTGGCATTGCTTCTGAAAAACAATCTCTGGTACGACGTCACAAAGCGGACAACCAGACAATACACCGATTTACTTTATCCCCATAACTGGAAGCAGATTCTCGGAGAACAATATCAAAACAAGGATTTATTCTTAGAATTTATGAGCTATGGGAGCGCCCGCCTAATCGAGCTCTGGTGTGAACATGGATTTAAGGAAAGCCCCGAAGATCTTTGTGCACTTGTAGAGAAAATCCAGTCCGGCTCTTTGATCCTATGACTTTACAAGAATGAGGTTTCCTGCATGATAAAAAACTATCCGCCTCCTTACACAGAGAGTTCGGATAGTTTTTCATTTTCCTCTTATATCCAATTAAAATTCAAACACCGCTACTCCGTACGCAGGCAATGGATAAGCGAACGAGTACGGCTGTCCGTCACATTCCCCTTTCTTCGCCTTATACAACTGCGGACGCTCTTCACCGGAACCGCCATATCTTACGTCATCACTGTTCAGAACCAGCTTATACTGCTTGCCCCTTGGTACACCTACACGATAGTCTGCACGTTCCATTGGTGTAAAATTACATATAAACAACAAATTCTTTTTCTTATCCTTAGAATGACGAGTAAAGCTGAAAATACTTCGGAACAAATCATCTTTATTGATCCAGTTGAAGCCCTCCGCTTCCGTATCCAACTCATACATCGCCCGGTTCTTTTTGTACAAATGCAGTAAATCCTGCATCCAGTTCTGGATTGCCTGATGTGGTTTCTCCGAAAGAAGATACCAGTCTAACTCCCGTTCTTCACTCCATTCCCGAAGCTGTGCAAACTCCTGTCCCATGAACAAAAGTTTCTTGCCCGGATGTCCCATCATATAGGCATACCCGACTTTCAGATTCGCAAACTTGTCAAATCCAAGTCCCGGCATCTTATTCAGCATAGAGCACTTCAGATGCACAACCTCGTCATGTGAAAGAACGAGAATATAATTCTCACTATATGCATACTCCATAGAAAACGTCATCATGTAATGTGCGTTCTTACGAAACAACGGATCAAGCTTCATATACTCGGTGAAATCATGCATCCACCCCATATTCCACTTCAAACTGAACCCCAGACCGTCTTCCTCCGGCGCTCCCGTTACTTTCGGCCATGCAGTCGATTCCTCGGCAATCATCATAGCCCCCGGATTCCGCCCCAATACAACAGAATTCAAATGCTTAAAGAAAGCGATTGCCTCCAGATTCTCATTGCCGCCATACTTATTCGCAACCCATTGACCGTCCTGCTTCCCATAGTCCAGATACAACATGGATGCCACCGCATCTACACGCAAGCCGTCCACATGATAATGCTCGATCCAAAACAGTGCATTCCCAATCAGAAAATTTTGCACTTCCGGCTTTGCGAAGTCAAAAATCTTCGTTCCCCAGTCCGGGTGCTCCCCTTTTCTCGGATCTGCATACTCAAATGTCGAAGTTCCGTCAAAATCCGCCAGTCCGTGGGCATCTCGCGGAAAATGTGCCGGTACCCAGTCCAGAATCACACCAATCTTATTCTTATGCAGATAATCGATCATATACGCAAAGTCCTCCGGAGTTCCGTATCGTGACGTCGGCGCATAGTATCCGGTTACCTGATAGCCCCATGAACCGTCAAACGGATGCTCTGCCATTCCCATTAATTCAATATGCGTATATCCCATTTTCTTGACATAATCCGTAATCGCCGCCGCAAACTCGCGATACGTATAGAACCCCTCGTCCTCACGTCCCGGATGACGCATCCACGACCCCAGATGAACCTCATAAATAGACAGCGGGTTTACCTTATTATCCCATTCCTTACGTCCGTCCATCCATATCTTGTCTGTCCACTTAAACTGAGAGATGTTCGTTACGCAAGAGGCTGTTCCCGGGCGGCGCTCCGCATAATTCGCAAAGGGATCGGCTTTAAAAAGCCGCTTTCCCTGCTGTGTCTCAATGCAGAATTTATACAAGTCACCCTCTTTTACCTTCGGAACAAAACACGTATAAATCCCCAACGGCTCTTGACGCTCCATATAATCTGCATCAAAATCCCATTCATTAAACTCCCCGATCACAGAGACTCTCTTCGCATTTGGCGCCCATACAGCAAAATAAACACCTTTTACTCCGTTCTTTATGACCGGATGCGCCCCCATTTTTTTATAGACTTCGTAATGTGTTCCCTGACCAAACAGGTATTGATCCAACTCGCCGATCTCATACGGCTGCAGTTTCTTTTTCACTGTCTTTTCTTTCTTCATAACACACCTCGCCGCTCATTCATTATTTACTTCATTATACTTTATCTCCCCTGAAAATGAAAGAGGGATGTGTTATTATCTATCTAATCCTTACCGTATCAAATTTCTCAGCGCCTCCAAAATCTTCTGATCCGTTTCGCACAGCTTTGCAGACGCACTCCATTCCTCTCCGTCCGGCGTCACTACTTTAAGTTCGATCACCGTATCTGTCGGCAACTCCTCACCAAATTTCCCTACAACAAAATCAAAAAACTCCGGGTGATTCTGAATAAATGTCTTACGTTCATTGAATACTTTCATCGCATTTACAGGATTAATCATTTCGTACACTCTCCTTTACTCCGCTGTTCCATATACCTCTTGTATCAATCTCTTCGCCTCGCCCACTGCTGCCGGATCCAACTCAATCACATATAGATCTTGTCCCGGCATAGAATAAGTCTGTGCATACATCCCGTTTCCTCCCGTTGTGTACGAATCGACCGTCCACTGTGCCATATCCGACAACTGCATTTTCACAAGCGCCGCTATCTGCTCCTGCGGCATACTTGTTTCGAAACTGCCTGAAATCGCATTCATAACAGATGCATAATTCACAAGGAGCGAAGAAGACGCACACTTCTGAACCACCGCATGGGTTACTTCCATTTGATTCTTAGCACGTTGGAAATCCCCCTCCGCAAAACTGTACCGTTCTCTGGCAAACGCAAGCGCCTCCAGTCCGGTCAAATGATTCATTCCCACTCTTTCATTGTCTGATTAATAATTGACAAAACAGCAGCATTTAGCTGCTCTTTATCCTGCGGATTATAGATTCCCATGATCACACTGATTTTTATCTTTTCCATATTGATCGCTTCCCAGCCTTTTATCTAAATCCTGATAGACAAGTTCCATAATCGAATCTGTATTTTCCTGCCCGAAAGATTCTGCGGACTTCCTGCACATTGCCTCCATCTCCTGCCGTTCCCTTTGTGACATCCCCCGGATATTCTGGATTCCATTAATCCAATCTCTCACCTCATCACATTTACAGAAATATCCGTTGATTTCCGGCTTCAGATATTCCCGTGTCCCCTGGTTGTCCGATGCCAGCAGCGGAATTCCCATCGCCAAAGCCTCCAAGCCTGCCATTCCCAGTCCTTCTCTTACGGACGGAAATACCGATACATCCGCACAGCCGAGGATACCTTCCACATGCATGCAGTATCCATACATCGTAACCGTATCCTGCAGTCCAAGTTCCCGGATCTGTGTTTCCAGTTGGCTTCGCAGGAAACCTTCCCCGCAGATGCCATATCTGATATGTGCAAGATTGATGCCTTCTTTTTTCATCTGTGCCAGTGTATGCAGAATAATCTGCTGATTTTTATTCTCATTCAGCTCTCCTACAGAAACAATAAAGAAGTCGTCCGGTCTTATCCCCAATGTTTTTCTTATTCGTTCCCGCTCTCCCTCCTGCATCGGAGCAAATCGGTCTAAATCCAACCCCACTCCCGGAATCCGGTATACCCTCCCGCCCCGCCGCAAATGCAGCTTCTTCTTTGCGCTTATATAATCTTCCTTATTGATAACAACAAGAATATCTGTATATCTCGCAAGCACCTTTTCCACCAGATAATAAACGGTATTATTAATAAACGGCGCCCCCTTGTAAAAATGAAATCCATGTGCCGTATACACTATCTGTAACCCTTGCTTTTTAAAGCGCAGCCCCATAATCCGCCCCAGCATCCCACCTACCGGAGTATGGCAGTGAATGGCATGAATATCATTTTCTTTTATGATCTTCTGAAGCTGATCGACCGCTTTTAGGTTGTAATTTAACATATATGGGGATCTTGCAATATCAATATGATGAATGTGCCCCCCAGCTTCCGGACAGCCTCCTCTTCAAACAGGTAGTGCTTCTCTCTCATATTTGCCGCATAATGTACGGTATATCCCATACTCCGAAGAATCCTCACATTTCCTTTCTCAAACTTATCCAGAAATCCCCCGACCGTTGCCAGTATCAGTGTATTTTTCATCACGAAGTACCCTCATAGACTTCTTTTTCATCATTTCTAAATCATTACGTAAAAACTCTACTTTATTATACCTCCCCCCCCGTATATTTTTGTCAAATGTTGTTTTCTTTTGTCAGTTTGGAAATTTTCGATTTTAATAAGAGGAGAAAAAGAGATACTTTCGGTGACTTTCAGATAATAAAAAAACAGTCAAATAATATGTTATAAGAAAACAAAAAAAGAGCAGAGATCACACACTTTCTGTGCACTCTCTACTCTGCTTTATATTCTTACAAATTAAAATCTTTTTCTGTCAAAATAATTCTGTCGGAATCATCTGTATTTTTACCGAACACTCTCTTCACCAGTTTTTTCGCCGATGCTTTCTGCGAATGTGCCATTGCCTCATCCATGATTTCTTTAACTTCCGCAATCGTTACCGCATGATCTTCTCTCTGAAGAGAATCGATCCTGCTATACAATGCCAGAATACTCATCTCATCGATTCGGTAACCATTCTCCTGTGCATAAGTCTGACCGAATGTTACCAATTCATCATTGATAAATATCGGAACCTCCAAACGGCTCGTAAACTTTCTTCTGAATTCCCGATTGGAGCTTAAAAGTCTGTCAAGTGGTTTTCTCTGATCCTCCAACACGATCAAAAGCTCTCCGGTATCATGCTCCATTGCCTTATTCAATCTGGCAACTGTCTTTTCATTCATCTTACCGGCTTTCTCAATGATCAACGCTCCTCCATACAGCTTACTGACGATATCACTGATTTTTTTCTTATTCAGCGAATCACCTGTTACGATCGCAACCTTACCCTGACGGATTTTTCTCTGCTTTTGTATCGCTTTCACAACATCCACAGCCAGAACTGTTTTACCGTTTCCTTTATTTCCGATGATCAGAAGATTTCCTGTGCAAGAGGTTCCTTTGCGGTTCGTACAATTCTTATCCTGTTCCAGTACGTCTACAAGCTGCTCACTCATACCTCGTACCGGCACAAAATAGGAGAAGAGCTTCTTCTGTTCCTCTGTCAGACCCGCACGTGTGCCGATTCCACTCTGCATCTTCAAATCATATCTTCCATGCACGACAAACCCTGTATCTGACATAGACAATGCGCCTGAGATTTCATCCAATGGCAACGGCGCCGTCTTACCCGTAGCAATCAACTTCGCCGTCTCCTTTCGGCTCAACGGTGTTGTTGCCGAAAGCAAGTCGATTTCATCCTCTTCTTCATCCGGAATCTCCCGATCGTCTACTTCATCATAATGCTCCTGCGGCCGAAATTCTTCCTCAATACTGCGTTCTACAGAGGCCTGCTCATCTTCATATTCTTCATACTCTTCCGCAAACTCTTCCGTCAGTTCTTCTTCGGAAAGCTCTTCGTCACTCACTTCTTCATAGCTTTCATCGAACACGCCGGAAAATGTCTCTGCTTCCTCGGCATCTACCGCATCCTCAGCTCCCCATGTAAAGCCTTCTTCTTCTTCTTCCTCTTCGTATTCTTCATATTCATCATCATCCAGAATATCATCGTAATCTTCAAATTCCTCTGAATTATCCTCAATACGAAGTTCTTCTGCCTCATCACCCTTATTCTCTATCGGCTCTTCTGCATATTCCTCATCCCAAACTTCACTGACCGTTTCCTCCTGTGGCGGAATATTCCCCTCAATCTCATCGATTAACCGCTGAATATCCGGTGATAAAATCGGTTTCTCTTTCTTATTATCTTCCATGCTGTCCCTTTCTTCTGCTGCCTGCTCTGACCGTTCTGATTTCTCCGGCTCTTCCGCATTCTCAGCAAATTCCCCTGCATCTTCTATAAACTCTTCTGCGTCCTCCGCGAAAATTTCTTCTGAGAACTCTTCTGCGTCTTCCTTTTCCAAAATTTCACTGCTATCTTCCTCAAAGGAGCTCTCTTCCGCTTCTTCTGCTACACTTTTTTCCTCCTGTGACACCTCTAAGTTGTCCAAAAGATCCATCAAACTCATTTGCCCTGTAATCTGATCTACCGCTTTTACAGATTTTTCCGCTTCTGCCGATTTCGATTCCTGCTCGTTTTCTCCGTTCTGCTCTAAGTCTGCTTCTGTCTCCGGCACAGACTCTTCTTCCTGTATTTCTTCCTCAACCGGCTCCGGAACCAGCTCCTCCAGATCCGGATCTACAACAACCGCTTTTTTCTGTTTCTCTTCCGCAAGCTTTTCTGCAAATCCGATATCAGCGACAGATTCTATCTCTTCAATCTCGCTTTCTAACTCCCTCAGATCAGACTCCTCTGTCCCATGTTTTTCCTCCGGCTCATCCTCATCAGTCTTCAACTTAATATTCAGAAGGCTTTTCAACGCCTCGTCCAGCTTCATAGTATTTCCGATTTTTCTTTTCGGAACTTCTGTTTTCTGTTCTTCTGCCGCTGTATCCTGCGTACTTTCCGATGCCTGCTGCCTCGCCTCTTCGTTCGCTTGCAGCTGATCTACCTCTTCCTTTTCCGAATCCTCTGCTCCTGCACCTTTTTGCTGATACTCCGTTATACTCGGAATTTCCTCTGTTTCACTTGATGCCTTTTCATACCGCCGATCGTACTTTTCTTGTTGAGACGGAGTCAACGGTTTATACTGCATCTTCAATTCCATTGCCCGGTATACATACTGACCTTCACTGAACCATAGAATCAGATCGTCACACTCTTCCAGGCACTCTGCGGTCATCCCAGCCTCTTGATACAGCTTTGCCAGTTCATATGCCCACTCTTCAATATACTCGGCCTTTTTAAATTCTTCCAGTGCATGTATCTGCTGCTCAATCGGAGACCGTTGCGCCCGTAGGATCTGGTACTTCAAAATATACTGGTTAGGATCCTTGGGAGCAATTTCAATAAAATCGTCATAATAGTCAATCGCTTCGTCCACATTTCTCGTTTTAAGCGCAAGTGTACACAGACGTGATACAATCTTCCGGCTTCCTTCCGCACGATCGTAAGCAATTCGGAGAACCTCGTAGCTCTTCTGAAAATCTCTGTTCTTCTCATATATCTCGCTGACTGTGCTCAGCATCGTCGTATTCCGTACTCTCTTCCAGTCAATGGAATCTGCAATTTCTGCGGCCTTATTGTATGCATTGTCTCCCATAAGTTCAAGCATCTGTTCTGTCTTCAACTTATACTCATACTTATCCATTGCGCTCACCTCGTTAACCTAGTATAGTTCTGGTTTCTTTCCGTTATTCTCACGTTTCGGAATTCTTATAAAAATATCTGTTTACCGATAATTCTCTCATTAGTTTACCATACCCCGGTCAGATTGTCAAAAAAAGTACATCCCCGGTTGACACCAAAGATGTACTTTATATTTTATTTAATTGTATTCTCTTTATAAAAAATCGGAGGATTCTTGCGATTTCATTCCTGTAGACCTTACCTCATACTTTACCGTATTTTTATAAAATACTATTCAAATATTTACAATGAAATCCTTTCGGTATTATATGAAATAATATTTCCTTGATGTTTCTTTACACATCATCGGAACTCTCATCGAATGTGGTACTTATATTCAATATATCTGTAAATGTAAAATCTTAACTAATTTACTTCTATTCGGTTTTTTCTCTCCGACCCGTCAGTTTTCATTCTAACATTACCGAATCTTCTTTATCTTGTACAGGTAAAAGTCACTACATCACAGGAACTTCCATTTACCATACCACTGACATATTGAATTGAAACGATTGAAACACTGTCCATTGGACCTTTACCTCCTTATCTTTTATTTTATATCCAAATAAGAAATGCTGTACTTCTTTTGGATTGACTTTATAATATCACAGAGTTTTACAATTGTCAACCTTTTTAATTTTAATTTTTATATAATCCTATAATTTATTTTTTTATTTTTATTTTTCTGATAATTCAACCTTTTTAAAAGGCGCAGACAAAGCTGCGCCTCGCTATTTTATTTCTTTCTATACAAATGCTTTTACTTTTTTATAAATGCTGTCGGCATCCAAACCATACTTCTTCACCAGTTCTACTGCCGGACCGGATTCGCCGAAAGTATCGTTGATCCCGATTTTCAATGTTTTTGTCGGAGCCTGCTCACTCAGTACATCACATACGGCACTTCCCAGACCACCTATTACAGAATGCTCTTCTACAGTCACAACTTTTCCTGTTGCCTTTGCAGCCTCTATCACCAGTTTCTCATCCAACGGCTTGATCGTATGAATGTTGATCACTCTCGCATCAATACCGTCCGCAGCCAATTTTTCAGCAGCTTCCAGACAATTCGCCACCGGAAGACCGCTTGCGATGATCGTTACATCCTTTCCGTCTCGAAGCACAACACCCTTGCCCAGTTCAAATTTATAATCCTCGTTATCATTGATAACCGGCACTGCCAACCTTCCAAAACGCAGATAAACCGGTCCTTGATGCTCATATGCTGCTTTTACTGCTGCTCGCGCTTCCACATCATCGGACGGATTGATCACAACCATTCCCGGAATCGCCCGCATCAGAGCAATATCCTCATTACACTGATGTGTTGCACCGTCTTCTCCTACGGAAATTCCCGCATGAGTTGCACCGATCTTGACGTTCAGCTTCGGATATCCCACAGAATTACGCACCTGTTCAAAAGCGCGTCCTGCCGCAAACATCGCAAATGAACTGGCAAACGGTACTTTTCCCGCCGCCGCAAGTCCGGCAGCCACTCCGATCATATTACACTCCGCAATCCCACAGTCAATATGTCTCTCCGGAAATACTTTCTTAAACACCCCTGTCTTTGTTGCAGCCGCAAGATCGGCATCCAGAACAACAATTTCCTCATGCTCTTTCCCGAGTTCAGCCAAAGCATTGCCATAGCTCTCTCTTGTTGCGATTTTCCTTACATCTGACATAATGCTTCACCTGCCTCTTCTAATTCTTTCATTGCCTCTGCGTACTGCTCGTCATTCGGAGCAACACCGTGCCAACCAACCTGATTTTCCATAAAGGATACACCTTTTCCTTTTATTGTTTTGGCAATGATCGCCGTCGGCATTTCCTTTGTCTCCCGTGCCTCCTGAAAGGCTGCTTCTATTTCATCAAAATTATTTCCGTCGATGTTGATCACATGGAAATTGAATGCTTCAAACTTTTTGTCGATCGGATACGGAGAATTGACCTCTGTAATTGCTCCGTCAATCTGCAGATTGTTGTTATCTACGATTACCACAAGATTATCCAGCTTACGGAAGCCCGCCAGCATAGCCGCCTCCCATACCTGTCCCTCTTGAATCTCACCGTCCCCCAACAGTGTGTATACTCTGTAATCGGCATTGTCCAATTTGCCCGCAATCGCCATACCGACCGCCGCAGAAATTCCTTGTCCCAGTGAACCGGAGGACATATCTACCCCCGGAATGTGTTTCATATCCGGATGTCCCTGCAAATAAGAACCTGTATGCCGCAACGTCTTCAAATCTTCTGTCGGGAAAAATCCACGCTGTGCCAGTGTAGCATACAGCCCGGGAGCCGTATGTCCTTTCGACAGCACAAAACGATCACGGTCTACTTTCTTCGGCTCTGCCGGGTCGATATTCATCTCTTCAAAATATAGATATGTGTAAATATCTGCCGCAGACATAGAGCCGCCCGGATGCCCGGACTTTGCACTGTGCGTTGCAGTTACGATGCCCTTGCGAACCTCATTTGCAGTTTTCATCAATTCTAATTTGTTCATGAGTTCCTCCTGAAAGTATATTTTTTATTCTCCAAATACCGCTTTATAATCAGCTTGAAATTTCTCAATTCCCGCATCGGTCAGAGGATGATGTATCATCTGATCGATCACCTTATAAGGAACAGTTGCAATATCCGCACCTGCAAGTGCGCAGTCTGTTACATGAATCGGATTACGCACACTTGCGGCAATAATCTCTGTCTCAATTCCGGCAGCCTCAAAAATCTGTACGATCTCTGCAATTAAATCAGTTCCCCGCACAGAAATATCATCCAATCTTCCCAAGAACGGAGATACATAAGCCGCACCTGCTCTTGCCGCCAATAGCGCCTGATTTGCAGTGAAAATCAGAGTTACATTTGTCTTAATTCCTTCTGCACTCAAAACCTTACAGGCTTTCAATCCTTCTGCGGTCATCGGAATCTTCACAACCATGTTGGGATGGATCGCCGCAATCGCACGCCCCTCTTCAATCATTCCCTCCGCATCAACTGTAGTTGCTTTCACTTCTCCGCTGATCGGTCCGTCCACAATTGAAGCAATCTCTGCAATAACCTCTTCAAATACACGGCCTTCTTTTGCAATCAGAGACGGATTCGTCGTAACACCGCAGATCACACCCATATCGTTCGCTTTTTTGATATCCTCTACTTTTGCTGTGTCAATAAAAAATTTCATATGTTTTTCCTCCTTTTCCCGCTTGTGGTATTATTTTTGCTCTTAATTCTGATTATAATAAGCAATTAAAAAACGGTCAATAGGAGTAAAAATTATTAATAAATTCTTTGTATTAATAATTCAATTTTATAAATAAAGTATTCGCATTTATATTTCTGTTTTCCTTATTTTCAGCTTGTATTTTATATCTATTATTAATATTCTTTCCTATCCTATTAATTTTATGATGTCTTTATGACCCACGGCTCACTTTCGGACCGGATGTTGTTCCCCGTACTACAAGCCGCGGCTCGTATTCTACATGATAGATGCTGACCGGTTCCAACTCGGCATACTTCCGATCATGGGTTTTTATTTTCTTCATAATGATGTCACAAGCATCCCTGCCCTTGTAAATAACAAAATGTTCGATTGTCGTAAGCGCCACCTTATGCATCTTCGCAAAGAGCGTATTGTCACACCCCATTACCGAGATATCTCCCGGAACTTTATACTTCTCATCATAAAGCGCATCCAAGATTCCAAAGGCGATCATATCGTTCAACCCCACAATTGCAGTCAAAGACTTTTCTTCTCTGAGCAGCTCTTTGGTCAAATCGTAGCCGATCCGATATTCCGAATCAATTCCCGTCACATCCTCGTCAATGGATGCATTCGCCGCTTTGATCACAACATGGTTTCCCAGCCCCGCTTCCTGAAATTCTTTCAGGAAGCCTTCTACTCGCTTTGATCGTTGCTTTTGTCTTACAGTTAACGGCGGCGCGATATACGCCACATCCCGATGCCCTAATTCCAACAAATGTCTTGCCATGATCCGCCCCAGCTTAGAGTTATCCAACTCTACCGCATCCACATCCAGACGTTCATTTTGATTATTGATCACAGCAAACGGAATCTCCTTCGACAATTCTGCGATAAGCGGAAGAAATCCACGACTTGGATTGCACATATAAATCACACCATGAGGCTTCAAAGACGGCATCATTTTCAAATACCGCTTTTCCAACTCCAGATTCCTCTGCGTATTGCATACAAACAGACCATATCCCTGTTCAATGGCCCGCGATTCGATTCCCTGTAAAAGCATGACATAATACGGATTAGTCAGATTCGGACAAAATGCGACCAAAAGCTTTTCTTTCTTGCTTTCCTTATGAATCTGCCGTCCTGGCAGCTTATATCCCAACTCCTCCGCTGCCGTCTCTACTCTCTGAATAACCTCCTTTGAGAAGGAAACATTATACTTCTTATTCAATACCATAGACACTGTCGCCTGAGACACTCCTGCCCGCTTCGCGACATCGGAAGAGGTCACTTTCTTTCTTCCCATATCTCTGTCTCCCACACCCTCACTTACAGCTCCGTACGCCCTTCCAATGCACGTAAGAGTGTAACTTCATCTATATATTCCAAATCGCCGCCTACCGGTACTCCACTGGCTATTCTGCTGACCTTAATTCCTACAGGTTTGATCAGCTTACTGATATACATGGCCGTAGTCTCTCCCTCCA
Source organism: uncultured Schaedlerella sp. (assembly GCA_963559385.1). Lineage (GTDB taxonomy): Bacteria > Bacillota > Clostridia > Lachnospirales > Lachnospiraceae > Schaedlerella. Next base: position 32,183 of record CAUWKK010000002.1, read on the forward strand.
AACTGGAATTTGTAGCTATGATCACTTCGTCCACATCTCCCTGTAGACGTTCCATAAGCTCTTTTAACCGGATATCTCCCGGTCCGATTCCCAGCATCGGGGAAATCGCCCCATGCAAAACATGATAAACACCGTTATATTTTCCGGTCTTTTCATATGCTGCCAAATCTCGCGGAGTCTCTACTACCATGATCGTCTTCTGATCCCGCTCCTGATTTTTACAGATCGGGCAAAGTTCCTGATCTGTCAGCGTACAGCACTGTTCACAGTATCGTACATTATTTCTGGCATCTACCATCGTCTGCGCCAGATGCTCCACCTGCTCCTTTGGCATATTAATAATATGAAATGCCAGACGCTGTGCAGATTTTGTTCCGATACCTGGAAGTCTTGAAAATTCCTCAATCAGGCGACTGATCTGATTACTGTAATATTCCATATCAGAAGCCGAATCCTCCCATTCCACCTGTCAGCTTAGACATTGCTGCGCCGGATTCTTCTTCCACCTTACGGAGAGCTTCATTTGTCGCCGCCACGATCAAATCTTCCAGCATCTCGATATCTTCCGGATCCACAACCTCTTCTGCCAGCTTTACTTTCAGCACTTCTCGCTTACCGGAAACTGTCACTTCCACAGCTCCGCCGCCTGCCGTCGCAATAAACTCTTTTGTCTCCAGTTCTTTTGCCTGTTCTTCCATTTGACGCTGCATCTTCTGTGCCTGTTTCATCAAATTTGCCATGTTTCCCGGCATTCCGCCGCCCGGAAATCCTCCACGCTTTGCCATAATCATTCCTCCACTGTAATCTCCATATTAATGACACTTTCCATGTGTCGTTCCAAATCTACAAATGTATCCTCAAAGCGGCGGCCGTCCTCCATCTGACGGACCTCCACTTCTACCCTTCTCCCTATCCTTTGCTCGATCAAATTCTCCAATTCCTTTTTGTGCTCTTCGCTTCCTACGACCGATGCGCCCATTTCATCCGGAAGAACGATCATAAGTCGATTTTCTCCGCCCAGACTCAGCCTTGCTTTTTTCAAATAAATCCTCACCGGTCCTGAAGTTTCATCCGCAATTGAACGAAAATTTTTGACTACTTCCTGTACCTCCTCCGAGATTGCTGCCGGAACCTCTGGTTTTTTCTGCACATTTCCTACTGCCGTTCCGCCCGATGCGGCCATTCTCATTTCTCCCGCAGTTCCGGTTCTTGCCTCTGCAATACCTCCTGCTGCCGGTATTGCCACAAGCCCGCTCTCTATCTTTTCTTCCACCGCTCTGATCCTATCCAAAAGGGAATCCTGTGTCACCTCCATAGCCGGTGTACACAGCTTGATCAATGCCACTTCCAAAAGCACTCTTTTTTGCGTCGCATATTTTAGCTGTCCGGATAACTCCGAAAAAATCCGAATATATCGAAGCAGCATATCGACCTCTATCATCTGCGCCTCTTCTTTTAGCTGCATCAGATTTTCGCCGGATACATCGAGAACATCCTCTATACTATCAGACGTTTTCACCAAAAGCAAGTTCCGCAGATACCATGTAAAATCAGATGCTAATTGTGTCAGTTCTCGTCCCTGCATCACAAGTTCTTCCACTGTATCCAAAACACTCGGAACGTCTCTGCCGATAATATTTCGTAAAAGGCGGCTGAACACATCCGTATCCACCGCCCCGAGAACCTCCAGAACATGCTCATATGTCAGCTTTTGCCCCAGATAAAACGCAATACACTGATCCAGAAGACTTAAAGCGTCTCGCATAGAGCCGTCTGCCGCCTTGGCAATATAACGGATTGCTTTTTCTTCTACATCCACCTGCTCGGCATCCATTAACTCTTTCATCCGATCCGAAATCGTATCAATTGTAATCCGCTTAAAATCATAGTGCTGACACCTCGACAAAATCGTAATCGGGATCTTATGCACCTCCGTTGTCGCCAGTATAAAAATCACATATTCCGGCGGTTCCTCCAATGTTTTCAAAAGTGCATTAAAGGCTCCGATAGACAACATGTGTACCTCATCAATGATATACACCTTGTATCTGCCCTCCGTCGGGCGATAAGCCACCTCTTCCCGAATCTCGCGTATATTATCCACACCATTGTTGGATGCTGCATCGATCTCGATCACATTCATCGACGTTCCCGCCGCGATCGACCGGCACATCGCACACTCTCCGCAGGGACTTCCGTCCACCGGATACTCACAATTTACCGCTTTGGCAAATATTTTCGCAACCGTAGTCTTTCCTGTTCCTCGGGTTCCGCAAAACAGATACGCATGCCCGATCCGGTTCGCCTTAATCTGATTCTGTAATGTTGTAATAATATGCTCTTGCCCTCTAACATCTTCAAATGTAGTCGGACGAAACTTTCTGTATAATGCCGTATATGACATGTGTTACTCCTCTTGCTCTATTTTTCTCCGAAGCTGATTCCCAGCAATTTCGCTTCTCTGATCAGGCTACAGTCAGGATCTACATATTTCAGTTTGCCTGCAACCTCTCCCAACGGTACCGCCGTTGTTTCATTGTTGATCATTGCAACCATATATCCATACTGTCCCTTTAAAATCAACTCTGCCGCTTTCGCTCCTACTCTGGACGAAAATACTCTGTCATATGGGCATGGGGATCCGCCCCTCTGCGTATGTCCGGGCACGGTAATCCGTACCTCCTTATCGGTTTTCGCCTGAATCTGTTCCGCCAGTTCATAAGCAATCGACGGATATTTTCTCTTTGCTAACTTCTCTTTATACTCTTTTTTCTTTAGCTTTGCATCTTCCTTGGAAATCGCCCCTTCCGCAACCGCCAGAATCGTAAAGGCTTTTCCCTCCGCACTGCGCTTCTGGATCACATCTGTAATCGCATTAATATCATACGGAATCTCCGGAAGCAAGATGATATCTGCTCCCCCCGCAATTCCCGCATGCAATGTCACATGTCCGACCTTATGCCCCATTACTTCTATAATAAAAACACGACTGTGTGAGGTTGCCGTTGTGTGAATCCGGTCTATGGTATCCGTTGCAATATCTACCGCACTCTGAAACCCAAAGGTCATATCCGTTCCCCACAGATCGTTATCAATCGTCTTCGGAAGTGTGATCACATTCAATCCCTCTTCCCGAAGCAGATTCGCTGTCTTATGGGTTCCGTTTCCACCCAGAATCACCAGACACTCCAGGCTCAGCTTGTGATATGTATGCTTCATTGCTTCCACTTTATCCATTCCGTCTTTATCCGGTACACGCATCAATTTAAACGGTTGTCTGGAAGTTCCTAAAATCGTACCTCCTCTTGTCAGAATCCCGGAAAAATCTTTTGCGGTAAGCATTTTAAATTTTCCGTAAATAAGCCCTTTATAACCGTCCTCAAATCCAAAAATCTCTACGTCATCACGCTTCGAGCAAATCCCCTTTACTACCCCACGCATTGCCGCATTCAATGCCTGGCAGTCTCCTCCGCTTGTCAACATTCCGATTCGTAACATATGGTGTTTCCTCCTGTTCCGTATCCAGCCTATCATTTTCTCTTGTTTTTACCACCGTTTATTCTAACATATTTTCGTGTAAATTCCTAGTTTTCATTCGGTGAATATCTGCTGTATCATCTGCACGATCCAGAACAGGCAGTAAAATCCCATTCCGGCATTCAGAATGATTGTTCGAAATCTTCTTCCTTTTGGAAGTGTAACTTTTCCGTACTCACACTTCATCTTCTTAAAGTTCAATGCCCAGCACACGCACCCAATGATCACGAGAATAAGTATAAGAACCATGAACAGCACATACAGCAAAATTTGCGACGGATACCTTAGAAACAATTCCGATACCGCCGACGGATCTTCCGACATCTGTTCTAACTGCGTAAACACTTCCATTTTCAGCAAAAGCAGTCCCGGTACGGAACCCATAAAATTAAGCGCTGCATGAAGTGTAATCGTATAAACGATACGGCCTGTTTTCGCATAAATAAATCCCAAAAACACCCCCAAACCAAACGCATACACAAATTGATTCAGATTGCCGTGGAACAGCGCAAACATAAGCCCCGACAATACAATGGCGGTTTTCTCCCCATACCGTACCGTCCGGTCGACCAACACTTTTCGAAACACATACTCCTCTGCGATCGGCGCGCACACAACCATAACGAAGCATGCAGTCACAGGCGAAAGCTCTGTGACAACCTCCTGCAGCGGATTACTCACAGGATCTCCGATCACAAATCCCAGTATCGTCGTAATAAAAACCCCCGCCAGATTTGAGAGATACATCAACGCATAACACATAAAAAATGCGACAAACCACTTTCCGATCCCCATTTTATGAGACTTCTGTATCTCCACAGACGGAATCCTTTTTGCCAGCATCACCAGCATCGGCATGGCGATCACATACATCGACAGGGAGGATACCACAAGTAGAAAATCACTGTTCTCCATAAGCTGCGGAACAAAACTCCATAAAATTTGTCCCAGTAAAAACTGAACCGCAAAAATCATAATCGCTCCCAAAAGATATACGAATCCTACTTTTGAAAAATGTTTTCGGGACTGCATAAGTGTTTCTTCGGCAAATACTTCTGTATTTTTCCATTCCATAAATCCGTCTCCTTCTGCGTCATACTTTTTACAATCAGTATAGCATAGTCCTCTTTTTTATGATACACTTTATAGTTGCACATTGACAGAATGTAATTCTCATGTTTAAATTGACATAATATAAGAACAACATTCTTTCTTTAAAAGAAGTTAGCAGAATAAAAAAGGAGATGTATTCACATGGAACGTAATGCCTCTTGCTGGTGCGGCAGCGGAAAAAAATACAAAAAGTGCCATATGCAGATTGAAGAACGGATTCGTCTGCATAAGGACAACGGTGAGATCGTTCCCACCAGAAAGCTTCTAAAAACCCCTTATCAAATTGAAATGATCAAAAAGAGTGCCGCCTTGAATACTGCGGTTCTGGACGCAGTTGCCGAAAAAATTCATATCGGAATGAGCACCGCCGAAATCGATCGTATTGTATATGATTACACTACCAGACACGGCGGAATTCCGGCGCCGCTTAACTATCAGGGTTTTCCCAAAAGTGTTTGTACCTCTTTGAACAATGAGGTCTGCCACGGTGTTCCTGATGAGAACATCATTTTGCAGGAGGGGGATATCATCAATGTAGATGTTTCAACAATCTTAGACGGATTCTACTCCGATGCCTCCCGCATGTTTACTATGGGCAAGATCTCCGATCGGGCTCAGCGCATCGTCAAAGTCACAGAAGAATGTGTTGAACGCGGACTTGCCGCTGCAAAGCCTTGGGGACATCTCGGTGATATCGCAGATGCCATTAACTCCCATGCACAGGCAAACGGATACTCCGTAGTAGAAGACATCGGCGGACATGGTATCGGTCTTGATTTCCACGAGGAGCCTTTCGTCAGCTATGTTACTCCAAAAGGAAGTGAAATGCTGCTCGTTCCCGGTATGATGTTCACCATTGAACCGATGATCAACGAGGGCAGCCCCGATTTCTTTGTAGATGAAGACAACGATTGGACAGTTTATACCATTGACGACGGTCTTTCTGCCCAGATCGAATACATGGTCCTCGTCAAAGAAGACGGCATTGAGGTTCTGACAAAATAGAAAAAATCTGCAAATATAATGTACAGGAAAGCGGTCTCTGCTCTAATCAGTGCAGTGTGGCTTTCCTGCTCTTTTTAATTCTTCTTTTATTTCCCGAAGATCAATCTTTAAGTCTCCGTTATAAATCTGCACCGGAACAACATCGTCGTATCAAAATAGCCGTCAAGCGTTTCATAAACGCCCGACAGCCTATTTCACCTCTACAACCGCATATGCTTTTCCGTTTTCATCGCAGAGCGAGATCACGGTTCGTTCCGCTTCCTCTGCTACTTTCGGATAAATTATATCCCCAAGCACCGCCGACTTCTTATAATCTACACGCAGCTGATGCACCTTACATTCTTTTGGAAGCATTTCCATTGACATCTGAACATACTGACAATTATTCACATGCTCATTCGTATCGATATGGTATCTTCGCACCGGGAAAGATTCTCTGTCCTCCGGTCTTTCCGCAAGCACGATTTTCCTTCCCTCGTAAGGCATATCCAACGGCTTCTCTACGCCATAGGGTTCAATATCCTCTGCACTCGGCCGGGTCGGACGTCCTTTTTCAACATCCATAAATACCCAGAGAGAATTGGCGCAGGCAACCTGTTTCCCGTTTTCGTCCTTCATTACAAAGTTACGATCTCCAAACAGCCCTTTAAATCCCGTTGCAAACGTACTGACCGTAATCTTCTCTCCCAGCCTTGGATATCTTTCTACGATTACCTGCCAGTAGGATAAAATCCATGCCTTTTTTCGTTCTTTCAACACTTCTGCTCCCAAGCCGATATCCTCTGATTGAAAGGTACTGCAATCTTGAAAATAATTGATGATTCCCGGAAGTGTGATCGTTCCGTTATGATCAATCTCACTGTACCTGATTCTGCTGTTAAATGTGTACATCTTATTCTCCTTTGCTGTTTTGACATTCTTCCGCTGTTATCTTTCTTTTTCTGTCCCGGAGACAAAACTGTGCTCTACTGTAATAACGAATTCATATCTTTCATCTCGTTCTTTCAATACTTTACATAGAGCTTCTTCTACTTCCTTCTTTTTTTCTTTTCCATATTCCCTCGGAACGACCAGATCAAAGATCAAATTAATCTGATGCTTCCCATCCACTACCCGGAAATCATGGATACTGCATGCATCATCTATCTCTTTTATCGCCGTATTTACCTGCTTTCGGATCATAAGAATATTTTCATCTTCAATTTCAATCGGATCCATATGTACGACAAGAAAGATTCCCAGATTTTCCACCGCATCCCGTTCAATCCTGTCTATCACCTCATGCGATTCTTCTATACTGACATTATTCGGAACCTCTGCATGAATCGATGCCATACTTCGGTTCGGACCGTAATTATGAACGATTAAATCATGGGAGCCAACCACTCCGTCATAACCTTCTACGAACTTCTTGATCCGCTTATATTCCTCCGGGTCTACCGCCTCTCCCAGAAGCGGCTCCAGCGTATCCTTTGCAATGCCGATCCCTGCCCACATGACAACGAGCGCTACTCCGATCCCTATGATCCCATCGATATTGATTCCTGTAAAGCGGAAAAACAGCAGGGACGCGATCGTTGCCGTCGTTGTCAGCACATCTCCCATGGAATCTGTAAATGCCGCCATCATTACTTTTGAATCAATTTTTCTTCCCAGTTTTCTGTTAAACAATCCCAGCCACAGCTTTACGCCAATAGACAGGATGAGTATAGCTACCGAAACCACTTGAAAATTCAACGCTTCCGGAGATTGGATCTTACCGATAGAATCTTTTAAAAAGGTAAATCCAACTTCTAATACAAGAAAGGATACGACCAATGCGGCTATGTATTCCATTCGCCCATGGCCGAATGGGTGCTCCTCATCTGCCGGTTTACTTGCGATCTTCACCCCGGCAAAACTAATAATCGAAGACCCTGCATCTGACAGATTGTTAAATGCATCTGCCATAACAGATACACTATGTACCGCCAACCCGACTGCAAATTTTACCAAAAATAAAAATACATTACAAAAGATGCCCACGATACTCGCCAAAACTCCATATGCGGTACGAACGGACACCTTTTCCGTATGTTCATATTCCTTTACAAAATGTCTTACCAAAAACTCTGTCATGTTCTGTCTGCCTCATCTTCATTTGTTTTTTTTCTTACTCAGTAGTTCCGAGAAATACCATTTGATCTCAATTTCTGTATCTGCTAATTTCTCTTCCTCTTCTGCGAATACATTTCCTACTTGTGTTTTCCCGTCTTTCTCATTTTTTATATGGACTGCATCCATAAAACTCAAATTCGGATATAAAACACTCCACCAGTTATGTCCGCCCGCCTCTCCGATTTCTACTCTGAGCGCTGTATAGTTTCCCGCCGGAAAGGTAACTCCTGCATAGTCTTTATCCGGGAAATAGCAGGTCGTCACTGCTGCATTTACTGGATAATCATAACCTTTTTCTGCAACAACCTCCCGCCCGATCCTTTCCAAATCTTCTGTATGAGTTCTCGCCCACGCTCCGGTTTCTTCCACGCCTGCCGTTTCCGGCATCTGCGCTTCCATATATGCAAGCAGTGCATCCTTCACCTGCATCTTTAACTGCTGGTCTGCATCACTGTCACTATTTGCCAATACATGAAAACGCAGGATTTCCTCTGCAAGCTCTTTCTGTGTCCTGTCCTGTGCCGCCACATTTATTTTCCAACTGACAATCCCCGTGATCAGCGCCGCTATGATCAGCGACAGCATCCATATCGTCTGCTTCGCTCTTTTTTCCCGAACAGATTCCCAATATGTATATTTCATCTTTCATACCCTCCGCCAAAAATTTCTTTCTGATACAGAAAGTATTACCCGATTCTATATACATATACCGCTCTTTCAAAAATTTATTCCTGCTTTCTCAGCGTATCGCTTACTACTTCTACCTGGTTTTCAATATGCCGGCTCATCACCTCTGTTGCCTGATCACATGCTCCGTTTTCAATCGCCCGAATGATTTCCTGATGCTCTTTTAAAAGCTTCTTATGAAATTCTTTTTTCTTCAGATACTCCACACGATACCGATACATCTGCTCCCGAAAATTATTCAAAAGCGAAACCAATCTCTCATTATCCGTCGCCAGATAGATCACATCGTGGAAAGCTACATCTGCTTCTGCCACAACTGTAATATCTTCATCGACAAGTACATTTTCAAATTCTGCCGCTGCCTGTTTCAATCTGGCAAGTTCCTCCTCTGTCATACGCAGACAGGCTAACTGTACCGCCAGTTCTTCCAATGCCCGGCGAACCTCCAGTACATCTCTTAAGCTTTTCTCTGTAATTTCCGCAACCTCCGCTCCCCGACGCGGAATCATCAGAACCAGCCCTTCCAATTCCAGCTTTCGGATCGCCTCTCGTATCGGGGTTCTGCTGACTCCCAGCTTATTTGCAAGCTGAATTTCCATAAGACGCTCCCCCGGTTTCAGCTCTCCTCGCAAAATTGCCTGACGCAGTGTATTAAACACAACATCCCTGAGCGGAAGATATTCATCCATTTTCACGGTAAAATTCAAATCCATCTGTCAGTCCCTCCTGGCATTGTGTATATTCGTTACATAAACCTGCTTTGCAAGCCCATTCTCCCGAATACGGTTCTGTGCAATTCTCGCTGCCATTTTATTTTCAAATAATCCAAATACCGTCGGACCGCTTCCGCTCATCATCGCATTCAACGCACCGCACGCTTTCATTGTCTGCTTGAGCTCCTCGATAACCGGATGCATCGGAACGGTCACGTCTTCTAAGACATTCCCCATGCGGGATGCAATGTCTTTCAGACATCCCTGCTCCAATGCCTCAATTAATCCGTCAATATCCGGATGCTCTGCAATATCCGAAGAATCCAATGCCTCGTACACAACTTTTGTAGATACACTGATCGGCGGTTTTGCAATCAACACCGTACATTTCGGCATCGCCGAAAGTACCTGAAGTTCCTCCCCGATTCCCTCTGCAAGCACCGTTCCTCGCATGATGCAATACGGAACATCTGCCCCTAGCTTTACGCCCCGCTTCATCAGCTCTTTTTGCGATAATCCCAGACCAAACAGCCGGTTCATGCCAAACAGGACCGCCGCCGCATTGGAACTGCCGCCTGCCATACCTGCCGCCACAGGTATGTGCTTATTCAACGTGATCCTCACACCTTCCTCAATTTCAAATTCTTCTATCAGTATTTTCGCTGCTTTATAAGCAATATTTCCCTCGTCCGTAGGAAGAAAATATAAATTAGAAGACAGTTCAATTCCCGGAACTGTCTTCTTCTCTATTTTTACATCATCATACAAATAAACAGACTGCATGACCATACGTACGTCATGGTATCCGTTTTCCCGTCTGCCCAGAACGTCCAGTCCCAGATTAATCTTTGCCAGTGCTTTCAATTCGATTTGTCTCATCGATATGTTCCCCTTTTGTATCTTGTATACATTATACTTTTCTACATATTTAGAGTATACTCATATTCTCCTTAAAAATCAATAATTTATCCCCGCTTTTTATCGAATCAGAAGACAGATCATTTACCTCTCTGATCCCCTCTACAGTCGTCATATAACGTTTCGCCAGATCCCACAAAACATCGCCCTCTTTTACAACATATCCGACTATACCCGGACGCTTTTCCAGTTCTTCCATAGAAAGAGGTGTAAAGTCTACATTTGTAATGATATCCATAGATACCGGTTTTCTCATAAACGTATCAAATGCCAGTACCGCCTTAACATCCACCGACTCACTTCCTGCCATATTTACAGAAAGCTGCTCCACATGATAAGAAATATTATAGCGTGCATTTTCCGTAATTCCCGGACATTCCATAAGCCATGAAAACGGAATCATTCCCTGCCAGCTTCCAAACGGATTCGTATCATCCGGACGAAGATATAAAAACGAAAGGTGAAGAATCCCCTCGATCTGCAATCCCTCCTCTGTCTGTTCTATATGCTCTGTCTGTACAGTACCCTCACTGTGACAAATCTGCAGTACATCATCCTTCAGTTCCGGAAGCGCCAGCCGCTCCGAAACCTTACACTTTGACTGGTTTTGGTTCAAAAGTTCTTCGTAATCAGCCTTTCTTGTATCAAATATACAATTCTGTTCCAACGAATACAAGTCCTCCAGAAGTTTCGTTTCCTCCTCTCGATAAAGATTCATTCTGAGACTTAATGTTCCCTCAATTCCAAGTACCCGCATCTCTCCGTCTTCATCCAACCGGACATCCATTACGGTATCATCCAATGTATTCTGCACATGATAGTACATCGATGTATCCACTCCGTTACACTCGATCCTTCCCTCATAGGGAACGCTTTCTTCCAACCAATCTGTTTTCCCGTCTTCTGACCGATACATACAAAATACAAGTAACTCTCCCTGCAGCCTCAGCTCATCCTGCTCCAGACGGATATCCAATTTTCTTGAACAAATATCTGTAAGAAGCAGTTGACCGATACTTTCTTTCGTCCCCGGTAACGTAATCTCTTCTTTGATGCGATATGTGTCCTTTTTACTTGTATGCAGCTCCAACAAATTCACCTTTCGTTTCTTTTTATAAACAGGAACACTGCACTCCACATCCAACGTCGTTTCTTCATCCGCCAGCCTCTCGCATCCCATTTCCAGTTCTATCATGGCACGAATACTTACCTTTCTGGAATGTACCAGAGAAGCTGAAAACTCTACCCGAACATTTTGAACAAAGTAATTTTCTTTCTCTCCGTTTTCTGCATAAACCATTTCTTCAAAGGGAACGCTTCCCTCCAACACAGACGGAGCATTTTCCGCATTATCCGTAATATATAAGATTTGAAAATGTAATTTTCCCGACACTCTGACATAATTTTCGACAGGCCGTATATCTTCTACTTTTACGATTCCCCGCCCCTGTACAATCTGTCGGATATCCTCCTTTGCGTCCGGAACATTTACATCCGAATCCAGATAAAACTGATCGAATGTCCGTTTTCCCTCCTGTGTATAGTGTACCTGTTTCTGAATCAGTTCCATATGCCCCTCCTGCCAATTCCGTTTCAATCGAATACCACGTTTTTATCAATATATTTTAACTTAACGACTACATAAGGAAATGTAGTGATTTCTTTCGTTTCTTCGCCTTTTTCCGGCCCCAGCAGATTTGTATGTATGTAAATTGCATTTTCTGTCTCATAAAGTCCGGTCACCTCTACGCTGTAACCTGTTTTTAAACGAGCGCCATATCCCTCTGCTATATACAAATCTTCTCCGTCTGCATATGTCAGCTTGAATGCTTCGTGTTTATTCGTTTCGATCATCTCTTGAAATTCTTCCGGTACAGAAAGTTTATCTAACACCGTAAAATCCAAATCCCGCAGTTTCTCTGTTTTCACAGGTCGGGATACACAGCCTGTCAACACAAACAGGATCAAAACTACGGCAACATATCGCATGATTCTTTTCATAACGAGCTCGAAAGGTTATTTTCTTTATTATCTTATTGGGAATACATAAAAATTATGCATGCGATAAGCAGAAAGCTATGCTTGTTTCCCCTTTTTCTTTCCCGGAAGCTGCGCCAGAACGATTGCTGCAAACATCAGCACACACCCTGTAAGTTCCCGCACTGTAAGCTTCTGATTTAAAAGAATCCAGCCTGCCAGCACAGAAATACAGGATTCCATACTGAGGATCAAAGAGGCCACCGTCGGATTCATATTCTTCTGCCCTACGATCTGAAGCGTATACGCAACACCGCAGGACAACACACCGGCATAAAGAATCGGCATCCATGCCTGTAATATATTTTCCCATACAATTGTTTCCGTCAGAACCGCAGGTATTCCCGACAAAATCCCACATACAAAAAACTGGATGCAGGACATTTTCACACCGTCAACAAGAGGTGAAAAACGATCAATTACAAGAATATGGAAGGAAAATAAAAAGGAACAGATCAATACGTAAAAATCACCCTTTCCGATCACAAATCCGTCTGTGATACAGAGCAGATACAAACCCGCCAGCGCCAATGCCACCGCAGCGATGATTGACGCCCTGCATTTCTTTCTAAAAATAAGAAAGTTCAAAATCGGAACAATAATAATATAGCATGCCGTAATGAATCCGGCTCTCCCTACTGTTGTATACTGTATTCCTATCTGCTGTGTATTCGCCGCCAGCGCCAGCAGTACACCGCAGCAGATTCCTCCGATCACTAAGGTCTTACGTTCTTTTTTACGCTCTTCGACCGACACTTCCACCTTTTCTTTTGGCGCAATTTTATCCAACAAGAAAATACACGGTATCAGAACAAGTCCTCCGATCATGCTTCGCAGCATATTGAATGTAAACGGACCGACATAGTCCATTCCTACGCTCTGCGCTACAAATGACACTCCCCATATCGTGGCAGTTAATAATAATAAAAGTGAATTTCTCAGTTGTACTTTGTGATTTATCATTTTCTCCTAAGCTCCCATCCTTTTCTTTTTTGTCCATCCCAGACTCACGGTTTTATTGTGATAGATTCCCGAATGAATGTCAAGAACATAAATCCCCATACCGGTTTTCAGCATGGGGATTCGTAATCGCTCGTATTATTTTTTCTACAACAATTCTGCATTCTTCTGGATCGTCGTCTGTATAATATTCTGTACATAATTACCGATGTGCTTCTTTGTCTCCTTATCCAGATCGTTCGGATAGATTGGCTTTCCGTACTCGATAATAACTTTTGTCTTCTTTACCTTCGGAAAATGATTCTCGAAAATCTCTGCCGTATTATTCATAGAAACCGGAATGATCGCACAGTTGGTCTTCGTAGCAATCTTAAATGCCCCATCTTTAAACGGCAGCATGCTCAACTCTTCTCCTTTATTTCTGGTACCCTCCGGGAAAATGCAAATCGAGATTCCCTGCTTCACATATTCAATTGCCTGAAGGATTGTCTTTAACCCCTCCTTGATATTTTCACGATCAAGGAAAAGACAATACAAATACTTCATCCAAGTAGACAAAAGAGGGATCTTCTCCATTTCTTTCTTCGCCACATAACCTGTCAATCTCGGACATCTGGAGTAGGTCAACAGTATATCAAAAAAGCTTCGGTGATTGCCGATGTAAAGCACTGCCTCATCCGGAACATTCTCCTGACCGATCACAACAGTTTCCACGCCGGTCACCTTTAAAATCAACTTAAATCCCCACTGTACAATGCGAAGAGACGAGTAATCTCTTGTCTTACGGTTAAATTTTCCAATCACCCACTCCACAAAGAATACCGGAATAGATAAAATCAAAAATGTCACCAGAAATACAACAATCATTAAAAAACGGATCATAGCTGTGTCCTCTCTTTAGAATTTCTATTTGCAAAACCTGAATTTCTCTCATTTTACCAATTTTACTGCACTCCATTTTAACACAACCGCCGTTTCGTGGCAATACGCTATGCCCCGATCGCATTCCCGGTATACAACTGATAATACTTTCCTTTTTTCTCTATCAGCTGATCATGGGTTCCCCGCTCGATGATCCGTCCTTGTTCCAACACCATAATACAATCTGAATTACGTACCGTAGACAATCTGTGTGCGATTACAAATGTTGTTCTGCCGTGCATCAGCCTGTCCATGCTTTCCTGAATGATCCGTTCTGTTCTTGTGTCAATGGAACTGGTCGCTTCATCCAGGATCAATACCGGTGGATCTGCAACGGCAGCGCGCGCAATCGCTAAGAGCTGTCTCTGTCCCTGACTTAAATTTGCGCCGTCTCCGGTCAGCATGGTATCGTATCCCTGCGGGAGTCTGCGGATAAACCCGTCTGCATTTGCCAGCTTTGCTGCTGCAATGATTTCTTCATCCGTTGCGTCCAACTTCCCAAACCGGATATTTTCCCACACAGTTCCTGTAAATAAATGCGTATCCTGCAGCACAATTCCGAGGGAACGCCGCAGATCCGCTTTCTTGATCTTGTTGACATTGATGCCGTCATAACGGATCTTTCCGTCCTGAATATCATAGAAACGATTGATCAGATTGGTGATTGTCGTCTTCCCTGCTCCGGTAGAACCGACAAAAGCAATCTTCTGTCCCGGTTCTGCGTAGAGTTTCACATCATGAAGCACGATCTTGTCGTCATTGTATCCGAAATCCACACCGTCAAATACAACATTTCCTTTGAGTTCAATGTAATCTACGGAACCGTCTGCCTGATGCACATGCTTCCACGCCCATCTGCCGGTACGAGTCTTACTTTCCTTTAATTCTCCGTTTTCTTCTGTCACATTGACCAATGTAACATAACCGTCGTCCACCTCCGGCTTTTCATCCATCAGTTTGAAGATACGCTCTGCTCCCGCCATTGCCATAACGATTGCATTGAGTTGCTGACTGATCTGGTTGATCGGCATGCTAAAACTCTTATTAAAAGTCAAGAAGCTTGCCAGTCCGCCCAGTGTGAATCCGCCGACTCCGTTCAGCGCCAGAACGCCGCCTACGATCGCGCAGACCACATAACTGATATTTCCAAGCTGTGCGTTGATCGGTCCCAGATAATTGGAATAGGTATGCGCACGGTCCGCGCTGACAAATAACTTCTCGTTCAGTTCTCTAAAATCTTTCTTTGTCTCTTCTTCATGACAAAATACTTTGACCACCTTCTGCCCGTCCATCATTTCTTCGATAAAACCGTTGACCGCTCCAAGGTTTTTCTGCTGCTCAAGAAAATATTTCCCACTCTGCCCTGCTGCCGACTTGGTACACCAGATCATAATGCCGACCATCACGAGCGTTACCAGCGTAAGCGGAATATTCAGTATCACCATACTTACAAATACACTGACAATCGTAAATCCACTGTTGATGACCTGCGGAATACTCTGGCTGATCATCTGGCGTAACGTATCAATATCATTCGTATAAATCGACATGATGTCCCCATGGGCATGGGTATCAAAATATTTGATCGGCAATGTCTCCATATGCTCAAACATTTCATTTCTCAGATTGCGCAGAACTCCCTGCGTCACCTTGACCATGATCCGGTTATACAGATAGACCGATACGACACCGATTGCATAGAATACAGCTACTCGTCCGATTGCCTTTGCAAGCGGCGTAAAATTCGGTTCATCTGAAGATAGCAAAAACGGGGTGATATATTCATCGATCAGATTTTTCGTAAACATGGTTCCCTGTACATTTGCGATAACTCCTACGAAAATAAGGACAAACACAAGCAGACAGTGTAACTTATATTCACGAAAAACATATTTCATAAGACGCATCAGCAACTTTCCCGGATTTTTCACTCCGGACTTCATACCGCGCATATCTTTTCTCACTCCCGCCATTATGCTTCTCCTCCTTTCTCATCAAAGTCTCCGCCGCCCTTTGTCTGTGATTCATATACCTCGCAGTAAATCTCGTTGGATGCAAGCAGCTCTTCATGCGTGCCAAAACCGTTGACCTCGCCCTCTTCCATTACGATAATGCGGTCTGCATCCTGTACACTGGAAATGCGCTGAGCAATGATCAGTTTGGTCGTATCCGGAATCTCTTCTCTGAATGCCCGGCGGATCTTTGCATCTGTCGCAGTATCCACCGCACTTGTGCTGTCATCCAGAATCAATATTTTCGGTTTTTTCAGCAATGCTCTCGCAATGCACAGTCTCTGCTTCTGACCGCCTGACACATTACTTCCGCCCCGTTCAATGTGGGTATTATATTTCTGCGGAAGACGTTCGATAAACTCGTCGGCGCATGCCAGACAGCAGGCTTCCACACATTCCTCCTCTGTGGCATTCAGATTGCCCCAGCGAAGGTTATCCAAAATACTTCCCGTAAAGAGAACGTTTTTCTGAAGCACAACCGAAACCTGATTCCGCAAAGTTTCCAGATCATACTCTTTGACATTTCTTCCTCCGACCAGAATCTCTCCCTGCGTCACATCATACAGACGGCTGATCAGATTGACCAGACTGGTTTTCGCACTTCCGGTTCCGCCGATAATCCCGATCGTCTCACCCGATTTGATATCCAGATTGATATTTTTCAAAACAGGCTCTTCACTGTCTTTCTTATAAGAAAATTCAACATTTCTAAATACAATGCTTCCGTCCTCCACTTCCGTCACCGGATTTTCCGGATTGTGGATCTCACTCGTTTCATTCAATACCTCAAAAATACGGCGGACACTTGCGGTACTCATAGAAATCATAACGAATACCATAGAAAGCATCATCAGACTCATCAGAATATTCATACAATATGCCAGCAAACTCATCATTTCTCCCGTTGTCAGTTCATCCACAACAATCAGCTTTGCGCCAAACCAACTGATCAAAATGATACAGGTATATACCGTGAGCATCATCAGAGGAGCATTAAAGATCACATTATTTTCCGCTTTTACGAAAATCTTATAGATATTTTCACTTGCCTTATGAAACTTATCTGTTTCCTGCTTTTCCCTTACATATGCCTTCACAACACGGATCGCAGATACATTTTCCTGCACAGAAGCATTAAGGGCATCATACTTCGGAAAAGCCTGCTCAAAGTATGTCACCGCATGACGGATGATAAAGAACAGAATCGTACCAAGAAGCAGCACCGCCGCCAGATAGATCATAGACAGCTCCGCATTAATGCTGAATGCCATGACCATTGCGCAGATCATACTGGCCGGAGCCCGCATAAACATACGCAGCGTCATTTGATATGCCATTTGCACATTTGTCACATCCGTCGTCAGACGCGTCACCAATCCCGCCGTACTGAACTTATCGATGTTTGCAAAGGAATACGTCTGAATCTGATTGAACATTGCCTCTCTCAGATTCTTTGCAAATCCCGCGGATGCCTTCGCTCCGTATCTTCCTCCCGCCATACCTGCCGCAAGCCCCAAAGCCGCAGCCGCAAGCATAAGCGCTCCCACTTTGTAAATGTGATTCATATCGCCTGCATTGACGCCATTGTCAATAATGGACGCCATCAGAAATGGAATCGCTGTCTCGAACAGCACCTCCAGAATCATAAAAACCGGTGTCGCAATGGACGCCCGCTTATATTCCTTTACCTCTTTTAATAGTCTTTTTACCATCGAAATGTGTCACCTCTTACTTCTCTTTTTCCAAATTCGCACGAATCTGTTCTGCCACCCGCAAAAACACCTGCAAATCTTCTTCCTCAATCCCTCTGGCCATTTTCTCATTCTGAAGCGTAATCAGCTCTTCAATTCTACGATGGCTTTTAATTCCCTTTTCCGTCAATGTAACCTTTTTAAGTCTTGCATCATGCGCAACTGACTCCCGACGGATAAAGCCTTTTTTCTCCATGATCTGAATGATTCCGGTTACCGAAGATCTTCCTATTGCAAAGTTTTTCTCAATATCCTTTTGAAAAATATCGTTTTCTCTGTTTTCATACAGATATCGAATGATCCAGCCATGCATCAGTGTGATTTCATCAATCTCATCTGCCTTAACGTCTGCCTCTAGGTTTCGTCTCAATACATGATCCAGACACCGTATAACAAAGCCTATACGATAATGTTTTTTCTCCACCTCTTTTTACCTCCAGAGAAATTTTTTTAGAACAGTTTTAAAGCAAATTGTTCGATACCGAACTATTGGCGTGGTTTATTTTAGCACTTTAATAGTGAAAAAGTCAATGCTCTTTCTTCTACAACTCTCTTTTATACAATCCTCTTTTAATCAATATTCCATTCCCCATGATTTTCTCATCTCTTCCATAAGCCTAAGAACCTCCAATGTTTCTTCATGTGGAAGCAACAGACACTCTAACTCTCCTCTTTCCATTGCATGACAACAGCAACTCAGCTCATATTCTAACCCACTTATTTGTTTTGGCATCTTTTTCTGTTCTTGACATATATGATTACGGTTATACAATTTTATCATTTCAGGGTTATTTACATTGACAATTTCTACATACCCATTTTCTCCATAAATTGCTGCTCTTTGATCTAATGTTGCACATATACTACTATGTAACATTGCTATCTGCTCTGCCTCAAATTCAAGAATCATACTATTACATATATCAACTCCTTTTTTAGACAAAACAGCCTCAGATGTTATGGTTTTAATCCTACTGCCAAATACTGTCCTTGCAAAATGAATTAAGTATATGCCAAGATCTAATAATGCACCCCCGGCCAATTGAGGCTCTCTTAATCTTGGTATCTGTTGTATCGCATATCCCAAGTTTGCTGTCAGAGAAGAGATCCTTCCTATCTTTTCTGGCTTTAAAAATTTTTTTATTTCGTTTACCCAAGGCATATATCTAGTCCACATTGCCTCTGCCACAAAACAGCCTTTTTCATTCGCCAAAACAAAAATTTCATTTGCCTGCTCCCAAGTAACAGTAAAAGGCTTTTCGCATAATATAGCTTTTCTATATTTCAGACATAACTTCATATTTTCATAATGTACCACATGTGGTGTAGCTATATAAACCAATTCTACTTCAGGACAGGCGGCTAATTCTTCATAATTATAAAATGTCTTTTCTACATGATATCTTTGTGCAAATTCCTCTGCACATTCTTTCGTTCTTGAGGCAACTGCGTATAGAGATACATGATCCATTTTATTAATTGTTTCTGCCATTTTACCGGCAATTGATCCTGTTCCTAAAATTCCCACTCTCATTTATCTCATCCTTTCAATCTTCTTCCGCCCTTTTTGTCGGTACAATACTAACTACATATCTATTGGCGGTATCAATTCTTCTGTTTCCCCAGGTAAGATTTCTATACTTTCTTGTGTAAACATCCCTCCAATCCAGACCGGAATAGCTGATGGATTGTAAACATATTTTCCATCAACACTGTAAATTAATCTCCTATATGCCTCTGTATACTCTCTGATTTCACCATTCGTAGCGTACCATACGTCGTTATGACCACTCATTCTCTTCCAAAAACTCTCCATATGATTCCAGTTTTCACATTGATCAAACTCATAGCTATGCCCCCATACATAAAATAATTTTGCAGGAGTCAATAACGAAAAATATAATTCATCTGACAGAAACTGCTCTGCCAGATCAAAAAGTTTTTCATCATTGTGATGACAGGTTGGATTCCACCGAAGAAAATTTTCTGGAATATCAAATAGATTCGTGGATTCTATCGTTCTTGCATATGCAATTCCAGATGCTTCCACAGCTTTTAACACCGTTTCGTCATATGCTCCGAAAGCATACGCATACCCCGTTATTGGCCTGTGCAATAATTCTTCTAACATTTTTCGGCTTTCTAAAATCTCTGCTACGCATCTGCCCACATCTCTCCCAATCATGCAGCCATGATATTGTCCATGCGCCGCTATTTCATGTTCTTTATATAATTGCCTGATCTCCTCTGCACACAACTTTATATGAGGAACTTCTTTTTTTCCGGCAGCAACTACTCCGCTTTTTCCAAAAAGTCCGGGATTCAAGTTGAATGTCGCCTTTATTTTATATCGATTAAGTAATTGAATCAGATTTCTATCTTGGCTAACTCCATCGTCATAGCTAAGTGTAAATGCTTTTCTCTTTCCGTCAGGAAAAAGCATTCTATCGTTTACTTGTAAACTCATATTTTCCCTTCCCTTAATATTATACTTCATCTCAACAAATCTTTAATCAGCCTTGCCATATTCACAGAAAGCGATACCGCGTGATCTGCTGCATATACAACGTGGTTACATACAGATACATTCCATTTAAGAATTTCCTGGCAAAACCATTCCGCAGATATATAGAGTATACCGTTACGTTCAATTGGCTCGCATAACATGGATTGTACTCTATTATTCATTGTGCAGCCGATACATCCTCTGGCAATCTGCAAAGTCCCTCCACCTTTCAATTTTAACTGTGCCCAGCCTGCCTCTTCCTCATAATCCGCTTCTGCCAGTTTAGCGGCAAACGCTGCAGGTATCATACAATATTCGCCCCTTACTCTGGACGCTCCCTGTAAACCATGGTATTTTAATTTTTGCCACCTCAAGGCTGCCGCAGGCATTTTTTCTTTATTTCCGTGTACCCAGGCATATTCACAACCTTCTGCGACTGCAAGCGCACAACGATCTCCCTCTCTTTCAATCTGAGACTCCATATACTCAATCGTTCCATCTGATTTTCTTTTCACTCCGGAAAATAAATAATCCCATACAAGTTCCGCCTCGTCAAAGGTCTGTCCATGATCTCTGTTTTTAACATCACGAAATACGTAATCTGCTTTTTTCCCCTTATAAAATGCAAAATTATTTTCTCCGTCAATTTTCAGTTTTGGAAGCTCTTCACATTGATTAATCCTAAGCCAATATTCTCTGTTTTTTACAACTACATCTTCCACATCCTCCTTGCTTCCAGGAGGTGCTTGGTCAAACTCCATTCTCGCCTGCCACACCGGAACCGGTCCCCCTTCATTAACAGGTCTGTTCTGTTCGTCAAATAATAAGCCTATTGTACTGGGACCGGCTGATCCCGCCATTGCAGCAAATCGATTTCCAAAATGTCTTGCCATCATAGCTGTCATTGCATTTCCCAATGACATTCCCTGCATATAAATCCGCTCTTCATCTATATTATATTTTTGTTTCATGATTTCTATCAGTTTAAACACAATCCTTACGTCATTATTCTTTCTTATATCATCCGGAAAATCATGCATATAGATACCTTCCTCATTTGGTACAGAAAGTTCTTCAAATAATCTTCTTTCACACTCTATTTGCCAGAATCTCCTTAAATGAGCATTAGGATAAACCACAATAAATCCTTCTCTGTCTGCAACAAGTGACCATGACGTATACACACATTGTGCCCACCCTGTCATAATTCCTCCATGCATAGAAAATACAAGCGGTGTCTTCTTGGACGGATCATAACTATCCGGTACATATTCATACCACGTGTCTTCCACATCATCTATCAGATATCCTTTTCTCTCTACTAAATTTTTAGGATAAACCTGTGAATTATTTCCATTTTCATTTACAACTATTTGACTGTTTTTTAATTTTTCCGGTAAGTATTCTCTATTATCATCATCCGGAATTCCAGCAAGTAATTTAATATTCTTCTTCATGTTTCAAATCATCCTTTCTCTGCACTTATTTTTTTAATCCATTTTCCACTGTTCAATCTGTAATAACACAATATACATTTTAAAATTTCATCAATCTTTAAACTGCAATAAATCCAAAATGCAGGCGCCTTACATACAACGCCGACAATATATCCCAATGGTATACTTGCAATCCATAAAAATAGAATATCCGCCACCATAAGAAATCTCGTATCTCCTCCGCCTCGAAGCACACCTTTTGTAAGGATGCTGTTTACAGAACGAAAAAGAATGATCAATGCGATTGCGTACATTAATTGTTGTGCCATTCCCCTAGTCGTTTGCGTAATATTATAGAAAGAAATAATAGGGTTTGCCAAAAGAAGGATTCCTCCTCCGGCTGCAAATCCTACTACAATCCCGATACCTACAAACGCTTCTGCTTCTTTCTCTGCCTTCCTGCGCGCTCCTCTTCCCAAAGTATGCCCTACTACAATACTGCTTGCTTGTGCCACTCCTTGTGTCAAGACGCTGCTTAACTGCTGAATTACTGTTGTAATAGAATATGCAGCAACAAACTCTGCTCCAACTCTTCCTGTCACCATAGCAATAAAGTGATTTCCGAAACCTTGTAAGGAGTCACTGATCATAACCGGAAATGCCACTTCAATAAATTCTTTGTTTATATGCCTGCTTCCAAGAAAAATATCACTACATTTATATTGAATTTCTTTATCTTTAAAAAGCAAATATCCAAAGGTAACTGCAAATTCTGTAATCCTTGCCAAAAGTGTGCCTATCGCTGCCCCTTTTGCTCCCATTGCAGGAAATCCTATTTTCCCAAAAATAAAAATATAATTAAAGCCGACATTTACAAAGAAGGCAAGAATCGCTGTATATAACGGTATTTTTACCTGTCCAACGCTTCGGAGTATATTTGCTCCGATCAATGATAATCCATAGAATAAATAACAGAAGGCAGATATTTGCAGATAGTCTCCTCCTATCGAAATAACATTCCTATCCGCAATATACATTTGCATAATAAAATCAGGGAAACATATTGTCACACCCGTAAATATCATAGAAATCATCATACAATATCGTAATGTGACAGCTACCGTTTTCTTTAAAGCATCTTTATCCCGCATCCCCCAAAATCGAGTGATTAAAATAGATCCCCCCTGCCCAAGCCCCATACTGGCAAATGTAAAGATGTTAATAAACTGATTTGCAAGGGATACCGCAGACAATGCCTCTTCCCCCAGTGTTCCTATCATAATATTATCCATTAGATTAACACTTATAGTTATCAGACATTGAAAGGTAATCGGTATTGCAAGCCCCACTGTTTTTTTATAAAATATCTTATCGTTTGAAAATAGTTTCATACAACTTTACCTCTGGCTTTTCCTTTGTAAACTAACCAGTTGTTCTCCTGATTTGCCCGATACTTTAATGCAGTCACGTTGACTGTTTTATTGTGTTTTTCAAAACGCATAACTGTGACAGCCCAACTATTCATCCAATGAATTGTAATCTCCAATGTATACCCATTGATAAATCTGGCTGTGGCACAATACGCTGTAAGCCGAGTAAATACATTTTCTGTTTCACGAAGTTCTAATTTTCCATCCATACGTGCTAAAAATTCAACTTGTCCATTTACTTGAAATTTACAATATTCTTTCTGCAATTCCAACGTAAAATATTTTAGATCCTGCTCACACTTTCCATCCCTAAAAATCATAAACATATCGTCTCCTCCCGGTGGCGCCAATCCCAACCACGGAGTTGGATTCCCTTCCAACATCTGATATGTTCCGGTAATACATACTTCCGGGCAAATAGTATTTTTAGGATCTTCCGGCATTTTTATGTTTTTTTCAAAAGTCAAAAGTCGAGCGAATTCATCCGGATTTTCAGTCAACGGCTCGTCTGCAATCTTCATAAGTAATTCTTCATAAATCACGTCCAGTGTCATCTGCGGTCCATAAGGTAAAACAGCGCCTTCATGAACTGCAACCGCCAACTTTTTTTCAGGCCAAATAATCCCATACTGTCCCTGTCCGCCATCAAATCTGTATACTCCCGGAATACTGCATGCCCAAAGCTGATATCCATACCCACATCTTCCGTCTTTCTGTTCCGGTGCATCTGCTGTCGATATCTGCACCGATAATGCTTCTTGCACATAGTTCGGATCTATTAACTGCTCTCCATTCCACTTTCCACCATACATGTATAACAAACATAACCGCAGATTATCCTCCGTTGTGGCAAACGTGCCGGGAGCCGCCTCGATTCCATTAGGCCATTTCAGCCATACAAATCTTGCCGGATCAATTCCAATCTTTTCAAATAATCTTGGGGTTAAATATTCCTTTATATTTTCTCCGGTTTTCTTTTTTATTACTGCAGCAAGCATACAAGAACCTGATGTACTATATAAAAACTTTGTTCCCGGTTTTTCTTTTACCGGAGTCTGAAAATAATTCCCAATCCAATCAGCCCCCATTTCAGGATGACAGCTATGACCGTTCGTCATCGTCAAAACATCCCTGACAGTTATCTCTTTCATCATCTCTGTTATCTCAATATTACGTTCTGCAATCTCCTCCTGAAAAATATCTGTCATTCTTTCATCCAGTGACAGTTTTCCTTCAAACAACGCAATCCCGACCGCGGTTCCTGTATATGTCTTTCCCAAAGAATGATTCGAATGAACTAAATCTTTATGATAGGGTGTCCAAAAACACTCTGCAAAAACCTTTCCGTCCTTTGCAGCCATAAAACCATTCATATTGGTCCATTGGTTCATCAGCTTCTCAATGCATATCTTCACCTGTTCACTGGATATTCCGGCTTTTTCGGGTGATATTCTCTCCAGTTTATACTGATACTGCATTTTTTCTACCTCCGTCTACTTTTTCACTCTTTTTCTTTCCTGTAATAAAAACAAAAAATACAAATGCCGCCAACAATAATACTCCACATACATCAAAAATCGCTGTATATCCGGCTGTTCCCACAAACCTCTCTACAACAAACCCGCCAATCATCGGTCCAACCCCTTGGCATATATCTCCTCCCAGATAATATGTGCTAGTTGCAACACCACTCTTGTCCGCACCAACCTCATTGATGCACCCTGCCTGTAATGAAGGCTGTGCTGCGCCTTGTCCCAACGACCGGATTGCTCCCGATATCAGGATCATTGTAAGAGTTGTACTTCTTCCTAAAGCAAACATTGCCCCCGCTGTAAGAATCAATCCTGGTAAAACAGTGATTCGTATTCCCTTTTTATCCATTAGTTTTCCGGAAAACGGACGGCTGATAAACAACACAATGGCACAAACCGTGAAATACACACTAATGCCTTTTATTCCGAGTTCATCCGCATACAGCACGATATACGATGCAATAATTCCGTTTACAAATGAATAGGAACCTGCCACCAATGTATAGGGGAGTGCCTTAACTGCGATAATATCACGAAAGTGAACCGGACGTTTCTCTGTTTTTTGTTTTCTCTCTTCATGAAAGTAGCACAAAATGCTGTAGGCTGCTGCGGTCATAAGCGCCGCTATTAAAAATGTTGCTTTCATTCCCAAGCCTTCAGCTATCATCAGACCAAATCCGGGTGCGATCGCAGATCCGAGTACCATTCCCAACCCCAAATAGCCAATCCCCTCTCCCATTTTATTTTTCGGAATATAATTAGAAGCAAGAGATATCTGGCATGTGCCGGATAACGCAAACCCAATTCCATTTATAACACGAAATACTATAAGCAATGAAATTTCTGTAGTAATCGTGAATCCAAGAAGGCCAATCCCCATTAGCACATTGCTCCATTTTAAAAGTGTTACATTACTCAACCTATCTGCCATAATCCCGCTAAATGGTCTGCAGCAAAGCGAGGTTAAAGAAAAAAGCCCTACGATAAAACCAGCCATAGCCACTGTCGTTCCAATATTGACAAGATACTTCGATAACATAGTAGCTATCATGTAAAATGAAAATGCATTCAGAGTATTTACAAGTAATATTAGTATATATTGTCTATTCCATAATTTATCTTTCATCATCCATCTAACCCTTTACTGTTTCGAATCATGTATTGAAAAATTGAGAGAGGGCACATGCCCTCCCTCATCCTGTTTCTTTCATGTCTCTCGTCATTTATTGCTCTGCCAGCCATGCATCAAGCTGTGCTTGTTTCTCTGCAATAATGTCATCAATACCTGCACTTTTAAGCGCTGCTTGGAATTCCGGAAGCGTAGATTCAATATCTACTTCTCCATACATCAGCGGGGTATAATATTGTGCCACTACATTTGCACAAGCTGTCATCTGATCCGCAACCTTTGTTGAATCAAATGAGAAACCTAATGCCAATGATTTATCACATGTTTTATTTTTCTCCAACATCTGTTCATAAATATCTTCCGGCTCCCATGCCCATGTCTTGCACAGCATTACATTCGGCCAGTATGCCATAGAGGAAGCTGCCCATCCAAGATCGGCCATGCTGCTCTTCCCCTCCGGATATACCATCTGTCCATTTTCATCCAGTTCATAATCGAGTCCTTCTACACCATTTGCAACCAATTGAGATGCCTCTGGATTTGTATAAAGTACTTTTAACACTCTCATAGCCGCTTCCGGTTCTTTACAAAAGGAACTGATATGCCACATATATGTTGTTGCATCACTCGTTGTAGAAAGTGCATCTGTAATTTTTGCCCCCTCTAACTCAAGATTATTCGTAGCCGAATTAATCCCTGTCGTAATCTTTGTATCCCAGCCATATCCGGGTGTTCCATTTGACACTCCCATTAAAAGATTAGCAAGTGACGCATTGCTGTTACTAAGCGGATCCGGACTGATAACTCCTGCTTCTTTCCACTCCTGTACATGATCAAGCCAATTCAGAAAATACTCAGATTCATAATAATTTTCTACTTTTGTACTCTCTGTCGGATTTGTCAGCACTCCAAGATAATTTGTATCGCCTAAGTAATCAATGCTCTTGGGGATCCAGTATGGTTCTGTAGACCCCGGTATATAATAGTTCTCCGGATTTGCCTCTTTCAATTGAAGAAGTGCATCTGAAAAACTATCAATGTCTGAGATAGAATTCATGTCTAATCCGGCCTTTTGGGCGTCTTCTTTTCTAACCAAAAATAAATTCTCTGTACAATATGAATACATAGATGGAATTCCATACTGTTTTCCATCTATTCTTCCACAATTGTAATATTCCTCCATACCGTCTGAGAACAATTCTTTAATCTCTTTCCCTTCCGATTCTATCAGGTCGTCCAATGCCATTGCCTGCCCATTCGCAACCAGATTTGATATCGATGTATACCAGAAAGAACTGAACAGATCCAGAGAATCCTCTCCACCTCCTGTCAACATCAAATTTAACTGTGTTGCCCAGTTCCCAAACTCTATTCCGACCAGATCGACTTCTGCCTGAGCTTCTTCTCTCATAATCTTATTTAATTCTTTCTCGATTGCTGCTTCATCCGGCGACGGAAATACGACGGAATATGCCATCTTAATCACCGGATATTCTCCGCTTGCAGACGTTTCTTTTTTCTCTTTCTGCCCCTCCTCTGAAGAACCGCATCCGGTAAACATCGCCACCGTCATACTTGCTGCAAGCAAGCAGGCAAGCACTCTTTTTTTCTTCATAATCATATCCTCCTTTTCTTGAACGCTCTTTCGTTCATCACTTTCGTTTTTCTTTTGCATGAAAAGCATAACAAATTTACTGATTCTATCTCTATCATTTTTTTGTCTCAAATCATCATTTTTTTAATATATTTTACAATATTTTTTACAAATTGACCAAATAGTATATAGTTTCCCTCCTTTCGAATATCTAAATTTTGATAGTTTACAACTGTTTTTTGATAGATTTTTGTGTGTTTTTACTGGTAAATTAGTATACAAAACAAAGGAATACTTTAAACAAGGAGGTTTTTTATGAAAGTACCTAAAACACAAAAGGTAAAACACAAGTTTTCCGGGCATCGCATGAAACGTTATCTTCCGTTATATCTTATGTTACTGCCCGGTCTGATCTATCTGATCATCAATAATTATATGCCAATGGCCGGACTTGCTCTTGCATTTAAGAAAGTCAACTATTCCGTCGGACTTTTTGACAGTCCCTGGTGCGGACTGGATAATTTCAAATTTTTATTCAGCACAAATGATGCCGCTTTAATATTCCGAAATACAATTTTATATAATCTTGCATTTATTTTTATCGGAAATGCCCTCGGTATATTTGTAGCCATCTGCCTGGATTCTATTTATAATAAGTTTTTTAAAAGATTCAGTCAGGTGATCATCCTGATCCCTTATTTATTGTCAACTGTTATTATCAGTTACATTGCCTTCGCATTTCTTAGCGGAAATAATGGTTTCATGAATAATACAATTTTACCAATGTTTGGCGTCGATCCTATCAACTGGTACAATGAAGCGAAATACTGGCCTGTTATCCTTGTACTTGTCTATTTATGGATGTCCTTTGGCTATAGCTCGATCCTGTATTATTCTACATTAATTGGTATCGATAAATCCTATTATGAAGCAGCGGCAGTAGATGGTGCAGGTGTTTGGGCGCAAATCTGGCATATTACCCTGCCGGCTTTAAAACCAACCATTATCACATTGATCCTGCTCGCCATAGGCCGAATTTGTTACTCTGATTTTGGTTTGTTCTATCAGGTTCCTATGAATAGTGGATTACTTTACTCAACAACACAGACGATCGACACATATGTTTATCGCGCATTACTGGAATTAAACGACATCGGACGTTCTACAGCCGGAGGCTTTCTCCAGTCCATTTTAGGATTTGTCTGTGTATTTACTGCTAACCTTGTTGTCTCAAAAGTAGACAAAGACAGTAGCCTGTTCTGATTAAGGAGGAATTTTTATGATTTATAAAAATAGGTTTTTCCGTTTTATTATGGGACTTATCATGCTTCTCTTTGTACTAGCCTGTATCTTTCCCTTTATTCTACTGATATCCAGTTCGTTTACCTCTGAAACAGCCTTAATAAAGGAGGGATATTCTTTTATCCCCTCTGAGGTATCACTGGCAGCTTATGAATACATTTGGAATGTAAAAGGAGATATTTTACGCGCTTACGGAATTAGTTTTTTTGTAACCGGTGTAGGTACTTTTGTCAGCGTTATTATGACAATGCTTTTTGCCTATCCCTTATCCAGAAAAGATTTACCCGGAAGACGAGGACTTTCTTTCTTCCTCTTTTTTACAATGCTCTTCAATGGTGGTTTTGTTCCAACTTATTTAATTTATTCAAATATTTTTCATATTACAGACACTATCTGGGCATTGATCGTACCTTATTTATTAATGAACGCCTTTTTTGTCATTATGGTGCGTACTTATATTAATACCAACGTACCAAACGAAGTGATTGAGGCCGCCACAATCGATGGGTCAGGAGAATTGAATACACTGATCAAGATTGTAGTTCCAATGTCGAAGCCTATTATTGGAACCATTGGATTAATGACTGCAATCGCATACTGGAATAACTGGACAAACGGTATTTATTTTATTCATACAAAGCGAGAACTTTACGGCATTCAAAACTATTTAAACTCGGTTCTCAGTAATATTTCTTTCCTACAGACACATACCGATCCAAGTATGAATATCACAGAACTTCCAAGTGTAGGAATCCGTATGGCGCTGGCCGTCATCGCACTGCTTCCGGTACTTCTGGCATATCCGTTTTTCCAGAAGTCTTTCGCTAAGGGTATCACTGTAGGTTCTGTAAAAGGTTAAAGGAGACTGACTATGAAAAAAATCGAAAATAAAATTATGTTAATTACGTATCCCGACAGCATGAGTAAAAATTTAAAGGAACTAGATAAGATTTTAGAAAAACACTTTCAGGGAGTGATCGGCGGACTTCATATACTTCCGTTTTATCCCTCCTCCGGAGACCGCGGCTTTGCGGTGATCAATTATGATAATGTTGATCCTGTGTTTGGAGACTGGAGCGATATCGATCATTTAGCCGAACAATATTATATGATGGCAGATTTTATGTTAAATCATGTCTCCATACGTTCCGCCGAATTCAAAGATTATATGGAAAACGGGGACAATTCCCCTTACTGGGATATGTTTATCCATTGGGAAGAATTCTGGCCAAACGGTAATCCGACAGAAGAAGAATACAATGCTTTGTACCGTAGAA
This sequence comes from uncultured Schaedlerella sp., assembly GCA_963559385.1. Lineage (GTDB taxonomy): Bacteria > Bacillota > Clostridia > Lachnospirales > Lachnospiraceae > Schaedlerella. The sequence goes on from CAUWKK010000002.1 coordinate 62,200, forward strand.
AAGCAACTTATCCGTACATTGAATTTATCAGAAAAGACGGAAAATCTGTTCACTTATGGAATACCTTTTTCGAAGAACAGATTGATATCAATCCTTATACAAAAGCTACGCAGAATTACTATGCTAAAAATCTTGGAACGATCAGTAGCCATGTTCCGCTCATTCGCTTTGACGCCTTCGCCTATGCATCCAAGCGTCCCGGCTCCTCCTGTTTCTTCGTAGAACCGGAAATCTGGGATGTTTTAGACATCGGTATGAAACCATTAAGAAAAAACAATACAGAGATGCTGCCAGAAATACATGAAAATTATAAAATCCAGCTTAAAATGGCAGAAAAAGGATATTGGGTCTATGACTTTGCTCTTCCAATGCTCCTCCTGCACGGATTAAAAACCGGGCAGACAGACCGTTTGATCCACTGGCTTAACATTTGTCCCCGCAAACAATTTACTACATTAGATACTCACGACGGAATCGGAGTCGTTGACGTTGCAGGTCTCCTTACTGAAGATGAAATTGATCTTGTCAGAGATGATGTGGATGATATTACAAAGGAAGCCCAAAAATATATTAAGCTCCCCAGCATGATCAGTTCAAAAGACGGAAAGTTCAAAAGTTATCAGCTTGGCTCCACATACTATTCTGCTTTGAGATGCAATGACGACGCCTACCTCATTGCAAGAGCGGTTCAATTTTTTGCTCCCGGCATTCCACAGATTTACTATGTCGGTCTTTTTGCCGGTGAAAATGATATCGAAAGTATGAAAACCAATCCAGATCCCCGCACGATCAACCGACACACCTTTACACCGGAAGAAATTGAAGCAGCCATACAAAAAACAGTCTGCAAACGTCTGTATGAATTAATGCGTTTCCGTAATTCCTATGCCGCATTTAACGGCAGCATTCAGATCGGTGACGCTCGTAACGACGGAACGCTTACCATTACGTGGAAAAAAGACACTTTTCATACAACTTTAAATGCTGATTTCAAAAATCTAACGTATACGATTTCTTATTACGATCCAGACCTCGATAAAATCTGTATCTTATAAGACAACGCAGACCGGTGCGCCGCTATTACATATCACGAAAATAAAGGAGAATTTAAAATGTCAATCTTAACCTACAATTTTGAAAGCGAATATCTGAATAGTAACCATCAAATTACTGTCATCCTTCCGGACAAGCCGCGTAATATTTCCCCCGACACGTTCTATCGTAACGGTCAGAAATACAAAGTACTCTGGCTGTTACATGGAACTTTCGGCGACAGTACAGACTGGATCCGCAAAACAAACATTGAATTATATGCTACAGAAAAAAATCTTGTTGTAGTATGCCCAAGTGCTATGAACTCCAATTATTCCAACTGGCCCAATACAATGATGGGCTATAACATGTACGACTATTTTACTAAGGAACTCATGCCTCTGATTTATGGCTGGCTTCCTGTCTCAGATAAACGTGAAGATAATTTTATTGCCGGTTTGTCCATGGGGGGACGCGGAACTATTAAATTCGCTGTCAATTACCCAGAATTATTTGGAGCCGCTGCAGTTCTTTCTGCCGCCCCTGTACCCTTTGATGAATTGCGTCCCGGTCATCCTTGTATGTTAATGGATACCGAAAATCCAAGAACCGTAACGGCCATTGAGAACGCCGGTGGTTTAGACGCTTACATCCGGTCTGAAGAAAATGTATGGGCGTTGATTGATCAACTTACACCAACAGGAAAGCTTCCACGACTTATGTTTGCCTGTGGGCAGGACGATACCCTCCTCTATGAGAGATATAAAATCTTTCAAGACCATTGCCAAGAAATAGGGCTGGATGCCACATGGTTTGATCTTCCAAAATATAAACACGAATGGAGATTTTGGGATATCGCGATTCAAGAGGCTTTAAAATTCTTCGGCTTAGAGGAAACCGGTGGCAATCCATTCTAATCTGCTTCTTTTCTATCACTAAAAAACAAGGGCTGCACCGGCCCTTGTTTTTTACAATTTAATATCCCATACATTCATATGCGATATCTCTTAATTTAGGGTGGATTTCACTGAATGCCTTCGGAAACCCTACTACATGCTGTGCATAGAAGATGCTGACATTATGAATGGGATCAACCAAAACAAATGCTCCTGCTGCTCCATCCCATCCAAATTCCCCCACCGGACTTCTTGAATATCTGTTATCCACCAATACCCTGACTCCTAAGCCATATTCATAGCCGACCTTTCCGGTTAATGCAAAATCTCTGCTCATCTGTCCCGTCGTATATGGTACTGTAAACATTTTCACCGATTCTTCTGAAAGAATCCGACTTCCGTTCTTTCCCACACCTCCGTTACATAATGCTTCGATAAAACAGCTGTATGCATCTACTGTTCCATATAAGCCGGCTCCTCCGCTCTCATAATTTTCCGTTATCTGAAAACCGGCAGAAAGTTGTCCATTATCAGGAACAATATTGTCCGTTCCGAAAACGCCCATATGCAAAGCGCATAGACGCTCTGATATTCCCTCTCGCTTCGGATGAAAATAAAAGTCCTTAATACCAAGCGGATTAAAAATATTCTTTTTCAGATATTCAGAATATCGTTCGCCTGACACAACCTCTACAACCGCTGCCAAAACATCATGACCAAGACTATAACAATATCTGGTTCCCGGCTCGTATACAAGCGGCATTTTTGCAATTGCTTTCATGACTTCTCTTGTAGTCGCCTGATTTCCGGTATCCTCTCGTATCTTCCTTTCTTCTTTCGAATCTGTATCGTACGACATGCCGCCTGTCATAGTCATTAAATCAATAATCCGAATCGTCTGATGTGCATAATGACATGCATCCGTAGACTTCGGCCACTTTATCGGAAATCCAATCTCAAAATGGTCTGCAACTTTCATCTGACCAAATTCCGGTAAGTATTTTCTCACCTCGTCATATAATGACAGTTTTCCTCTCTCAATCTGCTGCATTACAGCCGTCATTGTTACAACCTTTGTGGCAGAAAACAATCTGTAGATCGTGTTGCCATCTATCGGTTTTGTTTTCTCATAGTCGGCATATCCAGTCATATGCCGATACACATCATCATATCCTCTTGTAATTTTACAATCTGATGCCGGAATACCATATTCCTGCTCCAGCGAATCCAAATACTCTGTTAATTTATCAAAATTCATCTTTTTACCGCCTTTCTCAAAGTCTCTTGTGCTTTTACGACCAATCAAATGTACCGGTAAAACAATACTGTCAGGAGCTTTCTTCTCCTCCACTTCTGCAATAAGCTGCGTAACTGCAGCCGCTCCCATTTCATATATAGGCTGGGCCACAGAACTGATATCCAACAATTCAGAAATTTCCATTCCGTCATATGATACTAGCGGAATCTTCTCCCAAATTTTTCGTTGCTTGATTCTTGCGCTGCAAACAAGAGAAGATGCCAACGCATCACTTGTGACAAATACTCCGTCTATATCCGGATATCTATTCAATCCCTCCAAAAAAACTTGTGCAATTGCCCTTTTGTCCTTAAAATCACAAACTGCGGGAACATCTCTTACATTCATTTCAAGCCGCTTACATTCCTCAAAAAAACCTTTGCTCCTATTACACATCTCCATATACTCGGGCATGATGTCTCCAAATAATATAGGGGATCTGCTGCCCGCTGCATATAATTCCTGTGCCGCTAATACACCGCCGCAATAATTATCCGATGTGACCATAGAAAGCCCTTCAATATTTCGATCAATACTTATGATCGGCATTGATTTTTTTCTTTTATAGATCTCTGCCTCTCCAATCCGGCTGCATAATATGATTCCATCTACTTTATTTGCCTCAAGCATAGACACCATCTCTATTTCTCGGTTTTCACTTTCACCGGATCTGCAAAGCATCAGTTTGTAGCCCTTTTCCTGACATATTGTTTCCACCGCTTCGATCATTTTTCCAAAAAAAGGATATTGTATAGATGGTACAATCACTCCTATCATGTTACTTTTTTTCTTTTGCAGAGCTCTTGCCATTTCATTCGGCTGATAGTGAAGTTCCTCCATCGCCGCATATACTTTCTGCCTGGTCTTATCACTGATCGGTCCCCGATCGTTGATAATCCTTGATACCGTAGCGATGGAAACACCTGCGTATTTAGCTACATCTTTGATTGTTACCATAATCCTCACATCCTCTTTTTACAAGATCACTGTTCTCATCCTTTTACATGGGAAATCATCCAATCTAAAATCCCATTTTCATTATGTAATGTCAGAATCCAGCTATAATGATTTTCTTCATCCAATTCTTCTGCACTGATGCCTTCCGTAATGCCGATGCCGTATTTTTCCAATTCTTCCGGAAGATATATCGTATATTTCACGTCTTTTCTTCCCTGTTCCCACAAATGATTACATGCATTTAACAGATACGCATGCCTTCCATGCTGATGATCCATATATGCCGTAGAAATCCATACCGGAACTTCCGGCCAGTGCAGCAACTGTGCATAACTCTCTCCATTCATACTCGGACAAATCGGCAGGGCTGCCGCAAATAAATCCGGAGCCACAGAAACTGCCTGAATGGTTCCCCCGCCTCCCATGCTCAATCCCGTCACATACACTCTCCTTGGATCTACTTTGCCCTCCGCAATCATCCGACGAATTATGTCCACTACCTTTCCCAAATAATCTCGGTTCCAGCCACGCTCCCCTTTTAATGCAAACGGAGTCATTCCCATTTCCACCCGAAATGGATTCCCTCTCTGTTTCATCACTTTAAAATTTTCCTCCATGCTCAAAGTTCCCGATGGAGCCTGCGGTGCCATAACATACATTTCCGACCACCTTTGCGCCAACTTCATTGCGCCCAATGTTCCGGTCAGCTGAAGCTCATTATCTGTACCGCACTCCCCTCCTCCATGCAGAAACAAAACCAACGGTCTTGCCTCGGCAGCATCCGGTTCGTATAATCTATAGAGAACTCCCTGCTCCTCTTTTGCCGTAAAAAAATCTATATCTTCTACGATTACTTCATTGATATCTTCCTTTGTAATAACGATTTCTTCCTCTCCGATCACTCCAACCAGCTTAAAATCATAACGATACAAAAATGGATCTGTAACAAACTTGATCTCATCCTCGTCCCACTCTACGGAAAGAATCCCTTTTGACAAGGCCCTTCCACTCAGATCGCAATAGTGCCCCTGCAATTCTACGCATACATTATCTATATTTATTTTATTATCGGCTTTCACTCTTATGTTGTCAACCATTTGACCATAATCATCTATATGTGTATAAACCTTTATTGTTCGCATACAACTTCCTCCTTCAATAAATCTCTGATTAAATCTGCCATAAACGCAGACAACTCTGCAAAATGATCCGTCACATATACTGTTCCATTACAGGAAGATACTGTCAGGTTAAACAAATACCTTGCAAACCACTCAATTGAAACCAGCAGCTCTCCCTCTCGGTATAAAGCCTCACAATACATACTCCTAAATGTATCATCAATTACACACCCAATACTTCCTCTTGCAAATTGCAGCCTTCTTCCGTCCTTTAACCGCATTCTCACGACAATACCGCCTTGCTCTGCCACATAATCTGCCTGAAATACGCTTGCCAGAAAAGACAGCGGAACACAAAGATATGTTCCTCTGACAATCTGTTTTCCATCCAGCCCATGATATTTCAGCTTTTCCCATTTCACAGCTTTTGTGTGCATAGACACAACCTGATTCTGAAACCACGCATTTTTACTCCTCTCCACAACCGCAATCCCAAAATCATCTCCTTTTCTCGGTAATTTACTTGCCGTATGAGTGATCGTACCGTCAGGATTCCGCCGTGTCCCTGAAAATAAATAATCCCAATATAAAAATGCTTCGTCCAACGTTTGCCCATGATCCCTGTTTTTAATATCCAGATATACTAAATCTGCCTTTTCCCCCTTATAAAAGGCAAAATTGTCTTCTCCTACAATAGAAATCTGAGGCACCGCTCCACACCCATTGATCTGCATCCAATACAACCGGTTCTTTTTGTTTATTGTATATTCATCATAATTTTTCCCCGGCGGTAATCCGTTTTTTTCAGGTCTTGACTGCCAGATTGCAAGATGTCCTGCTTTATTTAATATATTTCCATTTTGGTCATACAAATTTCTCAGTTCACAGGGCCCGCCTGAACCTGCCGCTCCTGCCAAAATATCTCCATACTGTCTGGCAAATTGTCCGGTCATAATATTTCCCATCGACATTCCCTGCATAAAAATTCTGCCTGTATCAATATTATATTTTTTCTTCATTTTCTCAATCAATGCCAGAATCATGTTCATATCATGATTTTCTTCTATATTTTCCGCCGGCTGGATGATCGGAAGATCCGGAGCCGCCTGTGGGTCAAAGTTATCAAATACCCCATAATTCTCCCACATTCTTTTTTCATGCGCATTCGGGAATAGACAAATAAACCCTTCTCGTTCAGCAACCAGTGTCCAAGATGTGTACACTGCATGCCCCCATCCCGTCATTAATCCGCCATGAAGTCCAATTACAAGAGGTGTCTTTTTCTGAGAATCATATGTACTTGGAACATATTCATACCAGACATCTTCGACATCATCTAAAAGAATCTCTCTAAACTCTTCCAACTTTTCAGGATATACGATAGAATTATTGCCATTCTCATTCACTACAATCTCTGTATGCCTTATTTTCTCCGGAAGATACTCCCGATTACTATCATCAGGGACTCCCGGTAAAAGTTGAATTTCTGCCATCCTCTTTTCCTCCTCACAGCCCTTTTTCCTGCTTATTATGTAGTAGATTACTGATAAGAAACGCCATATTTTCCCCCAGCTCTGCATGATGATCTGTCACATATAGAACATCCTCATATGACGTTGCACAAAGATTTTCTATACATCTTGCAAACCATTCCAAGGAAATACATAACTCCCCATCTCTTTGCAGCGCTTCACAATACATACAACGGATGTCATTATCCACTACATAGGCAATACTTCCTCTTGCAAACTGCAATTCTCTTTTATCTTTCAGATACAAATAGGCTACCGCACCGTTTTCTTCATATTGATATGTATAACCAAATACCTGTGCAATAAAGGATATCGGTACGCAGAAATACTCACCTCTTACCTTTTGTCCGCCATTTAATCCATGATATTTCAATTTTTTCCACTTTTTTGCAGATGTCTTCATTTCTACTCTTTTATTCTGAAACCATGCTGTAGAACATCCGTCCGCAACAGCTATCGCAAACACATCTCCTTTTCTCAAAATTCTCGAACCTTCATCTACGATTTTACCGTCTGCTTTTCTATGTAATCCTGAAAAATAATAATCCCATACAATCGCTGCTTCATCCAAGGTCTGTCCATGATCCCGATTTTTAATTTCAAAAAATACATTATCTGCCTCTTCCCCTCTGTAAAACGCAAATGCATTTTCTCCTCTGATGCTGATTTCCGGATCTGTTTTACACCCATTCAACTCATTCCAATATGTCCTTGTATACTGATAAATCATTTTATCTTCAAATTCACACCACGGTGGACAGCCATTCAACTCTGGTATAGAAGTCCACATTCCTACCGGACCTGCTGCATTCTTCAGCGTACCGTTTTCATATAGAAGTCTTGGATTCGGCGTACCGCCTCCTGCTCCTGATGCTGCTGTAAGCACGTCACCAAAATATCTGGCAAATTGCGATGTAAACATATTGCCGTTTGACATTCCCTGCATAAAAATCCGTTCCTCATCGATATTATATTTCTTCTTCAAATATTCAAGCAACGCAAAAACGAATCTCACATCTGGATTTTCATCGTTATCCGCTAAATTCTGCTTCATATCATCCGGTAATTGTTCATCCACACTCCGTTCTAATTTTGTTCCCTCTAATGTCCATAACCTTCTGGTGTGTGCATTTGGAAATACAATGATTACGTTATCCCTCTCCGCAATCATTGTCCATGACGTATACACTGCCTGTCCCCACCCTGTCATCAGGCCTCCATGCATGGATAATACAAGTGGTGTTTTCTTCTCCGGATCATAGCATTCCGGTACATATTCATACCATTCATCCTCGTCTTCATTTCCCATTTTCCCATGAAATTCAAGAAGACGACTGGGATACGGCTGCGAATTATTTCCATTTTCATTGACTACAATATCTGAACCTTTTATCGTTTCCGGCAAGTATTCGCGATTCGCATCATCCGGAGTTCCCAGAAGTATTTTAATTTTGTTTTGCATTCTTTATTCCTCCGCTATAACATTTCTTCATAATTTTCCGGCACAATTTTATCCATTAATATATCCTTTATTAAATCTGCCATATTTGCTGATAATTTATTAGCATGATCCGTTACATAAATGACATCTTCACATTCTGAAATGTGCATATTAGCTATGCATTCTGAAAACCATTCAACAGAAATATATAACTCTTCCTCACATGCCAACGCTTCACAATACATTTGCAATAATGCCTGATCTGCAATACATCCAATACTTCCTCTGGCAAATTGAAGCTTTCTCCCATCTTTTAATTGCATATATGCCACCAATGCATTATCCTCATACTTTAACTCTGCCTGAAATACATTTGCCAGAAAAGAAAGCGGAACCATATAATACTCCCCTCGGATTTTTTGCCCACCGTCCAGTCCGTGATATTTCATTTTTTTCCATCTTCTCACTTTCCCGGCCATCTCTTCAACATGATTTTCATACCAGGCTTTTGAACTTCCAACTGCCACAGCAAACGCAAATGTGTCGCCTTTCCTTTCTCGTACGGATGGCAGCATTACGATCTTTCCGTCTTTCTCACGCCGAATTCCCGAAAATAAATAATCCCACACCAGCGCTGCATCATCAAACGTCTGCCCGTGATCTCGATTTTTAATATCATAATAAACAACGTCTGCCTTTTCTCCCTTGTAAAAAGCCAGATTATTTTCTCCCTGTATCGTAATTTGCGGAATATATTCACACTCATTTAATCGCATCCAATATAGCCGGTTATATTTATGTACTTTCTTTTCTAATTCCCGATCCGGGGGGATATCATTCTTTTCCGGCCTGGACTGCCAAATTGCAAGCGGGCCGGAAGTATTTATGATTTTCCCTCTGTCATCATATATCAGCGGTAAAAATGCTGCCGCCCCGGAACCTGCCGCTCCTGCGAGTATATTCCCAAAATTCCTTGCAAATAGACCTGTCATCATGTTTCCCATCGACATCCCCTGCATAAAAATTCTGCCTGCATCAATATTGTATGTTTTTTTCATAAGTTCTATCAAGCCAAGGATCATCCTGATATCATGATTCTCACTTATATCCTTTGGACAAGAACGCACCCCTGGCGGTTCTCCTTCCATCGCCCCCGGCATCGACGCTTGACCAGCTTCCCGCCGCTCCCACGTATCCCATTGAACCTGCCAAAATCGATTGTAATTCGCATTCGGAAACACAACAATAAATCCGTCTCTGTCTGCTGCCAGAGTCCACGATGTATACACCGCCTGTCCCCACCCCGTCATCATTCCTCCATGTAAAGAAACAATAAGCGGTGTTCTTTTGTCCGGAGAATAACTGTCCGGAACATACACATACCATTCATCTTCCAGTCCGTCCGCTACTACACCGTGAAACTCTTGCAAATTTTTTGGATACGGTTGCGAATTATTTCCGTTTTCATTTACTACAATATCTGTACCCTTCAATTTTTCTGGTAAATACTCCCTGTTATCATTATCCGGATTTCCCGGCCTTAAATACATCCTTCCCATTCAATCCTCTTCCTCCGTTACTCTTCATCTCTTTGAAACGCCTCTTTTATATTCAGCCAATCCAAAAACAATTTCACATGTCTGTTACAATATTCCCAATTATGCGCCCCATGATCTATAACGCGTTCAAACTTAAGTCCCATAGCTTCGTACTTATCCATAAACGCTACATTATCCGCATAATGCGTATCTTCTACCCCTGTTGCCATATATCCTTTCGGAAAATTTTTCCCGGCATCCATCTGTTTTTTTAACATATACACTATATCGTCTTCCGTTCCCAGCGTATTCTCTGCATCCCCAAACGCAGATGCAAACATATAAAATTCATCTTCTCTGTCTTCTTTTTCCGGAAGAATTTCTGGTACATTTTTTATACCTGAAAACAACCCAAATGCTGCAAATTGTTCTGGATCCCGCAACATCCATTTTAATGTTCCATATCCCCCCATTGAAAATCCGGCAATGTAATTTTCTTCCGGTTTTTCTGACAATGGAAATAAATGTCTTACAACTTTCGGTGTCTCTATCGAAAGTTGTGTAAAATATTTAAAATCACCGTGTTTCGTATCCATATACCCCGAGCAATATGTTCCGCTGCATACTACCGCAACTCCGGCCTCTGCCGCATACAGTTCCAACGCCGTATACCTCTGCCAATCTGTATAATCAAATCCACCTCCTGACTGCAGCCAAAGAACGGAATATCGATACCCTTTTGGACGATCCGCTAATGAATGTCCCCATGTGTTTTCCGGTATGATAATATTCACTCCGACATTCATTTGCAGTACCTCGGAAAAATAATGTAGTCTAAAATTTGCCATATTGTTCTCCTCCTCTATTTTTCACCTTTCAGCCACCCAACCGCATTTTTTAATACCATTGGTTCGCTAAAATCCATAATTTCTCCTTTTGTTTCTATGTAAACCGCCTTCCCTTTTAACATTTTCGATAACCGCTTACGTTCTTGTGCATATTGAGAATCCTCCGTCCCTGTTATATAATACTTCCCTTTTGTACAATTTTCTGAAAGTGCATATATGTCATGCTCACTCCCTTCAAAATTTTGCAAATCTCCAAAAACAGCCTTTAACGATTCTTCCTTATGAAAAATCCCTGTCTCTTTTCCCTTCAATGCAAGATTGCAAATTTTTCCAAGGTCAAAAATCCCGTCTATGGCAATACATTTAGAAAACACATCTCCATGTTTCAGCGCCGCCTTAACAGCTCCATATGCCCCGGTTCCCACACCGCCGATCCAGTTCCGCTTTGGATCTTCTGTTACCGGTAAATTATTTCTTATAATTCCGGGCAGTTCTTTGGCTAAAAACTCTTCATATTTAGGACCATACTCCATATTGGTGTACAAGGAATGCTGCGCATCCGGCGCTATAATAACAATCCCAAATTCTGCCGCACACCTTTCTGCCATTGTTTTATTCCAATCCAAAGAACTTCCGCCCTCCGTATGAAGAAGCCACAATGCCGGATACTTTTTTTCATGTTTTTCATCATCCAATTGCAGCACATCCATCTCCGGCAAAAAGATACTTGCCCGAAAGGAACCGCATAAAATTACAGACAATGCATTCATCTCCAAATATGCCATTCTTTTTTCCTCCTGTTTTTTTATTTTCTAATTTAATCTTCTCATTAGGTATACAAATTGTCAAACGTTTACACTTTCGATTTTCCGGCTTTTTTTGTTGTTTTCTTGACTTGCCTATACCCATTTGCTAAGATAGGGTAAGTAGTGATATGTAAACGTTACCTGAGGTGATTTCTTATGGCAGTTTTCAAACAAAAAGTACCCTATTCTATCAAAAAACTCCTATATCGTTATTTTATAATCTTATTTGCCTGTGCCTCCATCGTGCTTATCGTTTACTCTACCATATTGATAAAATCTCATTTTAATCAAATGGCTTACAGCACTGCGTCTACCATTGATTATTATTCACATTCCTTAGAAACAGAAATGAAAGAATGTGCTTCTTTCACCCAAAAACTATGTTATTCCGATCAATCTTTCCAATTACTGACTTTAAAAAATCTTAGAGATGCAGAAAAAGTAGTTCTTCAGTATAATGTTTCTGAAATGCTAAAACGTCAGGTATCTCCTTATGAAGCAATTTTTATTTTTGATAAAGATTATAGAGTTTCTACATTTGCAGCAGGACAGTCCTTTTTTCATGATAAACCACGATATACATATCAGCTAAAGGACGGTCTTAGAGATTATTGGTTAAATGACAGGCACAATGAATACAATCAGTGGATTCTCTTCAAAGACTCCTGCCGACCGGTTCTTATGACAGCTTTAAAAGTCAGAGAACTCTATGTTTGTACTGCCATTGATCTAGAAAATTATGAATTTTTAGAATACAATCAATCAAATTATCATTCCATCCAATTTGGTTTTTTTAACAACAAGGAAATACTCACTGAAATTGACACTACTATCGAAGATATTACATTAGACGACCTAAAACAGCCGAAAAATACATTTTTTTCCGAACGTTATCTCACAACTTCTCCAATTGAAGGCAGTGATATCAATATGTTTTGCCTCTTTCATTCAAACTACGCAAAACAATTTACCAATACGTTTCTCATTTTATTTATAGCTATAGCGATCATTGCCTGTGGAATTATTGTTTATATATTTTACTCTTTAAATAAACTACTGCTCTATCCGCTCAATAAAATTAATGATGCGGCAAAACATTTGGAACACAATGATTCGACGTCTTTTTTGAAATACAGTCGGAGCAATATTATAGAATACCAAAACATCAACCTTGCACTGGCACACCTCATTGATCAAAAAATCATTTTAACAAATGAAAAGCAGCAAGAAGCATTTGAAAAAGATCATGCACAGCTGCAGTATTACCAGCTTCAGACAAGTTCACATTTTTTTGCAAACTGTCTAAAAAGTTTATATAACATGTTAGAAAGTAAGGATTATGCAAAAATGCAACGAATGATTATCGCTTTCTCTAATCATCTTCGCTATGTTTTTCACGATAATCTAAAACTGGTACCACTCTATTCAGAGCTGGCAGAAGTGAATGATTATTACAATATTATACTGCTAGACCGTGTAACCCCTTTTATACTCAATATACAGGCAGATGAAACACTTCTTAATTATCAAGTTCCGTCCCTGCTGATTCAAACCTTTCTCGAAAACACGGCAAAATATAATAAAGTGTCAGACTCTCTGCTCATTTTCGATGTTCAAGTCAAGCCGGCAGTCCTAAATGCACAAGACGTCATGCAGATTCTGATCAGCGACAACGGAATTGGCTATTCTCCTGATATGTTAGAAAAGCTCAACAGCCCGGAATGTGATTTGTTTGCCAAAAAGCAGGTAGGAATTTCAAATTTAAAACACCGCATCGCTCTTATTTATAAAACCAACTATCAGTTTGCCTTTTATAATAAACCGTCCGGCGGTGCATGTACTTTAATTTATCTGCCTCTCATTGAACATGTAAATCACACAACTTCCCAAACGATCAAGGAGGAACTGCTATAAATGAATCTTTTAATTGTTGATGATCAGCTTTCTGTACTCGATGGATTACTGCATGGGCTCCACTTTGAAACACTTAAAATCACAAACGTATATACCGCTGCAAACGTTAGCACAGCAAAAGAGATTGTAAAAACTTCAAATATCCACATTCTTCTATGTGACATTGAAATGCCGGGAGAAAACGGTCTCTCTTTAAATAAATGGATGTTAGAAAATTACCCCTCTGTTCTCCGAATCCTCCTAACATCACACGCCGCTTTTGACTATGCAAAAGAAGCCATAAGGCTTGGTTGCTTTGACTATATCGTACAGCCGGCTCCTTATCACGAAATCGAGGAAGTGTTGGCACGTGCTGTCTCTAGTCTTTTATCACAAAAACAGCTTTTTGATTATTACACACTGGAAAACCTGAGCAATATTGTACTTAATTTATTTTCTTCCAACCCTGTAAATAAACAACAGTCCCAGATTTCCTTAAACAAAATGGGCTATTTAATAAAAGAAGATTCCGCCGTACAAGCTGTTATTATTGATATTTATCCTTATATCAACTCAACGATCCCTGAGTTCTCAGACGCTGCATTGTTTGATACTCTTTTGAAAAGAGCCTCCGAAAACTTTTGTGAAATTGATGTTTCACCCCTAATCTGCTTAAACAGATACAAGCAGTTTGTTTTATTGCTTTTTTGCAATAATCATACCCTGGACACACTTTCAAAGGACACTTTTTATACCTTTTACCAAGATATTTCAAAGGATATCTCCGAAGAATTATCTTGTTATGTAACCCCCAAAGATTCTTTCCAAAATATTCGAAATATCATTCAGCCAGGACATCAGTGTGCGCTGAATAATGTTACCAAAAAGCCCGGACTTTATTTTTCAGAACAATTCCCCAGCGTTCCAGAAAGCAGCAGTTTATCTGAAAATGTAGCCCGCTGGTCCAAATTACTTGAAAAAAGTCAATTCACTACCTTAAAAGATAATATTTATGCTTTTTTAGATTACAATGCCTTTTTAAATCATCTGAACCTGGATGTTCTCTCACAGTTTCATCAGGAACTTACAAAGTTGTTTTTTATTTATTCATACAATCAAAAAACCGAAGTAATGAATTTATTTTCTTCAGATTATAGTTACAACGACTATATGGGCTGTTTTAAAGATGTGCAGTCTTTAAAAGACGGAATTTCTTATCTGATAAACGCCCTAGCCAGTGCCTCCCATAAAGACGAATCCAAAGATACCATACAGCGTGCCGTTGACTATATTTTAGAAAATCTTTCGAAAGATATCTCCGTAAAAGACGTTGCTGATTATGTTTGTTTCAGCCCGGAGTATTTTTCAAAATTATTTAAAAAGGAAACTGGCGAAAATGTAAAAAATTATATTTTACGTATCAAGGTAAATACCGCAAAAGATTTGTTAAAAAACCCAAATATCCCTGTCAGTCTGGTAGCATCAGAGCTTGGCTACAGCAATTTTTCGCATTTTACACAGATGTTTAAGAAACATGAAGGAATCACACCGAGCGAATACCGCAAAAAATACGGAAAAGAGTTTTTTTATGAATAAAGACTACTTCCCTAAGCAGTCAAAGCCTTCTTTATTTCTTGAAAGTTATAGTGCAAATTTCATCCATTTATAGTATAATCTTCTACAGACTACAAAGAATTTTTATAATGTGCGAGGAGATGTTTTCTATGAGTTTTTTTAATTTAGACAGTCCGGTAATGCAGTTTTTAAGCCGTCTTGCCGATTTGATCATTTTGAATATTTTATTTATAATCTGCTGCATCCCGATCGTAACGATCGGCGCTGCGACTACCGCATTATATACAGTAACCCTGAAAGCTGTTAAGAACGAGGAGAGTTATATCACAAGCAGTTTTTTCAAGGCCTTTAAAAGCAATTTCAAAATCGGCACTCTCACATGGCTGATTGTTTTGACTGTAGGAATCGTTCTCTGGGCGGACTTTCGAATCCTGACAATTATGACATCGCCCATCAGAGAGATTTTACAGGTTTTCTTGCTCGTAATGCTGTTTTTGTTTTTGATAATAGAATTATATCTGTTTCCCTATATTGCACGCTTTGAGAACACTGTCTTTGGTTCTCTTAAAAACGCCTTTTTATTGGCAGTTGCTCACTTACCCTATACAATGTTGCTTGCCGCTATTACAGTTCTGGCTGTTTTAAGCACCTTATATATTGATTTCAGAATCATAGGTTTTCTGTGGTTGGTAATCGGATTCTCCGGATTGGCATATATCAATTCCTTTTTCTTCCGGAAAATATTTGCGAAATTTGAATAAGCTCCAAAACAGGCATCACTTCCCCACGTTCCCGGACAAGTGATGCCTGTTTCTAATTTTCTGCCTCATATACTAATTCATAAATTGTTTGTACATCACAATCGACACCTTGTTTTTGAATCATATTAAATATCGGCTGTACAAATTCTACTGTTTCCTCCACCTCGTCTGCAATTACCTCCAACGATTTTCCACGCTTCATCTTTTTTAAAACCATTTCGATAATATTTCGTCTCGCACCTTCCTCTTTAATCTGTCTGATTCTTTCTTCCACTGTCATATAATTCACTCCTATCTGATTATCCGACTTAATCTGTCTTAGATTATTATGCAGATATTTCAATCGTTCATCACAATGATCCGGGAGATTTGACAAACAGCTGTTTGCAACATAGTGCAAAAATTCTATCAGAGATTTTTCGACCTCATTATCATTGCTTCCCTTGGTATTTAAAACAATTTTTGTACATTCATCTCCCATAGAAATATCCGGTCGTTCTATGCACCTGTTTTCAAATGTATAACGGTACAAACCTTGTTTATATAAATCAAAGTCGCAGATAATAATAATGTAGGTCGGGTTTAGATTATCAAAACTCTTCTCTCCGCTTTGAAGCAATGGCGCATCTAAAAGCGCTTGATAAAAACGCATTCGTTTTGGAATATTCCCTTCATTTCGTTTTTGCATCTCTACATTAAAAATATTTCCATCCATATCTTCAACATAAAAATCCATACGAATCCCACGCATTCCCGGCAAATTATGAATAACTTTCTGTCCCTCCCGCCAACGAAGTTCTTTTATTCTGATTCCCATTGAGAGTTCTATAATTATTTTACAATTTTCCAAATTTTCTGTGACTACATCAAATAGGAAATCATCCAACAACGTCATCTGCCTTAACTTTTCCATTGCCTTGTCTAATTCCGGTATCCGCATATTTAATTGTTCGCTTTTATTCATCTATTTCTCCTTTCATTATAATCATTTTCCCTTTTTGTTTCAATCATTCCAAACGGAAAACCGATGCTTTTTTCTGCTTGTCTCCGTCCACTTCTAAAACTATTCTTTGGATGATAGGCTGATACAGCCTTGAAAATAAAAGATCATTCTCCACCCCTGCAAATTTAATTTTATTTTCCGACAGGATGTGGTATATTATAGAGGAATCATTTTAATCATATAAATACCGTTCGGGAGCAAACATCCGAAAATACCGTTACTTCCGACGCTGTACAAGGTAAAAACGAAAGGACACAAGATTATGAGTACACCAAATCTGACCTTATTAACGGACCTGTACGAACTTACTATGATGCAGGGATATTTTGAGACGCAGGAAAATGAAACTGTGATCTTCGATGTCTTTTTTCGCGCCAATCCGAATAAAAGCGGCTATTCTATTATGGCGGGTTTGGATCAGGTCATCCAATACATTAAAAATCTGAATTTTTCTTATGAAGATGTTGATTACTTACGTGGGCTTGGTATTTTCAGTGAAGATTTTCTTCATTATCTGAGCGGCTTTCATTTTAGCGGTGATATTTATGCAATTGAAGAGGGAAGTGTGATCTTCCCAAAAGAACCTCTGATCAAAGTCATCGCACCGATTATGGAAGCACAGTTGGTTGAAACCGCCATTTTAAATATTATTAATCACCAATGCCTGATTGCGACAAAGGCTTCCCGCGTTGTTTATGCGGCTCAGGGAGACGGCATTATGGAATTCGGAC
Organism: uncultured Schaedlerella sp.; assembly: GCA_963559385.1. Classification (GTDB taxonomy): domain Bacteria; phylum Bacillota; class Clostridia; order Lachnospirales; family Lachnospiraceae; genus Schaedlerella. The sequence continues at coordinate 79,631 of CAUWKK010000002.1, forward strand.
TGCGGCGTGCACAGGGACCGGATGCCGGACTGTATGGAGCGCGCGCAGCAGTCATCGGCGGATGTGTCGGAACCTCTAATGTTCTTGCCGGACAGATGTTTGATGTTCCTGTTATGGGAACGCATGCACATAGCTGGATCATGAGTTTTCCCGATGAATATACCGCATTCAAGGCTTATGCCAGATTATACCCCGATACATGTACCTTATTGGTCGATACGTATGACACACTGAAATCCGGTGTGCCAAATGCAATTCGTGTATTTAAGGAAATGCGTGAGGAGGGCATTCATCCCAGGGCCTACGGTATCCGTCTGGACAGCGGAGATTTGGCATATCTCTCCAAAAAAGCCAGAAAAATGCTGGACGATGCAGGCTTTGAAGATGCGGTCATTGCCGCCTCTAACGATCTGGATGAATTTCTAATCCATGACTTGAAGGTACAGGGAGCAAAAATCACTTCTTGGGGAGTCGGAACACATTTGATCACCTCAAAAGATTGTCCGTCCTTCGGCGGTGTTTATAAGCTGGCTGCCATTCAGAATAAGAACGGCGAGTTTATTCCCAAAATTAAACTTTCTGAAAATACAGAGAAGATTACGAATCCGGGTAACAAAACCATTTATCGTGTATATGATAAAGAAACCGGAAAATTACGTGCAGACTTAATTTGTTTCGCAGACGAAACATTTGATGAATCCGACGATTTGATGCTGTTTGACCCGGAAGCTACCTGGAAGAAAACCCACCTTTCCGGCGGAAGCTACCGCATGAAGGAGTTGTTAAAGCCGATCTTCATTCATGGAGAATGTGTTTATACATCTCCCTCCGTAAGAGAAATCGCCGCTTTCTGCAAATCAGAAAAAGAAACACTCTGGGATGAGACAATGCGTCTCTTTAATCCGCACAACATCTATGTTGATTTATCCCAGAAATTATACGATACAAAAGAAGCGCTGTTAAATGAAATGAGCAAGTAATAAATAAAAAACAGGAGTATATGATTATGAAAATTATTGTTTTAGCCGGAGGACTGAGTACCGAACGTGATGTCTCTCTTTCTTCCAGTGCCGGAATTTGCCGTACACTGCTTGAAAAAGGACATGATGCTTTTTTACTGGATGTTTTTATGGGATTTCCTTACCCCTCCGATAAACTCGAAGAAGTATTTACACTGCCGGATCACGGTCTGAACATCGTCAAAAACATCAGTACCGAGGAACCGGATCTGGAAGCCATTCGTGCATCCCGCCCGGATCAGTCCGATTGTTTCCTTGGTCCAAACGTAATCGAGCTTTGCCGCATGGCAGACATTACATTTCTAGGTCTGCACGGAGGAGAGGGTGAAAACGGCAAACTGCAGGCAACCTTTGATCTGCTTGGCATTCGCTATACCGGCCCCGATTCACTCGGCTGTGCAGTTGCCATGGACAAGGGCCTTACAAAACATATTTTCTTACAAGCCGGAGTAGACACCCCAAACGGAGTCTGCATCCATAAAAACAAAAATAAAAAAGCGCTGAACGAACTTGGTCTGGAACTCCCCGTTGTAGTCAAGCCATGCTCCGGAGGATCCAGTATCGGTGTTTATATTGCACATACACTTGCGGAATATGAAGAAGCCTTAGAAAAATCATTCCGTTACGAAGACGAGGTTGTAATTGAAGAATATATAAAGGGTCGTGAATTTGCCTGCGGTATCATTGACGGTAAGGCACTGCCGCCGATTGAAATCATTCCGAAAACCGGATTTTTTGATTATGCGAACAAATATCAGGACGGCGCTGCTGAAGAAGTGTGTCCGGCAGATATCTCACAGGAAATTACAGAAAAAATGCAGGCATTGACCGTACGTGCTTTCCACGCATTAAAATTAAACGTATACAGCCGCGCTGATTTTCTTCTGGATGCCGAAAATAATCTGTACTGTCTGGAGGTCAATACCCTTCCGGGAATGACAGCAGCAAGTCTGCTTCCGAAAGAGGCAAATGCCGCCGGAATTGAATATGGCGACCTGTGCGAACTCATCATTCAAAAATCTTTAGAAGCAAGATATAAGTAAGGAACAAACATATTATGAAACATATGACTTTAAAAGAAATTACAGCCGCCTGCGGCGGAACCTATTTCGGAGATGAGAGCTCCGCTCAAAGAGAAGTCTCAAGCGTGGTGATCGACAGCCGAAAGGTAGAAAAAGACAGCCTTTTTGTTGCCATTCGAGGAGCAAAAGCAGACGGACATACATTTATTCCGCAAACTATTCAGGAGGGCGCTCTTTGTGCGCTTTCCGAAGAAACTCTCGGCAATGTATCTTTCCCTTATATTCTGGTCGACTCCTGCACGCAGGCTCTCAAAGATCTTGCCGAACACTACCGCAGAAGTCTGAATATTAAAGTAGTCGGTATTTCGGGAAGCGTCGGAAAAACAAGTACGAAAGAAATGATTGCCTCTGTCTTGGAACAAAAATACTGCGTATTAAAAACAGCTGGAAACTTTAATAACGAAATCGGCGTTCCACTGACCATTTTTAACATCCGCAGCGAGCATGAAATTGCCGTTCTGGAAATGGGCATCAATCATTTCGGTGAAATGACACGGCTCGCAAAAATGGCTCGACCGGATATTTGTGTCATTACCAATATCGGCGTTGCCCACATGGAACTGTTGGGCTCCCGTGACGGTATTTTAAAAGCCAAAACAGAAATGTTTCAGTATATGAACCCGGACGGAACTATTATTTTCAACGGAGACGATGATAAACTGATTACCTATGTTCCCGAAAATGGGCTTGCACCGGTATACTTTGGTTTGGGAGACAACGCAAGCTACCGTGCAGAATACATTGAAAACAAAGGATTACGGGGATCCGACGCCGTATTTGTCACTCCCAGATCCACATTTTCGGCTCATATCTCTATCCCCGGCGAACATATGGTACATAATGCGCTTGCAGGAATCGCTGTAGGATATGCGCTCGGTATGAACGACAACGAGATCAAAGCCGGTATCGAAGCGCTAAAACCACTGCCGGGACGCAATCATCTGATCGACACAGAGACCTATACGATCATCGACGACTGCTACAATGCGAACCCGATTTCTATGAAGGCATCCCTCGATGTTCTTGCAAAAGCAGAGACAAGAACCGTTGCGATTCTGGGAGATATGGGCGAACTCGGCGAACAGGAAAAGCAGATGCACTACGACGTAGGAGAGCATACCGTTTCATGCGGAATCGACGTTCTGATCTGCATCGGTACGTTATCCTCCGAGCTTTCCAGAGGCGCTGCGGAAGCTGCCGCTTCCTCCGGAAATACAATTGAGATTCACCATTATGCAGATAAGGACGCATTCTTTTTAGATATGAGTTCTATACTAAAAAAAGGAGATACCATTCTGGTAAAGGCATCTCATGCAATGGAGTTTGATAAAATTGTCGAAATGCTTGAAAAGTAGTTTTTGAATAACCCCACAAAAAAGTAAAGTTCTTTTGATTCCTCAAAATGACTTTACTTTTTTATTATCTATTTCACTTTTTTCTTTTTTTCTCTCAATTCCCGAAAGAACTGCTTCATCATTCCACTGCACTCTTCTTCTAAAACTCCTGTCGTCAGCTCCACCTGATGATTAAATTCCTGCATGTTCAGCAAATTTAAGATTGAACCTGCACAGCCTGCCTTTGGATTCATACACCCTACCACAACGCGTTTGATGCGCGCCTGCACGATTGCACCCGAACACATCTGACACGGCTCTAACGTCACATACATCGTACAGTCCTCAAGCCTCCAGTCATCCATTTTTTTACTTGCCCTTTTAATTGCCTGAAGCTCGGCATGTGCCAGTGTATTTTTATCGATCGTCCTTCGATTATATCCCCGCCCAATGATCTTCCCCTCATACACGATCACACACCCGATCGGAACCTCCTCTAATGCATAGGCTTTCTTCGCCTGACGGATCGCCTCTTTCATATATTTTTCATCTATATCCATATTTTTTTCTGTACCTCTCTATATATTTTCCCCTTTGTCTTAGTTCTTTTTCTCCAAAATAAGAATACATTATTATAAAGACAAGACCGGAGGTTCTCATCATATATGAACACTGGTATTTACTATCTGTATGAATATCAAGCAGATCAAAAAATCCGCAACACAGGCTTCTTAAAGCTTACAAAGCAGGAGCATACCTGTTTTTTGCAGCTCAACGCACGAAATCTCCCTGTATCTTCCGGAGATACTGCAAAACTCTCTGTCTTTTATCTGAAAGAAAATAACATAAATGCCGGAGAATTTGCCGATATTCCCTGCCAGACACGCAGGATTTCTGAAAAAACAAGTATTTCTGAACTTCATTTTCCCAATCAATATCCCCTAAAGCAGATAGACGGCTTCTTCCTTGTACTTCCTGGAGGAAAAATTCTTGCGGCAGCCTCACCGGGGCTCCACTTTGATACAAGAAAAATCGTATATCTTCCACCGGATACAGAAGAACCGGCACAGCTTCCGAAAGAGGACTCCCCACTCCCGGTCTCCGAGCCGAAAGATCCAGATCCCATACCGGAAACCGCCTCCGAAGCAGTACCCCAAGAGGTTTGTGAAGAGCTTCCCACTCCTGACACAGATGTAAATACCTCTGTGAATATACGGAAGATCCGTCGCAGTGATCTCTCCTGTCTTCCCCGCCGCTGTTGGAATCTTGCAAATAACAGTTTTTTACTCCACGGCTATCATAATTATAACCACCTCCTTCTCATAGAAGAAGATGGTCATTATCGTCTGGGAGTTCCCGGAATCTACGATTCCAGAGAAGCCCGCGCTGCAGAACTGTTTGGTTTCCCGGAATTTACAGATTCCTACTGCGATCAACTGTCACTCAGCGAAGACGAACGCAATGATCGAGGCCGGTTCGGCCATTGGTGTCGATCTCTCAGATAATCCCTTTCATTTCCTGATACAACCGTTTTGCATAGCTGTCTGTCATTCCGCAGATAAAATCCGTTACCAGAAGCAGGCGGAGATATAATTTCTCAGCTTCATTTTTTCCCTCTGCCTGCAAACGGTACGCACTGCGATAATTATCGGAAATAAAAGAAATTATCCGTTTGTCAATGGTTCCCAACGGTACATCTGTATCATAATATAGCACTGCATTGGCAAACTGATCCAACAGAAAATCCAACAGTACCGCTTCTGTAATCTCCATTTTGTAAATATCTTTGGAAGAAAAGACCTCTCTATATGCCATTGCTCCAAGCAGATCCATTAGTTTTTCCCCGTAAGTTCCATAAAACAGATCCTTTTGATAGGTTCCCGCCATAATTGCCTCATAATTTGAAGTAAACCCAAATGTCGCACAATTGATCAAAAATCCCTGCGCCTGTACGATCCAGTTTTTCACTGCATAGCTTTCAGGATTTCGTACTCCCTTTTCCTTTCCTCTGGCATAGAGTATCTGCAATTTTTCCAGAGGGTTATACCCTTCATTTCCGCAGGAACCTGTCAATTCCTGCAACGCATCTTCCAACATTTGATAAGAAATATAACCTTTCACAAACGCATCTTCTATATCTGCCGTTTTATAGGCCAGATCGTCCGCCGCCTCCAAAATATAGGTAAGCGGATGACGGCTTGTACCTGCTCCGGTTTCTTTTACAATATCTTCAAATATTTTCCGATCCGCATAATAATATCCCATTTTTTTATCTTTGATGTTCCCTGTCTTCGGATGAATCTCCGTAGATGCAACCGGATACTTGATAATTGTATTCAAAAGTGCATAGGTCAGATTCATTCCGTTCTCGTCCACCAGATAATGCAGCCTTGTTACCAATCGAAGCGCCTGCGCATTCCCCTCAAAGTGATAAAAGTCTCCAAGCATCTGCTCCGTCAGGATTTCCGATACCGGAGTTCCCTTAAACTTCAATACGTTCAGATTACGCATGAACCATTCCCGGATTTCTGCCTCGCCAAAATGCCCAAACGGTGGATTCCCAATATCATGTATCAGTCCCGCACACTGCAAGATATGACAGATATCCTCTTTCATCTGTGCGGTAAATCCGGCATCTTTCCGGTACTTGAGGATATTCTCTCCGATATTCTGTCCCAACGATTTTCCCAACGAAGAAACTTCCAGCGAATGTGTCAGCCGTGTTCGGATAAAATCACTCTGATCCAACGGAAAGACCTGTGTTTTATCCTGAAGTCTTCGAAATGATGCACTGCCAATGATCCGATGATAGTCTTTTTCAAATTCACTTCGCAAATCTGTCATCTTACGGACACCGGAATAACTTCCACGCGCCCGCTTTGTCGATAATAATTGTTTCCATTCCATATCGTCTTCTCCGCATATCCTTCCGACTAATCCAGATAGATCGGAGGCTCATAATCCTTTCCGAGTAATGCCTTCTTCCGTTCCTGATACCCCAAAAATGCCCATTCCGTCATATCTGTCCATTGATGCTGTTTTCGATCATAAACCTGCACATATCCGATTCTGCTCGGATGCATTCTAACACTGTTGCTCTGATACTCTCGGCCTGTATACGGATTCATTTCTCCCACTGTCAGATCTTCTTCCAGATCATTATGCTTAATAACCGGTTCAAACTCTTCTGAATCCGGTGTGATCACTTCTCTTTCTTTTGACGCTTTTTTCTCCTCCGCCCTCTGAACTGACGCTTTCTGTATCTCCTCGTCCCGTTTCACTCTTCTTAGGAAAATACCGCCCGTATGGAGTTTTTCCTTTTTCTCGTCCTCAAACGATTCTTGACTCTCTTCTGCTTCTATCCGTTCCGGTCCTCTCTCCATATTCTGTATTACCGGCTTCTCCAGTTCCGCAAGCTCTTCGTGTATTTCATACAGCTCGCCGATTGTCATGTCTCTCTCATCCTCTGACATTTTCCCTTCTGTCGAAACTGCAGCAGCTGCTTCTGTTTCTATCTCTTTTGATTCATTTTCCACAGGCTCTTCATCGAATACCAACGTCTGTTGATACATATCTTCCTCTTCTTCTCTTTTACGGCTTCTGCGCTTCTTATACATATCGACATTGGCATATTCCATCATTTTCTCATCCTCTTGCGGATCTGTCGGAAAAATACTCAATCGGAACGGACACCCTAAAATTGCCGCGATCATACGCATATCCTGCTCTTGAAAATTATCTCTTCCTAAACGCTGTGTCAAATTCTGACGGGACATCGCTTTCCCTGTACACTCCTGAATCTTCTCTGCCAGTTCCTTGATTGTCATATTTTTACGACTCAGTATGATCTTGACCTGTTCTCCAAATGATAACTCTTCCAAAATAAAAACCTCCTTATCGCTTGTATCTATGCTCTTGCAATCTATAGAAACTTTTTCATTGCTTCATAAATCGATGATTTTCCTTTTATCATTCTATCAAAACAATTTTCAAATGTAAAGAGGTCAGACATATTTCCCTGCCCGACCTCTAAAGATTAATAATATAACGGTTCTATATTATTTTCCCAAATATTCTTCTAAAGTTACCCCTTGTTCTGTAATTTCTTTCGCCGCTTCTTTTCCTACATACCGATAATGCCATGGCTCATATACAATCTTTGTAATCTCTGATTTTTCCGGCGGATATCGGAGAATAAATCCATACTTCCAGCAATTATCGGCAAGCCACTGTGATTCTGCTGTTTCTGCCTGACGGTCATCCAGTTCCGGAAATTCTGCCGATGTAATATCCAGAGCCAGCCCCGTCGCATGCTCGCTGGTTCCCGGTATCGCCACCGATTTTGCTGTCTCTTCGTACGCCTCCAACGGTGTATATCCCTGTGTGATCCACGTAACCATCGTATCATTAAATACCGTTCTCTGGTATTCATAATCCCGGTACGCAGAACAAATAAATGGATCTAACCCCGCCGCTCTCGCATCGGAAAGCATCTGCTGCAAATCCTCGGCAATTCTTTTATCCACAAATTTATCCGGTTCCACCTCTGCCAACTCCGGGACATACCCTCGATCCAGCGGATATGCACCGTTTACAAGTGTCAGCTTCCACTCTTCCTGTTTCGATGCAAGCGTTTCTGCATTCAGCCTTGCAACTTCTACGGCATCTACGATCTTTGTCTCTGTTTTTTCCACTGTGATCGTCTTCTGTGACGTCGTATCCGCAGTCTTTTTATCTTTTTCGTCGTCCGCACTTCGATCGATCATTCCCGCAATAAGAATTCCTATAATTACTCCTACTGCCAGTGTAATCGTAAGCAGTCTATGCATTCGCCGTTCTATTCTTCTGCTTCTGGTCAAATAGTCCCTATTTCCATTCATTTTTTACAACCCCAATCGAATCACCTGTATTTCGGGACAAATTTCTGCATCTGTCGAACAAACGGATACCCGATATGCCCCTTCCTCTAGCTCAGATTCCATATAGTAGTATGTCTCTTGATAATTTTTCGGCTGTCGGATCAGAACCGGGGGATCTGCCATACAAATTTCAAAGCTGTCAAGTCCAAGCCGCATCCCCTCTCCGGTTGCCTTCATAAAGCTTTCTTTCAGTACCCAGTATCGATAAAAGAGTTCTGTTCGTTTCTCATCCTCTTCCTTTGCAATATCCTGATACTCTGATCTGCAAAAAAAGCGGGCGGCCAGATCAAGCCTGACTTTTCCTACTTGTTCCACATCACAGCCTACTTTTATTTCCGATCCGGACTTTCGATACTCTGTACAGACCGAACACAATACATAATTTCCCGAATGGGAAAAATTATACGCTTCCTCTCCGGTCAATCCGTAAAATGCTTTCATCTCTTCGTATAGCGCCCATACCCCTATGCTCTGCGCCCTTGCCGGCTGCTTTTGAAGCCGGTCTGCCTTTTCCCGACGAAACAGTGGGGCTTTGGTATAGTAATTTTGATAGCATTCTTTCTCCAAAAGCGGTGTAATCCCGGCTGCCCATGTTTGTATCATCGCATATATCTCGTTTCAAAGGTATCGATCGTAATCGGTTTATTAAACAATGTGCCTTGTACATATTCGCAGCCCAATTCTCTCAGCATATTCAACTGATCCTGTGTTTCCACACCGGCTGCCGTCACTCTCGCTCCAAGTCTCCTGCAAATGTCTATGACTGCTTTTGTAACAATCTGACTTCTGCTGTTGCTTACAATTTCAGACACAATCCCCTTGTCCAGCTTCAAACCATCAAATTCCATGATCGACAAAATCGAAAAGCTGGAGTTCTTCTCACCAAAATGATCCAGTGTCACCCGAATATTCGCTTTTCTGATCTTATTGCTTGTCTCTGCCAACATCTCCTGGTTCATTCCATGACCGGATTCAGACACCTCTACCTCCAGATACTCACATGGCACCTGATACTTCTCCACCAGCTCCAACATCTGATCTGCAATACTCTCATGACGCAAGGTGGCACCTGCGAAATTCACAGAAACCGGCAGCATCGGAAGACCGTCTCTATCCCACCTTGCCAGCGTCTTACAGACCTCTTCAAACACATAGATATCCAGATAGTGTGATAATTTCGTTTCCTCTAAAAGTGTAATGTATCTTCCTGGGTTCATCACTCCCAGATCCTTGTGGTGATAACGCACGACCGCTTCTGCACCGACAGCTTCCTCCGACTCTGCATCCATGATCGGCAAAAGACATACAATAAAGCTTCCGTTTTCCAAGTCCGTCAGCAGATCCTTCTTGATGATTGGTTCATGGTGCCCTTTCTTCAGATGCTTATAATACTTCTGCTTTTCATCCCGCATCATATTTTCCGCATCAGAAATCAGAGTTCCTGCATGAATATCTACCTTTTCCCATGCATATCCCATAGTTGTAAACCCCAGACTGATATTCTCCAGTCTGTCATGCGCACTGTTCACCTGTTTCATAAAGGCTTCATAAGAAACATCCTCTGCAATCGCCAGATATTCGTCTCCGGTCAATCTGTAAACCGCCCCCGGCCGGAAATACTCCTCCAAAATCTCACCGACACGGATCACAACCTCGTCTCCGTAATCTCGTCCGAACTCTTTATTGAAATTTTTCAGACCGTTGATATCCACCGATAATGCACCGAGTGATTTTAAATCCCTCTGCTCCGCCTCTGCCAGATATGCAACAAAACTGTTTCGATTCATCAGTCCGGTCAGGTCATCATGATAGCTTAAATACTCCTGCTGCTTCTGCATCTTTTGCAGAACGATCGTCTGCGAGATCATCGGAATCATCGCCTGAAGCATCTCCATTGTACATCCGCCGCGATGCACCTGCACTGCTGCGAGCACCGCTGTAACACCATCCTCCAGCGGAAGATGTACACTGTAACTCTCCTCTGTCGTATCCAGAATTTCCTGCTTTACCCACTTCGGCCACTGTTCTGAGTCCAACAGCTTGATCCTGTCTCTCTGCCACTGTACATTCTCCGCACACCATTCATAAATTGTCAATATCTCATATTCATCTTTTTCGATATAATAAACATACTCTGAATCATAGTAATTTCTTACCCTGCCCAGCACTCCGTTCATAATTTCTAAAATAGAATGAATCTTCTGTTTTTCACTCATATGAACTCTCCCACACGTATCTTTTCCTTATAAAATCTACTCATTTTAAGTAAATGCCGATTATTTTTATTGTAGTATAAACCTATTGAAATTGCAATAAAAACGATGCTCTACTTTTCCTCCTTTTCTGATACAATTCTCAGAAAATCCTTCTCCTTTTTCTTACGCTTCGGTACAAATCCGGAAACAAAATTTCCTTTTCCACGATTTTTCACATAAAAATATCCGAATATAGAAAAAACAACCGCACCGATAAAATTCACAAGCAAATCTTTCATGGTATCGATCAACCCAATGTCCAGATATCCGCCCAGCCCCAACTCTGTACCGTTTACCGCAACATGTTTAATAGGATCGATCACCGACACCACATTTCTCCCAGCCGGGTCTAACGACACCGATCGTATCGCCTCGATAATTGTATCTTTCTGCATATCCAGTCCGAAAAAAGTGTCCATGCCAAACTCAAAAAATTCCCATACAACCCCGATTGTCATCGAAAAGCAAAAAGCAACAATCGCCGTAAACAGCGGTGATAATTGAAACACCGTCTTCTCACTCCTGTTCAGCAGATCCACCATGGAAAATCCGATCGCCGCCGCCAGAAATCCGTTGATCGTGTGAAGAACCGTATCCCACATCGGAATAATAATATAGTATTCCTGAATTTCTCCCAATATTTCCGCAGAAAAAATGAAAACTAAAATCAAAATCTCCAACACCGTCGGCAGCTCTATTTTAAACGTAACCTGTACCAAACTCGGCACGATTAAAAGCACCAGCGTCAAAATACACAGAAAAAAGTTCTCATAATTTCCATTGATAAACTGCAGCACCATCGTAATGATCACCAACAGCCTGAGTATAAAATACACAACAAAGGAGCTTCTATGCTCCCGAAGTTCCATATTCATTGCCTTTCTCATATTTTTCATCCAACTGCCTTTTGCTTTCCTGCCTTTTTCCATACATTTCTTATCCTTTCCCAATATCCTGTAAACATTCCTTCTTATTCTCTTGATGCTACCGTCTGCAAGCCAAAATGTCAATATACTTCTCACAGATATTCTCATTCTTCTTATATTCAAAAATCATTTTACTTCTTGGAGTATGCGATATATAATAAAAAAGATTTCGTAGGATTTTCTATGTAATAAAAAGTAGCAAAAAGGCGGTATATATTTTGAATTCAACACAGATTGATTATTCCTTTCAGACAAAAGCAAATCAGACTGCTCTCAGGCAGGGCTTCCGTGACGGAATCCCGATCGGACTCGGTTACTTTGCAGTCTCCTTTTCCCTCGGTATTGTTGCCCGGCGCGCAGGACTTACTCCTTTTCAGGGCTTTTTAGCCAGTGCGCTCTGCAGTGCATCCGCAGGAGAATATGCAGGCTTTACATTGATTGCTGCAATGGGAACCTTCCTGGAGATTGCAGTCATTACCTTTATTACTAACGCACGTTATATGTTAATGAGCTGTGCCCTCAGCCAAAAAGCGGATCCGGGACTTCCGCTTCGTCACAGGCTCCTTACTTCTTTCTATATTACGGATGAATTGTTTGCTATTTCCATTGCCCGCCCAGGTTGTCTGAACCCATACTATATGTATGGTGCGATTCTGGTCGCCGTTCCGTGTTGGGCCTTCGGAACCGCCTTCGGCGTCATAGCCGGAGATCTGCTGCCGCTTCGACTTGTAAGCGCTTTCAGCGTCGCTCTGTATGGGATGTTTCTTGCTGTGATCATTCCTCCCGCACGTAAAGAAAAAATCATTGCAGGATTGGTGGTACTGTCCTTTACCGCAAGCTTTTGTGCGGCATACCTGCCGATAATCTCCGATATTTCCGATGGAACAAGAACCATTCTTTTGACTGTCGTAATCTCTGCCGCAGCAGCAATTTTATTTCCGAAAAGTCAAACCAAGGAGGAATCAAACACATGACAAGCAGAATCTATATTTACATTTTTATCATGGCGGCCGTTTCCTATGCCATACGCGTTCTGCCTATGACCTTGATCCGCAAACCGATCACAAACCAATTTATCCGGTCATTTCTGTATTATGTTCCGTATGTGACACTCGCAGTCATGACTTTTCCCGCTATTCTAAACGCAACCCAAAGTCCGGCAGCCGGCCTGTTGGCTCTGCTCGTCGGAATCGCAGCTGCCTGGTTCGGCGCCGGACTATTCAAGGTAGCCGTCTTCTGCTGTCTGACGGTACTGCTTTCAGAGTTCTTTTTAATCTGACCCAAAAATCAATAAAATCGAGGTGTCCTATGCCCAAATATCCTTTCCCTTACGAAATCATATACAGCAACCGCAAAACTCTTGCTATCCAGATTACTGTCGAAAGCAAAGTTCGTGTACGTGCTCCAAAAAATACCCCCCGCTCCATGATTGAAGGTTTTCTATCCGAAAAGGAAGGTTGGATATTAAAGCATTTACAGCAAAAGAAAAAAGCAGCCGAAAGCAACTGCTTCTCAAATCAAATGCTCTCTGAAACCGAGCGCCGACGTTACCGGGAGATCGCACGAGATATTTTTACACAAAAAACCGCTTACTACGCACAGATCATGGGCGTTACTTACGGTCGTATTGCCATTCGAGAGCAGAAGACACGCTGGGGGAGCTGCTCTTCTGACGGCAACCTCAATTTCAACTGGCGTTTGATTTTTGCGCCGGAAGCTGTTTTGGATTATATCGTAATCCACGAACTGGCTCATAGAAAAGAAATGAATCACTCTCCGGCATTTTATAAAATCGTTTATGAAATCATGCCGGATTATAAAGCGCAGCAGAAATGGCTGAGAGAAAACGGACAGAAGCTCTGGAACTGAGTCTCTGCCCGTTTTTATCATATTTTTTCAAGCCTTCAGCATTTCACAAATAGCACGTCCTACTCCATCTTCTTCATTGGTATATCTTGTAATATATTTTGAAAGTTTTTTCAGATTATCAGAACCGTTTTTCATTGCATAAGATTCCGGAAAATGAGTAAACATAGATATATCATTGTCCCCATCTCCGAAAACAGCCACCTCCTCTGGTACAACCCGATAATACTCTGCTGCCCGTAAAAGCATGATTCCTTTTTGTGCTTTCGGCGCCGTCACCTCCATTGTCGTTTCAGACGATGATAACACGGACAATCCATACTCTCTCGCAATCTCCCGCTTAATTCTATTCAGTTTAGAAATATCCTTACAAAAGCAAAGTATTTTTCTCACTATATGATTTTCTGAAAATATAAATTTCCAATCCCCTGCTATATAATCTGTATATAATTGTCTTTCTGTCGAATAATCGCCCTTATCCGTATTAATTTCAAAATTCAATCCCTCGCATACCAGTTTTCCACATACTGCTTTTGCCTTTAGTAAGTCAATATCTTCTGTAAAAATGACATTCCCCTGCTCATTGCGGAATTCCGCCCCATTCATCAGTATATAATCACATGAAATTTGATATGGTTCAAGAAATTCTTTCGCCCCTCGATAGGATCTTCCGGTTACTACAATCCACCGTATCCCATGCTGCATAGCTTTCTTTATACAATCCGCATTATATTGTGTTACCATCCTATGCCGCTTCAATAATGTTCCGTCTAAATCACACGCAATTATGCGCACCATCTGCCTTCCTCCTTAATCTGTATATCTGAGCAGATGACTTTGAAGCTTCTTCAACTGCTCTTCTTTTATAAGATAATCAACATATAAAACTGTTGTCTGTTTCGATATCTCCACTCCATATACTCGTGAACTCGATATCAGAATATCCACAGGTTTTGGATTCAAGCGATATTCCGCCAATGACATTTTGTCAATAATTTCGAGTGTCTCACCACAATAATCCGCAATCTGTCGAATCATATAATCGGCTACGCTTTCACCGATATCGCACAAAACAATTGCTTTCACACGTTTACTCAAATATGCCCGGAAATACATCGCAATATATCCGATTTCATGTACATTCGCCTGTAGTTGAAAATACGCTTGCAAATATACATTCATCATTTCCGCCATTTTCATTTCCGGCTCATATCCTGTCAACAACTCTTCTAATACCGGATTGTGTTCAAAATAGTTCTGGCTTAACCGCAAAACCATTTTCTGGATATGAATTTCCATCCGCTTACGCAATTCTTTATTATGCTGATAATTCGTTTTATATTGAGCATCTATATCCCGCAAAAACTCACCTGTCAGCTTCCTTATTGTATCTGAAACCTCACAAGTTGCTTCTGATGAAACCAGAACCCGTTTTGCCTCTAAGCATTTTTCAAAATATATTTTTTCTTTCTCATCAAGCCAATATCCCTGTTTTCCGAGAAACAGATCTAACTCCTCAATAAAAGCAGAATTCTTAGAAGTAAGCTCTGCGTTTTCCAATTTAAATCCCTTCTCTTTTCTCATCAGTCCCAAAAATATATCTAATGAAAATCCTTCAATTGCTTTGTCAATTAACCGATACCCATGATGACATAACATCTCCGGAAGTGCTTTATATAAAGAAATATAAAACAGATACTTTTCACGCCCAAATTGGAATGTGATCACCCGCTCCATAAGAATAGAACCATATGTCCGATAGTTTAATATTTCGGTTAACACATGTCTTTTACATTCCTCTCTTCCGCAAATCCGTATCCCATGAACATCATTTTCCAACCAAATCCCATGATACCAACGGACAATCTGCATCATTTCATGCTTTGTCTGCTGCATAGATGTTTTGGACACATACAGTTTCTCTGCCAATCGTTGAATAGAAATCGGCTTTTTCTCAAAAAACAGACAAACAAAAGCAAACAGACATCTTTCTTCTAATGTTTCCGGAAAAATTATACATTTGCTTTGATATATCATTTCTTCCAATACATTTTGTACGACAAGCTTTTCTTCCTCTTTTAAATAATAGCCCCCGGAACTTGAAGAATGAACACTGATCTGCTCTTTCTTCAGAACGTTGTTGATGTCTCTGACATCTGCACGAAGTGTTCTCTGACTGATCCGCAATTTTTCCATCAGTTCATTCGAGGATACCTTTTCATTTCCTAATAAAAATCTGAGAAGTTTTATTTTTCTGTTATTCATCTGATCCCCCAATACCAAATCAGTTTTATGTCACAACGATATCACATATTTCCTTATATCCCCCCTCTGTATTAACACTTATAGTATATTCTCCCACATCATTTGTCCAGCATTTATTCGGAACCCAGTATTTCCACAATTCTTTTCCAAGCACCATTTCTGTTGTTACACTTTCACCTGCTCGAACCGAAACTTTACGATAAGCAGCTAATTCCTTATCAGGTCTTGCAACCATTGATTTCTTTTTATGGATATAAAGTTGAACAACTTCTTTTCCGTCTCGATTTCCCAGATTGGTTATTTTCATCGGTATCACATATGATCCATCCAAATTCTTTCGTACTTCACCGCCCAACTCTGTTTTAAATTTAGTATAACTCAGACCATACCCAAAACTATAAAACGGCTCATTCGGAATATCCAAATACTGAGATTTATACCTTTTTTCATTTACCAGAAGTTCTTTCGGTCTTCCTGTCGGAGCAGCATTATAAGAAACAGGAATTTGACCGCTTCCATACGGAAAACTCATCGCAAGCCGGCCTGATGGATTTTCCTCTCCATATAATAACTGCGCCGCTGCATTTCCTCCTTCCGTTCCCGGAAACCACATTTCTAAAATTGCATCTGCATATGGCTCCAGTTCCCGAATGTCCAATGGTCTCCCATTAAACAAGAGCACAACTACCGATATATTTTCTTTATGGAGTTCTTTCGCCAAATCGCATTGCGCCGCAGGTAAGGTAATATCCGCCCTTGATCCTGCCTCTCCTGACCATGATTCAGGTTCTCCCAGTGCCAGGATTACCACACCGGTTTCTTTTGCGCCTTGTACAATCTGCTTTCGCTCTTTCTCCGATATACATTCAAACTCTGTCGGAAAAACATATTTTACATCTGCGTATCTACTTTTCAATCCCTCTGCAATACTGACTACATGCTCTGTATTTCCGTCAATAGACCATGGTCCCAGTATATCGCGTGTTATTGCATAAGGTCCTGCAAGCACCACCTCCTTTTTCTTTTCCATTGGTAGAATTCCGTTATTTTTTAACAGAACTGCCGCTTCCAATGCCGCATTTCTTGCCGCCTCCTTTTTTTCATAGCTGCACAATTCTCTTCTTTCCCTTTCTGCACTGACTCCCCGATAAGGATCTTCAAATAGGCCTAATTCTACTTTTAGGCACAAAACCTTTTCTACTGCCTGATCCAGTAAAATTTCTAAATTCTGATCCAATTCGATATAAGCCTCTATATTCTTCATAATAGATGCTGTTGCCATTTCAATTTGAATTCCTGCTTCCAATGCCAACTTTCCACAATCATATTCATTTGAAGCAACTCTGTGATGTATAAGTTCTGTTACAGCACTCCAGTCGGAAATTATAATGCCGTCAAATCGAAGTTGCTTTCTGAGAATATCTTGCAGCAACCACTGATTCGCAGTTGCAGGTACCCCATTCACAACTTGAAACGCAGCCATCACCAATTTCACCCCCGCATCAACACAAGCTCTGAAAGATGGGAGATATTGATTCTGAAGTACAAATTCTGATAAATCCGAAGAATTATAATCTCTTCCGCCCTCCACCTTTCCATATGCCGTAAAATGTTTGGCGCAAGCAGCCAATGTCTCTCGGTCAAAAAGATCTGCTCCTTGGTACCCTCGAACCATTGCGCTCCCCATATCTGCATTTATCTTCGCTTCTTCGCCAAAACTTTCCATCACGCGTCCCCAACGGGGGTCTCTCACAACATCCACCATCGGAGAAAATGTAACCTGATACCCCGAAGCGCTTGCCTCCTTTGCCGATACTCTTGCACATTCCTCTGCTACCGCAGGGTTAAAAGAGCATGCCATTGCCAGAGGAACCGGAAAAACCGTCTGATATCCGTGAATTACATCTGTCATAAACATCATTGGTATTTTCAATCTGCTCCTTCTCAGATTCTCATGCTGGATATTACGCATAGATTCTGCATCCAATTTCCCCAGAATACTTCCTGCCAGCCATTTTTGATCTTCTGATATTCCTAATTTTGTCTCTGTCCCCGTCAACTGACTTCCTCTGATTTTGAAATACCGGGTCGGTAACTGTGTTACCTGCCCGGCCTTTTCTTGGATCGTCATATTCTGGAGTAAAGCTTGCACTATATCTTCCATACTATTTTGTTTCTTCTCCCTTCACTCCAAATAAAAATGTCAAAATAAACGCAACTGCAAATGCAGCAATATTAACCAAAATATAGATTGGCAACTGCGAATTTAAATATAGCAGTGCTCCCGGGATTCCGGAAACAGACATTCCCGTACCTCTAAGATTCAGAATAGCAGATAGCCACCCGCCAACTCCACCTCCGATACATCCAAATACAAATGGTTTTACAAACCTCAAATTAACACCAAACACTGCCGGTTCTGTAATTCCGAGTAATGCAGATACCGCAGACGGATATGCCAGTGATTTCATCTTTATAGATTTCGTTTTCACCGCAACACCCATAGCGGCTCCGGCCTGTGCCACAATTCCACAGGATCCTACCGGATTTACCGGATTCCATTTCGTAGCTGCAAGCATTTCAATTTCCACAAGATTCAGTGCATGATGAATTCCTGTGATTACAATCACCTGACATAATGCTCCCCAGATAAATCCTCCGATTCCAAGTGGAAGTCCAAACAGCCATGTTACAACATCGACTAGAGCTACCTCAACTGTATGGAAAATCGGTCCGATTAAAAATAATCCTAAACACAGTGAAGTTAATACTGTTACAAACGGCGTTACAATCAAATCGAGCGCATTCGCAACATGATCATGTAGCCATTGCTCAATCTTTGATCCCAAAAAACCAACAATAAATGCCGGCAAAACAGAACTCTGATAACCATTTACCTTAATAAAGCCAAAAAAGAGCATCGGATCAGCATTTCCCTGCGCTACATCCCATGATGTAGGTAAAATACTGCTGACGAGCATCAATCCGATAACAATTCCAAGTACCGGAGAACCGCCGAATTTCTTAAATGCAGACCAACATACTAATACCGGAAGGAATCCAAATGCCGTATCTGTCAAAATTTGTGTAAATTGAAGAAACTGTTCCGGAATCTGTTCCGGTGTCATTCCCAAAAATGCAAGTAATGTTTCCTGAGTCAAAAATCCTCGAAGTCCCATAAAAAGACCGGTTGCAACCATTACCGGAATAATCGGTACAAATACATCAGCAAACACACGAACAAGCTTCTGCAGTGCATTTGCCTTATCCGCTGCAGCAGCGGCCTGCTCATTTTTAGATGTTCCCGAGATGCCCTGTTTCATTACCTCTTCATATACTTTATTCACAACTCCCGTACCGAGAATGATCTGATATTGACCGGCTGTAAAAAAGCACCCTTTCACGCTCTCGATTGTTTCTACTTTTTTATCATCGATAATTTCTCTGTCTTTTACGATCAGACGAAGTCTTGTCGCACAATGTGCCGCAGAAATAATATTCTCCTTTCCTCCGACCACTTCAATAATCTGCGCTGCAATTTCACTATAATTTTGTTGCTTTCCCATTTTCTATCCCTCCATTAACCATGTGGTTAAACTCACTTTTTCTTTTGTTGTAATCCGAAGATCGGTTTTGTTATCCCCAAATATCTTACAGGTAAATACGGTTTCTCCATGATTAAAAAAGATTTCTGCCGTTGACTGATCTACAAATACCCTTACCTCATCGCTCCTTTCCATCGGTATTTGTTTCTCATCATTTCCTTCCTGCTGCCATTTTTTGCGCCTGATGATCACTTTCTTCTTTTCTTTTTCAAAAATTATAGAAAGTACCTCTCCCACCTGAATTGTCATAGACTGCTCGGAAATGTTTCGGCAATACAATTCCATACTGGCAGATGCTAATTTAATTTTTTCTTCTCCTGAAATTTCATATGTATGTTCCTGCCGTCTGATTGTTTCCAGCTCCTTAACCGGCCGCTGACACAATTTTCCATCATACATATACAATTCTCTTGGAATTGTTAAGCAATGCAGCCACCCTTCTTTTACTGTTGGCTGGCTTAACTGATAGTCCAATTCACCCGCTCCTAACCAGGCAAACAAAAGTCTTCTTCCCGATTCATCCTGAAAGCTTTGCGGTGCATAGAAATCAAAGCCTTCATCCAACAATTTACCGGACTGGCTGATAATATCAAAGCTGCCTATCTGATAATTCATCTTCCCTTCAAAAACAACCCCTCTGCAGCCGGTTGTTTTTTGAACACTCAGAACAATATACTCACGCACCCCTATTTGAAAATAATCCGGACATTCACACATGTACCCGCCGTCAAATTTGGGATCCAATAACTTACCTCGATACTTCCAATGATATAAATCCTCTGACTTTAATAACGCTACATTTCCACATAGCTCTTTCGTCTGTGCCCCGACTGCCATCCACCAGTTCCCTTCGGCTTTCCATACTTTCGGATCCCGAAAGTGCGGCGTATACTCATCCGGCAAATACACAACCGGTCCTTCTTTTTTAAAACTGCTTCCGTCCTCTGATACGGCAAGACACTGGTACGTAGAACGATTCTCTTTTTCATCCTTAACATTTCCCGTATAAAATAAATAATATTTATTTTCATTTGTAATACCGGAACCGGAATAACATCCGTTTTTTTCGTACCATTCCGTCGGCTCCAACCCACAACCAAGATCTTTCCAATGTATCAGATCTTCAGAAACACAATGCCTCCAACTCTTACTTCCCTGTGGCTGTACCTCCGGCATCCATTGATAAAACACATGATAAATCCCCTGAAATTGTGCAAGCCCGTTTGGATCATTTAAAAACCCTTTCGGTGGCGAAATGTGATATTGTGGTTTCATAACATCCTCCTTCCATGAAGACATTTTAGCTTATCCTTGCACAAAAAAAAATTCATATTTTTGCATATTCGCTGTGCAAAAATATGGTACTATCTATTTCCCGACAGCCACCCCCAAGGTCATTTTTGAGATATCAAAGAAAACAACGGTTTCCGCCGATTCAATTACCGGACATCAGAAAAAGTATATAAAGAGTTCATGCTGTATGCGATTGGAAGAAATAGAAATGCCAGCGTTTTCTTCATGATGAGATCAAAAAATTTGAGGTAAAAACCGAAGGAAAGGCTACTTAGAAAAAAGGTACTTCTAAATATGACACTAAAAATAACATGGGAGATAGCACAAACACTCCAGCACATCCTTTGCCTCTTGCAGCCGCATGTATCTGATATCAACGACACTCTCTTTTTTGATTTCTTATCGTTTCTCTTTTCTTTGGCACCGTATTTGTCCTCGACTCCCCTACTGCCGCACCACATCTATGACATGGAACATTACAGGCGGATGCTTCGCTTCGCATCACTCGTAGATTTTCTGAAAGTCTTGCTGACTACAACTTGGAGTCCATCCTCTTCCTTGTGGAAAGAAATTCGTATCATTATCCCCCGCAGATGATCCTGGCGAAAGACCTGCCAAGTTCTTCTATGAAAACTTGTTGTATTTTCCGTTTTCCGTCTTTTATATGCCCGGATCAATACATATACCTGTAAGTTTAAATTTTCAGCAGAACATTTCAGATTTAAAACTGCTTCCACTCCTGAATACTTTTTGCCAGATAAACGTCTCCTTGTCGGTTCTTCTATTTTATTTGAATTCCTTCCGTAATCTGCAAAAAGAAATCAGCGCTCCACATTTCCAATAAACCGGTATCGCGTATAAATGGTTCTACGTCTTTTCGTGCCTGCACATAGTCGATTGTCTGAAATCTTTCCCTTAACAGATGTTTTAGTTCTTCTTGCGTTAATGTCTTATCACTTTCCCAATGCCCCGATTGTATCAGTCTCTGTTTTAAATGCTCTATATTTACAGCAATCCCTCTTGATAAATAGAACACATAATCGTATAAATCTCTTCCTTTTACCCTGCTCTTCCAAGCTCTTCCGATTACTGCATGAAGCTTCCCGGCAAAAAGAGAAGATTCATCATACAAATTAATATCATATGGGACCGGCTGTAACCGATATTTTCTTTCAAACGTTGCTCCTTTTGGCGGATTGATATCTACTTCTAATTTAATTTTGATGATCTCATTTTTAGGTACGCTGTCAATATACCGATCTTCCGGGTAAAAGAGAAGTAAGTGTTCTTTTGTATTTCCCTTTAAAAATGCAGACTGTATGTGAGATTCTTTTGTTTTCATCTTCTCGTCAATCTTTACATTCAGTCCATATGCCCTGACTTCTTTTTCTAACCCCGGAAAATAATCGGTGATGTCAAAGTCTGCATCAGGCTGCATGAGAGAAAAGTCCAAATCTTCTGAAAACCGATTCAATCCATAAAAAATGCGCAGCGCTGTTCCCCCATAAAAAGCCACTTTCTTGAAAAATCCGGCTCTGCTCAATCCGCATAATACAATTTCCTGCATGACTTCTTTCATAGCATTTTTTTGATCATAGATGGTTTTCGCATCATACCTTTTTAACATCTGATCAACAATCGTGTTCATTTTCTATCCCTCCGCATCATTCCGGCTAATTTTTTCACATTCATACTTCCATATTTATCTGCTAAAAATACAATAACATCTACATCCAACTCTGAAAACAGCGTTTCATCAAGCCTCAGATCCTGAAACAGAAGTTCCCACATTTCCTTATAATTTTCAACCCGTTTCATTTTATACAGCTGATCGCATAAGGCTTTTTCCGCAGTCGCAATCTTATAACAGTATCCCCGTTCCTCAACGATTTCTATCCCAAAAGGAAACGCCTTGCTTGGAACGTCTCTAAACAGATACGTTCCAAACTCTGTTACATATTTCTTCTTTTTCTTTTTTTCAAAAGTCGCAGATGTAAACGTATAAACCGCCTCCGGTATCAGGCCATGATATGCCAATGCAAATTCAAAAGATAAATAGGACGGACCGTAAATACTTTCTGCCAGCAAGTATCCCGGAACTGTTCTGTCTGTTTCGTAGAGTCCCCGAATGATCGGTATATACTTTTTTTCTTTGACTAACCGTTCCAGTTTATCCGCAGGACTGGCATAATTTTTTAATTCATTTATAATCATAGCAGTAGTTTTTATCATATTTTCACCTCTTATTCGTATTTTACTCGTTTTTTTGGTGAAAATCAATGTTTTTATTATGCCCTTATCTATTATTGAATAAACTAGTAACCGATTGTAAGTTCGGGATCGATGCTTTCATCAATTATTACCCTATATCAAGCAAAAATTTTCTTCGATAGATGATGTTTACAAAATGATAGAAAATGAAATATACAACAATAACACTTTTATTTTTCTTCCGATAGTACGGTACATTTCTTTTTAAGAAAAGCCTAATTTATACATAGATTCATATTAGTACATCATGAAATGTCTTTTTCGTTTTTCGTTAATGGTATGGTATGTTCCAAATATTCTAATTTTAGCGTTTCTGTATTTAGAACCACATGGTCTAATTCTACAGTTTTTCTTTCCTGCAAAGCATATTCCCCATAAATTCTTCTTAAATGGGCGTTGATTTTAGCAGTCACTACATCATAGGAAAAAGGGTTCGTCAAGTAATCATCGCCACCACATTCGATTGCATATATCTAATCTAAATCCATGTTTCGTGCTGACAGAAAAATAACTGGAATCATGCTATGCTGACGAATTTTTTTACACCAAAAGAAACCGTCATAACAAGGTAATTTTATATCCAGGAACACCAGTTGTAATTGATGATTATTCCTTAATACTTCCCGTAACTTTTCTAACTCATATTACGGCCATCCTTCCTCGCTGTCAAAAAAGTCCATTATCTTTTCCAACGTTTCATAAGCAGGATAGTTCAACCCTCTTTCAATCTTGAAAAGGCTCTGCATGTTGATACCGTTTTTGTCCGCATTTCATTCCTCTAAATATTATCATTATTTCAACATTCTTCTGTCGTTAATCCGTTATTGATCCACATTTATATTCGTAAATCCAATTTCTTTCAACCGCTGATACAGATACGCCACAGGAAGTCCGACCACATTATAGTAGTCCCCCTCAATCCGATCAATATATGCCGCAAACTTCCCCTGTATTCCATAGCTTCCTGCTTTGTCCATCGGTTCTCCCGTCGCAATATAACGGCAAATTTCCTCATCCTCCATAGCATGGACAAAGACTTCTGTCCGCTCCGCATGACGGATGATACTCTTCTCACCGACCTCATCATATAGCAAAAGAGCAATCCCCGTATACACTTGATGTCCTCTTCCCTGCAAGCTTTTCAACATCCGAAACGCATCCTCTTCACTTTTCGGTTTTCCGAGAATTTCTCCGTCCAACGCCACAATTGTATCTGCTCCAATCAACAAAACGTTCTTTAAATCATCAGCACCCACAGCAACATTTTCTGCCTTTGCAAGCGCAAGCTCCTGAACGATTTCCGATGGCTCTGTACTTGTATAATGTTCTTCTCCGTCACTCACCAACACCTCAAATTCCACCCCGATCTGTGCCAGTAATTCCCGCCGTCTTGGGGATGCCGACCCAAGTATGATTCGCTTTTTCATGTTGCCCTCCTTCAAAAAGAAACCGAACAGCGCTCTGCCCCCGGTTTCCCAATTAAATCTTTTTTTAATTTATTACTCATATAACATCTTTTGAATAGAATCTGTCTCCAGATTGTCCTTCGTCACCCATGTATATCCTGTCGTAACCACTGCTTCATTCCCCGCCTGCAATACAGTTCTTGCCGCAGCGATCACTGATGCATATCCAATCGCAAACGGATTCTGTACTACCAAACCGTCGATTTCTCCGTTCTTTAATGACTGTACCTGCTCCTTTCCCGCATCAAATCCCATGACAACCATTTCTTTCTCTTCTTCCGTCTGTCGTAAAGCAGATACCGCAAGCTGTGTCGTCATATCATTCGTACCGAACATCCCTCTTACATCCGGATATTTTTCCAAATAGTACAAAAGTACCTCTTCATCTGTCATTTTTTCAGCAGTTACAGCTCGTTCTTCGTCGGTCAAGTCTGTCTGCTTCTCCTGCACGATTTCTTTCTTCAATTCGTCCAATTTATCAAAATAAATGGTTTCTGCAATCTGTATCTGCGGATAGCTTTCCTGAATTTTTTTCTGAAAACTATCTGTCCGTTCTTTCGCTGTCTCTGACTTGGAATCATGAACCAGAAGTAAAATTTTACCCTCTCTTTCCGTTGCATCGGCTAACTTATAGGCTCCTGTCTGCGCCGCATCCTGATTATCCGTTTTGACCGTACACTGGATCCCGGGATATTGATTGCCGGAATCCAATGCGATTACCGGAATCCCGTTTTCCGTTGCCAGATCAAACTGCACCGTACACGCATTCTCATCAATACTTGCGATTCCGATCACATCAGGGTAACGTGCCAACTCTTCATCCAAAATGTTCACCTGCTCGTCAATATCCTCTTCCTTTGCCGGAGCATTATACGTAACCTTGATTTTTTTACCACCTGTATACCCCAGCTCGGCATTCAGATCCTCTGCCGCCTGCATCGCTCCCTTTTTTACACTTTTCCAATATGCAGATGCCTCGTCCTTTCCTATAATAGAGATATAAGTTCCCGGCTCCAGCTTCAAGTCCCGCACCTCACTGTATACGGTCGGAGAAATCTCATTCAGGTTAATCTGATACGAAGGTTCTTCGGTTGTATCACCGGTAAATGTCGGCTTTTCCTCTTCCTTTGCACAGCCTGCCGCAGACAGAAGCATCACTGCCGCCAAAGCCGACACAAGCCATTTTCTTTTCAAAGATTTTTTCATCGCTCTTCCTCTCTAAAAATTACAAATATTCTTATATGCTATTACTTTTTCAATTTTCTGTTTATCGTCCTTAATCTTATCACATTTCCTACTATAAAAAAATGATGAATTTCTTAATTTTTTGTGACCACATCCAACCTACCTATTCATACGATTGATTCCTTTCATAAAATCCTTGTATATTTTCTGTCTTTGTATTAAAATTAGTGTAGCAATTTTGAATTGCAATATAAAAAAGGAGGATACATACTATGGCACACGTAATTAGTGATGAATGTGTAAGCTGTGGTTCTTGCGAAAGTGAATGCCCGGTAGGAGCTATTGCAGAAGGTGATGGCAAATACGAAATCGACGCTGACGCTTGCGTTGACTGTGGAGCATGTGAAGCTGCTTGCCCGACAGGCGCTATCTCAGCAGAGTAATCTTTCACAATAATATATCGCAAAGTGATCACAAGCAAAAGATACCGCCCTATTAGGGGCGGTATTTTCATATAACGCTTCTGGTCTCAGTCCTTATTTTGTCCGAATTTGACGAACGATTCCAAACGTATTTCTGCATATCCTATGATATAATATCCTTAAACATTTTATTAGCATCTCAAGGAGGTATTACATATGGGTGAAATCAGATTTATGATTTCTGAAGCTGCCAAACAGGTTCATGTCGAATCTCATGTACTGCGTTACTGGGAAGAAG
The DNA here is from genome assembly GCA_963559385.1 of uncultured Schaedlerella sp. Taxonomy (GTDB): domain Bacteria; phylum Bacillota; class Clostridia; order Lachnospirales; family Lachnospiraceae; genus Schaedlerella. The sequence goes on from CAUWKK010000002.1 coordinate 105,837, forward strand.
AATTAAACCTGACGATCGGACGCACAGAAATGGGACACCGATATTATACCGAAGATGACATACAACTGTTTCGCTGTATCAGAAAACTAAAGAACGAAGGCATGTTATTAAAGGATTTAAAACCGTTGATCCCGAAACTAAAAGAAACTCGCAGCAAGCTCGCCGTCTCGCAAAGTGAAAATTCTCAGTACATAGAAAAAGCTGCGTGTACCGAAGAATCTCACGATGAAGACCGGGTTTCTTCTATGGGTACTGCAATTGCCGAAAATGTGTTAGCAGAATTTTCTGTTACAGACACAAAGCACACGGAAGACACAAGGCTTTCCAAGCCCGCTCTCTCTACGTCCGAAAAAACGGAAACAACCGTACTTACTCCAACAGAGGCAGAGGTCATTCCCGTTACCCAATTGGAACAGGTACGCGGTCTGATCGGCGATGTTCTCGCAGAAGTCGTAACCGATAACAACAAAGTTCTGGAAACCTCTATCTGTAAAAAAATTACAACCGATGTCATTCGGGAAATGGACTTTCTCTTTCAGGCAAAGGAACGTCAGGAAGAAGAACATTATCGAAAATTAGATTGTCTGATCCGTCAACAGCAGGCTGCCCGCAAAGAACTGGCAGAAAAAGAAACTGCTTTCGGAAAGCTAAAGAAGATGCTCACATAAGCATCTTCTTTTCATTCTCACAGTTTTCAGTTACTTGCGATGTTCTTCCCATGCCTTTTCCAGAATATCCGGACATTTCAGCAATTGCGCTGCCCCCAATGCCATACATTCCGCTGCATAAAGCATCGCTTTACTTCCGATACTCATTCCTACCTGTGCAGTTGCAGCCCAATGGTGAAGCGCCGTTCCACGGCACATTGCCGCTGCGCTCAGCATGATCGTCGGCACTGTATGGCTCATATCAGACACATCTGTTCCGATCGCCAGACGTACAGGTTCATCCTCTAAGGGTTCCAGACCTTTGAAATAGATTCCCTGATTATCCAAATCTGCCGCCTCTGTAATCTTCCCTGCATATGCCAGTTCCTCTGCCGTATGCTCCGGTGCCGGAACCTGTTCCATTGCATGGTAAAATGTTTCAGCCAGCACCCGGTTTACTTTCATTTCCTTATGCCGGATTACCGTCTCGATCTCCACCCTTGTTCCTGTCATCAATGCAGCTCCCCGCGCACAGTTATCCACCCGTTCTACCGTATCTTCCGTTCGTTTCCAGTCCGAAGAACGAATATAATAATTCGTTGCCGCATAATCCGGTACGATATTTGCCGGCCCGTCTGTATTTGTATAGGTGTAATGTATCCTTACATCATCTGCTACATGCTCCCGCAGATAATTCACACCCACGTTCATCAGCTCTGCCGCATCCAGTGCGCTTCGCCCCATTTCCGGATGCTTGGATGCGTGTGCCGTCTTTCCGTAAAACCTATAGTTCTTCACTTCCTGCGACTGCCAGATATCAAAGCTTACCCGATTCCTGTCAAACGGATGCCATGTAATCGCTGCGGACAAATCATCAAAAACACCGTCCTGGTTCATTTTAATCTTTCCAATCACCGTTTCCTCTGCCGGACATCCATAAACCCGGATCGTTCCTTCGATCTGTTTTTCACACATCCATGTCTTTAACGCACATGCCGCTCCGGCACATGCTGTTCCGAGCAAATTGTGTCCACAACCATGTCCCGGACCGCCGGTTGGTTTCTGTTCGCAGCTTGACTCCTGACCTAAGCCCGGAAGCGCATCATATTCTGCCAAAAATCCGAGAATCAGCCTCCCACTTCCCCATTCTGCCACAAATGCAGTCTCAAATCCCGAAATTCCCCATGTAATAGTGAATCCGTTTTTTTCTAAAAATTCTGCCAGACAGCGAGAAGATTTCTTCTCCTCCAGAGAAATCTCCGGATGATTAAAAATAAAATCGGATGTTTCCTGCATCGAATCACTGTTATCTGCTATCCATTGCCGTATTTTTTCATTTCTCTGCACTTCATCAGTCATTGTCTTTTCTTTCTCCGTCTTTTATCCGCAATGATGTCCGCAGCCTCCCTCGTGATGACTGCCGCACCCTCCGTTTTCATGATCGTGATGTTCATGGTGACTGCAGGTTGTATTCGGATCATAATTCAGTGTTCCTGCGATAAAAGATTCTACCTGAGCATCAGCGTCTCCCTTCGCTCCCGGGTACAGCTCAATCCCCGCCTCGGTCAGCGCATTTCTCGCCCCTCCGCCGATGCCGCCGCAGATCAATACCTCCACGCCGCCATTCAATAAAAATTCTGCCAACGCACCATGCCCCCGTCCGTTAGTATCTACAATCTCAGACTTTACAATCTTGCCATTCTCAACCTCATATACCTTGAACTGCTCCGTATGTCCAAAATGCTGAAATACCTGTCCGTTTTCATAAGTTACTGCAATCTTCATAATTCTTCTCTCCTTTTCCGACAAATCTTCCTCGCACAACCGGTAATCGCCGCCCTCAATCTGAAGCGACATACCTTCTACGAGAAACCGCGCCAGCTTCTTGCGCGCCGACGCATAAATCGCCTGAACCGTAGCACGGCTCACCTGCATCTGCGCAGCACACTCCTCCTGCGTACATGTCATGTAATCGATCAGACGGATACATTCATATTCCTCCACACGCATTACAATACCATGACTCTTCTCATTGTGGGAATAAAACTGACGATTTCGCGGCAGCTTACACACACGCCGTTTTTTCTCTGTTCGTGCCATTTTAGTTTATCCTTTCTTAATTAGCATATGCCAACTATGTATATATATATTACTCCTTTTATTGGCATATGTCAACTACTCTGCCTTCTCCCTTTTCCAATATTCTTTCCACTGAAAATCCGTCATCCCCTCTACAAACCTTTTCTTTACCACTAAAAATTCCTCCAGCTCTGTCAAAATATGATATAAAATCGCCCTGCTTTCAAACTCCGTTCTTGTAACCGGCAGTTCTTCTTCTTTCAATTTTTCCAACATCATCTCCAATTTTTCCAACTGTTCATTTGGAATATTTACTTCTACTACATAAGCAGACATATATTCAATATATTCTGCGATGACAGCCGCCTGCTTTGGCATCTCACGGATTTTTTTCACTTCATAATGCAGATTATGCAGCATATTTGTCTGCTTTGCGCGCATTTCAAAATACTCTATATAATACTGCGGATGTGATTGAAAGGTATTATTCTGATAAACATAAGCAGCGCTGATATAAGACTCCAGATCTTTCTCCAACTCAATAATATCGTTCCAGACATTCCTCTGTATCTCCTTGTTAGAAAGATATGCCGCCATTTCTCTCAATACCATCCGAAGTCTCTGCTCTGTATCCCGCATCCCCTCGATAATCTCTTCCTTACTGTCCAGATTATTATGAAAGAGGTTCAAAAGAATCGCCAGCGTAATCCCGATAAAAACAAGCAAGAATTCATTCCATATAAATTCCATGCTAAAGTCTCTGCTCGTCAAAAAATGCATTGCAATCAACACATTTACAGAAAGCGTTGCTCTCCAACCCATCCATTCGCAAATAATAACCATAAGAAATGTAAAACAACCATATGCCAGCCATGCACTGTTTGTATTCAAAAAGAGTAGACGACACAGGATCACCGTAATTATAAATGTAAGCAATCGGTACAAGGACAGCTTTACTGTCTCCCACTTGGTTGTCACCAATGTTAAAAGCGTCACACTTCCTGCCGCAATATGTGACTCCAAATGCATCGTCTCTGCAATATAGATTGCCAGACAGCTTCCAAATGCAATTTTTAACGCCCATAATACAAGTCTCTTCACTTCCTTAGAATTTTTCATCCAACATCTCCCAACTTTTTCCATTTTATAAAAGAAACAGGTATAATGCCTCACCTGCTTATACCTGTTTCCTATAGCTTTTCATATATCACTATTTCGTCGGTCCGTCATATTCTCGGATAATCTGTCTTACCGGATAAATAAATGTAGGGGACACAGACAGCTCATCTACTCCCATTGCCAAAAAGCGCTCCGTCAGTTCCATATCAGCCCCTAGTTCTCCGCAAATACCTGCCCAGATGCCCGCTTTATGTGCATTGTCCACAACCATTTCAATCATTCGCAGCACCGCTTCATGATGCGGGTTGTAGAACTCATCCAGCTTTGCATTCTGACGATCGATCGCCAACGTGTACTGCGTCAGATCATTCGTTCCGATACTGAAGAAATCTACCTCCTGTGCCAACAGATCACTGAGGATTACCGAAGCAGGAGTCTCGATCATAATCCCCTGTTCTACCTCTCCATACTGGATACCTGCTTCATCCAACTCTGCCTTTACCTCTTGCATGATCGCCTTGATCCTGCGAACCTCTTCTACAGAAATAATCATCGGATACATAACTGCGATATTTCCATAAGCGCTTGCCCGCAAAATCGCACGAAGCTGTGTTTTAAAAATCTCCGGTCTTGTCAGACAGATGCGGATTGCACGAAGCCCCATTGCCGGATTCTCTTCTTTATCTAGATTAAAATAATCCACCTGCTTATCCGCTCCGATATCAAGTGTACGAATGATCACCTTCTTACCGGCCATGGTCTCGGCAACCATCTTATATGCCTTGAACTGCTCATCCTCTGTCGGATAATCCCCGGACTCCAGATATAAAAATTCACTTCTAAACAAACCGATTCCGCCTGCATCATTACTCATAGCCGCCGGAAGATCCGAAACAGAACCAATATTCGCAAACAGCTTGATCACCTTTCCGCCCTTTGTCACAGTCGGTTTTCCCTTTTGTTCTGCCAGAAGCTTTCTCCGCTCTTCCTGCTCCGCCTTCTTTGCCTGATACTTCTCAAGCACTTCCGGTTCAGGATCAATATAGAACTCTCCTGTAAATCCGTCAATAATTCCCAATCTTCCATTCCATTCTTCTTGAATGTCAATCTGGATCAATGCCGGAATATTCATCGTTCTTGCCAGAATTGCCGTATGTGAATTGGAAGAACCAAGTCTTGTTACAAAACCAAGCAGCTTACTCTTATCAAACTGGACGGTCTCACTCGGAGCCAGATCCTCCGCTACAATAATCGACGGTTCATCCCAGCCCTTTGCTTCTCCGACTCCCATCAGAACATTGATCACTCTCTCGGAAATATCTTTCATATCCACAGCTCTTGCCTGAAAATATTCATCCTCCATAGCTGCGAACATAGATGCAAAGTTGTCTCCTGTTGTAGCAACCGCATACTCTGCATTCACCTTTTGAGTCTCAATGATATTCTTAACAGAATCATTATAATCCTCATCCTCCAGCATCATCTGATGCACTTCAAAAATCTGTGCGCCGGATTCGCCTACTTCTTTCAACGCTTTCTCATACAATTTTCCCAACTGCTCCTGTGCAGTTTCAATTGCAGCTTCATAACGTGCAATTTCCGCTGCCGGATCTTCAATCTTTGTCCTCTTTACCTGATTCTGCTCTTTCGCAAAAAATGTAATCGGACCAATTGCGATTCCGCCAAAGATAGACTTTCCCTGAATAACCTGCATAATCGGCCTCCTAATTTTATCCATTTCCATACAGCTTTTCAGTCATATCCACTCTTATCAAACTGTATATGACTAAATAGCTGCCTATAAATTTTCTTTAAAGAATGTCTCCATCTCTGCTGCCACTGCATCTGCATTGTCGCCTTCTACAGTTACTTCTACTTCCATGCCTTTCTTGACACCCATTCCCATAACTGCCATAAGCTTGCTTGCGTCCGCGCTCTTTCCATTACAACTGATCGTAATTTTAGCGCCTGTTGCCTTTGCCTGTTTTGCAAGTAATCCTGCCGGTCTTGCATGAAGTCCTACCTCGTCTGTAATTACATAATTAAATTTTGCCATTGCTTTATCCTCCTAAAAAACACTGATAATGAATCCTCAACAATAGAGTATACAAAGACTTTCGAGTATGTCCCGTAAATCCATATAAATAATTTAACACATCTTTGACAAAATATCTACACAAAAGTAGTAGCCTATCTCTTTCTGCAATACACCGCCCAATTCTGCTCTCCGTCATCCTCGATCCGAATCTCCGCAAAGCTCTGAATATACTGCTTAAACTGGGAAAATCCATAATCTCTCACCTTAAAGTCTCCAAACCGGC
>CAUWKK010000003.1:0-101721 GCA_963559385.1 uncultured Schaedlerella sp.
TTGAACAAATCTGTAAATCAGATCAAAGCTTCACTAAAAGTGTTAAAATGGCTTACAAGTCAGGAATTTGTAGATGAATTAGTTCAGGAATATCCGAGTACATATTCTGTTCTTCCAAGTGAAGGTAGCGCAGACAACTATATGTTTGAAGAATGCACTGCTTTGATGCAGGAAACAGAAAATTATGTTCAGGAATTAGCACAGGTTAGCAAAAATACTGCAGAATTGACAATAGTTAGAAACGCACTTCAGTTATTAGGAAGTGGAGAATCTGCGGAAGCGGTTGGTAAAGAAATCGTAGATAATCTGTCAGATTACGAATAGAAGCGTTGGCTTCCCATTGTTATTATCTGTAGAAGATAAGACGGGAAGCCGTCTTTATTGTAGGAACTGGGTAGAATACGGAGATACGGCAGTTGGTATTGTGATAGGAGGCGCAAGAGATGAAGAAAAAAGATTATTTTATCGCAGCAGCATTTTTACTCCCAGCCATTTTATTACTTACAATATTTGTGATTTATCCAATTATCGATAATGTGATTTTGTCGTTTCATTCGTGGAATGGAATTTTTGGAGTAAAAAAAGCGTTTGTAGGGTGGGAAAATTATAAGGATGTTATAACTGAAAATTCCTTTGCTCGATCTATGATGAATGCAGGGATTTTCCTTATTGTTGGATTTTTGATTCAGATGCCTTTATCATATGGGCTTGCATTGTTAGTGACATCAAAGATACGTGGGAAAAATTTATTTAGAACAGCATATTATTTACCAGTTATTTTAGGAACAACGATAGTTGCAGTTATGTGGAAAAATCTAATGAATCCGAATTATGGAGCTATTATAGAGATATGCAGAAATCTCGGATTAGATTTTCTGGATTTTGATTGGCTGAATACTTCTGGATTGAATGTATGGATTGTTGCGTTAGTGAATTGTTGGAAATCTGCGGCTTATAATATGCTTATCTTTTGTGCGGGGCTTGTTACAATACCAGAAACATTAAATGAGGCAGCAGTAATAGATGGGTGTTCTACATGGCAGAGAATTCGTTATATTACTCTTCCATTAAGTAAAAATTCATTTAAAGTTTATTCTATCTTGTGTATAACCGGATGTATTAAAACATTTGATATGATTTGGGCAATGACAGGAGGAGGACCGAATGCTAGCAGTTCAACACCGGCGATACTACTTTATTTAAATGCATATTCTTTTAAGCTTATGGGACGTAGTGCTGCAATGGCAGTGATTTTATTGATATTAGGTGTGCTATTAAGTGTTTGTTGTAACAAAATTTTTAAGCAGGAAGAGTATTAAGGAGGAAATGACATATGAAGAAAAAGAAAGGGAAAATAGTGTTATATGTAATAGCTATTTTTTGGCTTCTTATTACATTACTTCCTCTGGTGTATGTGTTCATTTCATCATTTAAAACGAATGAAGAGATGTACCGTAGTGCATTGAATCTGCCGATACAGTGGAAGGTGGAAAATTATATAACAGCTAATGAATTAGGTCATGCGGTAAGATCAATAGGAAATTCATTGTTTGTTGCAATATCTACTACGGTAATTGAAGTAATTGTTGCAATGATGGCAGCGTATGCTATTTCAAGAAAAAGACATATATTTTTTGCAAGACATGCATACATGTTATTTGTAATTGGAGTAATGGTTCCTATTCATTCGACCTTGATACCGATTTCATCGATGGCTGCTAATTTGGGAGCAAAAAATAATTTCATTTATTTAATATTGGTATATGTCTGTTTTAATCTTGCACAAGGAATATTCTTGTTTACAGGTTTTTTGGATTCTGTAAGCAGGGAAATTGATGAAGCGGCGATTATCGATGGGTGTGGAAATTTTAGGCTGCTGAGATCCATACTGTTACCAATATGTAAGCCAATTATTGCAACGGAAGCTATTTTTTCATTTATCTATGCATATGGTGAGTTGGTATTTTCTTTAACACTTATTTCAGAACCGGAAAAATATACAGTACCAAGAGCTATGCTTTCATTTTGGGGAGAATTATCAGTGCAGATGGGGCCGCAGTATGCATTTATTATCATGTCTATTATCCCGGTTGTAATAGTATATGTATTATTCCACAATCAGATTCAAGCAGGTGTAATGAGTGGGGCTGTGAAAGGGTAAGGTGATTATTATGAAAAGAAGAGAAAATTGGTTTCAGGATGCAAAATACGGTTTGTTTATTCATTGGGGAATTTATGCAGAATTAGGCGGTGTATATAAGGGAAAACAGATACCGTACGGTGCAGAGTGGATTATGAAAAATGCGAAAATCCCATTGGATATTTACAGAACATTGGCAGAAACATTCAATCCTAAGGAATTTGATGCAAAAGATATCGTCAGCAAGGCAAAAGCGTGGGGAATGAAATATATTGTATTTACAGCAAAACACCATGATGGTTTTGCAATGTATAATTCAAAGGCATCTAACTACAATATTATGAATACACCTTTTCAGAGGGATCCACTAAAAGAACTTGCCGAAGAATGTAAAAAACAGGATATGATTTTGGGGATTTATTATTCACAGATGCAGGATTGGGAAGATGAAAATGGTTGGGGAAATACATGGGATTTTAAACCAGATGAAGAAAAAGATTTTGAAAAATATTTCTATTCAAAAGTAAAGCCACAGGTTAAAGAACTACTTTCCAATTATGGGGATGTAGGAGTGATGTGGTTCGATACTCCATATGTGATGGCACAAAATCTTTGTGAAGAATTGCGGGATTACGTAAAAGAATTACAGCCAGATTGTCTGGTCAGTGGAAGAATCGGATACAAACTAGGAGATTATAGGGAAGTGCCAGATAACGAAATTCCGATACTAACATACAAGGGAAAATGGGAAAGTCCAATGACCTTGAATGAGACATGGGGATATTCTAGCATGGATACTGATTGGAAGACACCAAAGGATGTTCTTAGTAAATTGGTTAATGTGGTTGGAAAAGGTGGAAATGTATTATTAAATATCGGTCCAGATCAGTATGGTATTGTACCGGAAAAGAGTTGTGAGATTTTAAATGAAGTAGGCAAGTGGTTAGATAAAAATGGAGAAAGTATATATTCGAGTAATCGAAAGCTATGTTTTCCCTATGAGAATCGTTGGGGGAAAATAACAGGAAATGATCACAAATTATTCTTACATGTATTTGAGTATCCAAAGTTTCCATATGAGATATTAGTTACAGGACTTAAGACAAAAATAGATAAAGTATATTTGTTAGCGACTGGCGAACCGCTTGTATTTTATCAGAGTTATGAGCCGGCAAGGGATGAATATAGATTTAGAGTAATTCTTCCAGCGGCGGATAAAGTAGATAAAGATTTGGTGGTTTGTGCTGAATATAGCGGAGAAATTGATATCCAAGAATTAAAAGATTAGTAACATAAATAAGTATATTACGATTTAAAGGGATCCATTATATTATCAAAACAGATGCAGCAGTTTTTAAGTTTTTAAGTGGTGAAACAAGAGTTATGTCGTTAGAGGAATGGGGAAGAGGGGGTAAGATGATAGAGAAAAATCAATTTAGACAAACTATAAAAGAAAATCCATTGTTAGCTATACTGCGAAATATTGATGACGATAAGCTGATACAATATGTGCAGACTATTATGGATGGAGGAATTCGTTTTTTTGAAGTAGCATTGAATTCTCAAAATGCATTTCAACAAATTGAAAAACTAAAGGCTAATTTTAAAGAAGATATTTTATTAGGAGCAGGAACCGTTATTACGAAAGAATTGGCGCAAAATGCAATAGAAGCAGGAGCAGATTTTCTGTTATCACCGTCAACAGATATACAAGTCCTAGATTATTGCAGTAAAAATCAGATTGCTTTTTTGCCCGGGGCGCTGACAGCTTCGGAAGTTACTACATGCATGGAATATGGGTATAAGGATATCAAATTGTTTCCGGCGGGGAGTATGCCGGTGTCCTATGTTAAAAGCTTGAAAGGACCACTGGATGAAACGGAGTATGTAGCAATTGGAGGGGTAACAGCAGAAAATATCGCAGATTTTTTTGATAATGGATATATCGGTGTTGGTATGGGAAGCAATCTTTTGCCACGAGAAATAGTTAGAAATAAAGAGTGGAAGCAGGGTACAGAATATGTACAACAATTATTGAAAAAAATAGAGGGTGTAAAAGAATGAAGATCATAGCGGTGAATACATATTTTGTTCGTCCCAGATGGGGCTTCGTTGAAATAATTACAGATGATGGGTATGCAGGTTGGGGCGAAGCTGTGCTAGAAGGGCATGTAACTACTGTATTGCAGTGTGTGCAAGAGATGAAGGACTATTTAATAGGACAAAATGCAGGAAATATTGAAAAAATGTGGACCACTCTTTACCGCGCAGGTTTTTATCGTGGGGGTGGTGTAATGATGAGTGCGATTGCTGGGATTGATCAGGCTTTATGGGATATTAAAGGAAAATATTTTTCAGTTCCGGTTTATGAATTATTAGGTGGGGCTCAAAGAGAGAAGATGCGAGTCTATTCCTGGGTGGGAGGAGACAGACCAACTGATGTAGGACAGGCTGCATTAGAAAAAAAGAATGCAGGATTTACTGCTGTGAAAATGAATGCAACTGAAGAATTACAATATATTGATAGTTACGAGAAAATAGATGCTGTACTCAATCGTGTTGGAGCAATTAGAGAATTATGTGGAAAATATTTTGGTATAGCAGTTGATTTTCATGGACGTGTACATAAACCAATGGCAAAAATTTTAGCTAAAAAACTGGAAGAATACGATCTGATGTTTATAGAAGAGCCAGTTCTATGTGAAAATATGGAGGATTTCAAAGAGATTGCATTATCGTGTAATATTCCAATTGCAACAGGGGAAAGGTTGTATACGAAATGGGATTTTAAACGATTATTTGATGTGGGTGGAGTGGATATTATTCAACCGGATTTGTCACATGCAGGAGGTATTACAGAAGTAAAGAAAATCGGCGCAATGGCTGAGGCCTATGATATAGCATTGGCACCTCATTGTCCATTAGGTCCAATAGCGCTTGCATCATGTCTGAATGTAGATGCAATAAGTCATAATGCAGTTATACAGGAACAAAGTATGGGGATTCATTACAATGTAGGGAAAAGTGTAATTGACTATGTGAAAAATAAAGAAGATTTTAAATTTCAGGACGGATTTGTAGAATTACCGAAATTACCGGGAATTGGGGTTGAAGTAGATAAAGAACTTGTATTGGAGGAAAACAGAAATCCTCATCAATGGAAAAATCCAGTCTGGTTTCATGAAGATGGTTCAATCGCAGAATGGTAAAAAGTGTGATAAGGAGGTACAGAAATGTCATACAGCAAAGAATTAATCGAAAATCTGGAGAAAAAGGCAAAACAGTTACGAAGAGATGTTGTAATCAGTATAGGAGTAGGAGTTGCAGGTCATATCGGAGGGTCTAATTCGGCAGCAGATATCGTAGCAGCTTTATACTTTTACAAAATGAAACATGATCCGAAGAATCCACATATGGAGGATAGAGACCGCTTTCTTTTAAGCAAAGGCCATGTAGCAATTCTCCAATATGCCGCTCTTGCAGAAGCAGGTTATTTTCCGGTTGAAGATTTGAAAAAAACAAAAGAAATCGGATTCTATCTGCAAGGACATCCTGATGTGATCAAGACACCGGGAATTGAAGCAGGAACAGGATCTTTGGGACAGGGACTGTCAATTGGTTTAGGTATGGCACTGGGATTGAAAGCTGATAAAATCGATCGAAAAGTGTACGTTCTGTTAGGAGATGGTGAACTGGCAGAAGGACAAGTGTGGGAGGCAGCAATGGCAGCAGGTGCTTACCATGCAGAAAATCTGGTTGCAATTGTAGATAAAAATAATTTGCAGGCACAGGGTAAAATAGTGGATCGCTTTGATTCGAATCCTATTATTCCGAAATGGGAGAGTTTCGGTTGGAATGTACTAGAAATCAACGGACATAACATGGAAGAAATATTGACAGCTTTGGATAAAGCAGATGAAAAGAACGGAAAACCGACAGTCATTGTAGCTAATACAGTAAAAGGAAAGGGTGTTAGCTTTGCAGAGAATGTTGTTAGTTATCACAATGGAGCATTGACAGAAGAGACATATCAGCAGGCGCTGGAAGAACTGAAATAGGGAGGTAAAAGAGTATGAGTTACACAAATCAGAGAATTGCTTATGGTAACACCTTAGTTGAGCTTGGAAAAGAAAACCCGAATGTAGTAGTTCTGGATGCAGACCTGGGTGGTTCTACGATGGGAAAAATGTTTGAGCAGGCATATCCGGAACGTCATTATGAAATGGGGATTGCGGAAGCAAATATGACATCAGTTGCAGCAGGTCTTGCACAAACAGGAAAGATACCTTTTACTAATTCATTTGCTGTGTTTTCCGCAGGAAGAGCATATGATCAGATCAGACAGACAATTGCGATTGGAAAATTAAATGTTAAAATATGTGGTTCATCAGCAGGAATGTCAGATTTTGGGGATGGTGCAACGCATCAGTCAGTCGAAGATATGGCTATCATGAGAGCTATTCCAAATATGACAGTGCTTTGTCCGGCTGACGCAAATGAAACAGTAGAAGCTGTTAAAGCAATGGCAGAAATGAAAGGACCATGTTATATCCGTTTAAATAGAAATGATTATCCGAATGTTACGGAAGAGGGGAGGGAGTTTAAGATAGGAGAACCGCAGCTTTTGAAAGACGGAACAGATATTGTTGTATTTGCAACCGGTTATATGGTGGGATTGGCTCTTCAGGCAGCGGAGGAATTAAAAGAAGAGATTTCAGTAAAGGTCGTTAATATCAGTACAATTAAACCAATGAATACAGAAGCCATCATTAACCTGACAAAAGGATGTAAAGCAGTTGTAACCGCAGAGGAGCATAGTGTGATTGGTGGTTTGGGAAGTGCAATTTCGGAAGTGCTTCGGAAGGAATGCAAGCCGATTGAATATGTAGGAATCAATGATACTTTCGGATGCAGCGCACACAATTACAAAGATGTGTTGGCGTATCATGGATTAACTAAAGAACACATTGTCGAAACAATCAAAACAATGAACGGACAGGAGGAAAAATAATATGAAACTTGGATTTATCGGACTCGGAATTATGGGAAAACCTATGGTGAGAAATTTGTTGAAAGCCGGACATGAGGTTGTGGCTTATGATATCATCAAAGAAAATGTGGATGCGGTTGCAGCAGATGGGGCTGTCGCAGCGGAATCGGCAAAGGCCGTAGCAGAAGTATGTAAAACAATTATCACAATGCTTCCGAATTCACCACATGTTAAATCTGTTGTAATGGGAGAAAATGGAGTATTGGAAGGCGCCCGGGAAGGAACGATCCTGGTGGATATGAGTTCTATTGCACCGCTTGCTTCACAGGAAATCAGCAAGGCATGTGCAGAGAAAGGTGTTAAAATGATTGACGCACCGGTTTCAGGTGGGGAACCAAAGGCGATAGATGGATCTTTATCTATCATGGTAGGTGGATCAGAAGAGGTTTTCAAAGAAGTATATGACATTTTAATGGTTATGGGCGGAAGTGCAGTACATTGTGGTGATATCGGTGCAGGAAACACAACAAAGCTGGCAAATCAGGTAATCGTGGCGCTGAATATTGCAGCAGTTTCTGAAGCCTTTATGCTTAGCACAAAAGCCGGAGTGGATCCGGAAAAAGTATTTCAGGCGATCAAAGGCGGTCTCGCAGGTTCTACGGTCATGAATGCAAAGATACCGATGATTACCGCAGGAAATTTTAAGCCGGGATTCAAGATTGATCTGCATATCAAAGACTTGAACAATGCAATAGAAACAGGTCATAGTGTGGGAGCACCGCTGCCTTTGACTGCCGGTGTAATGGAAATCTTACAAAATCTGCGTATGGACGGATGTGGGCAGGAAGATCATAGTGCGATTGCAAAATATTATGAAAAGTTAGCCGGATGCCAGATCCGCAGTGAGGAGGAATAAGGATGTCAGTAGCTGAAAACTTACAACAATTATTTTCGTTGGAAGGAAAAGTAGTCCTATTTACAGGTGCGGCAGGTGGGATTGGAAGTGCAATTGCATCAGGTATGGCTGCGGCAGGTGGAGAAATTGCGCTTTGTGATATTAATGAAGAGCAGTTGAAGTCAGTACAGGAAGAGATTGAAGAAAATGGAGGAAAGGCGTCCAGTCATGTAATGAATGTGACTGATAAAGAAAGCATTCATAATTGTGTAGAAGAAATCGGTAAAAAATATGGTCATATAGATGTGTTGGTGAATTGTGCAGGGATCAATAAAAGAGAAGGGTTTATGGATGTTACAGAAGAAACTTATGATCGGATAATGGCGATTAATTTGAAGGGAGTCTTTTTGGTTACACGAGAGGTTGCTCCTTATATGAAAGAACAGAATGCAGGAAGTATTATTAATATCGGTTCTCATAATACTGGAAGTATTTTGGGCGGATGTTCCGTGTATGGTGCAACAAAGTGCGGAATTCTTTCTTTTACGAGATCAATGGCAGTAGAGTGGGCAAAATATAATATTCGGGCGAACTGTGTCAGTCCGGGACATATTCAAACCGCTTTGACTGTTCCGACATGGCAGCATCCGGAACGTTCAAAATACTTGTTGGATCGAATTGCATTAAACAGACCAGGATATCCGGCTGATATTGTCGGGGTTTGCATTTTGCTCGCTTCAGAAGCATCTTCATATATTACCGGAGCTGAAATTCGTGTGGACGGAGGATGTATTGCGGGAGGTCAGCCATGGCCATATGATACAGAATTTTAGTTTTTAATAAGATAAAAATCTTATCGACGACATCTGTCGATTGCATTTTCCGGACAGCTTCGGATGCAGTCGCCGCAGCGGATGCATTCGGGGCTGTTTGGCTTTTCCCAAACCTTGATATCCATTTTGCAGGCTTTTTTACATCTGCCGCACTTGGTACATTTGTTGGTATCTATCTGATAACGGTACAGTGCGATTGGGTTAAATACGCTGTATACAGCGCCCAGAGGGCAAATATATTTGCAAAACGGGCGATATACGACAATGGACAGTATGACCAGGACGATCAGAACCAATACTTTCCACTGGAAAAGGAAGCCTGCTGCCTGCCGCAGGGGTTCATTTGATACAAGAAGAGGAAGCCCCGCGGTCAGGGTACCACTTGGACATATGTATTTGCAGAACCAGGGAGAGCCCTGTCCGATCGCATCCAATGCAAATAAAGGCAGGATGATGACAAAGCCTGCCAGAATCACATATTTTAACCATATCAGTACCCGATGTCCGGGGAGATTTTTCCGTTTTGTAAAAATCCGTTTTAACAAGGATTTTCGTTCGGTGGAGCGAGACCGGAACAACGGGATTTTGTACAATAAATCTTGGATCAATCCAAACGGGCAGAGCCAGCCGCAGACAAAGCGACCGAATACAGAGCCGAAGAGCAAAAGAAAACCGACTACATAGAAAGAAAACCGATAGTTTCGGTTTGCAAGCACTGCCTGTAAGGAGCCGATCGGGCAAGAGCCGAGGGCGCCGGGGCAGGAATAACAGTTCAGCCCCGGAACACAGACAGTTTTGCTTCTTCCGGTGTAAATGCGTCCGGTTGCAAATCCGTAAAAATAGCCGTTTGTTACAGCGGTAAATAGAATCTGCACCCAGAGTCTTGTATGTTCTTTGATTGCGTTCATTCGTTTAGCCAATTCCGATACACTCCAGACAAATATTGATTGATTTGATCAGTACGGTTGCGGTTTCTTCTCTCAGGATTCCGACGCCGATGAAAATAAGGGCGAGAAGGAGAAGAAAAAGCGCGGGTTTATTTGTAGTTTTTGCGTTTTTTGATTTTAATTCTGTTTGCATATGTGCCTCATTATTTAAAACGACTGTTTCGTATTATGGTACCAGTTCCAGTGATTGCTCGATAATAGAAGCCCAACCGTCCTCGTCCCGCATGCCGATATAAGGCTTTCCGATCAACTGTCCCTTAGAATTTACAAATACGGTAGTAGGAACAGACTGAACATTTTGCAGGAAATTTGTCTGTAATTCTTCAGAAGCAATAATCTGCGGATAAGTCACTCCGGTTGTATCAATGATATCCTGCACGGTAGCGTCACCGGCTTCAAAGACGTCGCTGACCATACCGACAATCTGAAAATTCTGATCGGCATAAGTTTTGGAGAGCTTTTCGAGAGTTGGCATTTCATCGATACAGTAGCCGCAGAATGTAGTCCATACATTTATCATGGTCAGGTCTGCTTCTGCAAAAATACTTTGATCTACGCTGTCTCCGGTATGGGTGACAGCGGTAAATTCTCCGATATAGGCTTCGTCAGAGGAAGAACGATCGGAAGAACCTGTGTTTCCACATCCGCTGAGTATAAGGGCAGTGAAGAGCAGGAGAGATAAACCTGCCGTTAAAAATCTTTTTTTCATGTTCAAAACCTCCCAAAAGTCCGATTTACTGAATCAATCATACAAGGAGAGGGCAAGCGCTGTCAAGTGATTAAGTCACAGAAGTTCTGCTGTTGTTTTTCATACTAAAGTCTGTTATATTTGTAAAGGAAAGAAAAGGAGTTTGAACATATGAGTATTTTAAATGTAGAGCATTTGTCTCATGGCTTTGGAGATCGGGCAATTTTTGAAGATGTCTCGTTTCGCTTGCTGAAAGGGGAGCATATCGGTCTGGTCGGAGCAAACGGAGAGGGTAAGTCCACATTTTTCAATATTGTTACAGGAAAATTACAGCCGGATGAGGGGAAGATTGAATGGGCGAAAAATACCCGCATCGGTTATTTGGATCAGCATACGGTTTTGGAAAAAGGGATGACGATCAGGGATATTCTGAAGTCGGCATTTTCCTATTTGTTTGAGTTGGAAGAGAAGATGAATGAAATCTGCGACCGATTGGGGGATGCGGATGAAGAGACGATGATTGGGTTAATGGAGGAACTGGGCACAATTCAAGATACACTGACGATGCATGACTTTTATGTGATTGATGCGAAGGTAGAAGAGGTGGCTCGTGCACTGGGGCTTTTGGATCTGGGATTGGAACGGGATGTGACTGATTTAAGCGGCGGGCAGCGAACTAGAATCCTGCTCGGAAAGCTTCTGTTAGAGAAACCGGATATTTTGCTGTTGGACGAGCCGACGAACTATCTGGATGAGGAGCATATCAACTGGCTGAAACGGTATCTGACGGAGTATGAGAATGCTTTTATTCTGATTTCCCACGATATTCCGTTTCTGGATGAGGTGGTTAATATCATTTATCACATGGAGAATCAGAAGCTGGATCGCTATGTGGGAAATTATGAGGACTTTCAGCGGGTATACGAAGTGAAGAAGGCGCAGCTGGAAGCGGCATACAAGAGACAGCAGCAGGAAATCAGTCAGTTGAAGGACTTTGTGGCGAGAAATAAGGCGCGTGTTTCCACAAGGAATATGGCAATGTCACGGCAGAAGAAGCTGGATAAAATGGATGTGATCGAACTGGCGGCCGAACGTCCGAAGCCGGAGTTTCATTTTAAACAGGCGCGGACACCAAGCAAAATCATATTTGAAACAAAGGATTTTGTAATCGGATATGACGAGCCGTTGTCAAAACCTTTGAATCTGTCTTTGGAAAGGGGGCAAAAGATTGCCTTGACCGGAGCCAACGGAATCGGAAAGACAACGTTGATCCGAAGCATTATGGGGCTGGTAAAGCCTTTGAAGGGATCCTGTGAACAAGGAGAAAATCTGGCGGTCGGTTATTTTGAGCAGGAGAGTACGAAAGAGAACCGTTCTACCTGCATCGAGGAGATCTGGAATGAGTTTCCGTCGTTTACTCAGTATGAGGTACGTTCCGCATTGGCAAAATGTGGGTTGACGACGAAGCATATCGAAAGTCAGGTGCGGGTATTAAGCGGAGGCGAACAGGCGAAGGTCCGTCTGTGTAAATTGATCAACAAGGAAACAAACGTATTGATGCTGGATGAGCCGACCAACCATTTGGATGCAGATGCCAAAGATGCACTCAAAAAAGCATTGAATGAATATCGGGGAACCCTGCTTTTAATCTGCCATGAACCGGAATTTTATCAGGATATCGTGCAGGAAGTGTGGGACTGCTCCAAGTGGACAACAAAGTTGGTGTAGCAGAAAGCAGTATCGGAAAGAAGCATACAAATATATCAGAAAGAAAGAGGAAATCAGAAATGAGTCAGGAAACAAACAACAAGGAAGTATTGGCAGTCGTAGGAGGAGAAGAAATTACACAGGAGGAATTCAATCTGTTTTTGCAGGCGGTTCCGAGAGAACAGCAGGCATATTTGTCTAATCCGCAGTTCCGTGAGCAGTGCTTACAGCAGTTTATCGCTCTTCGCTTATTTGCAAAGGAAGGCGAGACGTTGAAATTGGATGAGTCTGATGAATTCAAATACATGATCGCCAATGCAAAGCGAGACATTCTGGCGCAGTTGGTAATGAACGAGATGATGAAGCAGATTGTTGTTACAGAGGAAGAATTGAAAGCATATTATGAAGCAAATAAAAGTCAGTTTCAGAAAGGCGAAACTGTCAGGGCAAAGCATATTCTTGTAGATGAGGAAGAGAAATGTAAAGAAATTCTGTCAGCGATTGAGAACGGAGAGACGGCATTCGAGACAGCCGCTCAGGAGCATTCTAACTGTCCGTCCGGTTCAAAAGGCGGTGATTTGGGAGCGTTTGGAAAAGGACAGATGGTAAAAGAGTTTGAAGACGCGGCATTTACCGCAGAAATCGGCGCTATTGTCGGTCCGGTAAAAACACAGTTCGGCTACCATTTGATCAAAGTAGAAGAGAAGAAAGAGGCAGAGGAAACACCGTTTGAAGAAGTGAAAACGACGATTCAGAGAACACTGCTCCAGAAAAAACAGAACGAGGCATATGCCGCAAAGGTGAAAGAGCTGCGCAAAAAATATGGGCAAGAATAAGGGGGGATTTTATGAAATTCTCAAAAACTGAGAAGAAACAATTATGGATTTACACGTTGATCGCTTTCGGAATCACCTATTTGCTGGGGATTCTGATGTGGTATGGGTATACTGCGGATAAAGCATTAAATGTTTTTCCGAATGCACAGATGCTTTATCCGGCGGCAGGTGTGATGATACTTTTGATAGCGACGAAGAAACGGCAGGAATTGCCGATGCGGTTCTTTGTTTCCTATTTGATCGTAACAGCGCTTTTGATCATTTTTGCGGTTACAAGTGTTTTTATATCCGAAGAAAATGAAATAATGATGCTGTCTGCTGCGCAGATGGTGCTGATTGTGGGAAGTATGATCTGTGGAATTCTTCTGTTGACAGAAAAGAAAGAAAAACGTTTTGCGTTTGGACTGAGGAGTAAAAACGGAACGGCATCGGTTTATTGTATCGGGCTGTTTCTGCTGATCTATGTATTGCGGATCATGCTTGTTTCTTTTGGCAGCGGTGGGATGGCGAGTGTAGAAAAGACGGCGGAGGTTTTTGCAGATCCGTTTACATGGATTATGTTGGTAACCATTGTCATTAATTTCTTTTTTTCATATATCGCATTTTTCGGTGAGGAATACGGTTGGCGTTATTATCTGCAGCCGACACTGCAGAAACGATATGGGAAACGAATCGGTGTAATTATACTCGGTGTGGTGTGGGGATTGTGGCATTTGCCGATTGATTTTTTCTATTACACAAGTCCGGATATGGGGGGTGCGATGCTGGCATCCCAGATTGTGACATGTATTACTCTTGGTATTTTCTTTGCCTATGCATATATGAAGACAGAGAACATATGGGTGCCTGTTATTTTACATTTTCTGAACAATAATTTGGTTATGGTATTTTCCGGCGATTATACGGCGGAAGTACTGGAAAATCAAGTTGTGGGTTGGGGAGATGTATTGCTTTCTTTGTTTCTAAACGGAGTGATCTTCGGTATCTTCTTGTTTACAAAAGAATTTCGGAAAGAAGAAGCAGAGGGACAAAAAGCATAGAACAAAAAGCATAGAATTTTATTTTCCTTGCTTTTTCAAATATTGAGTTTTATAATGAGGGTATAAAAGAATAAATCTTCGGGGTCGGGTGAAATTCCCAACCGGCGGTATAGTCCGCGACCTGCTTACAAGAAAAGTCCATGAGGACGTGAGAGCATTTCCGATATGGAAAAGTAAGTGGCTGAACCGGTGACGTTCAAGGCAGAACGAATTCCGGTACCGACAGTAAAGTCTGGATGGAAGAAGAAATGGATGCTATAACGTGCAGTGGAATCGAACCCCGGATAGAAATATCCGGGGATTTTTGTATGAGCTGCAACGCTTTTATTATACATCTCTATTTCCGAGAAGATTTTCTTTCTTTTAAAATTTATTTTATAAGGAGAGAAGAAAGATGAGCACACAAACAAACACAGTAACACAAAAACAGACACAGGTGCAGATACGCACGATCGTAAAGGTGGGAATGTTGGCGGCTATAGCAGTCGTATTGATGTTATTTGAGATCCCGCTTCCGTTTGCCCCTAGCTTTTATGAAATTGATTTTAGTGAAGTTCCGGTGCTGGTCGGAGCATTTGCAATGGGACCCGCAGCAGGAGCCGCAATCGAGCTGGTGAAGATTCTTCTTAATTTTGTGATTACAGGAACAGATACGGCAGGGGTCGGCGAAGTGGCAAATTTTGTGATCGGCTGTTCCCTGTGCCTTCCGGCAGCGGTAATCTATAAGAAAAAGAGGACAAAGAAGAGTGCGTTCATCGGTTTGATACTGGGGACTGTTCTGATGTTGATCATCGGTTGTGTGATCAATGCGTATGTGATGCTTCCGGTTTATGCGAAAGCGTTTGATCTGCCGATTGACGCTCTGGTACAAATGGGAACTGTTGTAAATCCGAATATTACAGATCTGAGCAGTTTTGTGATATTTGCGGTGGCGCCGTTCAATTTGTTGAAAGCAGCGCTGGTATCTTTGGTAGTGCTGTTGATTTATAAAAAAATCAGTCCGGTTTTTAAAATGTAGAGAAGAAAAATAAAAGCTATAGAAAAAGAACGTCTTCATTCCGAAAAATTTCCGAGATGCAGACGTTCTTTTTATCCCTTTTATAAGTGCAGCACTCGTTTCTTTTTATATAAATAATAAAAGATGAATAAGACCGCAGTGACGAGCCATGTGATCGGATAGCTGTAGATGATCATTTCGATTGTCGGCGAGAAATGCAGGGTTCCTGCAATCCATACAAGCCGCAATACACAAACCCCGCCCAAGGTGATCGCTGTCGGAATGAGGACGTCTCCCATGCCGCGGAGCGCTCCGGAGAGTACTTCGATGAACACATAGAAGATATAGCACGGTGTGATCAGCGCAAGCATTTCCGAACCGATCCGGATAACTGCCGGATCCTGTGTAAATAAACTGAATAACGGTTTCCGGGCAAGAATTAGAAATATGCTCATACCGATGGAAATCACAATAGACATTCCAAGACAGATACGCACACTTTTGCGGACTCTGTCGTGCTTACCTGCTCCGTAATTCTGTCCTACAAATGTCGTGATTGAAATTCCGATCGCGCTGACGATCATCCAGAACAACGCATCCAGTTTGCCGTATGCAGACCATGCGGCAACCGTATCAGTTCCAAATGTATTGAGCGCCGCCTGGATAATGACATTGGAGATACTGTACATTACAGACTGGAATCCGGTCGGAAGCCCGATGGCAAGCTGTGTTTTCAATACATTTTTGTAAAGACGGATCTCACGCAATTTCAACGCCAGTATATCCGTAGATTTCATCAGTTTCTGTGTGACAAGGATTGCGCTGACAGCCTGCGAGATCAATGTGGCATATGCAACCCCCGCGACGCCCATATGAAAAACGACAACAAGCAGAAGGTCCAGACCGATATTGATAAAACAGCATGCAATCAAATAATAAAGAGGATGTTTTGAATCACCAACTGCTCTTAAAATACTGGAACCGATATTAAAAATAAATACAAACAGAATTCCCATAAAATAAATGCGAAGATACAGTGTGGAATCTGCAAGCAGTTCAGACGGAGTACGCATCCACTTCAAAAAGGACGGCGCAAGAACAAAACCTATGACGGAAATAAAAATACTTCCGATCACAGAAAATGCATATGCAGTGTGCAGGCTTTCGCGTACGGAGCGTTCATCCCTGGCGCCGAAAAACTGTGCGATCACAACCGCCGCCCCGGAAGAAAGTCCGGTAAAGAAACCGACAACCAGATTGATGATCTGTGTAGAAGAGCCGCCGACACTTGCAAGTGCGGCTTTGCCGACAAACTGGCCGACAATTACAGTGTCAATCGTATTATAAAGCTGTTGAAAAAAAGTTCCGAACACAATCGGAAAGAAAAAAAGTAAAAGCTGTTTCCAAATCACTCCGTCGGTAATTTCATTTTTGGGATGTGTATGTTGTTTCATCATTCCTTTCCTCCCTCTTTTGTCTCTGTTTTCAACTATATCATCCCATAGAACGAATGTAAATATATGGATAAAAATTAATAATTCTGTAATATACGTAATAAAAAAGAAAAAAGTGAATATAATTAAAAAATAAATAATTCACATTTTTGTAAAATGGAGGGCTTATAAATGAAGATACAAAATAAGAAATTGAACGGGATTGTAGCAACAGTTATGCTGGTACTGGCGGCAGCCGTCGGCTCTGTCAGTATGGCGGCAGGGAAAGCAGAAGCAGAGCGTGAAATAAAAACAGAGTATGAACATGAAATAGAAGCGATTGCATCGGGGGAAACGATTTGTGAAATTCCCGCATTGGTAACAGCGGATACAAAAAATACAGTCAGACAGGCTAAAAAGGATTATGAAGAAAAGGTAAGAAAAGAAAAATTAGAAGAAGAAAGGCGAAGAGAAGAACAGCAAAAAGAAGAGCAGCAAAAAGAAGAGCAAGAAGCGTCAACTCCACCGGAACAGGAGCTTCTTGCCGCATTGATTTTCTGTGAGGCGGGAAACCAACCCTATGAGGGACAGGTTGCAGTGGGGGCGGTTGTGATGAACCGTGTGCGAAGCGGCGTATATCCGAACAGTATTTCTGAGGTGATTTATCAGTCCGGGCAGTTTACTCCGGCTATGACCGGGTGGTTGGACAGCGTTCTGGCAAGTGACGGCTATACAAGCTCTGCAATGCAGGCCGCGGCCGATGCACTTGCCGGTTCCAATCCGATAGGGGATATGCTTTATTTTGACTGCGGCGGTTACGGATATCAGATAGGGGATCACTTTTTCCATTAATATTCCGTGAAAACAAGCTTTTGCAGCATAATATATCGGAATACAATTCTCAGAATTCTATGGCCTTTTTTACAGCCTCAATGTCTCCTGTGAAAACAATGCCGTCCATGCCGAGAGATCTTGAGGCTTTGATATTTTCTGCATTATCATCAATAAAAAAGCATTCTTCCGGTTTAAGGGAAAATTGTTCAAACAGCAAAGTATATATTTGTGGATCCGGTTTGGCCAGATGTACGGGTCCGGAAAACAGAATGCCATCAAAGTCTTTTAATACATTACAAATTTCCATAGCATGCTCTGAAAAATAAGTGGATGCATTGGAAAGCAGATAGACAGGAACCTTTTGTTCTATTAATTCCCGGACAAAATCATAGGTCTGAGAAAGTGCAGGCAGATGCAGATACCAGTCTTTGAAAAATGCGGTTGCCTGCGGATGCAGGCGTGCAGGAATCCGGGACAGAGTGGTGCGGATGACGGTTTCATAATCGATGCTGCCCTCGTCCAAGGCCTGCCAGTTCTCATAGAGCGCATCATATAGAAGTGAAAAATCTTCTTCCGCATCACAGAATTGTTTTAAAATATAATCCGGGTCAAAGGTTCCCAGTACGTTTCCGAAATCAAAAACAATATTTTTATATTTCATAGGTTTCCTCCTTTATTTTCCAGATATCAGTGTCAAAAGGTCATAAACCACGTTGTGCTTGCACATAAGTGGGTTTATTCCTTTTTGATTTTACATGATTTGAAAAGATTTTAAAATACAAAATGAAAATTTCTTGACAATTTTTGTTTATATGCTAGAATAATGAAAGATTCCGAGAGGGAGTAATCGGCAGCAAAGGGAGACCTGCGATGTTTTCAGGCAGGTGGATGCTGCAGTATTGTCGACATAATGGCGGAGACGCCCGGTAATACTTGAAATGATGAGACTCATGGACAGTTTTCAGAAGAAGGCTGTCTATGAGTTTTTTTGTTGTGTATGCGATAAAATAGTCCGGGGACTGTTTTGAGCTGCTCTTTGAATGAACAGGAATCGTTGCAACAAATGAGAAAAGAGAGGAGTTTGGAAACATGGGATTAGCAGAATTGTTTGTATTAGCGGTGGGATTGTCAATGGATGCCTTTGCGGTGTCTGTCTGTAAAGGATTGTCGCTTGGAAAGATTCAGATGAAGCATATGTGTATTGCGGGAGTATGGTTTGGCGGATTTCAGGCATTGATGCCGCTTATCGGGTACTTGCTGGGAAGCTTTTTTGCGGACATGATCACAGATGTGGCGCACTGGATCGCATTTATACTGTTATTGGTCATCGGAGGCAGTATGATCAAGGAAGCCTTGAGTGATGCAGAACAGGTAGACGCTTCTATGGATATGAAATCTATGTTTTTGCTGGCGGTAGCGACCAGTATCGACGCATTGGCGGTTGGAGTATCATTTGCCTTTTTGAAAGCGGCGATTCTTCCGGCAATTTGTTTTATCGGTATGATTACAGTTCTTTGCTCCGCAGTCGGTGTAAAAATCGGAAGCATATTTGGGTGTAAATATCGTTCCAAAGCAGAATTATGCGGAGGAGTGATATTGATTTTGATAGGGATTAAAATATTGGCAGAAGGACTGGGGGTGTTTTCAAAAGGATATTGAGTGTGGTATACTGTCTTTTTAAGAAAGGACAAAGAAATATGAGTATATCACAAATTTTAGAACAGGTAAAGGCAGGGAGATTATCGCCGGAAGAGGCGGAAGTATTATTGCAGCAGTCCCGGTTTGAAGAGATGGGCTATGCGAAGATCGATCGGGACAGGAAACACCGGACGGGATTTGCGGAGGTTGTGTTCTGCAGCGGCAAATCGGATGAACATTTACTGGGAATTTTTAAAAGGATATACGAAGCAGAAAGTGAAGTCCTTGGAACAAGGGCAACAGAGCAGCAATACGAGTTTATTCGAAGAGAATTGCCGAATGTCGTTTACGATCCGTTGTCTCACATTTTGAAGATTGAGAAAGCGGAGAAGGAAAAAGTTGGGAAAATCGCAGTTTGTACAGCAGGAACGGCAGACGTTTCGGTGGCGGAGGAAGCGGCACAGACAGCGGAGTTTTTTGGGACGAATGTGGAACGGATTTATGATGTAGGGGTGAGTGGTCTGCATCGGCTATTATCCAGATTGGATGCGATACAGCAGGCGAACTGTATTGTAACCGTAGCCGGAATGGAGGGTGCGCTTGCAAGTGTGATCGGCGGTCTGGTGAGCCGTCCAGTGATCGCGGTTCCTACATCTGTCGGATACGGAGCCAATTTCGGAGGCGTATCGGCGCTTCTCACCATGCTGAATTCCTGTGCCAACGGAATTGCGGTAGTAAACATTGATAATGGATATGGTGCCGGATATATGGCAACCGAGATAAACAGGTTGGCGGTGGAGAGAGCGTAGAACAAGAGAAAAACAGAGAACTGTGGATTCGAAAAGGAAGCCACAGCTCTCTGTTTGAAAACAATTGTTTTAAGGGAAAGATGAGGTTAGAACTGGTTTTTATACAGACATACCGGATTATAAGGATATCCGATTCCGTTTTTTTCTACGGTGTCTACGCCATCTAATGCTTTTATCAATGCTTCTGCGGTCATTGTAACACGTACTTCGCCAAACTGAAGAGCACCGGTTGCACGATCTCCGCGACAACCTAAGGATACACCCGGTTTGCCGGTTTTTATTGTATACATCCATGTGTCGGCACAATTAGATTCTCCGCTGAATGGGAAGTATAGTTTTTCGTAATCATTCTCTACATATCCGGCAAGCAAATGGAATGCGGCTTGTGTCGGGAGCTGGAGAGAGATTACGTCCGGTTCATCTATGTCACAGGCAGACAAGGAAGCGCAGGCAATTCCGATATAAGGAACTTCTGGAAGCAGTTTACGGTTTTCTGCAATATGCTTTTTTGCGTCCTCCTGATCGTGATGCCATGGTGTTGGTTCGCGGTATAAAATACTTCCATCCAGATAATCCTGATCAACAGCCATGCATCCATTGTTGATTGCACAGTATGGACCGGAGAAATGATCTCTTGTGAGTCCGAAGGTCTCTTGAAAATATGCGGCCATACTGATTAGTTTACATACAGAAGCTTTGTTCTGACAGTAATTGATATCCGGAATTGTATCCAGTTCGTCTTGTGTATGGGCAAATTTCATGGCAACAGGATATTGTGTCGGTCTGAGACTATACATTATACGGTCGCTTAATTTTTTCCATTCTTCTTTTGTGCATTTCATAACATTCCATTCCTTTCCTTTAAGAAAATATGTGATTTTGGCTTTTTAATAAATTAGAAGATACCCCAACCGCCTACGTTGAATACAGTTTCACCGCTCATATAAGAAGCATCGTCTGATGCAAGGAACAGAGCAACAGCAGCCTGCTCTTCAGGTTTTGCCATACGTGGGATTACGAGACGCTTTGCAGTATAGTGTGGAAAACGGGTTCTGGCGGACTCTCCGACCATATCGGTATCGGTAGTTCCCGGGGCGAAACAATTTGCGCGGATACCGTACTGGGACAGTTCGACTGCGATACCTCTCGTGAACATGGAAATAGCACCTTTACTTGCGGCATAGCAAGTGGTATTTGGTGTTACACAACGGAAGTTAATAGAAGAAGTATTTACGATAACTCCTTTTGTATCGTGTGCGATAAATGCTTTTGCGGCAGCTTGAGATCCAAAGAATACACCATGGAAGTTTGTATTAAAAATTTTATCGCTGTCTTCGATTGTACAGTTTAGAAAATCTTTGAAAATGTTGATTCCTGCATTGTTGAAAATGATATCAAAGCCGTTAAATGCTTCATATGCCTTCTCGATCAATGCGTCTACATCTTCTTTTACACTGACATCACAATGCATACATACAGCATTGTCACTGCCGAGTTCTTCAGTCAGTGCAGGAAATGCTTCGGTACAAATATCACCAATCACAATTTTTCCGCCTTCTGCTACAAATCTTTCGGCAATTGCTCTACCGATACCTTTTGCTCCGCCTGTTACGACTGCCACTTTTCCAGTAAATCTGTTTGCATAATTCATAACCGTTCTCCTTATTGTGTAAAATATGATTTTTAAATAATGATTAGGGGATATTTAAAACACTCATAGAGCACACTCTATACATGCAACATATCACCTTGTTAATTAGTTGGCAATGATTTTTTGACAAAATCCAACAAGTTTTTTGCAGATTATGAAAAAGTGAGGTTTTTTATGTAAAATGCTTTACTTTTTGGAAAAATAATGATATACAAAATAGTAGGTGCTTTATAGTGCACTCTATAAAGGATTGAAAAAATATATAATAAATATTAAAAATACAGAAAAATTCAGAAAGGGGTTGATGGGACTCTGTATGTTAGAAGAACTTAGTACTCCAAGAAGTGTGC
The DNA here is from genome assembly GCA_963559385.1 of uncultured Schaedlerella sp. Lineage (GTDB taxonomy): Bacteria > Bacillota > Clostridia > Lachnospirales > Lachnospiraceae > Schaedlerella. The sequence goes on from CAUWKK010000003.1 coordinate 21,789, forward strand.
AGACACAGAATACAAAAGAGAAGATTTATAAGGCTGCTGTAGATATTATTAAGAAGAAAGGATATGAGTACCTTTCTATCAGCAATATCTGTAAAGTAGCACATATATCGAACGGAACATTTTTTTATCATTTTAAGACAAAAGATGATTTGCTCAGTTACTATGTGAGAGAGCGGTTTATTAAGTACCGTGAAGAACATCATTTTCAGGTAGAGGGACTGCCGTTTGATAAAAAAATCTTAGAGTATTACTATTGCTATACATCCTATGTAGAAGAAAATGGTATTGATTTTACTGCCAATTATTATACTCCGAAGAATATGGCATTAAATACACGGATTTATCATGAAGATAATCCGCAGCTGATGTATGAATTTGTCCGCTATTGTCTTTTGGAGGCGGAAGAAGAGCACTTGATCAAAAGTGAGCATACAGCTACTTTTTATGCAGAAACGTGTTGTATGATCATTAAGGGAATCGTATTTGACTGGGCGCTTTCAGGTGGTAAAGTGAATATGCATGAAATGATAGATATGATTCTTAAAACGTTTTTGGATAGTATTAAAGTACTGAGTCAGGATCAGAATTAAAACAGGAATGAGAGTAAAACAAAAATAACAGATAGTTTCGTGGTTTCCATGATTTGAAACAGCTGCTTCGCAACTCGGGTTTTATTGATTTGCGGGCACACTCATTAAGAAACCGGATTTTATGGGGATATTTTCCGGGAATATTACTTGAGCTGTTGAAATGGTTTGTATTCAGATAAATAATAATACACAATCAGGAGGTAATTATGGATATCATAATACTTGTAATCGCCATTTTATTAATAGGCGTTCTTTGTTACAAGGGAGTTCCGACACCGATTGGCGGTGTGGCATGTTCCTTGATTCTTCTAATCTATTTCAGAATGAATATTTACGACGGACTTCTTACAACCTACATGGGTGGTTTTGTAAGTTTCGTACAGAAATGGTTTCTGATGTTTCTTATCGGAGCAGTCTTCGGGAAAATTATGGATATTACCGGTGCCGCAGATTCTCTTGCGAGAATGGTACTCCGGGTAGTTGGTGAGAAACGGATTTCTCTTGGAATCTGTATCGTCTCCGCTTTGTTTATCGCATCAGGAATTTCTGTATATATCACGCTGTTCATTGTATTGCCTTTAGCGATCAAAATGTGCCGTCGTGCAAATCTTTCCCGGTGTTTTATCATTGCGGGATATTCCCTCGGTATTAATATCGGATTGAGTCTTCCGTATGTTGCAGTTGCAAATAACGTGCTGTGTACAGATTATTTCGGAACAGAAGTAAGCTCTGGCGGTCTGCTTGCAATTTTCTGTACAGCAGTTTATGCAGTTGTAGGTATGCTTTGGATTACATATTATGAGCGCCGCTTGAAGAAAAAAGGGATTGGTTACGTTCCGGCTGAAAACGAACAGGTATCTCTGGAGGATGAAGTAGATCCAAAAGATCTCCCACACTGGAGTCTGGCAGTCATTCCGATGATTGTTCCGATTATTGCATTGAATGCATTCAAACTTCAGGTAGAATTTGCTTTAACATGTGGTGTAGTAGCAGCGATCATTCTTTTATTTAAGTATCTGCCTCACAAGTGGGAGCCGATTAAAAAACATTTTGTGGATTCCATTAATACGACAACGGCAACCGTAATCAATACATCGGCTATTGTAGGGTTTGGTACAATTATCACAGCTACACCCGGGTACGAAGCAGCAGTTGAAAAAATCTTAAGTATTGATGGAAATCCGTTGTTTGTTGCATTGATTTCCGTAACATTGATTGCAGGTGTTGCAGGTGCATCTTCAGCAGGTATCGTTTTGGCAGCGCCGGTGTTGACGCAGATTCTTCCGTTGACAAATGCGGCAGTGTTCCATCGTACGGTTATCTACGGAAGTTTGGGCTTAGATTCTTTGCCGCATGCAGGATTTCTTCAGACAGAATGTAATCTGGCAGGCGTAAAATTTAAAGATGTATATCTCCCTATTATTTTTATGGAAACTGTGTTGATGACGCTTGGAATGGGGGTTTTGTATGTATTGATAAACATTGCCTTCGGACTTGCATAAGCAGGAATTAGTATAGAATAGGAGATAGTATTTATGAAGTTTAACAAAGTATTTGAAAGCGGAAAAATTAACAACATGGAACTTCCAAATCGACTGGTTGTAAGTGCGATGTCTTCCCATCTCGGAAATGATGACGGAACACCAAATGAAAAGGTGATTCGGTATCTGGAAGCAAAAGCGGAAGGCGGTTGGGGATTGGTGTTTACGGAAGACCTGGGTGTGACCGAAGATGCCGGAAGTGATCCGATTGTCGGCTCTCTCTGGAATGATGCTCAGATTCCGTCATGGAAGGCGTGTGTCAGTCGTGTGCATAAAGCCGGTGGAAAAATCGGTGCACAGATTTACCATGCGGGACGCGAGCGCAAACTGGATGCATATGAAAGCCATCCGGTTGCACCGTCTGCGATCAAAGAGCCTGCTATGAATTACATTCCTCGTGCATTGACAGTGGAAGAAATCCAGGATTTGGTAAAAGCGTTCGGACAGTGTGCACGCAGAGTAAAGGAATGTGGATTTGATTGCGTGGAAATTCATGGAGCACATGGATATCTTGTGAATCAGTTTCTGTCACCGTTCTCGAATAAAAGAACGGATGAATACGGAGGAACATTGATGAACAGAATGCGCTTTGCATTGGAAATCGTAGAAGAGGTTCGGCGGGTGGTAGGAGAAGATTATCCGATTATTTTCCGAATGAATATATGCGATCATGTAGAAGGAGGACTTGAAGTTCCAGAATCTGTCGTGATGGCCAAGGTGCTCGAGGAAGCTGGTGTTGATGCACTGCATTGTTCTCAGGGAATGTTTGCCTCGAAAGAGACCATCATTCCGCCGAGTTTCATTTCTGTGATGAAATATGCAGAAGATGTTGCAATAGTAAAGGCTTCTGTACAGATTCCGGTTATTGCTGTGGGACGTTACACGGATATTCATATGGCGGAGACGATGCTGCGTGACGGAAAAGCCGATTATATTGCAATGGCACGTGCGTCATTGGCGGATCCAGAACTTCCGAAGAAAGCAAAAATGGGAAGCGCCGATGAGATCATCCAGTGTATCGGATGTGATCAGGGATGTACAGGAGAGACTGCTGCCGGCAATCCGGTGAACTGTTTGGCAAATCCTCATACATGCAAGGAGACAGAATATGACTTGTCCAAAGTAGAAGATCCGAAGAAGGTTTTTGTTGCAGGATCAGGAGTGAGTGGTCTTTCAGCTGCTTATGGAGCAGCTGAAAGAGGACATCATGTTACGGTATTTGAAGCGGCAGATGAGATTGGAGGGCAGTGGCTTGCAGCAGCGGCACCTCCGGGAAAAACGGATTATAATGCGTGGATTTATAATCACAGAAGACTTCTGAAAAAGCATCATGCAGAGATTCGTTTGAATACACCGCTTACAAAAGAAATCGTTGAGGCAGAAAAACCGGATGCAGTGATTTTGGCAACAGGAAGTGTTCCGCTTGTACTTCCGATTCCGGGACTTGATAATACGAAGTTTGTAAAGTCTGCAATCGATGTACTTCGCGGACGCACTTCTTATGGTAAAAATGTTGTTGTAGTCGGAGGGGGAATGACAGGGGCAGATACATCTGTATTTCTTGCGGTACAGGGATGTAATGTGACGATGATCGAGATGGCTTCTGACATTATCGGAGACGCTGTATCTCAGGTAAGAGCTTGTCTGCTTCAGCATCTGAAAAAATATAATGTTGAAATCCATAGAGGCACGAAGCTGATGAAGGTGGAGGAAGGCGCTGTTTATGCTGAGAAAAAGGGCGAGACTGTTGTATTTTCCGATGTGGATATGGTGGTCAATGCAATGGGGGTACGTAGCTATAATCCATTGGAAGAAGAACTGGCAGACTGCGGATGTAAAGTTGTTGTAGTCGGTGATGCTTTAAAGACAAAGAATGGTTATCGCAATATTCGTGAGGGATATGACGCAGGAAATCAGATTTAAAATATTGGCAGCGGTAAATAGGTAAAAAACAAAAGAACCGGAATGTGACAGCGTAGTTGTCATCTTTCGGTTCTTTTGTTCTTTCGTTATATGCATTTAACGAAAATATGAGGTTCATTCGGAGAGGGGCGAAACATATCGAGGTCGCTCTCTCTTAGATAAGTGGACCTGGCGGGAATCGAACCCGCGTCCAAAAATCCATCCCATGTACTTCTACTATCATAGTCCGTTCTTTGACATTCCCTCTGCCGTACGGAAACGAACATCCTTACGGGGTAAGTAGCTTCATAATACGCCTGCCGGCTCAAAGCTTTGCCGGTATCGTTTCTCACATCGTTGATGCCAGATTCTTAAAGTGTGAGTGCTCTAAGGCTGACATGCAGCAATTAGGCTGCAGCTAATTCGAAATTATCGTTAGCGTTTAATTTTAAGTTTGCGATTTGACGCATCTGCCTGCGGATAGCTTCTCCATCTTCAGAATCCCTGTCGAAACCAGTACAAGCCCAAAGAATTTGAAAAATATTCTAAAACAGAATATACACATTTTGCAGAAAATCTATTGTGCAACTTTTATTCTATAGAAAGTAGAACAGAAAGTCAAGAGATTTCGTGGTTTTCACAAATTTTACATAGACTTCACAGGATTAGTATTTCCTTTCTGAGTATGGATATGATAGAATAAAAAGAATAAATGGCAGCTTCAGGGAAAAGCAACAGGAAAGGGGAGAAGACTATGCCAACCACATATACACACTATAGATTCGGAAAGGACGTAATGGGCGCGCTTCCCAGACCGCTTCAACAGTCAATTGAGGCATATCGGGAGTTATTTGATATCGGATTGCATGGACCGGATATTTTGTTCTATTATCGTTTTTTTGAGAAAAATCATGTGAATCAGCAGGGTTTTGCATTGCATGATCTGCCTGCGGATCAGTTTTTCGAGCATGCGGTAAAGGTGATTGAAACATCGCGGGATAGGAGTGCGGCAAGAGCTTATATTTATGGAGTTATCTGTCACTTTGCATTGGACAGCGAGTGTCACAAGTATGTGGAAAAGATGATACAGGTCAGTGGGATCAGTCATGGAGAAATAGAAATGGAGCTGGATCGGTATCTGCTGACAGAAGATCATATCGATCCGATAACCTATTTGGGAACCCGGCATATTCATCCGACAAGGGAAAATGCCGAAGTGATCGCACCGTTCTATGAGGAAATTACTGCGGAAGAACTGAAGAAATCTCTGACTTGGATGATCTGGGTGCATAAACTTCTTCTGGCGCCGAAAAAGTGGAAACGAAATGTCTTGTTCGGTGCGATGAAAGTAGCCGGTATGTATGAGTCCAATAAGGGGATGGTAATGAGCATAGAGCCGAACCCGGCATGTAAAGATTATTGCCGGCTATTGAAAAAGCAATATGCGGGAGCAGTTCCGCTGGCCGTAGGGTTGATCTTGAAGTATCAGAAAGTGCTGTTTAAGGGAGAAAAGCTGCCGGAGCGTTTTCACGAAACCTTCGGGGCAGGAGAAAATTGGGAAACTTTACCGCTATGATTGAAGGAAATGGACATCGGACAAAGCCTGAAAGACAGAGGATGAAAGTAACAGAGGGATATGAGGAGGAACATACAAATGAAGTTCAAAATGACACCGATGGAAAAGAAATGGGTGCTGTATGATGTGGGAAATTCGGCGTTTACGATGCTGGTAACAACGATTTTTCCGATTTATTTTAATTATCTTGCGGGAAATGCGGGGATTTCAGATGTGGATTATCTGGCATATTGGGGATATGCGGCATCTGTCTGTACGTTATTGGTAGCCTTGCTCGGACCGACTTTGGGAGCGATTGCCGATACGAAAGATTTTAAGAAGAAGATTTTTACGATTTTCCTTGGGATTGGTGTTACAGGATGCATTGCTTTGGGATTTATTTCTTCATGGCTCTGGTTTCTCGTGGCGTTTGTAGTGACCAAGACCGGATATGCAGCAAGTCTTGTGTTTTATGATGCGATGCTGACGGATGTGACAGAACCGGAGCGAATGGACACGGTATCTTCACAGGGATATGCGTGGGGGTATATCGGAAGCTGTATTCCGTTCATTGCCAGTCTTGTGATCGTACTGGGCGGAGGAAAGATCGGATTGAGTATGCAGATGTCCATGACCCTTGCCTTTTTGCTTACTGCGTTGTGGTGGCTGTTTTCGGCGGTTCCGCTTTTACGCTCTTATAAGCAGAAATATTATGCAGAGGTGGGCGGGCATGTGGTTCGTGACAGCTTTGCAAGGCTTGGAAAAACATTTATGGAAATCCGAAAAGAGAAGCATATCTTTCTTTTTCTTCTGGCATTTTTCTTTTACATAGACGGAGTGTATACGATCATAGATATGGCGACGGCTTACGGACAGGCATTGGGGCTTGACAGTACAGGGCTTCTGTTGGCCTTGCTTCTGACGCAGTTTGTAGCGTTCCCATCTGTATTGATTTTGAATCGGATATCAGGGAAGATCAATCCGACAAAGGTTCTGACAATCTGTATCGCAGCATATTGGGGAATTTCTGTTTATGCATATTTTCTGGATTCACAGGTGGATTTCTGGGCGTTGGCAGTGCTGGTCGGAATCTTTCAGGGAAGCGTACAGGCATTGTCCCGTTCCTATTTTGGAAAGATTATTCCGGCAGAAAAGGCGGGCGAGTTCTTTGGCTTGTATGATATCTGCGGAAAAGGGGCGGCTGTGCTCGGAACAACATTGGTGTCCGTGATGAGCCAGATCACCGGAAAAATGAACGTGGGTGTAAGTGCAATTTCGATACTGTTTGTGATCGGGTTGATTTTGTTCCGTAAGGCGGTAAAATTAAATGATGCGGCAGAAAACGCAAAAGAATAGAAAAAGTATGAAAAGGTGAGTTGAAGAAGTAAATTCAGCTCACCTTTTTTTCTGAAAAAACAGTGAAAATTTATGCATTTTAGGGATAACATGATATACTATACATAGTATTGCGACAGGAGGGATTCAGATGTCCGGATTTGTATGTTTAAAAGATATTACAAAAGTGTATAAAATGGGAGAAGTTGAAATTCACGCAGTAGACGGCATCAACTTTGAAATTGAAAAAGGTGAATTTGTCGTTATTGTAGGTCCCAGCGGTGCGGGAAAGACAACGGTGTTGAATCTTCTGGGAGGAATGGATACAGCTACAAGCGGTGAGATTCTTGTAGACGGAGACGATATTACGAAATATAATGAGCGGCAGCTGACCGGATACCGCAGAGATGATATCGGTTTTGTCTTTCAGTTTTATAATCTGGTTCCGAATTTGACTGCGAAAGAGAATGTGGAACTGGCATTACAGATCTGTAAGAATCCGCTGGATGCACAGGCTGTATTGGAAGATGTAGGTCTGGGACATCGGCTGGATAATTTCCCGGCGCAGCTTTCCGGAGGAGAACAGCAGAGAGTATCGATTGCCCGTGCGTTGGCGAAGAATCCGAAGTTATTGCTTTGTGATGAACCGACAGGAGCTTTGGATTATAACACCGGTAAAGCGATCCTGCAACTCTTGCAGGACATGTGCAGAGAAAAAGGGATGACAGTCATTGTGATCACACACAATTCGGCACTGGCTCCAATGGCGGATCGGTTGATCAAGATTAAAAACGGAAAGGTATCCGGTATGACAAAAAACGCATTTCCGATGTCGATTGCGGATATTGAATGGTAGGGATACATATGAAGAAAAAGGCACTTAGAAAAGAATTTTATATGGAAATCCGCAGAAGTCTGGGGCGGTTTTTATCGATTTTCTTTATTGTGGCGATCGGAGTAGCGTTTTTTTCGGGAATCCGTGCGGCAGAGCCGGATATGAGGCTTTCGGGCGACAAGTATTTTGATGATAAAAATTTGATGGACATTCAGGTGGTCAGTACACTCGGACTTTCGGAAAGTGACGTGAAAGCATTAGAGGCAGTGGATGGAATTGAAAAAGTAGAGGCAGGATATTCTGTGGACGCCTTATGCATGAGAAAAGACAGTCAGGTCGCCGTCCATATTATGTCAATGCTACCGACAATGAACACGTTGTCGGTAGAGGAAGGCAGACTTCCGAAGAAAGCGGATGAATGTGCGGTCGATGCGGAATTTCTTGCCGGAAGTGGCTATAAGATCGGGGATGAGATTCAGATTTCATCGGGAAATGAAGATGCGATTACCGAGACGTTGACAACAGATACATTTACGATTGTAGGTGCGGTTAGCAGTCCGTGTTATATTTCTTTTGGCAGAGGAAGCACCAATATCGGAACCGGAAGCATTTCAGGATTTATTGCCGTACCGGAGGAAAGCTTTAAGCTGGATGTGTATACGGAGTTGTATGCCGTTGTAGACGGAGCAAAAGAGCTTACGGCATTTACAGATGCGTATGAGTCTCGGATTGAAGAGACGATCAATCAGGTAGACACTATTAAATCGGAACGGCAAAAGGCGCGGAAACAGGAAGTTGTGGATGCGGCAGAAGCGGAGCTTGTGAAAGGGCAGAATGAATTGGCAGATGCCAAAAAGGAAGCCGAAGAGGAGCTTGCTGATGCGAAGACACAGTTGGATACAGGTTGGAAGCAATTGAATGACGGCAAGACAGCGCTTCAGGCGTCAATCGCAGAAATGGAGATGGCGCGGACGAATCTGATTTCAGGAGAAGAAACGCTGAATGCCAACAGAAAGACACTGGAAGAAAGTCAGACAGAACTGGACGGAAAAAGGGCAGAGCTTACATATCAGCAGAAAGAATTGAAAAAGCAGCAAAAGCTTCTCGATGAGCAGAAAGCGCCGCTTCAAGAGAAGCAGTCACAGATCGATACGCAGAGAGAAGAATTAAATCGGCAGCAAGAGCAGTTGGATCAGACGAAAAGTATGATTGAGCAATTGCAGGCGGAAAATGAAACGCTTTCTGCAACGGTTGAGGGGATGAAGGGAACAGTCGACAGTCTGCAAACAGAAGTAACGGTTCTACAAGAAGAATTAAGCGGACTGGATCCGAGTTTGCCGGAGAATGCAGACAGGATCTCGGAACTTCAGGCACGGATTTCTGAAAAGGAAAAGGAACTGGAAAATGTACAGACACAGCTGCAGTCTACGGAGACAAAGTTAGCGGAAAATACAGGAATCATTTCGCAGACTCAGCCGACGCTGGAGCCGTTGCAGCAGCAGCTTACAACAGGATTTGCAGCTCTGACGGAAGCCCAGAAAGAATTGGATGGGTATTGGACTCCTGTAAATGAAGCACAGGGGAAATTAGACGGATATCAGGCGCAGATGACAGCAGGGCAACAGCAGATCAATGCAGGGCAGGGGCAGTTGGATGCGGCGAAGGCTCAGTTAGATACGGCACAGACGGAAATTGCAGAAGGCTGGTCTCAGATAGAAGAGGGAGAAAACCAGATTTCGCAGGCGCAGGCAGAAATTACGGCAAATGAACAGAAATTACAGGACGCACAGGCAGAATATGGTAAGGGAAAGAAAGAGGCGGATGAAAAGATTGCGGATGCTGCGGCAGATTTAAAGGAAGCAGAGGATGAAATCGGGAAAATCGAGAATGCAAAATGGTATATTTATGACAGGACACATTTGAATGATCATTCCGGGTATGGCGAGAATGCAGATCGTATGCGGGCAATCGGAAAAGTATTTCCGGTATTGTTCTTCCTTGTGGCTGCATTGATCAGTTTAACGACGATGACTCGTATGGTGGAAGAGCAGAGGACGCAGATCGGCACAATGAAAGCGCTTGGATACGGCAGGTTTTCAATTGCGGGAAAATATCTCGGATATGCCTTTCTGGCAACAGTGTTGGGATGTGTTCTCGGAATCTTGTTTGGGGAAAAAGTATTTCCGTATATCATCATTTATGCATATGGAATCATGTATCAGCATATGAACACTTTTGTGATTCCGTATAATATAGAGTATGCCTTGTTGGCATCACTGGCAGCCTTGATCTGTACGCTGCTGGCAACCGTTTTTGCATGTTACAAGGAACTGCGGGAGCAGGCTGCGGAATTGATGCGCCCGCCCACACCGAAACAAGGGAAAAGAGTATTGTTGGAACGGGCACATTTTGTCTGGAGTAGATTGAGCTTTACATGGAAGTCGACAATCCGAAATCTGGTACGTTATAAAAAGCGTTTCTTTATGACTGTTTTCGGAATCGGTGGATGTATGGCATTGCTTTTGGTCGGCTTTGGACTGAAGGATTCTATTTTTGACATTGGGATTTTACAGTATCACGAATTACAGTTGTATGACGGAAATGTGATACTGAATACAGATGCTTCTGAGAAAGAGCAGGCAGAAGCAATCGAGACGCTTCGTTTCGATTCCCGTGTAGAAAAGACAGCAGTCAATTTCTTGAAACAGGTTGAGATCAGTAACGGAGATGTGTGGAAAGACGTTTATTTGAATGTAGCCGAGGATACAAAAGCATTTTCTGATTTTGTGGTATTCCGTAATCGAATGACAAAGGAAAAGTATTCTTTGGAGGACGGAGTGATCCTGACAGAGAAAATGGCGAAAGAACTGGAAGTAGAGGCCGGAGACACGATTTATGTCAGAGATGATGTAAACGGAGAGATTCCGTATACGATTACCGCTGTCTGTGAAAATTATCTGGAGCATTATCTTTATATGACTGCGGATATGTATGAACAGGGCTATGGGGAGCTGCCGGAGTACAATTCTGTTTATTATAGAGTAGGAGTACAAAGCAAGGATCAGATTAAGGATGTCGGGGAAGAGGTATTGAAGGAAAAGGGCGCTTTGAGTGTTTCTTATACAAGCGGTTTTGAAGCGCAGCTGGAGGACATGCTCGGAAGTCTGAATATTGTAATTGTGGTTCTGGTGATTTCAGCGGGAATGCTTGCATTTGTCGTACTTTATAATTTGAATAACATCAATATTACAGAAAGAAAACGAGAACTGGCAACATTGAAAGTGCTTGGGTTTTATCCTATGGAGGTTGCCGAATATGTATACCGGGAAAATATTATTCTGACATTTCTGGGTGGTATTGCGGGAATTCTGCTCGGAAAGCTGTTGCACCGGTTTATCATCGTAACCGTTGAAATCGAGTCTACGATGTTTGGAAGAAATATTGATATCAGCAGCTTTGTGTATGGGTTTATGATCACCTTCGGATTTTCTGTTTTGGTAAATGCGGTGATGTATTTTAAGCTGAAGAGAATCGACATGGTAGAGTCATTAAAAAGTGTAGAATAGAGCGGCGTATAGAGAAATCGAAAAGGAGACGGACAAATGGAGAAAATAAAAATTCTTGTTGTAGATGATGAAAGCAGGATGCGTAAGCTTGTAAAGGATTTCCTTGTACGAGAGGGATATGTAGTTCTGGAAGCAGGCGACGGCATGGAGGCTATGGATCTTTTTTATGAAGAAAAAGACATTGCATTGGTCATTTTAGATGTGATGATGCCGAAAATGGATGGATGGCAGGTATGCAGGGAGATTCGGGAGCATTCTAAGATCCCTGTGATCATGCTTACGGCGAGGTCGGAGGAGCGGGATGAACTGCAAGGCTTTGAGTTGGGAGTAGATGAATATATTTCAAAACCGTTCAGTCCGAAGATCTTGATGGCAAGGGTGCAGGCAATCCTGCGTAGGACTATGGGAACCGATAAGAACGAGATTTTCGGGGCAGGGGGGATTGAGATCGATAAGGCCGCTCATCAAGTGACAATTGAGGGAAAGGCGGTGGAGTTAAGCTATAAAGAATTTGAACTGTTATCGTATTTTGTGGAAAACCAGGGAATTGCGCTGTCTCGTGAAAAGATACTGAACAACGTTTGGAATTATGATTATTTCGGAGATGCCAGAACAATTGATACCCATGTGAAAAAGCTGCGAAGTAAGTTGGGAGAAAAAGGGGATTATATTAAGACCATTTGGGGAATGGGATATAAGTTTGAGGTAGAGGAATGAAACGGATAGAGAAGTCGATCAAGAAACAAATGGTCGCAGTTTTTCTGGGACTGATCGTGCTGATCCTGGGACTGATATTCGTAGTCAACAACAATTTTCTGGAACGCTATTATATATCCAGAAAGACGATGGAAATGCAGGAAATGTATGAACTGATCGATCGGACAATGAAGGACGGTTCTTTTAATGAGGAAAATGTACAAAGCTCTGTATGGAGAACGATTCAGAGGAATAATATTTTAGTATTGGTAATGAACGAACGGCATGAGATTGAATTCGGAACAGTAGAAGAACAGTACGGGGCGATGTATCTGCAGCTCATGGGATACATTTTTGAAAAGAATATAGGAGATCCGCTTGTGACAACAGAGCGATATAATATTTATATGGCAGAGCGGCCGGATAACAGCGGCGGTTATCTGGAAATGTACGGTGTGATCGCAGACGGATGCGTTTTTCTGATGCAAAGTCCAATGGCGAGCATTCAGGACAGTGCCGGAATTGCGAATCGGTTTCTTGTGTATGTGGGATGCACAGCGCTGGTTCTCGGGGCGTTGTTTGTATGGATTTTCTCGAAACGGATCGCGGATCCGATCTTAGAACTTGCGGAATTATCCCAGCGTATGGCAAATCTGGATTTTGACGCCCGCTACACAAGCGGAGGAAGCAATGAGATCGGAATTTTGGGCGAGAATTTTAACAGTATGTCGAAGAAACTGGAAGAGACGATTTCAGAATTGAAGAGCGCCAACAATCAATTACAGAAAGATATTGAGCAAAAAGAAAAGATTGAAACGATGCGGACGGAATTTTTGGGGAATGTATCCCATGAATTGAAGACGCCGATCGCGCTTATACAGGGATATGCAGAGGGACTTAAGGAGGGGGTCAACGATGATCCGGAAAGCAGGGAGTTTTATTGCGATGTGATCATGGATGAGGCGGACAAAATGAATCAAATGGTGAAAAATCTGCTTATTTTGAATCAGTTGGAATTCGGCTCGGAAGAACTGGAGGTGAAACGATTTGATATCGTGCGCCTGATCCGAGGTGTATTGATAAGCTGTGAGATTCTGATTCAGCAGGCAGAGGTAACGGTTGATTTTATAGCTGATGAGGAAGTTTGTGTATGGGCAGACGAATTCAAGACGGAACAGGTAATCCGAAATTATCTGACCAATGCGATCCATCATGCAGATTTTGAAAAGCGAATTGAAATCCGGGTGATACCGGGAGAGAAATCTGTGCGTATCACTGTATTTAACAGTGGAAAACCGATTCCGGAGGAAGATCTTTCCAAGCTTTGGGACAAGTTTTATAAAGTGGACAAAGCGCATACGAGGGCATATGGCGGAAATGGGATCGGGTTGTCAATCGTAAAAGCGATCATGGAGTCTTTTCATCAGGCGTATGGGGTAAGGAACTTTGACAATGGAGTAGAATTTTGGTTTGAATTAGATGCAAAGAGTCTGAAATAAACAAAGGAGGCGGGGAAAATGATAGCGATTATTGACTATGATGCAGGCAATATCAAAAGTGTGGAGAAAGCGATACGGTTTTTGGGACAGGATGCAAAGATCACAGATCAGCCGAAAGAGATTCTGGTGGCGGATCGGGTGATCCTTCCGGGAGTCGGTGCGTTCGGGGACGCCATGGCAAATCTGAAACGAAAAGGATTGGATGAGGTGATTCATCAAGTCGTGGAAGAGAAAACACCGTTTTTGGGAATCTGTCTCGGATTACAGCTTTTGTTTGAGCGAAGTGATGAGAGTCCGGGAGTAGACGGATTGGGAATTCTTCAGGGAGAAATCCTGCGGATACCGGCGGCGGAGGGACTAAAGATTCCACATATCGGCTGGAATTCTTTGCATCTTGAACATGAAGGAAGGTTGTTTCGGGGAATCGAAGAGCAGGCATATGTTTACTTTGTGCATTCCTACTATTTGAGAGCAAGGGAAGCGGAATGTGTCAAGGCATCGACGGAATACGGAGTTCATATTCATGCATCTGTGGAAAAAGAAAACGTATTTGCCTGTCAGTTTCATCCGGAGAAAAGCAGTGAGACAGGACTGCGCATTTTGAAAAACTTTGTAGAAATTCACAGATAAGGAGGGGCGGAAAATGCATACAAAACGAATTATCCCATGTTTGGATGTACATAACGGGCGGGTCGTAAAGGGGATTAATTTTGTAGACTTGAAAGATGCGGGAGATCCGGTGGAAATTGCAAAGGCTTATGACCGGGCAGGCGCAGATGAGCTTGTGTTTTTAGACATTACAGCTACATCAGATGAGAGGAATACAGTTGCAGATTTGGTGCGTAAGGTGGCAGAATCTGTATTTATTCCGTTTACAGTAGGAGGCGGAATCCGTACGGTGAATGATTTTAAGGTACTGCTTCGAGAGGGGGCGGATAAGATTTCTGTCAATTCCGCGGCAATACAGAATCCGCAGTTGATCTGCGATGCGGCAGAAAAGTTTGGAAGCCAGTGTGTGGTTGTGGCGATCGATGTAAAGAAACGCGAGGATGGGAGCGGTTGGAATGTTTACCGGAGCGGCGGACGGATCGACACCGGATTGGATGCGGTAGAGTGGGCAAGGGAAGCAGTGCGGCTGGGAGCAGGAGAAATTCTTCTGACCAGTATGGACGGAGACGGAACGAAAGAAGGATATGATCTGGATATAACAAGAGCAGTTGCAGAGGCAGTGTCTATTCCGGTTATTGCTTCCGGAGGAGCGGGAACTTTGGAGGACTTTAAGGATGCCTTTACAATCGGAAAGGCGGACGGAGCACTGGCGGCATCTCTGTTCCATTATAAAGAACTGGAAATAAGGGAAGTGAAGGAATACTTAAAAGAAAATGGAATTTCGGTACGTTTGTAAGCGATAAGAAATGGCACAAAGGAGGATTTGAGTATGGCCGGAATTAACGGCGACTGGTATGAAGCACTGAAAGGCGAGTTTAGAAAGCCTTATTATAAGACATTATTTGATACAGTAAATCAAGAATACAAAACACAGCAGATTTTTCCGCCGGCAAATGATATTTTCAACGCGTTTCATCTGACTCCATTAAAAGAGGTAAAGGTTGTGATCCTGGGGCAGGATCCCTATCACAATTACGGACAGGCGCATGGGTTATGTTTTTCTGTACAGAAAGGAGTTCAGGTACCGCCGTCGTTGGTAAATATTTATCAAGAACTGCATGATGATCTGGGGTGCAGCATTCCGAATCACGGCTGCCTTACCAAGTGGGCGGAGCAGGGCGTGCTGATGTTAAATACCGTATTGACGGTACGTGCGCATCAGGCGAATTCTCATCGGGGAATCGGTTGGGAAGAGTTTACTGATGCGGCAATCCAAGTGCTAAACGCACAGGATAGACCAATAGTGTTTATTCTGTGGGGGGCACCGGCTCAGAGAAAAGAAAAGATGCTGAATAATCCGCAACATTTGATACTGAAAGCTCCACATCCGAGTCCGCTTTCTGCTTATCGAGGATTTTTCGGAAGTAAGCCGTTTAGCCGGACGAATTCGTTTTTAAAGGAGCACGGAGCAGAGCTGATTGACTGGCAGATTGATTGACAATTTTATAAAGGGAAATAAGAAGAACCGAGATGTGTCAGTGAAAAGCGTCAGCTCGGTTCTTATTATAGGAAAAATTAAGAATATGTTAGGGGCAGGTCATAAAGGCATAAAACCACTTATGTACAAGTACAACGTGGTTTATAACCTTTTTCCCCTGGAATCTTAAGAATTTCTTAATTAAATTCTGAGGGAAAAATTTCATATTGTTTTGTATGATGAATAAGATAGTTCGGAGAATGAAGGAAAGACAAGAAGTTCTTTTCAGATGAGAGCTTAAGGAGGAAGGGAGCGTGTAGTGTGAAGACAGTCATCGAGGTAAAAGACCTTTATAAATTATATCGTGTGGGAGATTCTGCTGTACGTGCATTGAACGGAGTCAGTTTTAAAATCTATAAAGGCGAGTTTTGTGCGATCGTCGGAACATCGGGATCGGGAAAATCTACGCTTTTGAATATGCTTGCAGGCTTGGAAAAACCGACAAAAGGAGAGGTTGTGATCGGCGGGCAGCATATGGAGCAGTTGAATGAAAGCGGACTGGTTAAATTCAGAAGAGAGCATATAGGCTTTATTTTTCAGTCCTTTCATTTGATAGGAACGATGAATGCGTTGGAAAATGTAGCGCTTCCGCTGAGCTTTCGCGGAGAACCCAAGGCAAGCCGTTTGAAAAAGGCGGATAAAATGCTGAATCTGGTGAATTTGAAAAAGCATAAAAAACATTTTCCGAATCAAATGTCGGGAGGACAGCAGCAAAGAGTCGGAGTGGCAAGGGCGCTTGTCGTAGAGCCGGAGATTATTTTTGCGGACGAACCTACCGGAAATTTGGATTCGCATACATCAGAAGAGGTAATGGAACTGATGCAAAAGGTGGTTAAAGAGCAAAACAGGACACTTGTAATGGTAACGCATGACAATCATCTGGCGACCTATGCGGACAGAGTGTTTCATATCATAGACGGACAAATTGTAAAGGTAGAGGAGCATCACAAACAAACGAAAGAAGATACAAGTGAAAGAAAGGAAAGAGAGGAATCAGACATATGAAACGGGGAAAAAGAATCATCAGTACAATGTTAGCGGTGGTATTGGCAGCAGTGCTGCTTCCGGTCTTACCTGCGGCGAAAGTAAGAGCGGAGGAGGGAAAAAGCCTGCCTCAAATCCGGCTGTCGGTGGGGAACGGACAAACGACGCCGCAATATAAGGCGGGAGAGAAGATCGCACTGAGTGTGAAAATTGAGAATCAGGGACAGGCGGCAGCGAAAAATGTACGGATCACCCCTGTGATCGACAACGAAAAGGAGTGGCCGTTTGAAATTCAAAATATGAATGAGGACAGGCTGCTGGAAACGATCGATCCGGGGGTATCTACAGAGGCTATCTGGGAGTGGAAAGTCAGAGAGGATGTGGAGACAAAGGCATATAAGACGGTATTTCACATCTCCTACAGTGATGAAACAAATGAATATCAGGAAGAAAAAGTGATCTATATCAAGACGACAGAAGCAGAAAAAGAAGAGCCGGGAAATGGAGAAGAACAGCAGGGCGGAGAAAATATTCCGCAGGAAGAGCAGGCACCGCCGACAGATGTGGGCACAAGTATGGGAGGCGGAGAAATTTATAACAGCGATCCGGTTGCAACAGGCGGCGGTTCAACGAATCCGTCTGTTCCGAGAGTAATCGTAACAGGATTTCGTACAGATCCGCAGGTTGTAAATGCCGGAAGTAATTTCCGACTGACGGTACAAATAAAAAATACATCTGCATCAACGGCAGTATCGAATATGCTGTTTGACTTGCAGGCGCCGTCTGCGGGTACAGAGGCTGCGGCAGAAGCACCGGCCTTTCTTCCGGCATCGGGATCTAGTTCTATTTATCTGGACAGCATTCCGGCAGGAGAAATCCGGGAAATTTCCATTGATCTAAATGCAAGGGCGGATCTGGTGCAGAAGCCTTACAGTATTTCGATGAGTATGAAATATGAAAACAGCAATGCGGAACAGTTTGAGGGAAGTTCCAGCCTTGCAATTCCGGTACAGCAGGCGGCAAGATTTGAATTCAGTGAGATTGAGATCGCACCGGAAAGTATTCAGGTGGGTGAAGAAGCGAATCTCACATGCAGTCTGTATAATACAGGAAGAACGAAGCTTTATAATGTGAAAGTGAAATTTGCAGGCGACGGAATCAGCGCAAAGGATGTGTTTGTCGGAAATGTAGAATCCGGGGCAACAGGAACGATTGACGGAATGCTCACAGGAGAAAGCGAGATTCCCGCAGGGACAAAGTGTAAAATGATTGTCAGTTATGAGGATGAAGCAGGAAAGGTTTCGACCAAGGAAGAAGAGTTTGAGTTAGAGGTTCTTCCCGCAGTTACAGAAGATGTGGAAATGATGACAGAAGCTCCGGTAGAGGAAAAGGGATTTCCGATTCTTCCGGTTGTGGTCGGAGTTATCGTAGTTGCAGCCGTTGTGGTTACGGTTATTTTGATCCGAAGAAAGAAGAAAAAACAGGCATGGGAAGAAGAGGAGGATTTGGTGGATGAAGTGGATCGATTTACTGAGGATGAGTAGTGGAAATCTCAGGCGAAGAAAGCTTCGGACATTTCTGACGGTTCTCGGAGTTGTGGTAGGAACAGCCTCCATTGTCGTAATGATCTCGCTCGGATTGGGGATGCAACAGTCTATTTATCGAGAAATCGAGCAGTCGGGCGGTATGACTGCTATAACGGTGACAGGAAAAGATGCCGGAAATCAAATGGTATATACTAGCGAAGATTCCGGCGAGGAAGCGACACAGTATATCACAGATGAGACGATACAGGAATTATCGAAAATCGAGCATGTAAAAAGCGCAACTCCTACATTGACGATGAGCTCGATTCTTCTGAGCGGAAAATATTACGGATATATTCAACTGGTCGGACTGACACCGGAGGAAATGGAGCGACAAAACATGAAGCTGGTTGAAGGAAGCCGGCTTCCGGAGGGAGACACTGCCAATTTAGAACTCGTATTTGGAAATGGTGTTGCTACGATGTTCTACGAAAAAGGAACAGACAAGGGCTATTGGGATACACAGGAAGTTCCGGATATTGATTTTATGAAAGATCAGATGTTTTTAATCCTGGATCAGGAGGCATATTTTAATTCGCAACAAAATACAGCGGGAGTTGCTTTGGGAGATAATAACAGTAAGGAGGGCGGAGCGAAGAAGGAAAAACCGCCGAAGAAATATGTGGTTCGGGGAAGTGGGCTTGTAGCCGGTGATATTGAAGCATACAATGCAAATTATTACAACGTATACTGTGATATGAATGCGCTGAAATCTATGCTGCAAAAGGAATATGCCGGACGGGCGATCCCGGGGCAGCCGACGACCAAGACGGGAAAGCCGTATCGCTTTTTTGCCTACAGCTCTGCAATGGTACAGGCAGATGATATTGATCATGTTGAGTCTCTGGCAGCAGAGATCCAGAGCAAAGGCTATAAGGTCAGCACCAATGCAGAATATTTGAAGAGCATGCAGAAGCAATTTGCAATGGTACAGGCGGTTCTCGGAGGAATCGGCGCGGTTTCGCTTTTTGTGGCAGCGATTGGAATCGCAAATACAATGATGATGTCAATTTATGAACGTACAAAGGAAATTGGCGTTATTAAGGTACTTGGATGCAGTCTGCGGAATATCAAGCAGATGTTTTTGCTGGAGGCAGGTTTTATCGGTTTTATTGGAGGTGTGGTCGGAAATATCCTGAGCTTTATGATGTCCTTTGCGATCAATGTAGTGACAGGACATGGGAGCATGATGGGAATGGACGGAAATATTTCGTATATACCGCTATGGTTGGTCGGAGCATCTATGGTGTTTGCAGTGTTTGTCGGTATGGCAGCGGGATATTTCCCGGCGGTCAGAGCAACAAAATTAAGTCCGTTGGAAGCAATTCGGAACGGATGACAGAAAAAAGGTTCTGATACATAGGAAACAATCTATAAATGATTGATAGTCTCCTGTGCAGCAGAGCCTTTTTTGGTGTCGGATATGACGATATATGTGGACTATAGTTCCAATTCAAACTCAATTTCTTTTTGGGAAAAGAAATTCTGTATCATCGTATCCCATGCCTGTTCCAGAGATTTATCCATGGAAAATGTTTTGAGAGAGGTTCCGGTAACACACTGTAATTCGTTTCCGTTAAAACGAATGTTGAGATATAATCCCTGTACCTGTTCCGGTTGGAAGGTCAGTTGTTTTTGGGAAATCAGTTTTGCAATATTTTCGGGAGAAAGGCTGAAAATAAACTTAAAATTCAGCGGTGTTTGCTTTCCTCGGATAATGGAAAAACAGAATTCCCGAAGCTGCTTCCAGAAAGCAAATTCAGTGGCAGGGGTATCCTCTTCAAAAAAATTTTTTTGGAGATAACCGTCGATGGAAAATCTGTTAAATGTTGTGATCTCTCCCTCAATAAAGAGAAAGTGGTCAAAGGTTTCCAAAAGCAGCAAGTGCTTCATAAATGCTTTTCGGTTTGTAAGTTTTAGTGAGATCATAAAAAATTCCTCTGCGATGAATGATGTATGTATCATAACACAGATGGCGGGAATTTGTATATACCGGCGTTGAAGAATGACAGGAGTTAGTTTTGCCTGCAGTTTTGGTTCGCATTGACTTTTATCTTTAAAAAAAGTATTATTATAAAGTAATATCGAGAAAATAGTTTGTTTGATCATAGATTTTGAAAGGTACGAATATAGAATTGGATACGAATAAAAAGAAACGGAATCTGATGATTGCCGGGAGTGTATTTATTGCGGTTTTGATTATTGTGATCGTAGGGGCAGAGCTTGCTACCGGCGTGACCGGAAAGAAAACAGATACCTCAGAGGGACTGGCGATCATTCGAGAGGCAGAGTCGGCCGATGCGGCGGCAATTGAGACAAAAATTCAGAAATTGGAGGCAAAAGAGAATACAGAAGAAGGCGGAGCACTCAGTTTGAAAGAACGGTTTGCAAGTGTTGTGATCATTGGGGATTCTGTCACGGGGGGGTTTGTAGAATATGATGTACTCAATGTATCCAGTGTGATTTCAGGAGTCGGCAGGGAATGGGAAGAACAGCTGAAAAGCTTAAGAGAAGTGAACCCAAAAGTCATATTTCTAACGTATTGTGCAGATGATATTTTGGCGAGCAAAGGGGACATAAAAAGTTATGTCAAGGAATACCGTAAGCGTGTTGAATCGGTACAGAAAGCAGTTCCCGAAGCCAGTGTTTTCGTAAATTCTTTTTTGGCTGTGGAAAAAACGGCAGTGGATGCAGAACCGCAGTATAACAAACTGGAGGATTATAATGAAGCGCTTCAGAAAATGTGTGATAAGCTGCAGATTGGATTCGTTGACAATTCTGCATTAAAAGTACAGTCGTATTATGAAGAAGACGGAATCCATTTTAACTCCGAATTTTATCCGGTTTGGGCAGAACGTATGTCGGAGGTGGCCTCATTATGAAAAGGAACCAAAAAGGAACAAAACGGCAGGGAGACGCAGGGAGAATGACAGCCGGCATCAGCCGTACAGAGATTTTTAAGTATTTGGCGGGATTTTTGCTCCTGATGTATGTGGTTTTACTTTTGATATATTCCAGCGGCAGTACAAAGGTGTTTGACGAGGTTGCGGGAAGTGTGGAAGCGGGACTGAATACGGAGCGGCTGATCAAACAGAATACACAGGCATTGAAACGGTTCTATGGAGTGAACAGCGCAGATTATGAGGGCGTGATGTTCTATACTGCCAAGGACAGCATTTCGGCGGAGGAAATTTTGCTGGTGAAAGCGAAAAATGACAGGCAGGTGCAGATCCTAAAGGACGCTGTGCAGAAACGGTTGGACAACAGAAAAGATATTTTTGAAAATATGGCGCCGGGACAGGTTCGTATGCTTGATAAGGCACGTGTTCTTGTAAGAGGTCGGTTTGTGTTCGTGGTAGTATCAAAGGACGCAAAGGAATATGCAGAGTTGTTTGCAGGAAGCTTGTAAGCACAGAAGTGTTGTCACAAAATTAAGAAAAGAAAGGATTATCTATGCTGTTTAGCAATCTTTCATTTATATTCATATTTTTACCGATTTTGATGTTTGTCTATTTTCTGGTTTCTCAGAAAAGAAAAAATATCGTGTTATTATTGGCGAGCTTGGTGTTTTATGCATGGGGAGAGCCGGTTTATGTAGTATTGCTGTTTTTGTCGGCAGTGTTTAATTATTTTTGCGGACGGGATCTGGAGGAAAAGAAAGAAGATCCGATACGCAAGAAAAGAAGTCTTGTATTCGGAATTGTTATAAACCTGCTTATTTTAGGTTTTTTCAAATATTATGTATTTTTGATGGAAAGCATCAATGCGTTGGTGTCGGCCGAGCTTCCTTATCGTGAATTGGCGGTGCCAATCGGGATTTCTATATATACGCTTCGAGCAATCTCCTATCTGGCAGATATTTACAGAGGAGAGGCGGCGCAGGCAAAATTTGTTGATTTGGCGCTTTATCTCGGAATGTTTCCGCAAATTTCGGCGGGACCGGTTGACCGTTATGTCAATATTGCCGGACAGTTGGGGAAAAGACCTTTGTCTGTTCGTCGTTTTGGGAATGGTGCAATGCTGTTTGTGTGCGGTTTGGCAAAAAAAGTCATTTTGGCAGATTCCGCAGGTATTTTACAGGAACAGATCACCGGACTTCAGATCGGAACATTTTCTGTGTTGACCGCATGGATTGGATGTGCGGCATTTGCGTTTCGATTTTATTTTGAATTGAGCGGATATGCGGATATGGCGATTGGTCTGGGCAGAATGCTTGGCTTTGATCTGCAGAGGAATTTTTATGATCCCTATGCGTCAAGGAGCGTTACGGAATTTTGGAAGCGTTGGAACAGTTCTCTTACTTTGTGGGTACGCGCATATATATATGAACCGCTGGAGAAAAAGGTGCAGGAGGCGTCCGGACGCATTTGGATCATACTTCTTACGGCAATGCTGACAGGATTTTGGTATGGGGCAGAGTGGAAATTTCTCTGGTGGGGGATTTATTTTGGGATTCTCTTAGTTTTGGAACATTTTGTCTTTGGCAGAGCGCTTGCATGTTTTCCGAAAGTGATCCAACATCTATACACAGTGATCACTGTTTTTATTGGCTGGACATTTTTCTTTGCACCGGATTTAGGAGCAGCGTTGGATTACATCGGCGTCATGTTTGGAGTCGGTGCAAGCGCACCCGCAGATGCACAGGCGCTTTATTTTATTTATAGTCATTGGCTGTTATTGTTATTATGTGTGGCAGGAGCATCTGCAAAAGGTATGTGGGCGCTTAGGAGCGTGAGTGATGTGCTGGCATCCGTATGCGGAAAGCGGGCATCCGTTTGTATTGTTTCGATAGTGGTCTTTATGATCAGTTTGGCATTTCTTATAACGGGAACGGTAAATGCCGGTTTAGTGATACAATTTTGACATTAGGTGAGAACATGCGAAAAAATAAAAGAAATAATAGACATAGCAGGAAAATTGAAAAGAAGGCAGGCGGCTTGTTTGCAGGAATTTTTACCGGCTGTATTTTGCTTCTTGCTGCGGTGAATCTGCTGATGCCGGACAAGGAGATGTCTGCAGCGGAGGGAAGGCGGCTTGAAAGCAGACCGGAAATGTCTGTGGACGGCCTGCTTTCCGGAGATTATATGAAAAAATATGAGGAATATTTTTCGGATCAATTTGTAGGAAGAAATCTGTTTCGAAATATAAAAGTGATGTTGAACCGCATAGGAGGAAGCAGAGAGGAAAACGGTGTACTGATCGGAAAAAACGGACATCTTTTTGAGACGATCGCAATTCCGCAGCAGGAAAAACTTCAGGCGAATTTGGAGGCAATTGAACAGTTTACGAAAAAGAATCGGGATATCAATGTGAATATGATCCTTGTACCGGATGCGGCAAGTGTTTTGGGAGAGGAGCTTCCGATGTTTTATTCTACAGCCGATCAAGAACGTATGATCGCACAGGTAAGGAGGGAACTGGAGGGAAGCGTCAACTGGATCGATGCAGGCTCCGTGATGCATAAGCATAAAGAGGAAGCACTATACTATAAGACAGATAAGCACTGGACAAGTACAGGGGCATACTATGTGTTTGAGGCAGCAGCCGGACAACTCGGGATTGCAGAGAATATCACAGGTAAATTCGCAAGCTATCCTGTTTCTGCGTCATTTAACGGGGAACTGTCATCCAAAAGCGGGTGCGGAACGGACACGAAAGAAATAATCGATATCTATATGCCGGTCAAGGGAGATTCGTCTCTGATCGTCAATTATGTGGATGAACAGAGAAAGACAACGTCTTTGTATAACTCAGAGAAGCTAAAAAGTTCCAATCAGTATGATGTGTTTTTGGGCGGTGATTCGTCCGTTATTGATATCAAAACGGTATCGAAGAATACCGGAAGGCTGCTTGTGATCAAGGACTCCTTTGCAAACAGCTTTATTCCGTTTCTGACTCCGTATTTTCGGGAAATTGTTGTAGTAGATCCGAAATATTACGGTGGAACCATTGAGGATATCATGGACACATACCGAATTACGGATGCGCTGATCCTTTACAGTGGGAATACATTTTTTCAGGATAACAATATTAGTGGAGTGTTAAACAGTGAGCAATAGAATTGAAAAGGAATACAGAGAAAAAAAGTCTCCGGTCCGCTTGAATAAATATTTGAGTGATGCCGGAGTTTGTTCCAGACGAGAAGCAGACCGGTTGATTGAAAGCGGGCGTGTGACTGTGGACGGAAGACCGGCGCAGACAGGTATGAAAGTCATACCCGGACAGGAAGTCAGAGTCGGGAAAAGGATTGTATCAAAACAAGATGAAATGGTAGTTTTGGCAGTCAACAAACCGGCAGGAGTCGTATGTACGGAAGAAAAGAGAGAGAGAAACAGCATTGTTCGTTTTCTGGATTATCCGATCCGCATTACTTATGTGGGAAGACTGGATAAGGATTCCAGAGGATTGCTGTTGATGACAAATAACGGAGACATTATCAACAAAATGATGCGTGCGGGAAACAGGCATGAAAAGGAATACAAAGTGACTGTGGATAAAGCGGTGACGCAGGAATTTCTGCGTCAAATGGCAGCGGGAGTTAGGATCTTGGATACTGTGACCAGACCGTGTCAGGTGCGTAAAATCGGCAAGTATACGTTCTCTATTATTTTGACACAGGGTCTGAACCGCCAAATCCGTCGAATGTGTGAGGCGCTGGATTATCAGGTAAAGGATTTGGTGAGAACCAGGATTATGAACATTGAGCTGGGCAACCTGAAGGAGGGGGATTATCGAAAACTGACCGATGAAGAATTAAATCGTCTTTATGATCAGATCCGTTATTCCTCAAATGAAACAGTAAGGAGCAGATAAATATATGGAAATGAAAAAGAAGCGGATGCTGGAGTTGGTAGAACTTTTAAATCGTGCACGTCGTGCTTATGAGCAGGAAGATAGAGAGATCATGAGCAACTATGAGTATGATAAATTGTATGATGAACTTCTGGGACTGGAGCAGGAGTCGGGAATGACTCTTGCATCCAGTCCTACGATCAATGTCGGTTATGAGGTGTTGAGCGAGCTTCCGAAAGAGAGACATGAGAGACCGATGTTGTCGTTGGATAAGACAAAGGAGGTTTCTAAACTGAAAGAGTTTCTGGGAGATCAAAAGGCGGTGTTGTCATGGAAGCTGGACGGACTGACAATTGTGCTGACTTATCGGGACGGCACACTGCAAAAGGCAGTCACTCGCGGAAACGGAGAGGTTGGAGAGGTGATCACCAATAATGCAAAAGTATTTCAGAATCTGCCGCTTCATATTGCGTATCAAGGGGAACTGGTGCTTCGCGGAGAAGCAGTGATCCGTTATGAGGACTTTGAAAAAATCAATGCAGAGATAGAGGATGTGGATGCAAAGTACAAGAATCCGAGAAATTTGTGCAGCGGTTCGGTCAGACAATTGAGCAACGAGGTGACGGCTAAGAGAAATGTTCGTTTTTTTGCTTTTTCACTTGTACGTGCGGACGGAGTGGATTTCGAAAATTCAAGAGAGCAGCAGTTTGCATGGCTTAGTGAACAAGGCTTTGAGGTCGTGGAGCATCATATGGTAACATCGGAAACGATTGAGTCTGAGGTAGAGTGGTTTGCACATAAGGTTACAGAGAATGCTTTCCCATCGGACGGACTGGTATTGGTGTATGATGATATTGCATATGGGCAGTCATTGGGAACGACGGCAAAGTTTCCGAGAGATTCTTTTGCTTTCAAATGGGAGGATGAGATCCGGGAGACTATATTAGAAGAAATAGAATGGAGTCCGTCAAGAACGGGATTGATCAATCCTGTGGCGATATTTGAACCGGTGGAACTGGAAGGAACGACTGTGAGTCGCGCCAGTGTTCATAATATCAGTATTATGGAAGAACTGGAGTTGGGAATCGGAGATACAGTACAGGTTTATAAGGCAAATATGATCATTCCGCAGATTGCTGCGAATCTTACCAGAAGTGGGAGCTGTAAGGTTCCGGAGCATTGCCCGGTTTGTGGGGGGAGGACCCGTATTTCTATGGAAAATGATACAAAGACTCTGTATTGTACAAATCCGTTGTGTCAGGCAAAGCAAGTAAAATCCTTTGCGTTGTTCGTGAGTCGTGATGCATTGAATATAGAGGGGCTTTCAGAAGCAACATTGGAGAAATTTATTGACCGTGGATTTATAAAAGATTTCACAGACATTTTTCATCTGAATCGTTACGCGGACGAAATCAAATCAATGGAGGGATTTGGAGAAAAATCCTATACGAATCTTCAGAAGAGCATAGAGAGCGCAAGGGAAACAACGCTTCCAAGGCTTTTGTACAGTCTCGGAATTGCCAATATCGGTTTGGCTAATGCGAAAGTAATATGTAAGGCGCTCGGAAATGATGCGCAGAAGCTTCCGAATGCATCTGCAGAAGAATTGAGCGCCGTTTCGGGGGTGGGTGAAGTGATCGCACAGGCATATGTCGATTATTTTGCGGAAGAGCTGCATCGGGAATTGTATCAGAAATTATTAGAAGAGGTAGAAATCCCGCAAGAGGAAAACGAAGTTCAGGAACAGGTTTTTGAGGGTAAGAATTTTGTGATCACAGGAAGTGTGCACCACTTTGCGAATCGGGGAGAAGTAAAAGAACTGATTGAAAGGAAAGGTGGAAAAGTGACGGGAAGTGTGACTTCCAAGACGAATTATCTGATCAACAATGATACAGAGTCCACATCATCTAAGAATAAAAAAGCAAGAGAACTTGGGATTCCGATTATTTCAGAAGAGATATTTTTAGAGATGTTAGAAAAGGGAATTTAGAAAAATTTAATACGATTTCGTAAGTGAAACCGGCAATATTTCTTTACTATATTGTCGGTTTTCGCTATAATATTGGAATGTAACAGGGTTCAGATATGGAGGAATAGCGATGTCAGA
The DNA here is from genome assembly GCA_963559385.1 of uncultured Schaedlerella sp. GTDB lineage: Bacteria > Bacillota > Clostridia > Lachnospirales > Lachnospiraceae > Schaedlerella. The sequence continues at coordinate 48,923 of CAUWKK010000003.1, forward strand.
TAATGATTTTATTATAGTTGATTCCGAGGAAAAGGAGAATGCCGATTCCGGGGAGAAAAAAACAATTGATTTCAGAGAAGTGAATGCAGACGGCGGGAGAGAAGATATATCTTCGGAAGAAAATATAAATGAGGCAGAAAAAGCCGAGGTGGTTCCGGCAGAGACAAAAGAGGATACGGATTCCGATGAATATGAAAAGGTTTGTGTTTTATGCCACCGCCCGGAAAGCGCTGCGGGAAAAATGGTAGAATTACCAAATAATATTACGGTCTGCAAGGATTGTATGCAGAGAAGCTTTGATGCAATGAACAATATGCCGATTGACTTCAGCAAAATGATGAATATACCGGGAGTACAATTTTTGAATCTGTCAGATCTGGAAAACAGTATTCCGAAAAGTCAGAAGATCAAAAAGAAGAAAAAGAAAGAAAATAAACCGGTGAAAAAGCTGACGCTGAAAGATATTCCGGCACCGCATAAGATCAAAGCACAATTGGATGAATATGTTGTAGGACAGGAGTATGCGAAGAAAGCGATGTCGGTTGCCGTTTATAACCATTACAAACGTGTACTTACAAATTCGGTAGACGAAATTGAGATTGAAAAATCAAATATGCTGATGATCGGACCGACCGGAAGCGGTAAGACCTATCTGGTAAAGACATTGGCAAAGCTTTTGGACGTGCCGCTTGCGATTACAGACGCAACTTCTCTGACAGAGGCAGGGTACATAGGAGATGATATCGAAAGTGTTGTTTCTAAACTGCTTGCCGCTGCGGACAATGATGTGGAACGTGCGGAACAGGGCATTATTTTCATCGATGAAATCGATAAGATCGCAAAGAAACGGAATTCCAGTCAAAGGGATGTCAGCGGAGAATCGGTTCAGCAGGGAATGCTGAAATTATTAGAAGGCAGTGAGGTGGAGGTTCCGGTCGGAGCCAACAGTAAGAATGCGATGGTTCCGTTGACAACGGTCAATACGAAAAATATTTTGTTTATCTGCGGGGGGGCATTCCCGGATTTGGAAGGCATTATCAAGGAAAGGCTGACAAATAAGGCGTCCATGGGCTTTAATGCAGAGCTGAAAGATAAATTTGACAATGACAAAGATATTATAAGCAAGGTGACTGTTGAAGATTTGCGGAATTTTGGTATGATTCCGGAGTTTATCGGACGGCTGCCGATCATCTTTACACTAAAGGGACTGGATAAAGATATGTTGGTAGAAATTCTGAAAGAACCTAAAAATGCAATTTTGAAACAGTATCAAAAGCTTCTGGCATTGGATGAGGTAAATCTGATGTTTGACGACGGCGCCTTGGAAGCCATTGCGGAAAAGGCAATGGAGAAAGATACCGGTGCGAGAGCGCTTCGTGCGATTATAGAGGAGTTTATGTTGGACATCATGTATGAAATCCCGAAAGATGACAACATCGGACAAGTCACGATCACGAGAGAATATATTGAGGGAACCGGAGGCCCGGTCATCGAGTTGCGAGGACAGAGCGTACCACTTTTGTCGTAACCGAAAAAATCATGAAAAACCGAAAGGAATCCTTTATGAAAGGGGCTTTCGGTTTTTCTTTTTAGAAAAATTGCCAAACCTAAAGCTGACGGATCTCTTCAAAGGTATTGTACACGTTTAGCTGCCCATATCCCCATTCTCGATTGGGAAAGTTCATGTTTGGAGTTCGGACGGCGCCCAGTATCAAAAGGCTTTTAATTTGAAAAGAGTCGATCGCCGGATAGCCGAGCTGCCCGATGATCCATTCCAGAAGCAGGGCGACGGCGCCGGAGGTGATGGCGGAAGAAATGCTTGCGCCGGAACGCACGGCATAGCGTTCGTTTGGGAGCACTCCCTTTACATCGATACCGGGGGCGGTTAAAGAAGGCTCTGTTTCCTCATCTCTTCCGAAACCGCGCCCGGAGGCAAGCGCCACGGCATTGGTATTGCCGTCATAATAGGAGACGGTGATCGGGCTGTCGGCATCCCCCGGGTTGGTAATCGTATAATATGGATTTGAGTTGAGGAAAAATACTTCTCCGTCGATAAATTCCGTAACCGGAAGCCAGATGTGGTATCGTCCGTCGATAATGCGGACAGGTTCTACATTGACTTTCCAGATACCGGCAGACGGAGAGGCAAACCGGAAGAAAATCAATTCCGAATTTTCTTTTTCAACAATCAGCCGATAGTCGATCGTTACCTGTGTACGTTCAAACAGAAAATCAAAGGTGGTGCTTGCGTTTGCCCGGATCGGAATGCGGGAGGTATTTTCTCCTGAGGGAGAGGTGAGGGAAATGGATAGAATATTGGGAATAGAAGTCCACAGTTCCATGGTAAAACCGGAAACATTTTTGCCGACACGGATTTCTACGGTCTGAGTTGTGTTGTTGTCCGGGATTTCGTTATAAAAGTGGTGTCGTTTATCAGATTCATTTCCGGTTCCGATTACCGGAATATGATTTGCCATAGCGCCGTAAGCATTCAGAACTTGCGGAAGCGGGAGTGCGCCGACATGTCCTCCGGCATTGGTACCTACACTGATACAGTATACGAGCGGCATATTTAAACGGGCTGCCAAAAGGGAGAGGTATTGAAGACCGAGCAAAATGTCATTTTCTTGATAGCATACGGCACTTTCGGGAATGAAATAGTAATCCCGCAAGTATTGCTTTGCCTGTTTTAATTTTACAACAGCGATTGCTGCATCCGGTGCTGCGCCCAAAAATGCTTCGGCCGGATTGCCGCTTCCGGCAGCCAGACTTGCAGTAAAGGTTCCGTGTCCGTCGGTGTCTGTGGATGGAACAAAAGTCAAAGGATCATCTGAATTTAAGGCTTCATTGATCATTTCCTGTGTATATTCACTACCATAGGCAAATGGAGCCGGAGGGGTTCCATCTTGAATCGTTTGGTCCCAGATTCCCACAATGCGTGTGGTTCCGTCCAGATTGCGGAAGATCGGATTCTGATAGTCAATTCCGCTGTCTAAAAAGCCGATCAAGACACCTTTTCCGGTCAATTGGAGTGTCGGGTAGGATTGGAGCGGCAAGATTCCTGTTTGATTCATTGTCTCCATGCTGGTTGGAGTGTAGCATTTCGGAATGGAATTATAGCTGAATTTTTCTAAGGTAACCGGAGCAATCTGAAGACGAGAAAGGTAGACGCATTTGTATTCAAATCCGGCGAGCTGTTCGCAGGCATTGTCCAGAGGAATACCGGATAAAAATGGGGTACGGATTTCATTTACGATAAAATCAAAGTAGTCTTCGGATAAAATACGTTCTTTACATATTTGGGAATTTAGCATAAATATAAATTGCCTTTTTTCTTTCAATATATGTATGTTATCGGGAAAAAAGTATAATCTATAAAATAAACATAAACTGAGCAGGAAATTCTTTGAACTCAGAAAAGAATATGATAAAATATTAATAGAATTTATCACGAAGGGAGATTTTAGATATGGGAACATTTTGGGAAGATCTTGGAAAGAAATTTGGCGAAACAGCAGAAACAGTGACAAATAAAGCCGGAGAAGTTGTGGAAGTTCAGAAATTAAAGAATCAGATCAGAGCCTTGGAAAGAGGAAATGAAAGTGATTTTGTCGATTTGGGACGTATGGTATATGCGCAGTTTAAAAACGGTGTGGATATGAGTGTGGAAGCATCGGGGTTGTGCGAGGCGATCCAAAGCAGGGAAGAAAGCATCGGAGAATATGAAAAGCAGATTATTGATGTGAGAGGTGAATTTTCCTGCTCAAGCTGTGGAAAAACAGTGGCAAAGGGAATGTTTTACTGCCCGTATTGCGGAGAAAAAACACCGGAGGATTTGAAAGAGAAGGCGAAAGAGTATACCACAGAGTTGAAAGAGAAAGCTGTTGATGCAGCGGAGACCCTTGCGGAAAAGGCGGCAGAGACAGCAGAAAAAGTGGGAGAGGCAGCAGGAAAGGCGGCTGACAAAGCCGGAGAATGGGCGGAAAAAGCAGGTGATCTGGCAGATAAGGCGGCAGAAAAGGTAGAAGAAGCAACAGAGAAAGCTGTGGATAAGCTGAAAGAAAAAACAGAAGAGAACGATAATTAAATCATAGAAAACGAGGAATAACATGGGGATTCTGGTTTTGATAGGCATGACACTTTGTCTGACCCTGGCGGATATTGCAATGAAGTCTACCATTGAAGGCTATATGACCTGCAAAGAAGAACGGACAGCCTGTAAAGGAAAGGTGATCCTCAGAAAGGTTTATAATAAAGGGTTTAGTTTTCATTTGTTAGAAACAAAGCAGGAAATCGTAAAGTATGGTTCTGCAATAGTGACAATGCTTTTGACGATCTGGCAGTTGATCACATTGCTGAGGAAAAAGCAGTATTTAAAAAAGTGGGGATTGTCATTGATGACCGCAGGCGCGTGGAGCAACACATTTGACCGTTGGTTCCGCGGGTATGTGATAGATTATGTGGGATTTCAGACAAAGTGGAAAAAACTGACAAGGCTTACATTTAACCTGGCAGATTTTCTGATCGGAGCAGGTGGATTATTGATAATGCTGTCAGCAATATTTAAAAAGAAAAAATGAGCATTAAGAAAAAGCATAGACGCCGGGGCATGAGGTACATTCCGACGTCTATGCTTTTTATAGGGGCTGTAATGCGAGAGTATTTGAAATACACGCTTGTTTCATATCTTAAAAAACTCCTTAATCTGTTCTTTAACGATTTGGATCAACCGTGTGCGGGCCTCTACACTTGCCCATGCAATATGCGGCGTGATGAGAAGATTATCGTAATCCAGTACATCAACGAGAGGACTGTCCTTGGACATAGGCTCTACGGTCAGAACGTCCAGACCGGCTGCGGCAATTCGGTGTTCCTTTAGCGCTTTGGCAAGCGCAGCTTCGTCAATGATCGGACCGCGTCCTGCGTTTAAGAGAATTGCGTGAGCCTGCATTTTTTCAAGCGTTTTTTCATTAATCAATCCTTCTGTATGTTCGTTAAGCGGCGCATGGATAGAAAGAATATCCGAGGTCTTCAGCAGAGTATCCAGATCGACCTGCCGGTAGCCTTTCTGCGGAGTAGCGCCGGAAGCAGAATAATAGATAACATTTGCGCCAAAAAGAGAGGCAATATCAGCCACTCGTCTGCCGATTGCACCCAGTCCGATAATTCCCCAAGTCATTCCATTGATCTGGCGGAATCTCTTGTCAAAATGCGTAAATAAGGTATCGTTTAAATAATGCTTTTCTTTCACATAGTCGTCATAATATCGAAGATGTTCCAACAGATATAACAGCATAGCGAATGTGTGCTGGGCAACGGATTCTGTAGAATATCCGGCTACATTGCGCCAAGCAATCTTTCTTTTACTGAGATAGGCTTTGTCCAGATTGTTTGTCCCGGTTGCCGTAACACAAACAAGCTTTAAATGCTTGGCAGAGCCTATGGTTTGTTCATTAATGGGCACTTTATTGACGATAATAACGTCTGCGTCTTTGATACGTGACGGTGCTTCCTCCGGTGTGGTAAAAGAATATTCGTCCACATCTCCGAGTGCGTAAAAAGGGGTAAGATCAATATCATCCCCGATAGATTTTCTGTCAAGAAATACGAGTTTCACAGTAAGACCTCCTGCTTGTTTTTTGCTTTCCTTGCTTTACAATAATTTTATTATATAGTATTCTGGGAAAGGAAACAAGAGGGCTTTGAAAAGGGCAGAAGACAGAAAAGTAAGGTGAAAAGAATGATACAGGATATTGAACCACATCGATATGACAATACATATAAGCCGGAACCGCCTTCCGGCGAGAGTATAGCTCTTTATTATGAGGCGGGGAAATGTCTGATCAATTTGAGTGAGGAAGGAATTCGGTTTCCGACATTTGCCGAATTGGAAACATCGAATCCGGAAATATATAAAAGCTCCACGTATTTATTTTCGATAGATGAAAAAAGATATTATCTGGCGGCGGAGTTGAATTTGGATACATTGGAGAAATTTATGTTGGAAAATATAGACATTTTTCGAAGAGAAGCACCGCGGTACTGTGCATTTGCGGGGATTACCGGATATCAGCTGTATCGCTGGTATGAGAGTCGTCGCTTTTGTGGAAAATGCGGTTCCAAGACCGGACCGGATAAAAGGGAGCGGATGCTGTACTGTGAAAAGTGTGGGAATATGGAGTATCCTAAGATCTGTCCGGCGGTTATTATCGGGGTGACAGACGGGAATCGGATTCTTATGTCGAAGTATGCCGGGAGAACCTATAAAAAATATGCGCTGCTCGCGGGGTTTGTAGAAATCGGAGAGACGGCGGAGGAAACGGTAAAGCGGGAGGTAATGGAAGAGGTTGGATTAAAGGTAAAGAATATTCGTTATTATAAAAGCCAGCCGTGGTCATTTACAGATACGTTGCTGCTTGGCTTCTACTGCGAACTGGATGGAGACGATAAAATTGTGTTGGATAAAGAGGAACTGGCACTGGCAGAATGGTTCGAGCGGGAGGATATCCCGGATGTGACTTCCCATGAGAGTCTGACTAATGAAATGATGATGAAATTTAAGTATGAAGAGGTATAAAGCAATATTGTAAAATCTTATAAGATAGAGTAAAATAATAATAGATTTCGTAAGATTAGGAGGAATTGATGATGAGAGCAGAATTTGATGATTCTTTGGTAACAGGAAATGAAATGATTGATTCTCAGCATAAAGAGTTGATCGGTAAAATCAATGGTCTGTTGGAGAGCTGTGAACTTGGAAAGGATAAAATCGCAGCAGTTAAGACATTGGAATATCTGGCTGATTACACAGAGTTCCATTTTGGAGAAGAGGAAAAGCTACAGGAAGAGATTGCGTATCCGGGAATCAAGGAGCATAAGGCAGAACATAAGAAGCTGATACAGGTTGTAGAAGAATTACATGAGATGCTGGAAGAGGAAGAGGGACCGACGGATGCATTTGTCGCACAGGTCAATGAAAATGTCATTCAGTGGTTGTACAGACATATCAAGGGATTTGACCGTTCTGTTGCAGAATATAAAAATATGCGCGGAAACAGTGAGATGCTGTAATTCATTTCATATTTTTTGTTGACAAAAGCCGGAAAATAAAATAGACTGGATAAAGGAAAGAGCATTTGCGAATTATATCTATTATATATAATTGGTAAGTGCTCTTTGTTTGTTTGTAAAAATGATAATGGTTGTGTTTAGTTACAGAAAGAAGGCTTGAAAATGAAGAAAATGAATTGGAAACGGCTTGCATATGATTTGATGATCGATATTGTTGCGGGGGTACTGATCGGTGTGGGGGTATATAACTTTGCTGCAAATTCAGAATTTCCGCTTGCGGGAGTATCCGGAATTGCATTGATTTTTTACCGGTTAGTTGGGATACCGATCGGTCTGGGAAGTATTCTGCTGAATATTCCGATCATACTCGGATGCTATAAAACGCTGGGGAAAGAGTTCTTCGTACGTTCTATGCGTTCACTTTTGATCACCTCTGTTTTGACGGATTACATTGCGCCTTTGTTTCCGGTATATTCCGGAGACCGGATGCTGGCTGCTATTTGTACCGGAATTATTTCCGGATTGGGGTATGCATTGATATTTATGAATAACTCGTCCACAGCAGGAATGGACTTTGTGTCAGTGGCGATCCAGACGAAAAAGCCGCATATTTCTTTAGGCAAGATTGTATTTGTACTGGATTTTATTATTGTATTGCTTGGCGGGTTTATCTTTAAAGATGTCGATGCAACGATTTATGGTTTGATCATTACATTTCTGCTGACCTATGTGATTGATAAAGTAATGTATGGCATTAATGCCGGTAAAATGACGTTTATCATCACAGAAAACGGACAGGCTGTAGTGGATGTGATCGATCGTTATATTGAACGCGGGGCGACAATCCTTCACGGACACGGAAGCTATACCAAGCAGGATAAGGAGATTGTGATGTGTGCCTGCAATAATAAGCAGATGTACATTATTAAGAAAATGATCAAGGAAGTGGACGAGAAAGCGTTTATTGTTGTGATGGAATCGAATGAGGTGGTAGGAGAAGGGTTTAAAGAACAATAGAACACTCCGCCAGATGACAATTAATATGTGATCTGGCGGAGATTTTTAATCTTTGTATACTAGTTTTCCGCGACAAATGGTGTATTTTACTTTTCCGTAAAGTTCCTTTCCGGTAAACGGAGAATTACAGGATTTGGAAATGTATTCTGTCGGTGTCCAGCATTCATTCGGATTGAAAATGACCAGATCTGCCGGAGCATTTTCTTCAATTCTTCCGTATGGCAAGTGGTACAGTTCTGCCGGATTGATGGTCATTTTTTCAAGCAGCTCCATTAAGGTCAGGTATCCCGGACGTACAAGGGAAGTGATACCAAGAGCAAGGGAAGTTTCTAAACCGATAATTCCGCTTGGAGCTTCCGGGAGTGGTTTTTCCTTTTCTTCTATGCTGTGAGGCGCATGATCCGTAGCGATCAAGTCTATGGTTCCGTCTTTTAATCCTTCAATGATCGCCATGCGGTCGGTTTCGGTACGGAGCGGTGGATTCATTTTTGCCAGAGTGCCGTGTTCTAATACTGCATCTTCTGTCAATGTGAAATGATGTGGTGTTGCCTCTGCGTGTAGTTTGGCACCGCATGATTTAAACATGCGTACCAAATCTACAGAAGTTCCGGAGCTGATATGCTGGATGACAACATCTGCGCCGGAACGGAGCGCCAGCATACAGTCGCGGGCAACCAGAGATTCTTCTGCAATGGAAGGAGAACCGTAGATACCACATTTTTCTGAAACAACACCATGATTGATCCCGTTGTTTTTGATGAATGCCGGGTCTTCCTCGTGAAGACTGATCGGCATATCCAGTTCAGCGGCTTTTTGCATTGCATTGAAACAGAAAGCGGCATTTTTGAGAGGAATCCCATCGTCTGTAAATCCACAGGCGCCGGCAGCCTTTAGTTCTTGCATATCGGTCATTTCTTCGCCTTTGAGAGAATGGGAAATTGCTGCTGCCTGAAAGATGCGGACGTCTTCTTTTTTTGCACGGGTTAAAATGTCACTTAACACAGGTACGGAGTCTACAGCCGGGGATGTATTTGCCATGCAGATGACAGAGGTAACTCCGCCTTTTGCTGCTGCAAGAGAGCCGGTGTGCAGATCTTCTTTATAAGTAAATCCCGGGTCACGGAAATGAATATGTGTATCAATTAATCCGGGAGCAACAATCAGCCCGTCTGCATTGATGATAGGTTTATCGGCATATTCCGGTTTTGCAGACAGGTTCTCTGCAATCTCTTGTATAATTCCTTCTTCTATATAAATATCAGCTTTTTTTGTTGTATTAGTTTTAGGGTCGATGATGGTTCCGTTTTTGATAAGCATGGTAAGCCCTCCTGATATGGTAATGATTTGTAATTGTAAGTATAGCATATTTTGAAAAGAAAAGGCGATGAAAATAAAAAAACTCTATAAATCAGAGCCTTTTCTCTTAATGTATTCTTCTCCCAGTTTGTAACGGTATCACAGCATTGAGCAGATTCAATGAGGGCAGGTGCCGCTCGAGTGAGTGACACCTGCCCTCTGTCTTTTAACACTTAGTATCTCAAACCTAAACCAGTTGTTTTTCTTGTGTCGAAAGGACTTCTTTTTTTGCTAATATTACGCTGGAGCGCCGATGCATAATAATAGTAAATATAAGCAGAACGATAACGGATGTTCCAAGTGAAAGTATTAAATTTCCGTTCGTGATACCGATAATCAAATATCCGATCAGACTGCATCCGGCAACCGTTAGTGAATAGATCATTTGTGTTGAAACATGAGTGAGATGATTTACCCCGGCTCCGGCACTTGAAAGGATTGTAGTATCAGATATCGGAGAACAGTGGTCTCCAAATACACTTCCTGCCAAAGTCGCTGCAAGGGATGAGAGCAGCAATTCCGGACAAATTGCCTGTGCGACAGGGATGATGATCGGAATCAGGATACCAAAGGTGCCCCATGAAGTTCCTGTGGCAAAACTCAAAAATGCAGCAAGTATAAATACAAGTGCAGGGAGCAGAGCGCCGGGAATACCGGTTGTTTCCACAAAGGTTTTTACAAAGTCCGGCGTACTCAGCAAATCGCGGCAGATTCCACCAATCGTCCATGCAAGCATCAGGATACAGCCGGAAGTGATCATTTGCTGCATACCTTTCGTAAAGTTATCCATGAATTCTTTGAAAGTCATGAGCTTTCTCGGAACATACATCAAAAGTGCAGTAACAATCCCGGCAAAGCTTCCCCAAACAAGCGCCTGAGCCGCAACACAGTTTCCAAGTGCGGCGGTGATATTGTGAAGTGCGGGATCTCCGCTCCAGTATCCGCCGTTATAAAGCATACCGAGGATAGCGGTTACGATCAATACGAGGATGGGGACGATCATATCGGCAACACGCCCGGACTTTGGCTGAGCTGTTGTTTCATCCGGTTCATCGAGACCGCCGAGATTTCCTTGTTTGGCTAAGGCTTCGTACTTTGCCATAGGGCCAAAATCTAAGGCAAAGACTGAAAGCAGGAAGACCATCAGAAGGCTGAGGATCGCATAAAAATTATATGGAATAGCTGTGACAAAAGCTTTAAATTCAGAGTCAAAAGCACCTGTATTTTTTAAGTAACTGCCTACGGCAGCAGCCCAGCTTGAAATGGGGGCAATGATACAGATAGGTGCGGCGGTTGCATCGATAAGGTAAGCAAGCTTCGCCCGGCTGACATGATGCCTGTCAGTTACAGGCTTCATAACCGTTCCTACTGTCAGGCAGTTAAAATAGTCATCCAAAAAAATCAGACAACCAAGCAGGCTGGTAAGTAACATAGAAGAACGTTTTGTGCGAATGACCTTTGATGCCCATTTTCCATAAGCCTGAGCTCCGCCGGAAGCGTTGACAAGATATACTAATCCGCCTAATAGAAAACAGAAGATGATAATATTCATATCGGATTTTTGGATCATGACATCAAATACAGTAGAAACAGAACCGACAATCGGGTTCATTCCGGAAGCAATGGAATAAATAACTGCTCCGGATAAAACACCTGTTATAAGTGAAAAAAGAACTTCCTTTGTAATCAAGGCAAGAATAATAGCAATTATAGGTGGAAGAATGGATAACCACCCAACATATACAGCGTCCATAATAAAAATCTCCTTATCTTTTTTGTTTCAAATTCAAATAGTGTAAAAATTAGAAATGAAAAAACATCTGTCATGTTAGGTAAGGAGAAATATCTTCGAACCTAACGTGGAAAATTCTGTTTCCGGAATACGAACAGAAATTTCTGTAAAATGGTCATAACGTGTTCTCATGGTAAAACCTCCTTTCTATTCAATACAATGAATAGCTAAATTCAATATAAAATGTGTGAAATTGTATTGAAAAAAATAAAAATGTATATAAAGTAGATGGGTAAATTATATATCGGATTGAATTTGTATGCAATAAAAATATAAAAAATATAATAAAATTGTGTAAAATCACTAAAAATTGAATATTTTAACGTATTTAATATTTGAAGGCATCGTGATTGACAAATATATATAAATAGAATGTTGACAATATTCATATAAGTGTTATAATTTAGTTATATTAAATGTATTAAAAAATAAAAAGTTGTTTAGGAGGAAAGGAAAATGTTATGGACTGAAAAAATGTTCGGAGTGAAGAAACCGATTATCGCAATGCTTCATATTGATGCACTGCCCGGAGATCCTTTATACAAAGCAGGAGATGATATGGATATAGTGGTAGAACATGCACGTGCAGACCTGCATGCGTTGCAGGATGGCGGGGTAGACGGTATTATTTTTAGCAATGAATTCAGTTTGCCTTATCAGCGAAATATGGATATGGTAACACCGGCAGCAATGGCGTATGTAATTGGAAATCTGCGTTCGGAAATCAAGGTCCCATATGGAGTCGATGCGATCAGTGACGGGCGGGCATGTCTGGAACTGGCAGCTGCTGTAAAAGCACAATTTGTTCGGGGAACATTTTGCGGTGTATATGTGGGAGACGGAGGTCTTTACAATAATGATTTCAGCAGTCTGCTGAGAAGGAAGGCGGCTCTTCCGTTAGAAGATTTGAAAATGTTGTATTTTATCAATCCGGAATCAGATCGGAATCTGGATACACGTCCGCTAGCAGAAATTGCTAAGAGTACGATTGCGAAAGCAGCGCCGGACGGATTGTGCATTTCGGCAAATGCGGCAGGCCAAGATGTGGATGATGCCTTGATTGCAAGTGTAAAGCAGACCAATCCTGAAATTGTTGTCTTGTGTAATACCGGATGTCGTGTGGATACGATCGAAAGGAAATTAGCCACAGCGGATGCGGCGGTTGTGGGAACAACATTTAAGTATGACGGCGTATTTGAAAATCGCGTGGATGTAAATCGTGTAAGAGAATTTATGCAGGTTGTTTATAAGTATCGGGAATCTTTGTAATATCAGATAAAGGAAAAGAAAATGAAACGAAAACTGCTGGCAATGGATATAGACGGAACTGCTGTATGTGATGATTATAGCTTAGGAAAAAAGAGCAAGGAAGCGATCAGGCTGGCGCAGCAAGAGGGACATATAATCGTGTTTGTAACCGGACGCAGGGACATTGACATGTTGACATTAGCAGAGGATCAGTGGTTAGTGGATTATCAGATCCTCAATACCGGAGGCAAGATTTTACGATGTGCAGACAGAGAGGTGCTTTCGAATGATCTGATCCCGCCGCAAGTATGTAAAAGATTAATTACACATTGTTTGGAGCAGAACATACAGCTTCAGATTTGCAATGGGTTGACCTGGCAGGTAACAAAGATGACGGATGAAACACTGGAGTACGCAAGGGATCTCGGTGTAATTCCCGAAATAATTACTTCGCTCGAAGAAACGGATTGGGAGTATGGTCTGGAAGGGTTTATGGCGACGCAAGATATGAAAGCTGTGGCTGCACATATCGATTCTTCAGTCCCCGAAGTTTATTATGTGAATTCGGAACCGGATTGCATTGATATTATGAGAACCGGTGTGTCGAAGTGGAATGGGATACAGCGTCTTGCAAACATGTTGGGAATCGATGACGAGGATATTATAACTGTCGGAAATTATTATAATGATCTGGATATGTTACATCACGCAAAAGTGGGCATTGCAGTGGCGAATGCAGTGGATGCCGTCAAAGAAGAAGCAGATTTTGTAACAGAGAGTGATAATAATCATGATGCTGTAGAAGAAATTATTATCAAAATGTTGAATCAAGAATACGATGTGTAAGAAAAAAAGAGCTGTGATTGTGATCGCAAAAGTAAAAAGAAAAGGAGAAGAACGAAAATGAGAGTTGCAGAAATAGGAGATAATTGTATTGATGTTTATGAGCGTATTGGGAAAAAATATCCAACAGGGAATGTTGTAGATACAGGTGTGAATCTTCAAAAGCTTGGAATCCCTGTTTCTATTATCAGTACGACAGGAAATGATGAAAATGGAAAATGGATGTTGGAAACGCTGAAAAAAGAAGGCGTGGACGTCAGCCATCTAAAAGTCGGTGACGGTGCGACGGCAGTGACCTATATGGATATGGACGGCAAGGATCGCGTACATGGAGATTATGTGGAGGGGGTGTTGGAGCATATTGTTTTTGATGAAGAGGATATCGCATTTGCTGCGGAACATGATCTTGTTCATACAGCGCTTTGGGGAAAAGCGGAGAATACGCTGCCGATGATCGCGGCAAAGGGGACTCCGATTGCCTTTGACTATGCAGACAGGCTGGATCATCCGCTGATAGAAGAAACGTTGCCATATGTTACATATGGATTTTATTCCTATCATGAAGGAAGAGATTCGTGGATTGAAGAATTTTTAAAGGATAAAGTAAGTCGGGGAATGAAGATTGCAGTTGCTACATTTGGGGAAGAGGGAAGTCTTGCGTGGGATGGAGAAAAATTCTATGCAGGTGATATTGTGAAAGCAGAAGTAACCAATACCGTGGGAGCCGGAGACAGTTTTATTGCCGGATTCCTTTATGGAATACTGAATGGAAAAACAATAGAGGAATGTTTGAAAAAGGGAGCAGAAGTGGCCGCTTCGGTAGTTCAGGTATTTGAACCGTGGGTAGAATAAAGCGGACCAGTCTTGGAAACACGTAGGAAAATAGGGAGGAAGAGAAAAATGTTTATAGACATACATGTTCATCCTGCTTTTTATGAACCGATCAATCAGGATTCAGAACAGGAAGAGCTAAGACATAATACATTGGATATTCATAAAAACGGAACAGCGCCGCTGGAACATATTTTTAATCAAATGAAATGTGCGGGGTTGGATTATTTATGTTTACTTCCGGAAGATTATCGTACACAACAGGACGGAAAAGTGTTGGTAAGCAACGAAGAAATCCGCCGGTTGGTTGATATGGCGCCGGATAAGTTTATCGGATTTGCAGGAGTTGATCCGTTTGCAGATGACGCGGTCGAAGTGCTGGAGAAGGCATTTACAGAATTAAAGCTGAGTGGTTTGAAGCTGCATCCCGGGAAAGGGCATTTTTATCCAATGGAAGAGAGGATGATGCCATTGTATGATATTTGTGAAAAATATGAAAAACCGATCATTTTTCACAGTGGAATGTCATGGGAGCCGGATACGCTGACAAAGTATTGTCGTCCGGAAGTGTTTGAGGAATTGGCGGCATCAAGACCGAAATTAAAAATCTGTCTTGCACATTTCGGGTGGCCGTGGTGCAGAGAAACCGCTATGTTGATGCTGAAATATCCAAATGTATATACAGATACCGGCGCATTGTATTTTGACAATGCGAAGGAGTTTTATACACAAATGTTGACGAGAGATGTTCCGATGACATGGATTGACCGAAGCTTGAGACATCAGGTGATGTTTGGAAGTAACAATCCGAGATTCGAACAGATCAGAATGGCTCATGCAATAAAAGAAATGGGATTCCGCGAGAGTACGTTGGATCTGATCTGTGGGGAAAACGCAATTGAATTTTTGGGCGGAATTCAGGGAAGGAATAAAAAAGATGTATGTTGAACCGATTACATTATTAACAAAAGAATATAACGAATACACAGTCATTACACCTAAGGTTCTGGATATTGTAAAAAGAAGCGGAATCCAAAATGGGGTAGTTACCGTGCTTACAAAGCATACAACAACGGGAGTGACCGTAAACGAAGCGTTGGAATGCCTGGAAAGTGATATTGAGAATTTTTTGGGAAGACTCATTCCGGAAGATTACCCATACAGCCATGCAAGAATGCTTCGGGATTACGGAAGTACAGCGGGAAATCCGACGGGGCACTTGAAAGCATTGCTGACCGGAAATCATTGTCATTTTCCGGTGATAGATGGGGAAGTGGTAAAAGGCGGAGCTCAAGAAATATATTTTTGTGAATTTGACGGACCGGCTCACCGTACAATTAATGTGATTATTCAAGAAGAAAAATAAAATGAATAAATGAATACCGCCCATTCGGTTATCGGATGGGCGGTATTTTGATGTGATTTATCAAAGATAAAATAAGACGCACTATTTTTCAGGGAGAAATTCACGCAGATAGTCAACGGAACGCTGAACAGAAGTGTGTGGATCGTCCCAGTAGATAGAGTCATTGATTTCCAAATCTACGATTCCTGTATAATTATGCTTTTCCAGAATTTTAATATATTCTTTTAATGGAAGATCACCATCTCCCAGGATGTAATGTCCGGAAGGATTGCCATCGGCATAGTGGATGAATTGGATGGTGCTTTCTCCAAGAGCATCGTAGTAGCTTTCCAGCGTTTCACCGGCAACCTCCATGGCAACCAGGTCAACACAGGTTTTTAATGCAGGACTGTTTACTTCTTCAAGCATAGATTTCATCTGCGGAAGATTGACGAGCAGATTACTTTCATAAGGCTGAAGCTGCTCCAACATCATGAAGATCCCACGCTTTTGTGCCATTTCGCAGATTTTACTGATACTTTCTACCGTACGCTTCCAACTCTCTTCGCGGGGGATATCCAGAGGTCCGCAGCCGGTATTGATAAATACACGATTTGTTCCCATTTCTAAAGCGTCGTCCATTGCCATATCAAAGTAATCGAGTGTGCGGTCGCGGATCGCCTGTTCAGGAGCGCTGAAACTGTATGGGTATCCTAATGTTTCCGGTGTGTAAATGACGATTTGCATTCCAAGAGCCTCAGCCTTTTTGCGTATTTCGCGGATTTTGCGCGCCGCTGCCGCTGATGTTGCATAATCTAAGCGACAGTAATGCGGAGATCCTCCCCACAGGTCGATATTCTTAATCCCGCAGCGATGCATAGAATCCAAATAGTAATCGAGCGTATAGTGAACGTACTGTACACTCATGACAGAGATCTGATCCATTGTGATGATTGACATAGGTACACCTCCATGATATAATTTTTAGTAGATAAGTAATAAAAAAAACAAACAATTATATAGATATAATAACATATCATATATAAAAGTCAAGAGCTATTGCATATGAAATGGAGGCAGTGATCATGCAAGTATTGAAAAAGGGGAAAAAGAGGACTTTGAAGGATACGAAAATGCATGAATTGTGGAACTTGGGGGCGCCGACGATTCTGGAGCAGGCTTTGCAGACTGTCGTGGCTTACGTAGATACTGCGATGGTTGGGCGGATCAGTGCGATTGCGAGCGCCGCTGTCGGTTTGACAACTACGGTGAATTGGCTGCTGAATGGAATTCTATTTGCTGTCAGTGTGGGAATGCTTTCGTTTATTGCTCAATATACAGGAGAGGGGAATATGGAAGCTGCACATCGTACTTCGGCGCAGGCGATTTGGGTCATTTCCGGTCTGGGTTTGATAGAAACAGTGATTGCATTAGCAATCAGTCCGGTACTGCCGATGTGGATGGGAGCCAGTCGGGAAATCTGGGGGGATGCAAGTGCGTATTTCTTTATCGTAAATTGCCCATTGATATTGAGAGGGAGCTTGATCGTATTTGGAAATGTTCTAAGAGCAAATAAGGATTCGAAAACCCCCCTTTATATAAATATCGGTGTGAATCTTTTGAATATTGTATTAAATCAGCTGTTGATCAGTTCCCATACGATGATTTCTGTGCTTGGAATATCAATTTGTATTCCGGGGGCAGGCTGGGGAGTGAAAGGCGCTGCTGTAGCGACTGCGGTCAGTCAAGGATTGGGCGGAGTTGCAATCTTTTTTGTTGCAATGAGAAATCCTATGGTAACCCTAAAAGGAATGAAAGTGAAACCGGAAAGAAAACTGTTGAAAAATTGTATGACTGTTTCACTGCCTTTGATGGGAGAACGGATTGTTATGGGGAGCGGCTATGTTGTGTTTTCTTCATTAGTAGCCGGACTTGGAACGTTAAGTGTAGCGGCGCATTCGATCGCGCTTACAATTGAACAGGCTTTTTATGTACCGGGATATGGAATACAGACTGCGGTCAGTACACTTTCGGGAAATGCCGTGGGGAAAAGAGACGAATTGGAGTTAGAATCAGTTGTACGCTCCGGGCTTATTGTTGCTGTTTCTATCATGACGGCAATGGCGATAGGACTTTTTTGCGGAGCAGAAGTGATTATAGGATGCTTTACAAAAGATGGACAGGTGGCTGCACTTGGGACGGTATTGTTAAGAATCGTAGCTCTTAGCGAGCCGCTGTATGCCGCTTTGATCATATATGAGGGTGTGTTTCATGGAATTGGAGATACAAAAATGCCGTTTGTATTTGCAATATTGACAATGTGGGGGATCCGGATATGCATGACATGGATTTATATCCGTTTATTTGGAAATGATTTGAAAATGGTGTGGATTTTTATGGTTATGGATAACATCTGCAGATGTCTGTTGCTTTGGCGGCGATATAGGAGACGGAAAAAGAAGCTTACTGTCACTGTATAAAGCGGAAGTGAAATAGAAACATGTGATTTAAGTTATATTTTGGTTGGAAAATGAGGGGAAAGGTGATAGAATTATTTTGTATTTGAAAGTGGTCTGTAAACAGTGATAGGGAGGATAGGAATATGGAATATCGGATACCGCCGGGAATTGAGGCAGTAGAAAAACTGGAAGATTTTATTGTAGTGAACCGATTGGCTCCGAATACAAGAATTCCTTCAGAGAGAGATCTGTGTGAAATGTGGGGAGTGAGCAGGTCGACGTTGAGGCAGGCGGTAGATACGCTTGTTGGTCGCGGGGTATTATACCGGATCAACGGAGCAGGCGTTTACGTATCTGTGGGAAAGAAGAATCGAAACATGGTAGGAGTGGACTCTATGGTAGGAGAGCTTCGGCAGCAGGGATCTATTTTGGCGAAAAAGATTATTTCAGTCAGAAAGACGGAGGCGACGAAGCAGATTTCCAAGAAACTTCATGTTTCCCTCGGACAACAGGTGTATGAATATATTCTTCTCAGAAAAATAGACGGTGTTCCATGTATTCTGGAAACAACTTATCTTGATTGTAAACGGTATCCGGATTTTGAAAAGCATTATACGGATAAAACCAGTATGGGACGAATTTTGAAAAACATATATCACAGGAAACAGATTTCGGGAGAAGAGCATATCAGTGTTACGTATGCAGGAGAGCAAGAGGCGGAATTGTTGGAGACAGCGCCGGATGCTCCTTTATTTTTTACGTCCGGAGTAGTGAAAGACGAAGAAGAATTGATCATCATGTATTATAAGCAATTGATTCGAGGAGACAAATTCAAACTTGTCAGCAGAATCGAGAGGGAATAATGAGAGAAGCAGGACAGATTTATGGATAATAGATTGAATTTTACCGAAGAAAATGCAGAGAATGAGAGTGTGGGATTGAGTTATCGTACACCGATTTATCTTCAGCTTAGGGAAATTATCAGAAATCGAATAGAAGAGGGGGAATATCTCCCCGGAACGGCGATCCCATCCGAAAATAAATTGGCAGAGACGTATGGGATTAACAGACTGACTGTTCGGAATGCAGTGGATACGCTGGTCAATGAGGGTGTTTTGAGACGTGTTCAGGGAAAAGGCGTATTTGTTGTTGGTGATAAGTATGAAGAAAATTTAGAGGAGCATGGGGGCTTTGTCAATGTGATGTCTTCCGGCACAAAAAGGGTGTCTGTAAAAGAGCAGGCAAAAGTATATAGACCGGCAGGGAATAAGTATGCAAATTATTTTAATATTGAACCGGATGATTTAATCTTTTGTGTGCGTCACCAAATAGCTTTGGACAGTGAACCGTTGGCGATTGAAGATATCTATGTGCCGAAGGAGGTTCTGCCGGAGCTGGAAGTGGTGAATTCGTCGGTTTTTGCGATAAAAGATATTTTTGCATTTTATGGAATAGAACTTTCCAGTGTGCAGCAGACAATGGAGATCATAGAGGGAACAGGCAAGATTAAAAAGCTTTTGGATCTTCCGGAAGGGGTTGCATTGATCATGCTGAGTTGTGATTATTGGGACAGCAATGGGAGACCGATTGCATATAGCCGTTCTTTTATCAGAAGCGACAGGAGTTCGTTTACCATTCATCTTCATGAATAGAAGAAGAGATGAAAAAGTGCAGCGGAAGAGTTTGGCGAGACTCATTCTGCTGCACTTTTGATTGGTATAAATAGTTGTCACATAGTCTTTGCAAAAAACAAGCTGCGAAAACTAGTCTGCTAAACGATGCATCAAGCTTACGGTTGCGGGATAAAGAGAATCATAAATATCCTGATACTTTTTGTATGCTTCATGATTTTCTTTGTTAGGATGATAAGTTTTTCCGGGTTTTATGAAATTAGTTAGTTTGTTGAAAGATTCAAATCCGGGATATTTGATCCCTGATGCGGCCATCAAGGCATCTCCAAAGCTTGCGCCCACGGTAATAGCAGGTGTGCTGATCTCTTTGCCGGTAACATCTGCAACAATCTGCATCCAGAAGTCGTTTTTCACACCGCCTCCTACGGCAAAAATTTGATCGATCGGGACATTATGATCAAGCATGATCTTTAATTGTTGATTTACGGAGTAAGCTACAGATTCTAAAGCACTCCGATACATATGCCGGCGCGTGTGCGCAAGTGTTAATCCGAACAGGATTCCCTTGGCAAGAGGATCGTTTATTGGTGTTCGTTCACCGGCGAAATACGGAAGTGTGATGAGTCCGTCGCTTCCGGCAGGAATTTTCTCAAGATCTTTCATCATTGTGCTGTATGCGTCAGGACCGCCTTCTTTTTCCAGTTGAAGTGCGTCCGGAAAGATCGTATCTCTGTACCATTTGGTAAGAGAGCCGGCTGCATTGGTTCCTGCAGAGATATCACAAAGTCCGGGAACAATAAATTCCTCGCGCCACAAACGTTCATCGTCAATCAATTCTTTTGTGCCAAGAATCATATAAACAGAAGAACCGAATTGAATCATCATTTTACCGGGGGCAACAACCCCTGTGCTGATTGCTTCTGCGCCGGAATCGTCTGTGCCTACAATGACAGGAGTGCCGACGGCAAGACCTGTTTCTTTTGCGGCAGCTTCCGTTACATAACCGGCGATGTCGTTGGCCTCTTTTACTTCTGCCAGTTGATCGGGGCGGCAGATCGGTCTGCAGGTTTCAGGGTTGGGGGTTCCGTCATTAAAATAGAGCGGATTAAAGCTTGCAAGCCCTAAAAAGCGGTCTACTACATAATTTCCGGTGAGCTTTGCGGCTATAAAGCTTGAACCGGTTAAAAACTTGTGAGTTTTTGTATATATTTCCGGTTCCTTGTTTTTGATCCAAAGAATCTTTGGCATTACATCGCTGGAGCATAGAGGGCGTCCGTACCACTGGCGAATTTGCTCTTCTCCGTACATTTCCGTGAGCTGTTTCATTTCATCTGTCGCACGTGCATCGATACCATATAGAATCGCCTTGCGAAGAGGACGACATTGATCGTCCACCGGCAGGCAGTCGGCGCCGAGTGCGCTTGTTCCGATTGCTTTGATATCGTCCGGGGAAACCTTGGATTTTTCAATCAGTGCATTGCTGATGATGCACAAATCCCCCCACCAGTCTTTGGCGGCATCATGTTCGTAGTGACCGGGGGCCGGATTTGTCATTGCGTGTTCGGTTGCGTGTTCGGCAATAATTTCTCCGTGAGAATTGATCAGCACGCCTTTACTGGAATTTGTTCCTGTATCAATTCCCATAAAATAAGACTCTTTCATAATAAAAGTACTCCTTTCCTGAAGAAGATATAGGTTGTTACAAATGGACGATAAAATCACAATATGCGTCTATTCTTGATGATATACGATTTGCCCGTTCACGAATGTTGTGTTGACTTTGCGTGAACGAATCTCATCCATGGCAGTTTCGAACAGATTTCCGTCAAACACGACAATATCAGCTTTTTTTCCTTTCTCCAATGTACCAAGTTCTTCTTCCTGATATAGATTATATGCGCCGCCGGCGCTCCATGCAGTCAGTAATTCCGGAAGAGTCAGCATGTTTTGCTTGTTGAAAGGCTCGCCGCCTTCAGGGAAATATCCGCCGACAGCGTGATAAATAGATTCTGGAATATCATCGATGAGAAGCGGAAGGTCGGTTCCGCAGCTCAGCAATACGTTGCTGTCAGCCATTTTGCGTCTGTTCCAATAATATTGTCCGCGTTCCATGCCGATTTTTTCTTCGATCATGGCAAGCTTGTTTTCTCGATTGGCAATGGATTGGATCTGCGGATAGATTTCGGCGATCACACCCAGTTTTCCCATGCGTTCCAGATCATCCGGATCGCTGAATTCCAGATCTGTGATACTGTGGCGGTTTACAAGCTTTCCGTTTTCATCTCGTTTACAAGTTTCATAAATGTCTAATACTTTTGAAATAGCGGCATCTCCCTGAGCGTGCAATGAGAAACGGAAGTCTTCTGCATCCGCTTTCCGCGCATCATTCCCCAGAAGCTCCCAGTTAATATCCTGAGCGCAGGTTGTATCGGCACAGGAATAAGGAGTTTTCAGATCACCGCAAAGTTCGCTTATGGAACCGTCAGTCATTTGGTTATAGCCGGAAAAACGAACGAATTCCCCTTTGAATTTTTCGCGCATTTCTTTTCCGTATGTGAGGTTTAAGGGGGCGGCAACAGGCTGACTCATAAAGTTTACGCGGACTGTTAAAGCGTTTTCAGCCTCTAATTCTGCAAGGATGTCAGTAAAACCATAAAAATTGTCAAAGCCCATTTCCTTTATAGAAGTAACTCCTTTGCTATTCATCATTTTGATGTAACGTTTAAATTCCGGAAGGATAAACTCTTTGTCGCCCAGTAAGTCAGGTAAGAAACGAACATAACTCTCAGGGTAGCAGGTTTCAGGAGTAAATTGGTAGCGATCCATAGCGATCCGGTTCATCCAGCAAGTTTCACATCCATCTGCAAACAGAAGAACCGGTCGGTCAGGAAATGATTCATCCAACAAAGCTGTGCTCTGAGGGTGGATGATTTCCGGATTCCAACCATGTCCAAGCACCGGTTTCTCAGACGGTAGCTCCCGGGCATATTCTTTGATGACATTTAGGATTTCTTCTTGAGAAGAAGCGGCTGATAAGTCGATTCCAACAAATCCGACAGAATAACCTGTGAAAAAGCAGTGGACATCTGAGAAGCCGGGAGTAATGGTTTGGTTCCCGTAATCAAGATATTTCGTGTTTGCATTTACTAGTTCGGACGGAACCGAGCCCTTTCCGACAGAAAGGATCCGATCGTTTTTGACAGCGATATATCCTGAAATGGGTGTTTCTTCTGTGGCTGTAAAAATACAGCTTGATAATAAAATGAGATCTGCGTATTCAGACATTGTTTTTAAACCTCCTGATTTTGTTAATTGTTGTTTTATATTAGGAAAAAATAATCATTTGAAAATATTTATTACGAGAGTAAAAATGAGAAAATATCAAATAACAGGTATGACATTAGATGAGGCAGACATCCGGTATATGTGTCGGAACCGGATGTCTGTGCTTTAATGAATAAAAGTCATCGAAGTGTTCTTGCAGATATTGCACACTATCTACTGAACACTTATAATCTATCATAATGTAGAAAGTGTTGACAATTGGACGGATAACTAAAAAGTAAGCATCAAAATAAGTGCATCTGATGAAACCGGCATGAATACATATTAAAAATAAACAGGTATACACATAATGCATAAAATACAGAGGGTCGGTGGATGATAATTTGGTTAAAATTATATAATTGGTGTAAATGTTTTTGTGTACGTGATGTGGTTATGGGAATTTATACATTTTTTATATTTGAATTTTAGGTCTCTTGCGAATAGAAAAATGGTATGGAATTGTTATATAATTTCTTTAACAAAAGCAAAAGGAGGACAAGATAATGTTAAAAGTCGGAATGTTTACATCAGGATATCAACGCAATCCGTTGGAACATTGTTTTATGGACGCCAAAGAGTATGGGTATGATTATATCGAGCTTTGGGGAGGACGTCCGCATGCATATGCACCGGATTTGAAAGCAGGAGATATCAATGAGGTGCGCCGATTGATTGAAAAGTATGAAATGCCGGTCATCGGGTACACACCGGAGCACAATGCCTATCCGTACAATTATATGATTGGTTCGGAAGCACAGAGAAGAGATGCTCTTGATTATCTGAAGATATCTCTTGAGATGGCAAAAGAAATGGGGGCAGAGTTTGTGCTTACAAGTCCTGCAAATGGAGGGTATCTTGCTACATATGATGAATTGTGGGGGAGACTGGAAAAAAATATCCGAGAGTTGGGGGATTATGCTGCGAAGCTGGAAGTCAAGCTTGTAGTTGAGGCTTTAACGCCATATGAATCTAATTTCTTTACAAGGGCAAATGATTTGGTGGAGTTATTTAGAAGAGTGGACAATCCATACGTGGTTGGTATGTGCGATATTGTTCCGCCGTTTGTACAGCATGAAAGTATTATGGCATATTTTGATAAACTCGGAGATAAGATGGATCATATGCATATTATTGACGGAGAAAATGGTTCGGATACGCATATGATACCGGGGGAAGGAAATATTCCGATCAAGGAAATGTTATATGAAATGAAGCGGATCGGTTATGATAAAACCGCAACACTTGAATTGGTTACAAATTATATAAATGAACCACGGTTTTATGCGAAGCGTGCTATCGACAATATGCGGGAGTTAATGGCGCAGGCAGGGATTGAGTGAGAAATATAAGAGAAAATAATAAAGAATAATAGGTTTTTCCGGGATTTTGTGACAGCGGAGTCGGACTGCTGTTTACAATATGAAAAACATCGAAGACGATAGGCAACTGAAAGAGAAAGGAAAAGGCGTGCACAAGTCTTTTCGATCATAACTAGTTAAAAAGGAAAGGAGAGTTTTCATGTCTGAAAACAAAAACGAACTTGGCCGTAAACTTGGTCTTGGCGCTGTTATTGCACTTGGCGTTGGTACCACGGTAGGCTCCGGTATTTTTTCATCTTTATCTGAGGTAGCAAATGCTGCCGGCAGCAGCTTGTTTCTGGTATTGGCATTCATCATAGGAGGATTGCTCCAGATTCCTGCAAACTTTGTATATTCTGAATTGGCATCCGCTTATCCGGAAGATGGCGGACAGTATGTTTATTTCCGTGAAGCAGGATCACGTCCGCTTGCCTTTTTGTGCGGATGGATTAGTTTCTGGGCAACAGATCCTCCGTCAATTTCAATCATGGCACTGGCAATTGTAAATTATCTTGCATTTTTTGTTCCGATCCATGGTTTGGCATTGAAACTGGTCGCTGTAGTATTCGTACTTATTTTTATGGGCGTACATTTACGTTCTGTAGAGGGTGGCGGCAAATTCCAGACATTTATTACAGCCCTTAAGATTTTACCATTTGCTTTGGTTATCGGTATTGGTCTGTTTCATCTTCAGGGAGATATTTTGTTGTCATCTGCACCGTTGGAAGGTTATGCAACCAGTGGGTTTGCAGCGTTGATTGCAGGTGTAGCAGCAACAACATGGTCATATGACGGTATGGCGGCTGCTTGTTATATGTCGGGAGAGATTAAAAATCCGAAAAAGAATATGCCTTTGGGGCTGATTCTTACAGCTGTTATCGTACTTGCCCTTTATGCAGGTTTGACTTTTGTGGCTTCCGGAATGCTTTCTATTGATGAGATGGCTGCATCTGATGCGCCGATCGCATTGTTGGCATCCAAGCTTCCGGGAATCGGACACTATGCCGGTACGATTGTTGCAGTTATGGCAATTATCGTGGTGATCGGTTCGTTGTCTTCCTGTATTATGTTCCAGCCGCGTATCGAGTATGCTATGGCAAAAGACAATCTGTTTTTTAAATCTTTTGCAAAAGTACATCCGAAATATGAGACACCTTATTTTTCAATTATTGTACAGTGTGCAGTAGCAATTGTATTGATCTTTGCTTCAGACTTGTCTGCACTGCTTGGATACTTTACAATGGTTGCATTGTTGAAAAATGTTCTTACATTCTGTACGATTTTCGTACTTCGTAAGAAAGGGAAAGAAAAAGGATATGATCCGTCTTATAAATGTCCGGGAGGACCGATCATGCCTCTTATTGCAATTATCATGACAAGTACACTCATCTGGGGCGAACTGACTTATGCGCCGATGCAGAGCTTAGTCGCTGCATTTATTGCAGTGGTAACAGGGCTTCCGGTATTCTATTATTGGGATAGGAAAAACAAAAAAGAAAAAGAAAGTGCATAATCGCTGAGTTTCAGCAATTAGAAAAAAGGTGATAGCTGTATGGAGAAGATGAAAAAAATCCGTCCGCAGGATATGGCGATGGAGCAGATCGAATGGTATATAAAAGAGAAGCAATTGAAACCACATGCAAAGCTTCCGAGTGAGAGGGAAATGTGTGCAATGTGGCAGATGAATCGATCCACGCTCCATGCAGCTATCCAACAATTGGTTGAAGAAAGAAAATTATATAGTATAAAAGGATCCGGAACCTACGTGGCACCTTTGCGTTTAGTAAGGGACATTCGAGTGGTTCAATCCACCTCAGCGGCAATGCGGAAAACAGGATATTTTCTGTGGACAGAAGTGCTGATATCGAAAATCGAGCTGTGTGACGAGTACATTGCAAGAAAACTCCGAATAAAAGAGCGGGACAAAGTATTTCATTTGTACCGATTGCGGATCAGAAACAATGTTCCTTTGATGATCGAGAATAGTTATATTAATTATGAACAGTGTGCGGGGGTGGAAACGCATGATTTTGCAGAAGAATCTCTTTATAAGGTGTTGGAGGATTCGGGGATATTGTTGACGAAAGGGTCAGAAAAGATTGGGATTACGTTTGCTACAGAGGAAGAAGCCAGATTGTTAAAGGTAGAAGAAGGGCAGTATTTGTATTACCAGTCAGGCGTCGTAAATGATATGGCAGGAGAAAGCATAGAATTTTTCCGAATTATGGCGAGACCGGATCAGGTACAGTATACGAATGTTCTAATGAGAACAGAGACCGGATCAGAAAGGAGCGATACTGTATGAGATTGGCGGCAGTTGGAAGCAATTGTGTTGATTATTATAACAATATTGACGGCGGGAAGGCATTCCCGGGCGGCGGGCCGGTGAATATGGCAGTTTATACAATCCGTTTGGGAGGAGAAGCTGCGTATATCGGACCTGTAGGCGATGATGCCTATGGTCAGATTATGATAGAAACAATGAAAGAAAAAGGTGTCGATACCTCACATCTTCGTGTGGAAAAAGGGAAAACAGCTGTTACTCAGGTAGAACTGAAAGACGGAGAAAGAGTGTTTGGGGATTACGACGAAGGAGTATTGGAGAACTACAAACTTACAGACGAAGATATTGAGTATATCAAAAATTTTGATGTTGTGATCTGTGATGTTTGGGGAAAGGTAGAAGGGCAGTTTAAAGAACTGAAAGAAAAGGGGATTGTTACTGCATTTGATTGTGCAACAAGTCCGGATTCGGAGGAAAGTGCAAGGGCTATACCGTACACAGATTATCTTTTCTATTCGGTAGATACCGGAGATACGAAAGAAGTAAGAAAGCAAATGGAAGAGATTCAAAAGCAGGGTCCTAAGCTTGTTATTTGTATGATGGGAGAAGAAGGCAGCCTGTGTTATGATGGGGAAACCTATCATAGATTTGGAATCGTTCCGTGTGATCAGCTTGTAGACAGCATGGGGGCGGGAGACAGTTATATCGCCGGATTTTTAACCGGAATGGTAGAAGGTCTTTCAATAGAAGCTGCGATGGAAAAAGGTGCGGCAAATGCAACAGAAACATTAAAGTATTTTGGAGCATGGTAAGAAAAAGGTAAGGAGCCGGAATATGAAAACTGCCTGTAAAAAGATGATTGCTCAGCAGGTGGGCGAGATTTTACGAACAGAAATAGAAGACGGAGAGCTGTATCCGGGAACAAAAATACCCTCAGATACGGAGTTGGCGGAAATGTTCGGCGTTCAGAAACAAATTGTGCGGACAGCCATTGACGTATTAGTGAAAGAGGGAATGTTGAAATATATTTCTGACAAGGAAGTATATGTTTTGGGACGCAAGATTGAACGAAATATGGAAAGATTAGAAGGCTTTACGCAGACGATGTTGGACAGAAATATGAAACCGTCGTTTAAAATCGTGTCTAAGTATTTGAGACGGGCAGGGAATCTGTATGGAGATATGTTTGACATTGAACCGGAAGAAGCTATTTTTTATATGAAGCGTTTGTGCTATGCGGACGGAGATCCTATTTCGCTGGAAGAACTGTACATTCCGCATTATTTGATCCCAAAAATGGAGGGGATCGACTTGTCCGTGTTTTCTGTATATGAGGTGTATGAAATGTATGGGATTCATCTGGCAAAAGCGGAACAGACATTGGACTTGGTTCGCCCCAGCTTGAGTGATGCGAAAATATTAGGAATAGAGGCGGGAACACCGGTGATGCTGTTTCAAAGTCTTACGTATGATATGGATGGAAGGACGATTGAGTTCAATCGCAATTATGTACGTGGTGACAAATGTAACTTTAATGTAAAATTTTCAGACAGCAGGTAAAAGATAATGGGATTATTTACAGGGGATTTTTATTCAGGAGAATTAAAAATGACCACGCGGATCAATGTCATATTTCCGGATGTTTCCAATGATGTGACGCCGCTTTATGAAGGGACACCGAAAGTGTTGTATCTGCTTCATGGTCTGGCAGGAAACTGTGATGAATGGATTCGGTTTTCTAAAATTGAGTATTATGCGAAAAAATATAATTTAATCGTAATCATGCCTGAAGTTCAGCGGAGTTTCTATACTTCGGGCAGCGTGGGGATTGATTATTTTCATTATGTTGCAGATGAGCTTCCGGCTATTTGTGGGAAATGGTTTCATCTGGATCAGAGACGTGAAAATACATTTATAGCAGGCGAGAGTATGGGTGGATACGGAGCAGTGAAGATTGCTTTGAACAGACCTGAACGGTATGGAGCAGTGGCAAGCTTGTCAGGAGTACTTGATTATGCCGGCTTTGCAGAAATGGTACTTATGGGAAGATGGGAAGATATGTCTCCGCAGGAGATACGGAGCTTCCATGGAGAATCAGGAAAGCCGGAAGAGTGGGAAAATCCGCTGGTTTTGGTAGAAAAACTTGCGAAAGATGAAAAACGTCCAAGATTGATCCAGTTTTGCGGAACAGAGGATTTTCTGTATGAGAATAATCAAAGATTTAAACAGATTGCTGAAAAATGTGGTTATGGACATGTGTATATGGAGGGTCCGGGAGATCATGAATGGCCGTATTGGGACAAAATGATTCAACGTGCGATTCAGTTTTTCTTAAATCTGGATGTAAAGACAACGATATTGTATTAATGAAACGTTTTGAAAGGAGATTAAGAATATGAAATATGAGGCAAAAGCATGGAAAGAAACGACAGGGGCCTGCTTGCGCAATTTTAATGAACAGGCACAGATTGACAGCGTAAACGGAGCGCTTGCTCTTCGTCCGCAGATTGAAAAAGTAGTTGATCAGATCTGGGAGGAAGGCTTTGACGGGATTTATTTTATTGGTATCGGAGGAACTTATGCCTCTAGCATGCAGGTCGAGGTGTATATGCGCGGACGTTCGAAGCTTCCGGTATTTGTTGAAAATGCAGCGGAGTTTCTTACAACAGGAAATAAAAGGTTTACAGATAAATCGATTGTGATCATATCTTCGGTTTCCGGAAATACGAAAGAAATGGTCGAGTTGGTTGATCGTGTACATGAAATTGGTGCAAAGGTATTTTCCTTCATCGATAATCCGGGGACGATTCTTACGCAGCCGGACAAGCAAGATTATCTGATCGTATACCCAATGAATGAACAATTGAAATTTTATATGGTAGCAAATTACTTGATGTACAAAAACGGTGAGTTTGAGGAATATGACCGTTATAATAAAGAAATGGAAATGTATCTTGCTGATGCATTGGTTCAAGTTGAGAAAGATTCGGACGAGTGGGCATATGAATATGCAAAAAATAAGGTAGCGTTCTGGAAAGAGCATAAAGATCTTCCGCATTATTTTATTGGTTCAGGTAATCAATATGGAGCAACGTATTCTTATGCAATGTGTTATTGGGAAGAGCAGATGTGGATTCGTACAAAATCTATTAGTTGTCAGGAATTTTTCCATGGCATGCAGGAGATAATTGTGGAGGATACACCGGTTACGCTGTTTGTGGGAGAAGATGAACAGAGACCATTAGCCGAGCGGGTTGCCAGATTCCTTCCGCGTGTAAATGCAAACTATACAATTATTGATACAAAAGAGCATGAATTAAAAGGGATCAGTGCGGAGTTCAGAGGAACAATTTCTCATTTGGTAATGCATGGAGTGAATAACCGTGTAGATGCTTATATGGAATTGTTTTTGAGACATCCGCTTTCTATACGCAGATATTATCGTCAGTTTGATTATTAAGAAATAAAAGCTTAGACGCAGATAAAATGAAAAGGCAGTATAAAAGGCATAGATGCTTTTTACGCTGCCTTTTTCTGTTCTTTACAGATGTGTTTTGGATTTAGAAAACTGTAGATGTTTTTGAAAATAAGCTATTGACACATAATGAACAGGTGATATAATTATATTATAAAATATGTATTAAAAAATAAGAAGTTGTTTAGTAGAGGGAGAGAAAAATGTTGTGGACTGAAGAAATGTTCGGAGTAAAAAAACCTATTATTGCAATGCTGCACTTGGATGCACTCCCGGGAGATCCGTGGTTTAAAAGTGGAGGCGATATGGATGCAGTAGTTGAACATGCGAGGGCAGATTTGCATGCTTTACAAGAGGGAGGAGTAGACGGAATCATATTTAGTAACGAATTTAGCCTTCCTTATCAGAGAGAGATGGATATGGTAACACCTGCAGCTATGGCATATGTAATTGGAAATCTTCGTTCAGAGATTAAGGTACCTTTTGGGGTGGATGCGATCAGTGATGGACGAGCATGTTTGGAACTTGCGGCTGCGGTAAAAGCAAAATTTGTGCGCGGTACTTTTTGTGGTGTGTATGTAGGGGATGGAGGACTTTATAATAATGATTTTAGTGCATTATTAAGAAGAAAAGCGGCTCTTCCGTTGGATGATTTGAAGATGCTGTACTTCATCAATCCGGAATCTGATCGGAATCTTGATACAAGACCGTTGGCAGATATTGCAAAATCGACAATATCGAAGGCTTCGCCGGATGGACTTTGTATTTCAGCAAATGCAGCAGGACAGGATGTGGATGATGCCTTGATTGCAAGTGTAAAAGAAGCAAATCCGAATGTAGTGGTATTGTGCAATACCGGATGCCGGGTAAATACAATTGAGCAGAAATTGAGAACGGCGGATGCCGCTGTTGTTGGAACTACATTTAAGAAGGACGGCATATTTGAGAATCGTGTAGATATAGAACGTGTTAAAGAATTTATGCAGGTAGTTTATAATTATCGAGAAACTCTATGATACAGTTGCGAAAGGTGAATAGCATGTATTTAATTGGAATTGATAATGGCGGAAGTGAAATCAAATGCGCAGTGTTTGATTTAAAAGGAAATGAACTTGCGGTTGCGCATGCACAAGTACCTATGGATATACCGAAAAAAGGATTTACTGAACGAGATGCAGAGGCTGTATGGGAAGCGAATGTGAAAGTGATTAGAGATGCTATAGAAGAGGCTGGAATTCCGGGGAATGAAGTTGCGGCAGTGGGGTTGACAGGGTATGGTAATGGAATGATATTGGTTGATGAGAAAAAAGAACCGGTATATCCGGCAATTGTATCAACGGATGAACGTGCCGGTGCATATTGCCAGAAGTTCAATAAAGATGGAACGAATGCGAAAATTTTTCCGTATACACTGCAAACTACATGGTCAGCACAGCCGGCGGCTATGTTGCCGTGGTTTAGGGACAACAGACCTGAAATATTGGAAAAAACTCGTTGGATATTATCGGTGAAAGATTTTATCAGACTTCGTCTGACAGGAGCAATTGCAGGAGAAATCACGGATGCTTCTTCGGGATGCCTTGTGAATTTGGATACGCGGAAGTATGATAAACGTATTTTTGAAATTCTTCAGATTGAAGATTGCTATGAAAAGATGCCGCCGATTTTAGAAAGTACGGATATTAGTGGTTTTATTACCGGAGAAGCAGCCGGTTTAACAGGATTAGCTGAAGGAACACCGGTAGCGGCCGGATATTTTGACATTGATGCAAATGCACTTGCGAGCGGTGTGCTGTCGGAGGATGAATTGTGTCTGATTGCTGGTACGTGGTCGATTAATGAGTATCTGAGTAAAGAAGCTCCGAGGGAAATTGAAAAAAAACAAAACACAGTAACGCTTAGTTATTTGAAAGACTATTATATAATAGAAGATTCTACGCCTACATCAGCAAGTAATTTTAACTGGTTTATTCGAAATTTGCTTATTAAAGACCGGCAGGAAGTTTCTATGTCACAGATTTACGAGGAGTGTAATCAAATCGTAGCGTCTATAGAACCGGAAGACAGTGATGTGATTTTTGTACCTTATCTTTTTGGGAGTGCGACAGACGAAAATGCAAAGGCGGCATTTTTGAATCTTGCAGGTGGTGATGACAGAGATAAAATGCTCCGTGCGGTTTATGAAGGAGTTGTATTCTCAAGTACACATCATGTATATAATCTTAAACGGCCGCTTGATACATATACAAAAGCGAGATTGTCAGGGGGAATATCAAATAGTGAAGTCTGGTCACAAATGATGAGTGATGTTTTGCAGATGCCGATTGAGACTTTGAAGTGCGGAGAACCCGGGGCAAAAGGAGCGGCTATGGGAGCGGGAGTATCGTGTGGGATTTTTTCCAATCTTAAGGATGCTGTGGAAAATATGGTGCATGTAGGGAAAATGTATATGCCAAGAACAGAATATACACAGATATATGCAGAAAAATTCCGTCGTTATGAGGCTGCCCTAAAAGCGGTTGATTTGCTTGCAGAACAGATATAAGGGAGGGGTAGTATGTTTACAGTAAGTCCATCTCTTTATTCAGCGGATTTGCTGAATCTGAGAGAAATAATAAGAAGTTTGAGGGGATTTGAGCATTTGCATTTGGACATTGATGATGGTAATTTTGTCCGGGGAATTAGTTTTGGAATGGATTTAATTAATAAAATTCCCGAATGTACAGATATTCCTTTGGACGCGCACTTGGAAGTGCTTAACCCAATGGATTATGTTAAACCTCTGTGTGAAGTCGGGGTAGAGATGATATGTGCACATGTAGAAGCATTGGAGTTTCCGAGCTTATTTTTAAGCAGTGTGCATCAATATGGAAAGAAGGCAGGGCTGGCATTGAACATTAAGACTCCGGTTTTTTATGTAGAGCCTTATGCAGATCAGATTGAACAATTAATTATTGTTTCATGTGAAGCAGATGTAGAGGGACTTCCGTTTCGTCCGGGAGTGCTAAAGAAAATCGAAACAGCCCGAAGGATTTTAGGAGAACATGTAAAAGTCTGGGTGGATGGGGGAGTAAACGAAGTAAATCTTAAAAGCGTGATTGAAGCCGGCGCTGATGGGATTGTAGTTGGACGGGCAGTGTTTGGAAAAAATGATCCGTCAAATGCCTATGCCCATCTGTTGGAACTTGGAAGACGTTATGAAAGGGAGTGCAGAAAAAATGCAATATGAAAAAGAACGACAGAAACTGATTGAATGTGCACGCACAATGGAAAGATATGGGTTGGTTATGCTTTCTGGAGGGAATGTCAGTATGCGTATTACAGAAAATTCATTTCTGGTGACTCCTTCAGCGATGCCTTATGATACAATGATGCCGGAGGATATTGTTCTGATAGATGCTGATGGAAATGTTTTGGAAGGGGTACGGCGTCCGACTAGCGATATGTTGGCAATCTTGTATATTTTTGCACATATGCCTGATGTGAATGTGGTACTTCATACCCATCAGCCGCAGGCAGTAGCAGTTAGCCTTGTGGCTGATTACCTTCCGGTGATTTCCACTACCATGGTAGATGAACTGCATGCAGAGGTGCCGGTAGCGCCCTTTACAATCAGCAGTGATATAGGGATGGGAATTGCTGTAATGGAACATGTGGGGAAAGCACTTGCAGTAATTTTGAAACATCACGGAGGTAAAGTATTAAGATAAATGCGAAAGGAGTAATAAAACTCACTTCGCATTATCTTTTTTAAATGAAAAGAGAATGAGATGCGTTGGAGTTTGAAAGGCTCTGGCGCATTTTTTATTGCAAAGAGATAAGGAGGAAAACAATGGCAACAAAACGACCGAGAAAGGCATATAAGAGAATTAATTTTGAGGACAGAAAGGAAATCGAGAGATTAAATGCACAAGGAAAAACTGTGGATGAAATGGCTAAGGCAATTGGAGTACATGTGGCAACGATGTATCGAGAACTTGCCAGAGGTGGAGAACCGTATAAAGCAGAGGTTGCACAGCACACCATCTGAATAAAAATCGAAGTGCAGAAATATACAGAGGGCACAGAATATTCCGAGATAAAAATTTTTTCTGTTGAAACAGTAGGGAGAGGATGATGAAAAGAGGTGAGAAGATGTTGCGAAATGTAAAAGATTTCTCTCTGGGGGTTTTGGGATTAGGGTCAGCTTATCTTGCGCTTGTCATGGGAACTCCCGGAGAGAATATAAAAGGAATCATTGAAAATTCTCAGTTTGTGCAGTGTGTGATTATTGTGGTTTTGGTAGCGGCTGTTACATATTTTTTGTCGGAATGGCGGCTAAAAGAGAAACGGTGGCGAATACAAGTAAGAAAAAAGGCGCACCTGCTGGGAACAGATGCACCAAAGGTTTGTGTAAAGTACACAAGTAAATTAAATACAAAAGTATCTTAGCACATAAGAAACACTTACGTCAAGAGGAAGAAATTCGTTAAGCTGAAAGGAATGTAGAGGATGGAAGAGAAGAATTATATAACGGTATGCATGTTTTTTAAAATTAAAGATTCAGAAGATTTCGGCGGTATTGGAAGCGTTGGATATTTAGAAAGCAATTTTGAAGTTTCTTCAAAGCTGTACGAAGAAATTAGCTTTCAGAAATATGTAGAAATGCAGAAAGAATTAAAAGCACGCCTTCATAAAGTACCTGTGGAGAGTATTCAAGTGATTTCCAAGAAAGAATATGAAGAATGTTGTATGAGTGCAGCACCTCATTCTTTGGAGAGTGAAGCTGTTTCATCTGTGAAATTAAGAGAGCCGAAAGAGTATGAAAAACCTTATTTTACTGAGTTGGCAGAGCATTTAGCAACATTTTTTTATGGTTGGTTTTTGAATGATTTTACGTTGATTGATAAAAGTTCGCAAGAGATAAAACAGGAATGGGAAGAGGATGACCGTACATGTTATTTTTTTGTAGCTGATGAACTTATGAGTGCGAAGTTTTTTGATGATTATGTTCAATTGAAAGATAAATATGGCTGCATAGGAAATTTTGAGTGGTCTTATCTGGCATCCGAGACATGGTCGCAATGGAACACGAAGATACGAAAGACGCATGAAGATTTTTTTAAAAGCGGGAAATATCGGGAAATTTTTGAAAAGTCAGTTGAAGTTGGAAGAAATTATATAAAATCAAAAAACTGTTAGTACTGATAGAAAGGATGAAATATGAGAAGAACAAGAGACAATGAGAAATTCCGGCACAAGGCTGCAAGCGTTATAAGAAAGCGAAGTGTCAATACCATGTCGGAAAAAACTGCTTCAAGTTCTGCAATAAAACAGATGCAGCATAAACCGTATACATAAAAATGAAATGTATGCTAGTTAAATTAGGATTTAGTGGAGGTAATGGGTGAAATGGGAAGGTTGACAAAACAGGATGAACAGGGAAACTGGTGCCTGAGAGGTCTACCGTGGAAAGATACCTATGTGGGGGAGGTCATTACAGAGAACACAAGGGAAAAGATATATGGTGCGCTGTGCAAGCTGAAAGACTACGAGGAGAGCAGTCTGGATCCGGAAGGAGCATACAGGCTGAAAGAAAGGGATACACCAGAGAAGTTGAATCGGAATATTTTTGATGAAGATAGTATGACATGTATCTGCGGTTCAGATATAGATAAAGATGAGGGATATAGATTTTGTCCTTGGTGTGGGCAGAGGTTAGATTGGAGTGAGTGATTAGGTGGACGAAAAGAAAGTGAGAGAAGCGATATATTGTATGAAATCGTTTGTCGATGAAACAGTATGTGAAAGAAGGTGATGCATTGAGCAGAACAAATGAATCTGAGTTTAGTCGTAAGTAAGGCGGTTATTCCATATCCCGTATATAAAAATAAAAAATATAACTCATAAAAAGGAGAAATACAAAATGTTAAAACCAATTCCCAAAGAACAAATTTATAATTTTGAATCAAATTGTAAAAGAATGGACGAAGAAATTAAGCAAGAGTTTGAGCGGCTTTACCAAAAATATCAAGGGGAATATTTAATATATTTTCTCTTTGAATACATGTGGGAATATCAATTCAATAATATTTCTGTAAAAATTCTTTTACATAGGAATACTGGAATAGAAGAAATTACACCGATAAAGATTCGGCATATTTGGCCGAACAAAGCATACTTTTCGGCATGTCTACGAAAAGGACGAAAAGCTGGAAACGGTATTTTACTCCCCTTTAAATCATTAGAAGAGTTGCAAGGCATCAAGTGTATTGAAGCGTTTTGGGCGATTGAAGCTTTGGATTCACAGCAAAGGGGATTTTTGAAAATCGTACATGTAAAATACGATTTAGAGTTTAAGCAATTGCAAGGTGGTAGATTTTTTGGATTCCATAGTAAGGAATGGCCATTTGAAAAATTAAAAAAACAAGATTCTGATCGCGCACCTGCTTTCCCAAGTCTTGATAGTTACCGGGCTGGAAAAAAACTTTATATAGAAAAAGATAAATCGACGACAGCGGATGAACTTCTTTTTGGATGGGTGGATATCAGCGAAAGTCAGTTGTCGAAAGAGGTATCGAAGGTATATACATTGTTCGGGGATCTGATTCATAAATTTGATGAGAAATTTATATATGAATCGTATTTCGGGCGGAATGTGGTAACAGACAATGATATTTATGGGTTAATATTTATCTGGTGATTACAAAGTCAACTACTCGGCATTGAAATACCGACCGTATGGCATACGGAGTCAGCTCAGGAATTCCAGAATCGTTAGGTTCCTTGAATGAGAAATCTCCGCTTCATTAACTGGTGGAAACATCTCACTACACAGACTAATGCGGATTTGTTGGAGGTGGAAGATTGAAACGGTATAAGTGCAAGAAGTCATTCTGTGTTGATAAATACGATGATGACGGATTTCTAATTGAAAACAGTTCAATTGTCATTGAAGAGGGAACGATTTACGAATTAGATGAAAGCGGTCACATGATGATTGGTGGAAAAGACCATGTTCATCTTGATTCTGTTGATAATGGTTTGTGGATAGAGATTACAAAAGAACACTTAGAAGAATATTTTGAGGTATTAAACTGAAATTTAGGAGGAGAAACATGAACCAATATGATGTATCCGGAATATTAATGACGTATTCCACGAGAGCGAGACATGCGCAAGATAAAGAGCATTTAAAAGATATTATCCGTGAACTTAAACAAGAACTTGATTTAAGGAAAATCGAGAAAAATATAAACAGATAGGTGCTGTAATATTTTTATGCCGAATTTCGGCAAAAATTATAAAGAACTGTTCCGGTGCAGAACATCGGGAGAAAGGAAGATACTATGAATAAAGTTGTTTTATTAGGAAGACTGACAAAAGATCCAGAAGTGAGATATTCACAAGGAGAAAATGCTATCGCAATTGCAAGATATACGGTAGCTGTCAATAGAAGATTTAAAAGAGAGAATGAGCCGGAAGCTGATTTTATCAACTGTGTTGTTTTTGGAAAATCAGCCGAATTTGCAGAGCAATACTTTCGCAAAGGTATGAGAGTTTCTGTTGCAGGGCGTATACAGACTGGAAGTTATACGAACAGGGAGGGGGTACGCATTTACACAACGGAAATCGTTGTAGAAGAACAAGAATTTGCAGAAAGCAGGGCAGAGCAGAACCGGAATGCGAATACGACATTAAACCCTGCAAGTGAGATAGGGGACGGTTTCATGAATATACCGGATGGGTTTGACGAGGAACTTCCTTTTAATTAAATGAGGAGCGGTATTCATGCAGGGGATAAGCGAAGCGTACATTAAAAGTATACTGGGGAATCACAAGAAGAAACGTGAAAATATACGGAAACGTATCAAGTTGATACAGGATGAAATCGTCAATACAGATGATATCCTACAATCGGTTTCCATGAAGAGAGTAATGCTGGATGCAACCGGGGGATCCGGAGGGAAACATAAAGACCTAATGGATGCTATGCTAAGGCATCAGCAATTAGAACGGCAGCACAGTATGGAATTGATCACAGAAATGTATCACTTGATAGAAGAGGAAGAACGTATCAATCGTGTCATGGTCTGCTTTCGGTCCTTACAGGGGAAAGAGAGGGGATATATTGAACGTCTCTATGTGAACAA
The DNA here is from genome assembly GCA_963559385.1 of uncultured Schaedlerella sp. Classification (GTDB taxonomy): domain Bacteria; phylum Bacillota; class Clostridia; order Lachnospirales; family Lachnospiraceae; genus Schaedlerella. The sequence goes on from CAUWKK010000003.1 coordinate 87,092, forward strand.
AGAACCCTATAAAACCGTAGAAATGGAAAGTGGATACAGTCATTCCAGATTTGAGTCAATCCGTGCAAGTGCTTTGAAACACATACAAAAATTATATGCAAGTCCGCTGAGTAATGTGCAGATATTAAAACGTACAAGAACAGAAACAAAAACCGGAAAACATGTGAAAAGAAAAACCCCTCCGCCGGATGACAAGGAATGTATCCAATTATCATTAAATCTATGAAGTAAAGAAAAACGAAAACATACAAAAATACAAAATGCCGAAATTCGGCATGGAAAAGGAGAACGAAGAATGAAAACATATGTGATTACGAATTTAAAAGGTGGAGTCGGCAAAACAACTTCTACAGTAAATCTTGGATATAGTATGTCTGACTTAAAAAAGCGTGTACTGCTGATCGATGCAGATCCACAGTCAAATTTGACACCATTTTTTACGGTTTCTCATGGGTACGCAGGAAGAACAATTTGTGAGATCTTTCAAAATCCGGAAAGAATACAGAATGTGATCGTACAAAGCAAGTACAAAAACATTGATATTATCAAAGGCAGTGTCAAGCTAAAAGAAAGAGACGCAGAAAATGAACAGGCATTGAAGACGGCGTTGGAAAAGGTAAAAAATGAGTATGATGTTTGTATCATTGATACGCGCCCGGCTTTGGAACATATTACCAGAAGTGCGCTTGTAGCAGCGGATGTATTTGTTACTCCGGTACTTTTGGATAATTTCTGCAGGGACAATTTGCTCTTACTGGAAGATGAGCTTCAAAATATATACGAATGTGAAACGGAAATGAACTGGAAGATTTTTGCAAACAAAGTGGAAAACAGACGGGCGCAAAAGGAAACCTATGCAGATATGGTAGAGAAGCATGATTGGGAGTTTCTTGAAACGTGTGTCAGTAAAGGTGCAGTCGTTGAAAACGCATTAAAACACTATAAACCGGTGCTGAGACACAGAAGCAGGAGTATCGTTGCGCAGGATTACATAGATTTGGCAAAGGAACTATTGGAGGTGTAGGTCATGGCAAGAATTGACAGCATTTTCAAAACAGAGACAAAGAAAACAGAACCACATCCAAAGCGGATCACGAAATGGATCCATTATTCCAAGATAAAAGTTGACGATAACAATTATCGCTTTGGAAAAACAGGGGAAGAGGTGGCGCTGACAAGGCAGCGTGTACAAGCTCTGGCAGATTTGATTTCAATTGACGGAGAAGTGCTGCAGGATTTACTTGTGCGAAAGATAGATACGGATGAATATGAAATCATTGTAGGAAATCATCGTTATCTTGCCTGTAAAGAGCTGGTTGAGGTCAGAGGGAGATCGGAATTTGAATTTTTACCCTGCATCGTTATGAACATTTCCAAAGTGCGTGAACGCTTTATGAAAGTTTCTTCAAATGGTTACGATCAGAAAACAGACTATGAAATCATGACGGAGATTGAAGAAGAAAAATATCTGCTGACACATTATCCGGAAGAGTTTCCGGACATCGATCCGGGACCTGTGATCGATCGGTTGGTACAGGCAACCGGAAGAAAAAGGAGTACGATAGGGGAGTATTTAAAAATAAGTAAAAATCTAAGTCCGGAAGCAATGATGGCATTTAAGCAAAAAAGGCTGAATAAAAGTGCGGCGGTGGAAATGGCATCTTTTACAGAACAAGAACAGAACGAGCTTTTAGAGCAGGGGATCACAGAGCGAAAAAGCCTTTTGAAGCGTAAGGAGCAGAAAGCAAAATCAGAAGCAGAGAAGCCGATGCCGAAATTCGGCAAACTGCTGGATATGAAAAATATGGAGGAACGGGAAGCCTTTGTAAATTCGTATCATGACTGGAAAGTATGGTGCAGAAACAAGTATACGGAAGAGGTTTTTTACCGATATGATCTGCCGGATAGATCGGCAATTATAGTCAAGGAATATCCATATGTATTGGATTGGAATCAAGAAGAACGGATAGGAACAGAACTGTATTTGTGGCTTCCGGATACCAAACATTTTCACGATACAAAATCAAATATGACGGAGGTTAAGGAACATTTGAAAAGTATAAGAATGAAAAGCTGATACACCGGCAGATAAATGGAGAAGCAGGGCTAACCAGAAATCAACTGATGAAAGAGGGGAGAAAGGAGGATAGATGATGGAATGAAAAAAACATTGAAAAATATAATGTTTTTTGTATTGGATATTTTATTTGTTCTAATTATTTTTTATGTATTATCTGTTGAAATAAAGATTTTTATAAATTATTGGGGGACAGAAATGTTTCTAGCAAATGATTTATGTTTATTGGCTGTTTTATCTTTAGTCAGGGGTGCTTTATTAAAATGTATGCCCAGTAGAGTATTGAGAGAAAACCACCGAAAAAAACAATAAATTTGCGAAAAATATATTTACATTTTTCGTCCCAAAAAGGTGTGTTGAAAATGGGAGAAAAAATGTATCCAATTAATTCGTTTATGGCAAATACTAGATAGGCAATGTAAAAAACCAATACGATAAAATTTATCGCATACATAAAATTGTAAGTCAATGAGGTTGTATCTATTGAAGTAAGTTGACTTATAACGGGCTGTTTCATATACAAAGGAAGCTTCAAATAATAAGGAAACTCCAAAATGCGTTGGTTTTGAAAATGAAAATACTCTATACATGAAACTACCTATAGCTATACCCACTATAGAGAAATATATAGAATAATATAAAAATTTTTTTACAAATGAGGTATTATGAAGGACAATTTCATTAGGGTTTTCTAGTAATGGTGGAGTAGAATTTTGGGGAGATTCTACATAAATATTAGTGTTTATCTGTTGGTGTATGGTTGGCTTGGAAGATATAACACTGATTAAGGATATAACAAGGGATATTAGTGTAGTGATTATTGTAAAAAGATTCATATTCATTAGCACATCTCCTTCGGAATACTGCTCTGGTAACATTTTAAATTATACGTCTATTTCAGTCAATAGTATACATTTTTTCCAAGTTGGCTATCAAGGATAGCCAGCTTTAGAAATGAGGATAAAAATGGATAAGTTAATTGATTTGAATGCTTATCCGGTCAGTAAAAACCTTAAAGCGTTGCTGAAGGATAAGACAACAAAGAAAAATATTATATTTGCAACACCGGTATATAGTTCCAAAGGCATTCCAATCAAGGAAACTGAGCAGATGACAGAAGAAATCTTAAAGGGATTTGCACAGTATGAGATACAGCCTAGGGTGTTAAAGAACAGGGAACAACAGCAGGAACGCACCAGAGCGAAAGCAGAGGTGTTTACGCCATCATGGATTTGCAACAAAATGAATAACCACTGTGATGAGGAGTGGTTTGGAAGAAAAGATGTTTTCAATATTGAACAGGATCAGAAGTGGCAGGTAAACACAGAAAAAGTGGAGTTTGACACAGAGGATGGATGGAAAAAATATGTCGATTCAAAAAGGCTTGAGATTACTTGTGGAGAAGCTCCATATATTGCATCACGCTATGATGCAGCTACTGGAGAACTACTTGGGATAAAGCAGCGAATAGGAATTTTGGACAGAAAACTGCGTGTGGTAAATGAAAACACAGTCGATGAAACAGAATGGTTCAAATGGGGACTTCGAGCATATCAGAGTGTGTATGGTTATGAATTTCAAGGGGACAGTCTTTTGATTGCAAGAATCAATTTACTCATAACTTTTGTGGATTATATGCAGGACAGGTGGGGCAGAACTCCAACAGATGCAGAACTGCGAAAGATTGTAAATGTTATTGTCTGGAACCTGTGGCAGATGGATGGAATATCCGGGACAGTTCCTTTCGGAATGCCCAAAGAGGAATATCATCAATTCAGTTTATTTGATTTTGGGGTAGCAGATGAGCTGGAAAAACAGGATACAGAAGAACCGGAAGAAGTATACTGCCGGATATATGACTGGCGCAGCGATAAGTCGTTGACGTACAAAAGCATGAAGGAAGGTAGATGAGATGAAGTTTGATTTTGCTATAGGGAATCCACCATATCAGGAGGAGACTGAAAATAATGGTAGACAAAGTCCAGTGTATAATAAATTCATGGATGAAGCGTATAAGATTGCAAGTTGTGTAGAACTGATAACACCAGCAAGATTTTTGTTTAATGCTGGTCAGACACCAAAATCGTGGAATGAGAAGATGCTGAATGATAAGCACTTTAAGGTATTACAGTATGAACCCAATGCGTCAAAAGTATTTCCAAACACTGAAATAAAAGGTGGGGTAGCAATTACAATAAGAGATGAAATGAAATCTCCAGGAGCTATAAAAGTGTTTACCTCACATCCTGAATTAAATCATATTGTAAAGCGTATAGTTTCATATGATGGAAATTCTGAGTATTTGGATAGTATTATTTCTCCTAGAGGTTGTTATAGAACAACGGAGTTATTTTTTGAAGATTTTCCCTATGCTTCAGATAGACTAGGTGCTGGAACAGGAAACATGATTGCATCTAATTTCTTTGAAAGAATACCAGAAGCATATAAAACTGAGATTCAAAATAATAAAGAATATATTGGAATTTTAAGCAGAGTAAATAATAGAAGAACTGTATGTTTTATGAAAAGAAGCTATGTTAAAGATAATAATTTCATTGATAAATATAATGTGGCATTTCCAAAGTCGAATGGAAACGGGGTATTTGGAGAAGCACTAACAGCAACAGAAATAGTTGCACCTAATGAAGGTGCGACAGATACATTTATCAATATAGGTGCATTTGATACATTGTTTGAAGCAGAAGCAATGACAAAATACATAAAAACAAAATTTTTGAGAGCTTTATTAGGTGTAAAAAAGGTTACGCAGGATAATCCTAAAGGAGTTTGGAATATGGTACCGATCCAAGACTTCACCGAAAAATCCGACATTGACTGGTCTGTCTCCATAGCAAACATAGACAAACAGCTTTATAAAAAATACGGACTTTCTGAGGAAGAAATTTCATTTATTGAAAATAATGTAAAGGAGCTGGAATAGCATGAATAAACCTAATATTCAGACAACCAAACAGGTAGTTCCAATGCTTTATGGCTATTCCACTCCGGAAGTGATTCGTCATAATGGTTGGACGAAGATAGGATATACAGAGCAGGATGTAGAAACTCGTATCAATCAGCAGACACATACTGCCGACATTAAGTGGAAGCTCGAATGGAAAGGAAATGCCACTTTTGATGATGGTTCAGGAGAGACATTTATAAATATTATGAAAAGCCGAGAGAAGAAGAGACGGGAGAATCTTATGTTATTGTTTTGGATAGTGTTTTATTGATGTGTATAACCAGCATAGAAATACAAAAGAAAGGGGCTATGGTATGCGACTGAAAAAAGAGACAAGAAAAAAATTATTTAAGCTGTTTCAAATGTTGATCGGAATGGTGATGATCAAACTTATTGATTACTTTTTACATGGGAATACCGTTGGTATTATAGTAAATCTGCTCATTACGATCTATGTTCTTTATCTCGCAATTACATTGTTATATGGAAAGTCCGCTGCTTGCGAAGAAGAGGATGAACAGTAACGGATTTACCGTCCTGCAGAGGTGCTTCCTACCGTTGTATCTGCTGTGGCTGCGAAAGTACAGGACGGACTGCATATCAGAAATGATATGCATGTATGTTTTCGGCATCCGGCGGTAGTTCTCCACTTGCCGGATGCATAAGAAACAAAGAGGAATGAACGAGCAGAGGAAAAAGGAGGGAATAGAAAAAATTTAGTTGGGAAATAAAATGTACAAAGGGGAAAGGGCATGACAGATTACTTATATTATTATGGTCAGGATGTAGAGCAGTTCACGTTCTTCCGACTTCCCAAAAAGCTAGTCAGAGATAAGCAGTTTCAAAATCTGTCCTCAGATGCGAAAATATTGTATGGCATTCTAATGGATCGGATGACATTATCCTTAAAAAATAACTGGATCGACGAAGAGGGAAGAGTGTATATCATATACCGTGTAACGGAAATTATGGAAGAACTGGGATGTTCAAAGAGAAAAGCCATGACGTTACTGGCAGAATTAAATGATTACGGACTGATCGAGCGGAAGCGGCAAGGATTGGGAAAACCAAATTTAATTTATGTAAAGAACTTTAACAGTGGTATGGATCGAAAGGTTTCGTGTAAAGCTGAATATGAAAATGACGAAAAATCTGTAAATACAGAGAGGATTGAAGCGGAAGAAGAGGTTCGGGAGCAAAAAAATGACCCCTTAGATCCAGAGGGAGAAGTGGACCCATTCCAGAGGTGCAGGAACGTGCACCTCCAGAAGTGCAAGAACGTGCACCTCCAGAAGTGCAAGGATGTGCACCTCCAGAAGTGCAAGGATGTGCACCACATAAACGAGACTGAGTATAACGAGAATAATAATATAAATAATCCATCTATCTATCCAATATCTATAAATAATATAAAGAGCATGCCTACAGAGGACAGATGGACAGATAGAGATCTGGTTTTACATACCCTGCATAAAAAACTGGCTTATGATATTCTCATTTGTGATATGCCGGAGAAGAAAGCGCAGATACGGGAAATTTTTGAATTAATGGCGGACGTCTGCTGCTGTACAGGAGAAATACAAAAGTTGGGAGATAACAGAATACGGACGGAAGAATTTCGGAAACGATTCTTTCAGCAGATGACTTCGGAGCATATCCGGTATGTATTACAGCAGTTGGCAGATCGAACAGGGAAAATCAAAAATATCAGGGCATATATGCTGGCATGTCTGTATAATGCCACGGTAAGTATGATCAACAGCTATCAACTCGACTATCAGGCAAGATATGAGGGATAGCACAGTCAACGTAAAACGCAAGGATTTTACTTGTGTTCAAGTACATGAAGAGTTACAATAAAATTAAAATTTAGGGTTTGCCGAAATTCGGCATGAACAAACAAAGGAGGAAAATGAGATGAAAAAATATTGGAAGAAATTAATGGCAGTTATGGTAAGCTGCATGATGTTTTTGGGACTTGGAAGTGTCGTATCAGCGGCAGAATATCCGGATGTAAATCCGGGAGACTGGTACTATGAGTATGTGCAGGACGTATCAGAAAAAGGGTTGATGTCCGGGTACACAGATACGGGAAAATTTGGACCGAATGACAAGCTGACAAGAGGACAGTTTGCGACAATCCTTTGGAGAATGGCAGGTTCCCCGGAAGCTGCATATAACGGACAGTTCCCGGATGTTGCAGGAAATGAATTCTATGGTGCGGCAGTTGCTTGGGCGAGCGAAAACGGAATCATTACAGGCTATACAGACAGCGGCAAGTTCGGACCGAACGATAACATTAACCGAGAACAAATGGCAACGATCCTGTACCGCTATGACGGTTCCCCGGAAGTTGACCTTTCTTCCTATGCAGGGTTCCCGGATGCAGGAAGTGTCAATGCATTTGCTCAGAATGGAATGGCATACGCAGTAAGCAATCAGATTGTGACCGGGGATAATGGGTATCTGGTTCCGCAGGGAACAGTAGTACGTGCGGTGTGTGCAACTATGATTTCTCGGTTTAGTGACAGTCATGCAACAGAGCCGTCTCCAGAACCGACACCGGATCCGGAGCCGCAACCAGAACCGGAATTTGACATTCAGGCATGGGCGGACAAGAATGGATTTGTGTATGATTCGACTGATGCCGGCTATGTAAAAACCATCAATGGTATCAAATATAATGCGTCAGGAACTTCTATTTGGGTAACAGACGGAAAAGCAGCATCAGGAAGCGTTGTGATTCCAGAATCAATTGACGGGGTTGTCATAGACGGTATTGGCTATGGGGCATTTATGAATAACGAAACCATTACAGATATCACAATTCCGGCAACAGTAACAAAGATAGTCGAAACAGCTTTTACACAAACTGAAATTGCAACATATACATTTCAAGGTGGAGTGCCGGAGGGATTCCAATATCTGCGTCCAACCAATCGGAATATTACGGTTCGGTATCCGGGAAATGTAGCGGAATGGGCTGAATTTAAGTTTGTATATTCCTATTTCACAGCAAATATGGTAGCATACTAATAGCTTATGCCGAAATTCGGCAAGTAAGAGACAAAGGGCAGGCTTTAAGGTCTGCTCTTTTATTAATAAAGGATTGGGAAGTGAAAGAAAGATGCGTAATTGTACAGAGACTTATATAGAAGATGATATAAAGGAATTAGAGCGTTTAAGAGGTTTGCTTAAAGCTGATCCGGAGAACCAAACATTATTTTATGAGTATCAGAATGCATTTCTTTTGTTCTTGACTACGTTGAAAATAGCAGTTAATGACGGAACGTTAAAGGAGTATGATGCATGGGAATTACGGGAAAAGTATTCTAGGTATATAGAGGAATAAGTGGTAGAAAGAAACGAGGCATTGTGTTATTATAAATTAGATAAATTATTGCGAAATATGCTTTTATAATACCTTGTCCTGTTCTATTGCGGGCAGGAGAGCGATTAAATAATGTATTTCCCCAGACAGCCGATAGGGTGCATACCACCGTTTCCGAGTCTTGTTGGAAGGAGTGGTTGATATGAGTACATATGAAGAATTTATGATAATTTTGACAGCATGTAGTTTACTTGTAGCAATTCTGAATTTTACACATAGAAAATAGCACCCCTGCTCTGGTCAAGTTTTGAGGTGCTATTTCTAGTTACTGATAATTGTGCCGGAAACGGATAGGTTTGCTCTATCGTATCGGCTGTCTTGTTAAGTACATTATAGCAAATGTATCATAAATGTCAAGAACCACTGTCTGCGCTATCAAGATAGAGGTAGCAAGAAAAATTTTTAAAGAAGACAGACCTAAAGTGACCTAAACAGACCTAGATAATATGAATTAGGTATGGTAAAGTAGAATCAGATAAATAGAAGAAAAAGTGGATCGGATGCAGTGAGCGTACTGCATCCGATTCTTTTCGTAGGAACAGTTAGGAGTGATAGAAGAATTGAGGACAAGAAAAAAGAGAAAATATAATAGAAGAGGTTTTGTGATTTCTATATTTGTGACCACGATCGGAGGGATAGGACTTTATACACATTTGGACGAAATGCATCTGTCTGAAATTAGGACACAGGTGCAAACAGTTATTTACGAAATAGGGGAGAAAATTCTTCCCCAAGAAGAACCTAAGATTGAGTTGGAGGATATTCCGGAGTATGCAGGGACACCTTATGTAGAGATCAATGAAAATATACCACAGTTTGACAGTGCTGATTTTGAAAAGGAGACATTTGAAATCTATAGTTCATTGGATCTTCTGGGGCGGTGTGGTGCAGCTTATGCCAAGCTTGGAAGAGAACTGATGCCGGATGAAGAACGGGAAAGTATCAGCGATGTGATTCCCACCGGCTGGCAGAATCAGAAGTATGACGGAATTGAGCAGGGATATTTGTATAATCGGTGTCACTTGATCGGATATCAGCTTGCAGGTGAAAATGCGAATGAGAAAAATCTGATCACCGGTACAAGGTATATGAATGTAGAGGGGATGCTTCCGTTGGAAAATCAAGTGGCGGCATATATAAAAGAAACCGGAAACCATGTATTGTATCGAGTGATGCCGATTTATGACGGGGCAGATATGGTGGCGAGTGGAGTGCAGGTCGAGGCGGAATCCGTGGAAGACGGTGGAACCGGAATTAAGTTTAATGTGTATTGTTATAATGTTCAGCCGGGGATTGGGATTGATTATGCAACCGGGGCAAATTGGGAGAAATGAAAAGTCTTTTCGGGGTGACCTAAACAGACCTAGATAATATAAAATAGGTATGGTAAAGTAGAATCAGATAAATAGAAGAAAACAGGAAAGAGTCTTTGCGATGACAGCAGGGGCTTTTTTTGTTGCCACTTTTAAGGAGAAAAGAAATGAAAGGGAAACAATTGATCGGTTGGCTTTGTATCGCCGCAGCGGCAGTATGTTTTATACTGGCGGCGACCTGGGAGCTGTCTAATCGAAAGCATACCGAACAAATGGAACAGATCCGGGAAACATACACCGAAACAAAAGAGACGGGAGATCCATGGCTGACCCGCCGGATTGATTTTGACGGACTAAAGAAGATCAACCCGGATATTGTGGCATGGCTGACCATTCCGGGAACGCCTGTTGATCATCCGGTCTTAAAAAATCCGTACGATGATCATTACCTGTACCGGGACTACACAGGGCAGTACAGTTATGCAGGCTCCGTTTTTATGCGTCAAGCCGTACCGGAGGATTTTTCGGGAGAGCATACGATCTTATACGGACACAACATGAGAGACGGACAGATGTTCGGATTCTTAGAAAACTACAGGGATGTGGGTTGTTTTCGATCACATCCCTATATTTATGTGTATCTTCCGGGGAGAGAGACGGCGCTTAAATGGCAGGTGTACAGTGCATATGAATGCCCGGATGCCACCATAACCTACCGGACGATCTTTGAAAACGAGGAAGACTATCAAGGGTGGCTGGATATGACTTTGCGGTTGGGAAACTCTGCTGCGGCATTAGATCCCGATGACCGGGTGCTGACCTTATCTACCTGTACGGCATCGGGAGGGGCACGGTTCGTGGTACACAGTGTTTTAAAAAATCCGGAAACAACGTAAGGTTTCCGTTCAGATAGATATTTTTAAATGGGAGGGAGGTGGAAAGAAGCAGCAAGAAAGAGCAGAAAGAGGACGGAAACACATAGAACATGAAAAAGGAGGGGCAGGAACATCCTGCGAGAGAACACATGACGAAAAAAAGAGTGCGAACGATCGCTTTGTGTACGGCGCTTGTCGGAACCTTGTCGGTTGGCGGGATTCTGGCATACTTTACGGATGCAGATACCGTAACCAATGAATTTACAGTTGGGAATATCGAACTGGATCTACAGGAACCGGACTGGAACCCGGACACAGGTAAGAACATGACGCCAATGGAAACCGTAAACAAGAACCCGCAGATCTTAAATGACGGGATCAATGACGAGTTTGTCTTTTTAGAGGTGGTCGTACCGAGACTGGAACTTGTGACCGCCAACCCGGACGGCACAAAAAATCCGGCGAAACTGACGGAACTGTTTACCTATACGGTCAATCCGGGGTGGACAGAGCTTACGGAAGAAAAGAAAGAGACAGAGAACAGCGTTACACACTTATACGCCTGGGGAACAGAAGAAACATGTACGGTACTGGAAAAGGGCGTAACAACAGGCACCCTGTTTGACACGGTGACAATGGCGAATGTAGTAGAAGATCAAGGATTGGAAGAAACAAGCCCGGAGATCGTGATCAATGCCTACGGCATCCAGACAACGGATTTAGACGGCGGGAAAACGTCCGCACAGGAAGTCTGGACGATTTTAAGCTCCCAGATGCCGACAACGGACGTAGAGGAACAGGAAGACCCGAATACGGACGTGAAAGATTCCAACCGGAACAGCGGGAACGGTGCGGAAGAGAACACCGGAGAGGAAGAGCAGGCAGAGACACCGGGAACAGAACCGGACGCAGCGGAGAAGCCGGGAACCGAGGACACAAAGCCGGAAACGTCTAAACCGGAGAAGCAGTAAGGAGGGCTCGCATGAAAAAGAAGAGATTAGTGATCTTCCTTGCCAGTCTGTCGATCCTGATGTGCGGGAGCGGCACGATCCTGGCTATGACAGAAACATCTGTTACCAATACGCTGTCTACAGGAATCGTGGATATTGAACTGGAAGAGTACCGGATACAGGACGGGGAAGAAGAAAGGTACGAAGATGTGAAAGACATCCTGCCCGGACAGGTGATCTCCAAGATCCCACGGATCCGCAATGCCGGGAATGACTGTTACATCCGGGTGAAGTTGGAACTGACAGGAACGGAAGAAAGCATTGAGATCCGGGAAATCGGAGAAAACTGGGTGCAGGGCAAGGACGGATATCTGTATTACACGGAAGTATTAAAAACAGGCGAAGAAACAGACCTGTTCCAGAGCATACGGATCCCGGAGGATTTTGCACAGGAAGAAAACTCCACGTTTCAGTTAAAGATCGATGCGGAGGGCATCCAGAGCAAAAATTTTACGCCCGATTTTGAGGCGGATGCGCCTTGGGGAGCGGTAGAGATCCAGCAATGCAAAAAAGAGGGGCAGTACGATATCAGCAGCTTTAAACAGGCATCCGACCAGAGTTTAAGAGTGGTGTATGAGGGAGATTCCCAAAAGCTGTTTTCCGAGCCGGAAGACTTCTTTACAAATTTCCCGGTCATGCTGCCGGGGGATGCTTACGAAGAAACCGCAGTATTGCAGAACACTGCTGATAAGCCTGTAAAGCTGTATTTCCGGGGTGCATCGGAAGAGACGGCAGACAATGACCTGTTAGAACAGATCGGGCTTACGATCACGACAGAGATCGCAGGAAAGACGGAAACCGTGTACGAGGGAGCCTTAAAGGGTGCGGGATTGGAAGAAAACCGACTGCTAGGAGAGATCCCGGCACAGAGTACCGGGAACTTCCATTTTGCATTAGAAGTACCGGAAGAACTGGACAATCAATACACCGTTCTGACCAATCAAGTAGTCTGGGCGTTTTCCACGGAACCCTTGGAGCCTTTAACACCGGTGCAGACGGGGGATCTTCGGAAAACCGGGATCTGTCTGGTAGTCGGAGGTGTTTTGCTTGGTACAGGAACTTTGATCTTACGGAAAAGGAGAACGAAAGATGAAGAAAGCGTTGCGGATCCTTTGTGATCTGATCTTGGCAGCGACCGTTTTTACGGTTCTGCTTTTTTTCGTTCTTCAGATCTGTGGGTATCAGCTTTATACCGTGGTTTCCGGCAGTATGGAACCAAAGGTTTCCGTAGGAAGTGTCTGCCTGATCGACACAAAGGTGCCCTACAAGGAGATCAAGGCAGGGGATGTGATCGCTTTTTCGCAAGGAGATCTTAAGGTCACACACCGGGTAAAAGCAGTCACAGAAAAAGGACTGGAAACGAAAGGCGATGCAAACGCACATTCCGACGGGATCACGACAACGAAGAAGAACTACATCGGGAAGAATGTCGGTTCCATGCCTTATTTGGGATATGGCTTGAAATACTTACAGACTGATCAGGGCAGGATCGTGGCATTGACCGTCCTAGTCGCACTGTTTCTTGTGTCGGTGCTGGCGGATCAAAAAAGCGATCAGAAAATAAAAGAAAAGGAGGAGCTGCTATGAAATACAAGAAAGTGGCGGCAGTGGCGGCGGTGGTCTTTGCGCTTGCCGCAGGGATCTTCGGAGCAGGAAGTATTTTTGCTTACTTATCAGACGGAGATCGGGCGAACAATGCGTTTTCCGTCGGCAGCAATACCATTGTGCCGGAGGAACCCTTTGACCCGGTAGAGCCGGGCAAGAAAACGGTAAAAGAACCGAAAGCAGGAAACACCGGAACGGTGGACTGCTATGTCCGGGCAAAGGTATTGTTGTCAGACAGCCGGGCAGAGGAATATCTGACCTATTATACAAGCAGTACGGAGGGATTTAACAAAACCGTATGGAGCGAAGAGCAAGACGGCTGGCTGTACTGTGAGAAGCCGATCGCACCGGGAGAGAAGACCGCTCCGGTATTTACCCATATCAAGCTGAAAGAGGAGCTGCCGGAGGAATTGAAAGATGTGGCGATCGATGTGATCTTTGAATCGGTGCAGTCGGAGGGCTTTGCGGATGCGAAAACAGCCTTTACGGCTGTAGAGGGCAACCGGACAGAAAGCGAAAAGGAGGGAGCGGCATGAAGATAAGAAAATTTCTGGGGGTGCTGTTAGCGGTCGCTTGTCTGATGACAACTGTTCCACATACGATTTATGCCGTTGACCTTACACTTACAGGGGAAAAAGAATCGAAAGAGGAGCTTGAGAAAATTTCGGAAAAAGAAAGCGGAAAGGATGCAGAGAAAGAGGCAGAGAAACAAGAGGAAGAAGAGAAACCGTCTGAGAATCAACCGGAAGAAAAGAAAGAGGAAGCATCGGAGGCAGAAATAACAGAATCAAAGAATCTGTCTGCAGGAGATACGAACGGTGGAAAGAATCCGCCGGGGGTGTACGGATCCCCGGATCCGACGGGAGAATACGACTTTACCGGAGTTGTGCCCAACGATGAACCGCCCGCTGATTTTGACCGCTATGCCTATGATCCGCAGGCGGACGACCCGGCGCTTTTCGGGATTGAAAGCTGGAAAGAACTGGATGCGGATATCGCAAAGCGGAGCGAATGGGTGGATCAGAATACAGGAGACGGAAAAGTCACGCTGTACTATTCTTCCAACTCCGGTGTGTATACGGGAACCGAAGACATGAACGTGGTACTGGTGCAGGATAAGTCCGGCTCTATGGATTCGAACTATGGATTTAACCTTGCTCTGACAAAGTACGGGTATTCGGTTGACGGTGCAGGTCACTGGTGGTACCCGGACCGTACCGGACAGGGGTGGTCGGAAAATGCAGCGGAGTGTGTCGGGGATGATTACCGAAATGCGTTAAATTCGTATCTGTTGGGAGAGGGGCACAGCTATTACAATTCCCCCTGCCAGGATGCGGATAAGGACTATACGTTCTATCACACCTTTGCTTTTGATCAGGAGTATGTGAAAGCAA
>CAUWKK010000004.1:0-90086 GCA_963559385.1 uncultured Schaedlerella sp.
AAGGAAAGATGAAAATGAAAAAGAAACTGGCGCTCTGTACTCCGATTCCGGAAAAACAGTTGGCATATATTAAAGAGCAGTGTGATATCACGATTTGCGGAGAACTGAAACACGGAAAAGGAAATGTTACGGAAGAAATGACAAGAGAAGAGTGTATGGGACATGAATTGGTTGTGTTAGGCGATGAATATGCAGGCGCAGATACGATTCAGGCATGGGCAAAATCCGGCATGAAATTTATGGGAGTGGCAAAGGGAACACCGGCCACAGTAGATTATGATGCTATTCAGAAGGTTGGATTGGAGCTGTCTTATACACCGGGAAGAAATCGTGTCGCAGTTGCCGAATTTAATATCGGCCTGATGATCGCTGTGGCGAGAAAACTGACGCTTAGCTGTACCGGCTTGTCAAAAGGTGAGCATGTAGGAGAAGAGGTTGAAGATATCTATAATGTACCGGATGTGAAAAATGTTACATTTGGTCCCCTTGATGAGAAGCATCCGTTTGTAGATTATGGAATCGGTTTTGAATTGTATGGAAAAAAACTGGGAATTGCAGGATATGGAGCAATTGGTCGTGAGGTTTCGGTCAGGGCTATGGCATTTGGAATGGAAATTCTTGCATATGATCCATACATGCCTGTAGAAAAGATCGAAGCAGATGGGGCAAGGGCGGTAGATCTTGAAACAATGCTTGCAGAAAGTGATATGATCAGTATTCACCTTCCGGTTTTGCCGTCTACAAAAGGAATTGTCAATAAGGAATGGTTTTCTAAAATGAAACCGACAGCGTATGTCATTAATACAGCTCGTGCGGCAGTGATCGATCAGCGAGATTTTGTTGAAGCGCTTTTGAATAAAACTATTGCGGGAGCGGCAATTGATGTATATTGGCAGGAGCCTGTACCGGCAAATCATCCGCTGTTGTCTATGAGAAATGTTGTATGTACCCCACATATGGCAGGACTTACTACAGATGTGGACAATTGGTCGGGAACAATGATTGGAGAGGAAGTAACGGCATATCTCAAAGGTGAACCGAGAAAATACATTTGGAAAGTAAAAAAATAACGAAGAAAATGATAATGAGAGTGGGCTGTTTATCAGCCCTTTTTCAAAAGGAGAAAAAATATGGGAGCAAGATGTTGGAAAGGAAAAGAAAAATATCCACATTTATTTTTACCGATAAGGATTGGAAATATTCGGATGAAGAATCGTGTTATTGCAGCGCCTACCAGCCCAAGTATGATTACAACAGAAGGGCATTTTACTCCAGAAATGACAGCTTATCTGGAAGAAAAAGCGCTGGGAGGAGCGGCAGTAGTAACCTATGGCGAGTCTATTGTACATTCAGCAACAGGAAAATCACATAATAAGCAGCTGCAGTTGGACTCCTTTGGTGTAAAACAGGGAATGGCAGAAACGGCGAGAGCGATTCACAATGCGGGCGCATATGCAAATATTCAGTTGTCTCACGGTGGGAAATACGGAGGATTGATCAGTGTAGGAGGAGATCAAGACGGCTGTGAGGTTGCATACGGTCCAAGTTATGAAATTACACCTGCAGGTGAAGTTCAGGAGATGCCGCGAGAGTTGATTTTTGAGATTGTTAAGTCTTATGGAAGAGGAGCAAAATTGTGTAAGGATTGTGGATTCGATATGGTACAGGTGCATGCGGCACACGGCTGGCTGTTTTCACAGTTTTTGTCACCTGTTACAAATCGAAGAACGGACGAATTTGGCGGCTCCTTAGAAAATCGTGCCCGTTTTCTTATTATGGCTTTGGATGAAGTAAGAAAAGCGGTCGGACAGCAGTTCCCGATTGAAATTCGTATTTCCGGGGATGATCTGACAGAAGCTGGACTAGGTATGGAAGAATGTGTGAAAGTCGCTGAGATGGTAGAGGATAAGGTGGATTTATTCAATGTATCGTGTGGAAATCATGAAGATCCAGATATGTTCTGTCGTACTCATCCATCTGCATTTTATAAGAGGGGAGTCAATGTGTATCTCGCTGCTGAGATTAAGAAACATGTGAGTAAGCCAGTTGCTTGTGTAGGATCCTTAAATGATCCTGCACAAATGGAAGATATCATTGCTTCAGGGCAGGCGGATATTGTAGAAATCGGAAGAGCTCTTCTTGCAGATCCGTATCTTGTGAAAAAAGCACTGGAGGGTGATGACGATGATATTACGCCATGTCTGAGATGCTATGAATGCTTTGGGGAGACGTCGAAGAGTGAAACGGTAAAATGTACGGTGAATCCGACAATGGGACAGCAGCTTTCAGAAAAGAACAGAAAAAAGGATCCCCGAAAAGTGAAACGAATTTTAATAGCAGGAGGAGGACCGGCAGGTATGGAGGCGGCGATCATTGCAGCCGATAGAGGTCACGATGTAACGCTAGTAGAAAAGAGTGATAAGCTAGGTGGAAATCTGCATCCGGCAGGTGCGGCATATTTCAAAGAAGATATCCGAAAACTGTGCAGAGTATTAATAAAACGAATTGAAAAAGCCAGTGTAAAGGTAATTTTGAATACAGAGGTGACACCGGAATATGTAGAGAAATTTAATCCTGATGCATTGTTTGTTGCGATAGGGGCGAATGAGCTTTGTCCGCCTATCCGGGGAATGGAGCTTCCTCATGTCGTTATGGCGATCGACGCAGAACTTCATCCGGAAAAATTGGGAAAAAGGGTTGCTATTATGGGAGGTGGCCTTGTCGGAGGAGAGGCTGCAATATCCTTCCGACATGAGGGAAAGGAATGCTCGATCATAGAAATGAAGAGCAAGATTGCAGAAGAGGTCAATTCCTTTTATAGAGGCGGCTTAATGCCGGAAATTGAAAAGTCTGTAGTATGTTATATAAATACAAAGGTAAAAGAAATTGTTCCCAAGGGTGTTATTTGCGAACGGAATGGAGAAGAATTTCTTGTTGAGGCGGATACGGTTGTGTGTGCACTTGGATTCAGAGCACCATATAATCGGGTGGATGCTCTTTGTGAGAAGGTAGATGAGGTGTATATTATCGGAGATTGTAAAAATGTAGGGCAGATTTATCAGGCAATAAATGAAGCCTATTATGCGGCTATGAGAGTATAGAAGAAAGAAGTAGTGCAGAAATGGAAAAGTTAAATATACTTTTGGTGACAGGATTAGTAACTGCAGAGCATCAGGGACGGATCATGAAAGAGAGGCTGCGTGAGTTGTTGGAGGCAACCGGACGTTTTCATGTAGTGATCGTGGAAGAGTTCCGTAATATCACGCCAAAGTTTTTAGAGCCGTATGATGCTGTTTTGATCAATTATGATGGAAAAACATGGCCGACAGAGCATGCGCGGCGGTTTGGAGAAGAGACAGAAGCAGCAATTTATGATTTTGTTGCAAAAGGAAAAGGAATTATTTTTTATCATTCTAGTATCTGGGTAGATGCGGACTGGCCGGACGAGTGGAGAAAATTGTTAGGCGGCTATTGTGCAATGGATCAGGGATGCAGGAGATGCCCGAAGGATGATCATTTTGTTGAGGTTATGGATGAAGATCATCCAATCACAAAAGGGGTTGATAAAAAATGGATGAATGTTTTTGATGATTTATTTACACATGTTATTATTCATCCCGAAGCAAAGGTACATGTTCTTTGTTCGATATACGATGATGTGGAAAATTATAAGGTGCCTGGGTTTCCGCCCCCGCATCACCCGGTGGACATTCCTGACGGTGATTTGAATAAAATGAAGGGGGTTAATCAATATACTCCTGTAATATGGACTAACCGCTATGGGAAGGGACGTTCTTTTGTTACATCAATCGGACATTGGGAAGCGTTGGATAGATTTAATTTTATTACAATGTTTGTCAGAGGTGTTGAGTGGGCAGCTTCGGAGAGGTTACACTGGAAAAGCCGGATAGAAGTGGAGAAAATCGTTTAAAATTATTCCCCTATTATGGATGACTTTTAAAAAGCAGACGCAAAAAAATGCGCCTGCTTTTTTTAGAGTGTTTGAAATTGTTTTAGATCGTCATCCAGATGTTGATACATATTGATATAGAAAGGATAAATTTTGTCATACACTTCTGCCCATTCCGCAATCGGTTCAATGACTTCTTTTATATGGATTAATTCGGTCATTGTTTTTGCAAGATCGGGAAATACACCAACTCCACTTCCGGCAATCAAAACATCACCAAAGGGAACATTTTCAGACCGCTCATCAAGAATATAAACCGGAACATGCAGCATAGATGCTTTGATCTGCGACCATGTACGGCTTTTGGAGCCGCCCCCGGTGATACGAAGAGAGTTTATGCTGCCGCCCGCAGCTGTTATTGTCTCTGCGACATGTTTAAGTGCAAAAGCTGTTCCTTCAAATACGGAGCGAATGATTTCTTTGCGGGAAGTATCGTTAGAAATTCCGATAAACATTCCTTTTGCGTAAGAGTTCCATAAGGGAGCTCTTTCTCCATAAAGGTAGGGGAAGAAAATAAGACCATTACTTCCGGGAGAGACAGTGGATGCAAGTTGATTTAAATGCTCAAATACGTTTAATCCGTTTGCCTTGGCATATGTTTTTTCCGGTTGTCCCAATGTGTCAAGATACCATTTTAAAGAAGAACCGCTGGCACTTATAGGAGCATCAAAAATATAGGGCATATCGGGAAGAGGACAAGGCTTTGCCACCAAGGGCAGTGTAGTTGGTGTTTTGGTTGTACTTCCGGCAAATACAAGAGAAGAGGTTCCAGAAGACTCTCCGGCATCTCCCATATGATTCAGACCGATTGCGTACATTGAAGCGATTGCGTCGCTTGCTCCTGCAACGACAGGCGTACCAGAGGCAAGTCCTGTTTCTTTTGCTGCTTTTTCGGTTACAGTACCGATAATATCGGTGATTTTCTGAGGTGTAGGAAGCATCATATTCAAATCTGCTCCGATTGCATGACTAATTTCTCCGGACCAGTGTAAATTGGATAAATCCAGACATTGTGATTTTCCGGCCTGATCGATATCCATAGTCATTTCCCCGGTTAATTTGTAATTAAGGTAAGAGCTGGCTTGTAAAAATTTGTAGGTTTTTTCAAAAAGCTTTGGCTCATTTTCTTTAAACCATAAAATTTTATTTGGTAAAAAACCTGTATTTGGCTGTCCGCCCACAATGGATATATAGTGCTCCACTCCGATTGTTTCGGTGAGATGTTTCAATTGCTCTTCAGATCGTCTGTCCATCCAGATAATGGCATTTCTAAGTGGAACGCCATTTTTATCTACAGGGAGTAGGGTGACGGTTTGTGAACTTATGGAAATTCCACGGATTCTTTTGGTGATTTTTGTACCTACCTTTCCAGTTAGTTCTTTTAAGATTTCCACTGCATTTTTCCACCAAAGATTTGCATCTTGTTCGACATGATCAGGTTTTGGCTGGATCAGAGAATTAACTCTGGATGCAGAGGCAATGATCTGCCCGTACTCATCCATGATGATTGCCTTGATGTTTGTCGTACCAAGATCCATGCCAAGAAGATAATTATCTACGATATTCATATAGTATTCCTCCATCGTTTTTCTTAAATATTATAGTAGCAAAATGGGAGGGAGCACTCAAAAGCAGATTTGCCGTTATAAAGCGGAAATAAAAGAATTGTTTATGGAGAAGAGAAATTTTATACTGGTTATAACGAAAAGATAAGATGTTCTGCCTTTGGCAGATACACTATTTTGCCATGTATTATGTATAAGTATAAGGAGGATATGATGATGAACGGAGAGGAAATTTTGGCAAAGGTTATTGAATTTGCAGCAATGGCATTTAATAAGGATGCAGAAAAGATTAATGAAAAGACTAATATTGCGGAAGAGCTTGGAGTTGCTTCTTCACAGCGGGTAGCAATGAGTGCTTCTATCGAAAATGAATTTGACGTTATGATTCCTGTCGCAAGATTCGGGAAGTTTGAAACAATCGGGGAACTTGTAGATTTTGTACTGGAAGAAATGTAAGAGGAGGACAATATGTTACATAATGTAAAGCTTGGAAAAAACATGAGAAGTGTTTCTATTGTCGGAATAGGAGCAACCCCATTTTTTAATGGAGTACAGAATGAAACCTATAAAGGGCTTACGAATGGTGAGCTTTTTGGATATGCGGCATTGGATGCAATGAAGGATGCAGGTGTAGAGCCGAGAGATGTACAGTACTTTTTCCACGGATCTGCAAATCCTCATGTGTTAAATCATTGTATTACCCCGAATCTACAGGTGGCGGATTGGTTTGGAATGAGAGGAAAAGGCTCACTTTCACATTCCGAGGGCTGCTGTACAGGATATATTGCATTGGAAGAGGCTGTGTTTGCTGTTGCCAGCGGCGCTTATGACATTGTACTTACCGGATGCAGTGAGCAGGGAACGGGGATGCCTGACGGAAACACTCCTGACCATATGCGTGTGCCATTGACATCAGAGGTATTATTTCCGGATCTGGATTCTATTTTTGACCGGGCTTACGGAAGATATTTAGGAGGCGGTCCGGGTATGAATCATGATGACTGGATCAATTATTATGCAAAAGAGAATGGGCTAAGTGCAGAGCAGATTGATGAGGTACTTGCACATCAGGCATATCATTTCCGGCGTGCGGCGGCATTGTGTCCGCGTGCAATCCGCAGAACACCGTTTGAGGAGCTGGCAAAAGAGGCCGGGTTTGATGATGTATGGGAATATATGAAATCCAGTCATAATCCCAAAATGACACAATATCTCAGAACGGCAAGTGACTCTTGTGTAGCTGACGGAGCTGCTGCATGCATTGTAGTTCCAACAGAAATTGCAAAGCAGTTTACAGATAAACCAATCGAGGTTTTGGGAGTCGGAGCCTCTGTTTTAGATGCAATCGTTCCGCATCTTGAGAAAAAAGCAACTGCAGAAGCCGCCCGTCAGGTATTTGAAATGACAGGACTTACTGCCGATGATATGGATTTGTTGTATGTCAATGATTTTATCGGATCATCGGCATTTCTGGCAGCCGAGGAAATCGGGTATCTTCCAAAAGGAGAAGGATGGAAATATGTTCTTGACGGACGAATTGCCTATGACGGAGATAAGCCAATGAATACAAACGGCGGAAGAACTTCTTATGGGCATGCGTTCGGAGCATCGGGAATGGCAGATGTCTTTGAAGCGGTGACACAGATGCGTGGCGAAGCAGGAGAACGGCAGATTAAAAAGCTTCCGAAATATACGTTTCTCAGAGGATTTGGAGGTGCGCAGAATGTGCGTGCGATCATTCTCGGAGCGAATGATTAAAAAGGAAAAAGCGAGAATAGTCAGGAGGTTTAAAGATGAGTTCGGAAAGAATAAAAGCAGAAGAATTTTGGAATCCGGAGCATATTGTTGAGAAGTTCTGGAAAGGATTAGAAAATGGGGTTATTTATGCAAGAAAATGTAAGGAGTGTGGGGAAATTGAGTTCCCTCCGCATATCGCATGCAACAGCTGCGGATATCACGAGACAGAATGGACGACTCTCAGCGGAGCTGCACAATTGAAGAGCTTTGTATTTACGGGCGTTCTTAATGCAAGGCTAGAATTGGAAGATCGGGGATTGAAGTATGTTTGCGGTGAAGTAGAGTTTCAGGAAGGCCCGGCGATCAATGCTGTAATTCTGGGAGTGAATAAAAAAAAGGCAAGAGAAATAGAAAATAAACTTCCAGTAAGTGTACGTCCGGTGTTTTATGATATGGGAAGGTATACAACATTATTTTTTGAATTGGATGAGTAAATTTATAGCATGGAGGAAAGCAGGATGAAGATATTGGAGCAGATTTATGCTAAAGCAAAAGAAAATCCGCAAAGAGTAGCTTTTCCAGAGGCCGCAAATGAAAAAATGATGCAGGCAGCTTATGAGACAGGAAGAGAAGGTTATATTATCCCTCTTCTTGTAGGAAATGCAGAGGAACTGAAAAGGCTGGCAGAAGAGAGAGGCTATGATCTGTCTGTTTTTACTTTTGTAGATATTTGTGAGGAAGAATATAAAAATGAAATCATCAGTGAATATGTGAAGCAGCCGGGAACGATGCTGAAAGAAAAAGCTCTCGGAAGACGTATGACAGATCCGTTATATTATTCTATGGCTATGCAGAGGGTAGGAAAAGCAGATGTGACTTTTGCCGGAATTGATAATACAACCGGAGATGTACTGCTTGCGGGCCAGATGATGATTGGAATGAAACCGGGGATCAATACGATTTCAAGCATAGGATTAGCAGATATTCCGGGGTATGAGGGAAGTGAGGGCTCTCTTTTAGCGATCGGTGACAGTGCGGTGTGCACCAATCCAAACGAAGAGCAGCTTGCAAATATCGCTGTTTCCGCATGTGATACCGTGCAGGAACTGTTGGGTTGGGAACCGAGATGTGCTATGATCTGTTATTCTACACTTGGAAGCGGGCAGGGAGAGTTGGTAGATAAGGTTACGAAAGCCTTAGAAATTGCACATACTCTTCGACCGGAATTGGCAATAGACGGAGAGTTTCAATTAGATGCAGCGATTGTTCCTGCAGTTGCAGAGAAGAAAGTACATAGGGAAAGCAAGGTGGCAGGAAAAGCAAATATTTTAATTTGGCCGGATCTGAATGTGGGGAATACGGCAGTAAAATTGATCCAGCAGTTTGGCCATGCAGATGCATATGGTCCGATGCTTCAAGGCTTTAACAGCATTGTCTGTGATTGCTCCAGAGGGGCACCGGTATCCGAAATCAAGGGAAATATTGTTATTTCTGCGGTACGTGCGGCAAGGAGTGGGGAATAAGTCGGATATCTTCCGCGCCGTTTTCGCAGCAAAGAGATAAGATTTGCCCATGTGACAGTTTGAATTGATAGCAGCTAACAGAAGAATCTGAACAAGTAATCGAGAAATCTGTTTCTGTGTTTCTAAAGGAAAAAGAAAACTTTGTAAGATCGATATCAACACCAATGCCGGATTTTTTTACATATGCTTCTTTCAAGGTCCAAAAACGATAAAACCATTCCTGTCTTTCGTTAGAGGAAGCGTTTTTGGACAGAAAGAAGCATTTTTCATTTTCTGATAAGGTGCGGTTAATCAGTACTTCCGGGAAATAGCCTGGAAGTTCAGCATCAATGCCAATCGGTTTATTGTGAAATGCACATGCGGCAAATTGATCGCAATGCGTGATGTTGAAATGAATTTCGGGATGTTCGGGAAGATAAGGCTTGCCGTGAATATCATGCTTTAATACAGAATCAGATTCCGTGCAGGGGACAGAAATATGAAAGAGATTTTCCAATCCTGCTGAGAGTAACTTAAGTCCAAGTGTGTGTTCCTGTTTTGCAATATCGGACGGAGCCTGAGATATTGGCGTGTAATATGTGTAATAAACGGTTGGCATAGAAGAAGTCCTCCTTATGGCATGTTCCTAAATGAAAATGCAATCTATTATTTGAGTTTCTCAAATAATAGATTGCATAAAAAACCGTCCATAAGAGGATTTGAACCTCCGACCCCTCGCTTAGGAGGCGAGTGCTCTATCCAACTGAGCTATATGGACATTTGATATACAGTTGCCCGAAAACTTCTGCATATGAATCTATTATACTTGATTTGGCTTCAGATGTCAAAAGCAAATCTGTTATTTTGGGAAGTCCATTTGAGAATTTTCATTTGGGAAGTTGGTTACTGTCTATGAAGTAATCGTTGGTAAATTTTATGATTTAATTATTGAATCACTTCATATGCCTGTTCAAACAAAATCTCCTGAGAATTAAATTCTGCTCCATCAATTGGCAGTTTCTCATACATTCCATCCGGTTTCATCATTCTTGCCTTTTTATTATCAGACATTATTGTAATAAACATTTCTTCAATACGAACCTTTAATTCTTCTGATTCAATAGGAAGTGCTACTTCTACACGTTTCAATGTGTTTCTTGTCATGAAATCCGCTGATGCAATAAAGATGTTTCTTCGCTCTTCTACTCCAAAGATGTATATTCTGGAATGCTCCAGATAACGTCCCACAATACTTCTTATCTCTATATTTTTTGTGTATCCCGGAACACCTGCTGCCAGACAGCAAATTCCTCGGACAACTAGTTCTATTTTGACACCTGCCTGAGATGCTTCGATTAATTTGTCTATGATCTTTTTGTCTGTTAGGGAATTCATTTTTAAACCGATATACGCTTGCTCGTTTTGTTTTGCATGAGCGATTTCAGTGTCGATCATTTCAAGCACTCTGTTTTGTAAACATTTTGGAGCTACAAGCAGTTTTT
Organism: uncultured Schaedlerella sp.; assembly: GCA_963559385.1. Taxonomy (GTDB): domain Bacteria; phylum Bacillota; class Clostridia; order Lachnospirales; family Lachnospiraceae; genus Schaedlerella. Next base: position 10,277 of record CAUWKK010000004.1, read on the forward strand.
TTGATTCCTCCACAACTTCTCCCATTACTAAAGATTGGAATACTTGTCTCGCATTGTCTCCGATTTGTGGATTTGCAGTCAAAACCATAAGATCTGTGTACAACTCTGCTGTTTTTTCATTATAGTTTCCGGTTCCAACCTGTGTTAGATACTGGATTTCACCTTTGTGTTTTCTTGTAATCAGGCAAAGCTTTGAATGAACTTTATATCCCGGTAAACCATAGATGACATTACAGCCTGCGTATTCCAATCTTCGTGACCACTCAATATTATTTTCTTCATCAAAACGAGCCCTAAGCTCTACTAATACGGTAACTTCTTTTCCATTTTCTGCTGCTTCCACTAATGTTTCTACGATTTTTGAGTTTTTTGCAACTCGATACAATGTAATACGAATAGATAAAACTTCAGGGTCGTTTGCCGCCTCTCTCAAAAATTCTATATACGGTCTAATACTTTCAAATGGGAAGGATAACATCCGATCTTTTTCTATGACTTGATCGATGATGCTTTTTTTCATATCAAACATAGCGCTTGGCTGAGGTACTCTTTTTTTGAAAAACAGCTCTTCTTTTTTTCGAAGTGCATCTTGAAGTTGAAATACATATTTAAAATCCAGCGGTGACGTACTATAGAACACTCTTTTTTTATGAAGACCAAGATTTTCACATAATGTATCAACGACTTTCTCATCTACATTTCGTGTCATGCTCATTGTCAATGGATTTAATTTTTTTCGTCTGCTAATGAGTTCTGACATAATATCACGGTAATCCAGATCATCATCATATAGGTCTGCAGCATCAATATCTGCACTTCTAGTGATTTTCAGCAATGTTTTCGATTTCACAACATAATGAGGATATACTTTTTCTACAAAATGTAAAATTAATTCCTCTGTTAAAATGTATGTTCCTTCTCGAAAAGGGCTCTTGATCAAACGTGGAAATACATTATTACTGCAAGGGATAATTCCTACCTTGTCTTTTTTATTTTTCTTACCGAGTAAAACAGCTACATAAATATCATTATTTTTTAAAAAAGGAAAAGGAGCATTTTTTGAAATCAGCATAGGAGAAATAAGAGGAGCTATTTCCAAATCAAAATATTCCTCCAAATAATCCGATTCTTTCTTCGAAAGAGTTGCAAAATCCACAATGCTGATGTTTTCTGCCTTTAGCTCATTTTTAAGAAGCGTGTAAGTATAATCTTTTCTTTGCAGCAAACGTTTCATATCATCCAATACAGCCAACAACTGTTCTTCGGCTGTCAGTTTCGTCTTATTATCTTTTAAATTCGGACGTAAAACCATTTGGTCTACGAGGCTTCCCACACGAACTCTTATAAATTCATCTAAATTGCTCTGGAAGATTGACAAAAATGTTAGCCGCTCACACAACGGAACAGATTTATCTTCTGCTTCCTCCAATACTCTCTCATTAAATTTTAACCATGACAATTCCCGGTTTAAATATGGCAAATTTGTATTCTTCATTCTTTTTCTCCTACGGATGTACTGTTTTTCTGATACATTAAATTTATGCGAAAAATCACAGAACTTTTCGTTCATTGACCGTAAACTTAAAATGTTGTCCCAACATCTCGGATGCTCTTCTGCACATCAACATTCGCCCTGTAAATATTTCGAAATAGTCTAATATGGAACATTTTTCTTCATCCAGTTCCAAGTTTAAATGTATTTCTTTTTTCTCGGGATTGGTAATAAATTCTGTCGCTATCACTCCATAATTTACTCTGTCGTGTATATCAAAGCTTGACTTCTTTTTGTTCCGTACACGGTTTCTGCGTACATCTGTTTTATCTGCCAGAATGATCGCCGCAGATATTGCATTGACAGCAGTTCCTGTTTCTTCATCATGATTTCCTATAGCTGATATTATAATTGAAATATCTTCTGCTTCCATTCCAAGTCTCTTCAATATATTCATTGCCATAATGGCTCCACTGTGGGCGTGGTCTGCACGGTTGATACAATTTCCTATATCGTGCATATATCCCGCAATTTTACATAATTCAATCTCTTTTTTTGAATATCCTAATTCTTTTAATAGTTTTGCTCCCCGCTCGGCAACAATTGCCGCATGTTTTTGTGAGTGGTCTGTGTAGCCGAGTACCCCCAGTATTTCATTTCCCATCGTAATATACTGGTTTATTTCTTCATTTTTTCTTATGTCTTGATACGTTAAATTCAATTTATTCACTATCCTCTTCTACATTCTTTGTATGGCATCCATCGCTAATTCAGAACGCTCACATTCTTCCGCATTGAGGGTAATCTGATAGCAATATGGACTTTCCTTCATGTGTTCTGATGCATAACTTAATCCATTTGTTTGTTCATCTAAATATGGATTGTCGATTTGTTTTGGATCTCCAAGAAGAATTACTTTTGTTCCTTTTCCTGCGCGAGTGATAATCCCAGTTACCTGCTTTGGTGTCATATTTTGAGCTTCATCAATAATTAAATAAGTGTTTACGAAGGATCTTCCACGAATAAAGTTCATTGCCTCAGTTTCAACAACTCCTCTGGAAAACAGCTCATCGATTTTTGCATGAAGCTCATCTTCATTTTTGTAACGCACCTCTTCATCAGAATCAATCAACTGTTCTAAGTTATCAATGATCGGACGCATAAGTGGGGATATTTTTTCCTGCTCCGTTCCCGGAAGATATCCTATGCCATCATCAAATTGAGCATTAGGTCTACTGATTAAAATTTTTCGATACTCCTTTTTCTCAGCATTAAATACCTTCTCCAAACCCACCGCAACCGCATAAAATGTTTTTGCTGTTCCAGCCATTCCTTTTACGATTACAAGAGGCGCTGTCTCAGCCGGGGTCATTAATGCTTCCTGCAAAAAATATTGCCCTACATTTCTTGGAGTTACCCCATATGGCTTGCTTTTTTTATATTGTAGAGGAACAATTTTTGTTCCGTCAAAACGTCCTAACTGCACTTTTTTTGTAGATTGATCTGCTTTTAAAATTAAAAACTGGTTCATCTCAGGAACAGCAGGATGTCGAACTCCATCCTCACCCATTTGATAAATATATTCCGTTTTAATTCCTTTCTTTTTCAGTTCTTTAAAATGATCTTCTTCTACAAAAACCTCCATTCTACCGCTATACTGCTCTTCCTGTTTCACTATTCTATCTGTCGTATAATCCTGGGCGGTAATTGATAACATCTGTGCCTTGATTCTAAGAAGAATATCTTTCGTAACTAAAATCGTTTTCTTATCGGAATATGCTTTCTGAAGACCTAAACATACTTTTAAAATGCGATTATCCATCTTATCGTCCGGCATGTCTGCTGGGAGTTCTATATCAATATAGTTTTTTTCTATTCTGATAATCCCTCCCTGCTCTGTGGTAGTTCCAAACACAAGGTCTCCCTGCATTCTCAGCTTTTCCAAACAGCGGATTGCTTCTCGCGCATTTCGTCCCTTTTCTTTTTCGGAATTTTTCAATCCATCCAGTTCTTCCAATACGACCAGTGGAATAATGACTTCATTATCTTCAAAGTTCAAGATGGACTCAGGCTCATGGATTAAGATATTTGTGTCGATTACATAAATTTTTTTCATAGAAATAGGCCTCCAAAAAGGCTCTGTCTTATGAAGAAACAGAGCCTTAAAATACTATTTATCATGCTTCCTATCTTGTAATACCACGTTTTTACATTCATGTTCTATCTTTTTAATGTAAAGCTTATATTAACGTTGTGTAAAATAATCAATTCGACCTGAATGTGAACCTATATCTCATGTAGGAAGATAACAAGGACAGAGAGAACTGATGTAGAAAGATGAAAATAGCAAGACATTTTTCAAGATATGTGCTAAAATTGTCATTAGTTGCAAACGGATGACAGGGAGGCATCCACTTTCGAGTGGGTGCCTTTCTTTTCTTCTCTACTAAAGTAAAAGAGAGGGGCAAACATATGTTATCAAAGATTCGGGAATTGGAGCGTAAGTGTATTGATTGTATTACCAGACAGCTACGCAGAGTAAATATTTTAACCAGATTGAACTCGTCTTTTTTGGTGTTACTGATTGGTGTGGCTACTTTTCTAACGTTTTTTAGTTTTTGCAAATATTCGCAGGAAGTAATTTTTCATCTGGAACAGTCGGCAGCTATGTCGGTGCAGAATATTCATCTCAAAGTGCAAGAAATTTTGGAAAAATATGAGACACTTGCGGTGCGGTTTTACGAGGATGAAGATGTACTTAATGCGGTGGCGGAAAATGAGTTTCAAACACCGGAGAAATCTCAGTTTCAGTCCAATCAGAGAAAGGTGGAAAAGAAACTGTACAATGTGGTGCTTGGCAGTAAATATGTGAAGAGCATACAGTTTGTTACTCCTACCTATCAGTATCATATGGTAGAAAAAAATGGTTATCGAAGAGGCGGAACCATTCGGGATATAGAATGGTTTTATCAAAGCGAGTTTTATCAGAAGGCGTTGGAAAAGCATGGGTATCCGGTCTGGATCGAGGATGCGGGACAAAATCATGTATTTTATGAAAGTGAGCAGAGTGTTTACGGTCTTGCAGACATTATTACCCTTGCCATTGCTATTTATCAACCATCTACCCGAGAGTTTCTCGGTGTTCTGACGATGAATGTAGATATTAAGGCTTTTCAGGATGTGGCACGTGGTATGGATGTGGATCAAAACAGCAACTTGTTTTTGATCGGTCAGGATGGAGTATTGACAGGCTTTAATCCAAGTATCTCCGCACCCTCCTTCCCGGCGGCGGATTCGGTCTTTGAGAAGATGAAAAAAAACAAGAAAGATGTGGTGCGCACGGATTTTGATGGGAAAAAGGTACTTTTTGCTTATGAAAATATCCCGGGAACAGATATGTTTTCTGTATATATCGCAGACATGGATATGCTGTTAAGTAGTCTGACAAAAACAAGAAATCTTTGTATTGGTGTATTGATTGCAGTGATTATCATATGTTGTGGGATTTCTTATTTTGTGACCAAGAGCATTTCTGATCCGATTCGTAAACTGGTAAAGGTGATGGGAAAAGCTGGAGATGGAAAGTGGACAGTTCGCTATGAGAACAGTGGAAGTGATGAGATTACGGTGCTTGGAGATCGATTTAATGAGATGGCGGATAAAACAAATCAGCTAATCGAGGAGGTTTATCTGTCGGAAATTCATAGACAAAAGTTGCAGCTAAGCTGGAAAAATGCACAGTTGGACGCTATGCTGATGCAGATCAATCCCCATTTTTTGTATAACACATTGGATATTATCCGATGGGAAGTTATGTATGAGGCAAATGGAGAGAGCAACGTGACTCGGATGATCGAGCAGTTTAGTAAGCTTTGTCGTTTGGGGATGAAGGCCGGGGGAAATACAATTCTGATGGAAGAAAGTCTAGAGCATGCTAAGGCTTATGTGGATGTTATCAATTTTAGACATCAGGAGAAGATTCAGTTTGTAACAAAAGTGGAGGACGCTGCGAAACAGTGTTACGTGCCGCAGTTTATGCTGCAGCCAATTTTGGAAAATGCAGTTGTTCATGGATTTTGCGATGCAAGTGAAGGCTATGAGATTCGAATTTCGGCAAAAGTAGAAGAATCGGATCAGTTGCATATTTTGGTGCAGGACAATGGGAGAGGAATGACGGCAGAAGAATTACAGAATCTGCAGGAGTATCTTCAGAAAGCAGAAACGCCGGAAAAGAGTATTGGCATGGTAAATGTAAATCAGAGAATCAAGCTGTTTTATGGAGAAAAATACGGAATTTTGGCAGATAGTATTGAGAATCAAGGGACGAAGGTGGAGATAATTCTTCCTGTGCGATTACATTCGGAGAATATGACAAGGATGAGCGAGGAGGCAGAAGAATGTATCAAGTGCTGATTGTTGATGATGAAGAGATTGTGTGTCGTGGAATGGCACAGTTTGTGAAGTGGGAAGAGTCTGGATTTGAAGTGGCAGGGATTGCCACTAGAGTAGATGAAGCAATACGAATGTTAGAAAAGATGCCCATTGATGTCATTTTTACAGATATTCGCATGCCGGAAAAATCTGGCATCGATCTGCTCAAATATGTGCAGGAACAGTATCCGGAGATTCAGACCGTTGTGCTCAGTGGATACAGTAATTTTGATTATGCAAAAGATGCGATCCGTTATGGAGCAACCGAATATTTAACAAAGCCTGTGAATCTTGGAGAAGTGGAAGAGTTACTTGGGCGGATTGCCTGTAAATTAAATAAGAGAAGTCAAGAGAAGCAGATTCACAGCGGTCATATGGAAGGGCTGTTGTTGTCCGTTGCTCGTGGTTATACAAAGGCAGACCCAGAGCTCTTGCAGCTTCCAAAGTTAAATCGTTGGTATGGAATCGCTGTATTTATGCTGGAAAAACAAGGGGAGGAAGATCAGGTTGCTCAGAAAAAGCGGGAGATGAAAAAGAACATTGCAGCAGTAATGAAGTCAGCTATCATTGTAGATAGTTCGGTGTATGCACTTTTTGTGATTGTTCCGGTACAAGAGAATACGGAATTTCAAAATTTTGTATCTATTTTGGAACAGGTGTGTTGTGCAGGCGATTGGGCTCTTGGAATCAGTCGTGAGAAACAGGGGATTGAACAACTTCCGGACGCGTTTCAAGAGACAGAAAAGGCCATGTGTTATATAAAGGCAGATACAAGGAAAAAAGTAATTTTTTACCAAAATATAGAACCATTGTTTTCGGAAAAGTCTGCTCAGGTGCAAAAAATTTTAACAGAATTTCTTTGTAGATTGAATAGTGGGGAAGACCAGAATCAAAGCATTAGCTGGTTAAAGCAAACACTGACCGTCATGGAAAGTACAGAGCAGATGAGTGTTATTGAATTTCAGACAGTGTGTATTCGTTTTTTGATTGAAATCAGTGGATATTTTAGTGAAATGGGAGTAGATCAGACGGGACTTCATGATCAATTGAATGAGGTATTACAGCAATTATTGTTGTGTGATAAAAATCAGGAGGTTCTTCAATGGATGCTCACATATTTGGATTGGGTGACACAGAAATTGGATCATTCAAGTAGTCCAAAGAATCATGGCGGTGTGATCGCAGAAATTCAAAGTTATATTCGACAGCATTATTCAGAAAACATTACGTTAAATATGCTGGCAGAGCTTTATTATATGCATCCTAATTATTTGAGTCGTTTGTTTAAGGAAAAAACAGGTCAGAATTTTGTAGATTATTTGGTGGATGTGAGAATGCAGAAAGTCAAAGAATTGCTCCGGTCTACAGATTGTAAGATTGTGGAGATTTGTAGTGAAGTAGGCTATGATAATCCAAGATCCTTTAGTAAAGCATTTAAACATCATACAGGCATGACACCGAAGGAATATAGAGAGAGTCTTTAAAAAAACAGATGTGGACAGACGATTTATAAGTTAAAAGGAGAGGGTGTCGGGAAACTGACACCCTCTCCTTTTATGTTACTTGATATTATTCAAGTAATTATTTTTTATTTGCTTCGTTGAATTTATCAAGTGCTTCCTTTGTACAAAGGTCTTGAGCATTTGCGAACTCTGTCTGTGGGTCTGTGTTTGGATCTGTAAGTACTTTCTGTACTGCACGGTCTACATAAGAACCGAAATCAGCTTTTCCGTAGAACTCGAGACGTCCAATTGATTTTGCTTCTTCCAGAACTGCTTCGTATTCTTCCGGGAATTCGTAGAAGTCTGTGATTGTCATATCATCTCTAGGAATGATTACAGGGTTTGGAGCACCTTTTGTTGCAAGGTTCTCGAAGTAAGATGTACGGTAATCTTTGCTTGTGTAGAATTTGATGTATTCCCAAGCGGCATCTTTCTTAGCCTGATCCGTTTTTGCATTGATAACCCAGCAGTCACCACCAATTGCAGTTGTCTGTTTTCCGGCAGGTCCTGCAGGAGGTAAGCACAATCCGATATCATCAGGGTCGATTCCGGCTGTGATTGCATCAGATACCCAGTCACCAGCGAATGGCATCATACCAATTTTTCCAAGACCAAAGTTTGTTACAAGATCTGTAAATTTCAAAGTAAGGTCGCTCTGAAGAACACCTTCACTCTTTAATTTCTGATAGTATTTAGCAGCTTCAATCACTGCAGGATCTGTAAATGTAAGCTCTGCTGTTCCATCTTCGTTCTCTTTTGTTAAGTCTCCGCCTGCCTGCCATACATAGTACTGGAAGAACCATTCTGTCCATTCAGCAGCAAGTGTGGAATACCCGCAGATCTGATTTTCGGGATCGTTAATCTTTTTAGCAACTTCGATTGCTTCATCCCATGTTTTTGGCGGCTCAGTTACACCGGCTTCTTCAAAGAGTGCTTTGTTATATCCGAACAACATTGGGGCAACCTGATTAGGAACACCATATACCTGTCCGTCTACTGTAAACATATCAACATATTCTTTTGTATAACTGCTCCACTCATCCCATTCATCAACATACTTGTTTAACGGTTCCAAGATTCCGGCAGCCATGTAAGAGTCCATCATTGTGAAAGAACAGTTTACAAGGTCCGGAGCTGTTCCGGATGCAACGGCCTGATAAAATTCGTTTCCTGGGTCGCCTTCTTTTACGACTTTGTTTAATTTGATGTTTGGATGTTCTTCCAGAAATTTTTCTTCCATAGAATTGAACCAGTCATCTTTGTTACGGCTTGTTTCCCAAATGGTCAACTCTACCTGTTCTCCGTCAGAACTTGCAGTTTTTTCTTCCTTTGCAGGTTCATTAGATCCACCGCCACATCCGATCAATGTTGTGGATACCATTGTAACACAAAGCAAAGCTGCGAGCAGTTTCTTTTTCATAAATGTTTCCTCCTTTATTTGGCTCGTTTTTGATGGTTCTATCATAGCAGAAATGATAGAAAAATAAAACGGATTGAATCTTACGAAAAAAGTCACTGTTTTTTCAATTGTAAGAAACGATGATATGGAACCTTAAGAATGATGACATTATAGTTATATGAAAACATTTTTTTGTAAAATAAAAACATTTATAGTAATGGGAGAAGAATAAGGGAGGTATGTTCTATGAAACAGAAACCGAAAGTAAAAGTCACAAAGATGAATAAATATCAGTTTCGAAAAAAGATTACACCATGGTGTATTTTGTTTTTTCCAATTGTATTTACAATCTGGCTAAAATATTATCCAATTGTCAGAGCAATTTATATTTCAATGTTTCAATATGATCCAATCAACCCGCCGGGAAAATTTGTGGGATTTGAAAACTATGAAGATATCTTTCATATGCAACATTATTGGGATGCATGGAAGAATACATTTATCCTCCTGGCATTGCAGCTTTGTATGTGTTTTTTGATTCCATTGGTCCAGGCATTGTTACTGAATGAGCTGCAACGCATGCAGAGATGTCTGACAACGCTGTACATTTTACCGGCCTTGATTCCTACATCTGTTAATGTAATTATATGGAAATGGATTTGGCATCCAGATTATGGTGTGGCAAATCAAATTGTAAAATTCTTTGGCGGGCAACCCCAAGTTTGGCTCAGTGATCCGAATCTGGTAAAGTTTTGTATTATATTCCCGGGAATACTTGGAGGTGGCTTGACTGTACTTTTGTATTTGTCAGCAATTCAAGGAGTATCGACAGATATTATGGAATCAGCGTCATTGGATGGATGTACTGGTTTTAAGAGAATTATACATATTATATTGCCAAACATTTCATTCATGATTTTTATTCAGTTGATCATGTCCGTAATTACAACAATGCAAATGCTGGATGTACCTTACATGTATGCTTCAGGAGGTCCAAGCGGCGCTTCCACCACCCAGGGAATCTTCATCTACAATGCATTTAATCAAGATCTGAATTACGGAAGAGGATCGGCCGCATCCGTAATTCTGTTACTTGTCATCGCAGCTATGACAGCGATGCAGATGCATTTTGAAAAATCAGAGCAGAACTAGGAGGGCAAGAAGATGAAAAAATCAAAAAACGTGAATAAAAAAAGACTCGGAAAATCCGAGCGGAGATTGAGAATCGTTGCTCTCGTTGTTTCGTTAATCTTTGCCGCCTTGATGCTGTATCCGATGATATTTGCAGTGTCAGGAGCTATGAAGGATAACGTAAAGATTTATGACGTGCCGCCAAAGCTTCTCCCAAACAAGGCAAATAGTATGTCTGTTGTGCTAGATTATTCCGATGAGACAGGTAGCGAAGAGCAGTTGAAAGATAAGATGATGCAGGACAGTATCTTGGTACTGATGGGATTGAGTTACAAGATGCAAGACCAGTCTATCATGGAAATCAAATTTTATGGAACACAAGACGATAAAACCGTGTTTTATTCCAGAGCACATCAGACAAAACTTCAGATGGAGAGAGACTATGGAATTTACAAAGGAACAGCCATTAAAAAAGATGTATTGCTTCATAGTGACAGATACATACGCGCATGTGATTCTATCGGTTATGAATTTGACTTAAATGGGGTGTCAGAAGAAATTCCAACAGGACTTGAACATAAATTTGAACAGCAGGCAAGTGATATTCTGGCAGAAAAATATGAAACAACAGGAACACTCGTAAGTATTGGTGACAAGGTAAAGAATTTGTTGAACCTAGAAAGCTTCAAGTATTATTTGCAGATGCCAAAATACATTTATCCGGAAAATGAGATGATTCAGAAATATGGTTTCTTAACATTTGTATTTAATAGTTTTATTGTTATTGGATTTGCTATGATCGCACAGGTAATTCTTTGTTCTGTGTGTGCATATGTCATCAGCAAAAAGTTATCAAAGAGAGCAGGAAACCTGGTGCTTTTATTTTTCCTGGGTGGAATGATGATCCCATTTGCAAGTATTATGCTTCCGCAGTTAATCATGTATAAGGATATGGGAGCATACAACAATTATTGGGCGTTGCTCTTACCATTCCTATATCCATTTGGATTTTATGTATATTTGTATAAAGGATTTTTTGATCAGATTCCATCGAGTTACTTTGAAGCAGCAGAGTTGGACGGAGCAGGAAGTTTTTATTTGTACAGTAAAATCTGTATGCCGCTTTCAAAGCCGATTATTTCTTTGATCGCATTACAGACATTCATTGGAAACTGGAATGATTTCTTCTGGGCATGGCTGGTTACAGAGGATCAGAATTTATGGACCTTGAACGTAGCACTTTATAATATTTCAAACAATGTGGCAACAAAGCAAAATGCAATCATGGGATTATCAGTTGTAACCATAACTCCGGTTATTCTATTATCGCTGATCTTTTCGAAACAATTGAAACAAAGTATTATGGCTTCCGGTGTGAAAGGCTAACTTTACGAAAGGAGCGACAGGTATGAATAAGAAAAAAATGACGATTGCAATTCTCGGATTGGGGAGCAGAGGACTTCAGGTCTATGCTCCTCTTATTAAAGAGAATGCAGATCGAATGGAATTAGTAGCAGCAGCGGATTTAGATTCCGGAAAAATAGAAGCAGCGAAAAGGGAGTACGGAGTGAAAGCAGAAAAATGTTTTTCCAGTGCGGAAGAACTGTTGAAGGCAGATTGTCTTGCAGATGCTCTTTTTATTTGTACGCAAGACCGGGATCATGTGGAGCATGCCATTGCAGCACTAAAAAAAGGTTATCATGTGTTGTTGGAAAAGCCTGTTTCACCAGAAGAAGAGGAGTGTCGCAGATTGCAGAGGGCTGCGAAGGAACAGGATCGAAAGGTATGTGTTTGTCATGTTCTTCGGTATACTCCGTTTTACAGTAAGATCAAGGAACTGTTAATGAAAGGCGCAGTTGGAAAAGTGATGAATATTCAGGCAAGAGAGGACGTAGGATTTTTTCATCAGGCTCATTCCTTTGTCCGGGGAAATTGGAGAAATTCAGAGGAAACAAGTCCAATGATTCTGGCAAAATGTTGTCACGATATGGATTTGCTTGTTTGGCTATCGGATTCGGAATGCAAATGTGTATCATCCTTTGGAGAGCTTAGTTGGTTTAAAAGGGAAAATGCACCGAAAGGCGCTGCAAAGAGATGTCTGGATGGATGTCAGGCAAAAGACAATTGTCCTTATGATGCAGAAAAAATCTATATTACAAATCCAGATACAGGAATCCTTGCCGGAAATGGATGGCCAGTCAATAGTTTTGTATTAGATTTGAGTGAAGCGTCTGTGCGCCATGCTTTGCTAGAAGGTCCTTATGGTCGTTGTGTTTATGATTGCGACAACAATGTAGTGGACCATCAAGTGGTCAATATGGAAATGGAAAATGGAGTGACCATCACATTTTCTATGAGTGCCTTTTCTGCAACTTGTGATCGTACCATTAAGATTATGGGAACCATGGGACAGATCGAAGGTCGGATGAATGAAAATAAAATTTATTATACTCCATTTGGAAAAGAAACCGAAGAGATCGATCTTACAAAGCTGACCAGTGATTTCCGCGGACATGGTGGCGGAGACGGAAGAATGGTACAACAGTTTTATGAATATGTTGTGGAAGATGTAAAAAGCCCGTCTATTACAGGATTGGATATTTCTATGGAAAGTCATTATATGGCATTGGCAGCGGAACAGTCACGACTACAAGGAGGTTTAGTTATTAAGATGGATACCTATCGATAGCGGAAATGGTAATATCGCAAAGAAGATGAGGAAAAAAATAATGGAAAAACAGTTTCGAGGATTGCTGACAGAAAAAGAAGAATTTGTATATCCGGACAGTGAGCTTAGGATTTTGCCGGAGACATTGCGGCTTGTAATGCCGAAAAATGGGAAACCAGGGGTACAGCTTCTATTAAAAACGGATGCAGAAGAAGTTCGTATGAGTTTGGAAGTCGTAGGAAATGAATTTCAGGCAGAGTGGTTTCAGATGCAGGATGTACCGGTTGAATACAATACGGGAGATGGAGAGAACCAGGGCGGAGCCATGGTGTTGATGGAAATTCCAGAGGAGAAACCGGATTATGTAACACGAAAAGCCCCTTTCCGTGTATATGATTGTTTGATTCGAAAGGAAGATGGCAGGATAGAAGTCAAAAATGGAAAGGCTGCAATTTATTTTTGCTTAAAAGCAGAGCAGAATATTCATTCGGGAACACATCGGGTTGTTGTGAAAGCAAAGCTGGGAGAAGAAACTTATAGTTGCGAAATTACAGTGGAAGTGTATGATGTGATGATCCCAGAACATACCTTCCATGTGACAAATTGGTTTTCGGAGGAGGCCATTTGTAGATTCCATTATGTGGAAAAAGGAACGGAAGCGTATATAAAGATTTTAAAAAAATACATTCATGCCATGAGAAGGATGCATCAAGATATATTTTTTATTCAGTTGGATGAAACTTGTGTTACATCCAGAAATCCATATACGTTTCATTTTGAACATTTAACACCACTGATTTCTTGCTTTTTTGAAGAAGGAATGGAGTATATGGAATTGGGTGTGTTATTAGATCGTGGCTTTTTGCCGGATGGAATGCCGGATATGTATACGAAACATTTCACATGTTCTATGGTAAAAGATGTACCGGTGGACTCTCTGGAGGGCTATGAGATTACCGTTCGATTTGTACAGAGTCTGGCAGTCTATTTAAAGAAACACGGTTGGGAAGATAAGGTGCTGTTTCATATTCATGATGAGCCGGATATCCATTTTCAAGATGAGGAAACGCTTCATGAACGAAAGCGGCAGTATTATTTGGCAGCAAGCATTTTGCGAAAATATATTCCGGAGGTGAAGATTATTGAGGCAGTAGATTCTGCACAATTTCGTGGCGGAATTGATATTTGGGTGCCGGGAACGGCCGGATATGAAAAGAGAAAAGAGGAGTTTGATCAATTGATTGCACTTGGAGAAACGGTGTGGACTTATGTTTGCTGCGGACCGGAAGGATATTGGCTGAATCGATTTCTCGATTTTGCACTGTTGAAAGGGCGGTTGTTATATTGGGGATGTGCAAAGAATCGTATTTCCGGATTTCTTCACTGGGGGTTCAACCAGTTTCAAATGGGTATGAATCCATACGAAGGAACCAGTTGTCCGAATCATACGGGCATTGGAACAAATTTTCCATGTGGAGATGCATTTCTTGTGTATCCGGGAGAAAATGAACCGAATATCGGCATGCGAATGGAAGCACAAAGACGAGGTGCCGAAGATGTGGCGCTTTGTCAAATGTTACGAAAGAAAAATCCAGAGTTACATGATAAAATAGTGGAGAGAGTATTTACCAATAACTATACATACAATGACGACCCGGAATATTTCCAGGCAGTTTACGAAGAATTGTTAAAAGCATTGCAATAACGGAGGGTATATGAAACAGATTACATTACAGACAAAACATACAACCTATCAGATAGGTGTGTCTGATATCGGTGTGTTATTACATTTGTATTATGGGCCCAAAATTCAAGAAGATACGACCATTGAGTTGGCGTATTATGAACGGGGAATGAGCGGTGTTCTTTTTGACTGTGAGGGAGACAATACATTTTCTTGCGATGTACTTCCTCAAGAATATCCAACGTTTGGAACGGGAGATTATCGCAGTCCGGCACTGGAATTGCAGACCGAAGAAGGCGTGCGAGGGGCAGATTTTCGCTACGTTTCTAATAGTGTGACAGAGGGAAAATATGCGCTTCCGGGAATGCCTGCTTCTTATGGGGAGGAAAATGTACAAACCTATGAGATCCTTTTGAAAGATAAAAATACAGAAACAGAAGTGGTATTAAAATACGGCATTTTTTACGAAGAAGATGTGATTACGAGAAGTGTGGAAGTAAGAAATGTAGGAACGGCGCCAATTTATTTGCATAAGATACTGACAGCAGCCTTGGATTTTGTGACAGGTGAATTTGATCTGCTGCATTTCCACGGAAGACATATGATGGAACGGATTCCAGAGCGAACACCAATCGTTCATGCGAAGCAGTGTATTGAAAGTCGAAGAGGAACTTCCAGTCACCAGCACAATCCCTTTGTTATTGTGGCAGAAAAAGAAACAGGAGAAAATCATGGATTGTGCTATGGAATGTCCTTTGTATATAGTGGGAATTTTCAGGTGGAGGCAGAGCGGGATCAGTTTGAGCAGACGAGAGTGCAGATGGGATTGTCAGCAGAAATGTTTCGGTATCCGTTGCAACCGGGAGAAAACTTTGACGCTCCGGAAGTGATTCTCGCATGTTCGGAACATGGATTGACTCATTTGTCTCATATTTATCAGAAGTTTATCCGGGAACACATTTGTCGTGGACCATACAAAGATGCCAGACGACCAATTTTAATCAATAACTGGGAAGCAACGTATTTTGATTTTACAGGAGAAAAGATCGTTCAGATCGCAAAGCAGGCAGCAGAGCTTGGTTTGGAAATGTTTGTTTTGGATGACGGATGGTTTGGAAAACGTAGCCATGACAGAGCTGGTTTAGGCGACTGGTATGTGAACGAGGAGAAATTAGGCAGAACTATGGGAGAGTTGGCAGAAGAGATCAATGCCACAGGATTGAAGTTTGGTCTTTGGATTGAGCCGGAAATGGTTAATGAGGACAGTGATCTTTACCGAGAACATCCAGATTGGGCGCTGAAGGTTCCGGGAAGAAAACCGGTGCTGGGAAGAAATCAGCTTGTGCTGGATTTTTCCAGAAAAGAAGTGGTGGATCATATTTTTGAACAGATTAGCAACGTACTAGATGCTGCCAATATCGAATATATTAAGATGGATATGAACCGAAGCATTTGCGATGTGTATTCTGCAGTTGCGAGGGTGCAAAACAGTGGCATGATTCTGCATCAGTACATGCTCGGAGTGTATGATTTCTTAGAGCGGATGTTACAGCGTTATCCCAATCTGTTGATTGAAGGCTGCAGTAGTGGCGGCGGAAGATTTGATGCCGGTATGCTTTACTATACGCCGCAGATTTGGTGCAGTGATAATACGGATGCCATTGAGCGTCTGACGATTCAGGAAGGTACTTCCTATGGATATCCAATTTCTGCTGTTAGTGCTCATGTATCGGCTGTTCCAAATCACCAGACAGGAAGAATGACAAGCCTTTATACAAGAGGTGTGATTGCCATGGCAGGAACGCTAGGATATGAGTTGGATCTAACAACTCTTACCGAAGAAGAAAAGGAAATGGTAAAACAGCAGATTAAATTTTACAAAGAAAACTGGGAACTGATTCATCGTGGAACATACTATCGCGTAGATTCTCCAAAGAAAGGCGGAGAATATGGCGCATGGAATTTTGTAAAAGAAGATCAGTCTGAAGCATTGCTCTCTGTGGTGGCTGCAACGGCTCATGCAAACCGTCCGATTTATTATGCAAAATGTTTTGGATTAAAACCGGACGCACGCTATCAGTGTGAAGAAACAGGAAACATTTACACTGGAAATGCACTTTCTTATGTAGGAATTCCAGTGCCAATCGTAAATGAAGAATACTTTGCAGTGCAATATCATTTGAGTGAAGTGTGTTAAAATTTACATACATTATAAAGAGAATTTCATGTATCTTTTGGAAGGAAAACCAGTTCCTGACCATGCCACTTTTGTCCGCTTCCACAGAATTCATTTTGCTCCGTGTGCAAAACGAATTCTCGCTGAAATGTCTGATTTCCTCTATGAACTTGGCGAAATTTCAGGAGAAATGATTTGAAAAAGTCAGTCACTAAAAATCAGGAAAAGTTATTGATAAAAAATGAAACCTTCTAACACTTTGTAATTTGTAAACAGATCCACAATCCGATTATACAATCCATAATTGCTTCTATAATCTTTCTTGTAGGGGATGTTTGCTACTTTAAATTCGTCGTACCGTGAACATGCTTCGGAACACTGCTTCCATAAGCATGTTCAGTAATTGGACCATGATACTTTCGTCTTCGCTCTGGATATGTTAGATTCTCAATATCATATATCAAAGTGCCAGCATGACGGAAGAGTGGAACACATGAAGATCGTGAGTAAACTCCACTCCGCCATCATATTTTTCTGCAATTATTTCTATATTGCGCAGCCCTAGACTACTATGGTTTGGTTTGCTGGAAATGTATTGACCATCCACTTTCTTTATTTCTCTGTCAAAGCTATTATCCACAGTGATTGCCATCATTTGTCCTGAGCAAAGCATATTAAACTGAATGAAACGTTCCTTTTGATTACCGTTTCCTGCGGCATATATAGCGTTTTCTAGTAAGTTGCCCAGGATTACAGAGAGGTCTATGTCTGAGACTGTAATCTCTTTTGGGATTTGAATTCGAGTATCAAAGCGAATTTCCCTTTGGAGTGCGATATGTTGGTAATAGCCAACTACCATATTGACTACTTGGTTGCTACATAGCTCCACAAGATCAAATTGCTGGGTAAAGTCCAGATACTTTTCAAGATACTGGCTTGCCTCCTGCATTTGTCCACTATGTAAAAACCCTTGCAAGGTAACGATGTGATGGCGAAGGTCATGGCGCAGTCTGCGGTTGTTCTCAATGTTTGTGCATATATTGCGGTACTGCTCCTCCTTCATGGAGAGTAGATGTCTGGTCTGTTTGACTATCCTTTCATACATAGTGTAGATTAAATGGTAAATTGCTCCAAATACGATGAGCATACCGATTGCAAAGATGATAAAAAGATGGACAGCATTTTTTCGTGTGTAGTTGACATAGGTATGTAGTTCATCAACCACCTGGACAGAAAATAAGTACCAGTTATTGATTTTCAGTGGACGAAAGTTTACATAGCGCCCCTGTCCATTACCTTCAAAATAAAAAATTCCGCTTTCTCGCTGCTGAACCATTTCGCGAATTTTATTGGCGGACATTCCATCTGTATACTGATATTTTTCCATTTCATCCCATATAGTTTCGTTTTCAGATAGATTATTTGGTCTGAGTGCAAATTGATTATTTGAGCTTAGAAGATAGTGACCTTTGTCATCAATAATCTGGAAATATTTATAACCGTCATCTTTGAATTTCATATGTGTCAATAAATCCTCAAGCATATACTTTCCCCATATACTTCCGCAGATTTTATTGTTTATTTTCAATGGGATAGCAATAAAGATTAGAGTTTCGTGATTATCATTATGGTTATTAGTAATGATATTGGAAATATAAACTTGGTCACGCTGAATTTGCTCACTCATGCCAAGATAGGAAATGTTATATGAATTTCCGGCCGCATCAATTCCTTTTCCATCCAAATCGGCAATTCCTAGTATATTTAACTGTGAGTCATTTTGTGCCTTGCTGAGGGTATTAATAACGCTCTGTTTTCCCATTTCTTCAGCATCTTCCATTTGAGATTCAATGCCTTGAAGGGTAAGAATGTAACGATCCAGCTGTGATTGAAAGTTTTGTTCAACAAAAACGGACAATTCCTCCACCTGATTCATGGAATGTTTTAGGGATATTTGATGCAGTTTTTGATTGAAAATGAAAAAAGCTATAATTTGAACAATCAATACAGCACACAAAATGAGAATAATACCTGTGATTTTTTTTGCTTCCTTTGAAGCGAACCATTTTCTCATCTATTTTCCTCCCCTTGCATTGAATGTTTTACAGGATTATATTAATTTTAATTATATTACATTAAGGAGTTATAAAAACTTTTGAAACATTATAATTTATCGTCTTGTCAGATCAAATAAAAACCGCTGATATTGAGCCTTCAGTCCTGCCCGATTGTTTCTGGAAAGAGAAATTTCCATTCCGTTTTTCATAATGAGTTTACCGGATAAAAAAGAACCGATGTATTTCATGTTCACAACGAAGCTACGCTGAGGTCTAAGAAAGTTATGGCTATCCAGCTGCTCAAAGAGCATGTTTAGAGATGTATAGGTTTGGAACTGTTGGTTGTCAGTGTGGACTATGCACACCTTGTTGAAGACCTCTATATAGTTGATTGATGCAGTTGGAATAGAAATCTTGCCATGATTACTAAGGATTTGCAGGATATGCTCGGCATTTTCTCCTAAACGGGATAAGCAGCGATCCATAGCTTCCCACACGTCTGATTGCTTTAAAGGCTTGAGTAGATAGTGAACTGCTCCCAAGCCAAATGCCTCAATTGCGTGTTCACGGCTAGTTGTGGTGAATACAACCTGTGTATCTTGATTCAGCTGTCGAATGACATCTGTTCCCAAAAGTCTGTCCAAATAAATGTCCATAAATATAATTTGAAAATACTCGGAGGAATTCATAAGTGTCTCACCACTGACAAAGCGAGTGATGCTAAAATCCAGATCGTGTTCCTTTTCGTATGCTCTAAGGAAGTCTTCAAGAATATTGAGCTGTTGTTGTTCATCGTCACACAGGGCAATCTGCAAACTGAACACTTCCTTTCATAGTAATTTATTCAATCATAACAACAAATTCATTTTGGTGCAATATAATCTGTATTTTTACTTCGTGAAATGCAGTTTTTGGGTGTGAAATGTATGCCGATAAACAAGTAAAATGAAATATAATAAAGAGAAACGAATTTTTATTTGAAATCAAAACAATATACATTGGAAGGGAGAATTCTATGAATCGAATCAATAAGTACATGGCAATGGCTTTATCTGTTTCCATGATATTACAAGTAGGTTCACCTGTTGCCTTGGCAGCAGAGAACACTTCAAACACAGACAAAAAAACTATGTATTTTTCTGAATTAGAAGGGAAAGACAAGGAACTTACTGTTGGTGCTGAAAAGCTGGAAATCAGCGGATTGCTTGCATCTTTTTCTGATAATATAACTGCACAAATGCAGGCTGTTATCAATAATACGCCAACTGAGGAAAATGATTCTGCTGATGACAATCAGAAGGAGGGACAGGTCTCTGATGAGACGGAAGCTAGCATTGCGCTTACGGCTGAAACAGCTAACGAGTTTTTAGATACAGCAAAACCTTCCGATAGCAATGAAAACAGGTCGCAGATTGTTGCTGGAACAGATGATGATCGAATGTTGGAGGGAGCAAAGAATGATGTTTTGATTGATGAAACAACTTTCCCAGATTCTAATTTCAGAGATTTTGTTAAAAAATGGGATGAGAATAATGATGGCATTTTCACACCAGAAGAAATCGGAAAGATTACAGCAATTGAATGCAAAGGAAGAAATATTTCTGACTTGAAAGGTGTTGAGCATTTCACTGCCATAACAGAGCTTCTTTGTTCAGATAACCCGTCATTGTCCAGTTTGGATGTGAGCAAAAACACGAAATTGCAGTGGCTGCGCTGTAGTAACACAGCGTTAACCAGCATTGATCTGTCTGCAAACACTGAATTGATCGAACTGGAATGCAACAACAGTAGATTGGAACAACTGAATTTGACGAATAATCTAAAGCTACGATATCTGAAATGCATGGTTAATAGGCTGAAAAGCCTGGATGTGAGCAAAAATGTAGCTTTGGAAGAGTTGGAGTGTGCACAAAATCAAGACCTGTTCAAGCTGGATTTGACTGCAAATCCTGAACTAAGAAAACTGAATTGCTATTACTGTGCTGTACATGAATTGGATTTGAGCCAGAACCCAGAACTGAGGTACCTGAATTGTCAAATCAATTTCCTGACCCATTTGGATTTGAGTCAAAACACAAAGTTAGAGAATTTTTTTGCCCAAAATAATAAATATAGAGGTGTAAAATGCGGGACATCTCTTAGTGAGTTGAAAGGCTTTGACAAGAGCAAAGTAACTGACATATTAGACGGCGGAAATTTTGATAATGATAAGGTCAACTTCACAGGCGATATGCTGAGCTATGTATATCAATGCAATGACCGCTTTTCCGTAGACTTCGGGATAAGACCTATTCATTCAGGAACGCTGGTGAAAGGTCAGGAGCCTACCTGCACTGAGGATGGTTGGAAGGATTATTATCAGTGTGCCTGTGGCAAGGCTTATAAGGATCAAGGTTGCCAAACTGAAATTCCAAATCTTGAGGAATGGAAAAAAGGCGAAGGCAAGATTGTTAAAAAGGGTCACAATTGGGCAACTCCCATCTATAGCTGGGGTGCAGACAACAATAGCTGTACTGTAAACCGTGTTTGCCAGACAGATGGTGCTCATAATGAAGTTGGAAATGCAGCTATAAGCCAAGTACAGAGCAAAAATCCTACTTGCACAGAAAAGGGAGAAACTACTTATACTGCAACCTTTAAGGAAAGCTGGGCGGAAAAGCAGACCAAGACCATTGTAAACCTTGATGCAACCGGTCATAAGTGGGACAAGCCTGTATATGAGTGGAATATTAATGACAAAATCTGTACTGCAAATCGTGTTTGCAAAAATGATGGAACTCATATTGAACAGGAAAATACAACTATAAGCCAAGCGCAGAGCAAAAATCCTACTTGTACAGAAAAGGGAGAAACTACTTATACTGCAACCTTTAAGGAAAGCTGGGCAGAAAAGCAGACCAAGATCATTGCAAACCTTGATGCCACTGGTCATAAGTGGAGCGAACCTGTAATAACTTTTGCTGAGGATTGCAAAACTGCAACAGCTGTTTTTACCTGTCAGAATGACAGTAGCCATGTGAAGAAGCAAAAAGCAGTTGTTACCTCTCAAGTAAAAATTCCGGCAACCAGCGAAACTATGGGTATAACTACCTACACTGCAACCATTAACTTCAACGGCAAGACATATACTGCTACAAAGGATGTGCAGGACATTCCTCTCATAAAGCCAGAGGATAACGTGGAAAATGTTATTGTTGACAATGATTTAACAGACGTTCCAGAAAGTCTTATGAATACAGAATTTAATACTGTTGAAAAGATTGAGAAAGCAATGTCAGAAATAGTTTTAAAGGATTTGGGAGTAGAAAATTATAATAGTGATGCGAAAACCCTTTTGTATGATGTCACACTGATGATAACCGAAAACGGTGTTAGCCGTCCTGCTACAAAGGAAGAACTTGAAGCTAGAGGTGGTATAACTGTTGTAATTCCTTATCCTACCGGCACGAATAAGACTGATTATGATTTTACTGTGGCTCATATGCTGACTATAGATATGGGTGGAATGAGAGTTGGTAATATTGAAATACCAGATATTACTTTTACAGATGATGGTTTAGAGGTTACTCTCATGGGTTTGTCACCTGTCATGGTTGGTTACAAAAAAAAGGTGTCAGTACCTGGCTCTAGTGAACCGTCTAAGCCAGTAGCTCCAAACAAACCTACTGAGCAAACCGAGCCAACAGTATCAACAGCAATCAACGCCAATACTGGAGAGCAAGCTCCTAAAACTAGCGATGAAGGCAAAGTGATACTTTGGGTTATTCTTGGTATTATTTCTTTGGGTGGAGTTGTTATGCTTACAATTACTCGTAAGTCTAAGAAAGATAATATACAATAAATAAAATCATAGCAAATGAATTATTTGAAGAGCATGGTATTTGGCTTTGCAAAGTTGATGCCGAAACCTAGTTTTAGAACCACTTTTCTGTTTGAAGTAAAAAATAAGAGTACGTGAATTTGGAGAAATCATCTCTGAACGTACCGTCGGTAAGTATATGAAACAAATGGGTATCAAAGCCCAGTGGGTCAAACCGTGGATCATCACAACCAAAGATTCTGACTTCAGCAGCGAATAAAAAAATATCCTTGATGAACAGTTTAATCCAGAACGCCCAATGATGCTTGCCACAAACAAAGAAATGAAATCCAAAGAAGATGTGATCAAAGTGGCAAGAACCTATTTTTCAAGATGGAAGATTGAGGAATATTTCCGTCGCAAAAAGCAGATGTTCCAATTTGAAAACTTTCGTGTGCGGAAACTCAAGAAATCACTCTGTTTGACAATTACAGAAAAAAATAGTAAAATATTAAAGCTACCCCGAAAAAACGTAAGTAAAACAAAGGTTTTATTTACCAAAATAGTTGAAGGAAAGAAAAGATATTATGAAAATAAGGCAAAAACGCTGGTTACAGAAGAGTATCGTCTGGATGTGCGTAATGTGTTTTCTTTGTCCGGTGATGACTGTCCGGGCAGATGATTTGGACAACCTGCAAAATGAGACGTCAGGTCTTAAAAGTGAATTGGACAGTATCAACGGAGAACTTCTCGAAATCGGAGAACAGATTGCCGAAAATGAAGTCGAATTAGCGGCGGTAAACGGTGACATTACAAAGACACAGGCTCAGTTAGAGATTGCTAAAAATAACGAGGCTGCGCATTATGCGGATATGAAGGTACGTATCCAGTACATTTATGAGAATCAGGGAGAGAATCTTCTAGGGATGATTTTTTCGGCAGAAAGTCTTGCTGATTTTGTAAACAAGGTACATTTTGTTCAGACCTTGAGCAATTATGACAGGGACATGTTTGACAGTCTGCAGCAGCTTCGGATTACGATAGAGGATGAAGAGCAGCATTTGAAAGAACAGCAGCAATCTTATCTGGAACTGGAGCAGGAATTAAACACAAAGCGCAATGAGCTGACTGCAAAGGCACAGAGTACATCAACAGATTTGGGAACTCTGGAGGCAAAAATACAGGAATTAAAGGCAGCACAGATTGCTGAAAATATTCAGAACCTGCAGAATCAGAGTAACAATGGTCCGTCTGTGCCGACAGGCAATGAAAATATCGGGAACAGTGGAAATAACGGCGCTACAGACAACAATGCAGGAAATGATAATAGCGGTTGGCAGCCGGGAGATGCCTATATTTATCCGTCCGGTCCGGGACAGTTGAATCCTTGGGTTGGTGTTGTGTATTTCAATGGGCACAGAGAGACGTATTACAGCCAGAGAGTTCTTCCGGGGCATGGATTGAATATACCGGGGCGTCATGTGGCACAGGATGGTACCATTCGGGATGAGAACGGCTATATTTGTGTGGCAAGTAGTGATTATCCGAAAGGAACGATCGTAGAGACGTCTTTGGGAACCGGAAAAGTATATGATTCCGGTTGTGCTTCCGGAACGATAGATATTTATACAGACTGGTAAAGACTTGACATTTTTTATGTTTTTCTCTATAATGACACCTATATAGAGAAGAATGAAAAGTGATGACGAAGACAGTAGAGAATGACCTAAAGTTACAGCGAGCCGGAAGCGGTGGAAGTCCGGTATGAGTAAGTTATTTTTGAATATCCCTTCCGAGCTGCAATTTCCGAACGAAAAGAGTTCCTTATTCTATTAGGAGTTGCCGGAGTTCCACCGTTAAGGGAACGCGTATGAAAGGTATTATGCCGGAGTATGTTGTAAAAGGTGGTATAAGCGAGGTTTAACCCTTCGTCCTGTTACAGGACGGAGGGTTTTCTTTCATTCGTGGGAAATTCCTATGTGTGAGAAAACAAGATAATAATTCAGAAAGGAAGATGAAGCATGTACAAGAAAGTATCTACGGATATGAATTTCGTGGAACGAGAAAAAGAGGTTGAAAAATTCTGGGCGGATAATGATATTTTCCGTAAGAGTATGAAGGAGAGAGCGGGGAATCCAATGTATACGTTTTATGACGGACCTCCGACCGCAAATGGAAAACCGCATATCGGACATGTATTGACCCGTGTGATCAAGGATATGATTCCGCGTTATCGCACAATGAAAGGATATGAAGTTCCGAGAAAGGCCGGATGGGATACCCACGGTCTTCCGGTAGAGCTGGAGGTGGAAAAGCTTCTCGGACTGGACGGAAAGGATCAGATTGAAGAATATGGTCTGGAACCGTTTATCGACAAATGTAAGGAGAGTGTCTGGAAATATAAGGGGATGTGGGAGGACTTCTCAAGTACCGTCGGTTTCTGGGCAGATATGGATGATCCGTATGTAACCTATGACAACAATTTTATTGAGTCTGAGTGGTGGGCATTGAAACAAATCTGGGACAAGGGACTTTTGTACAAAGGATTTAAAATCGTACCTTATTGTCCGCGTTGCGGAACGCCTCTTTCCGCACAGGAGGTAGCGCAGGGCTATAAGGATGTCAAGGAACGTTCTGCGATCGTTCGTTTTAAGGTAAAGAATGAGGACGCATATATTCTTGCATGGACAACGACACCTTGGACTCTTCCGTCTAATCTTGCGCTTTGTGTCAATCCAAACGAAGAATATGCAAAGGTAAAAGCTGCTGATGGATATATTTATTATATGGCAGTTGCTCTTCTCGATACCGTACTTGGCAAACTTGTGGGCGAAGAAGAAGGAACAGAGGCTTATGAGGTTCTGGAGACATATAAGGGAACCGAGCTGGAGGGTAAGGAATATGAGCCACTGTATCAGTGTGCGGCAGATTTGGCGGAGAAACAGCATAAGAAAGCATTTTATGTAGTTTGTGACACATATGTTACCTTGACAGACGGTACCGGAGTTGTTCATATTGCTCCTGCGTTTGGTGAAGATGATGCGAATGTAGGAAGAAAATATGATCTTCCTTTTGTACAGCTTGTGGATGAAAAAGGTAACATGGCAGAGTCTACTCCGTTTGCAGGGCTGTTTGTGAAGAAAGCGGATCCGGAAGTATTAAAGGATCTGGAAGAAAGAGGTCAGTTGTTCGATGCGCCAAAGTTTGAGCACAGCTATCCGCACTGTTGGAGATGTGATACACCGCTGATCTATTATGCGCGTGAATCATGGTTTATCAAAATGACGGATGTAAAAGAGGATTTGATCGCAAACAATAATACGATCAACTGGATCCCGGAAAGTATTGGGAAAGGCCGTTTTGGAGACTGGTTGGAAAATGTACAGGACTGGGGAATCAGCCGTAACCGTTATTGGGGAACACCTCTTAATATATGGGAATGTGAATGCGGACACCAGCATTCTGTCGGAAGTATCGAAGAGTTAAAGGAGATGTCTGATAATTGTCCGGATCATATAGAACTTCACCGTCCGTATATCGATGAAGTGACGATACGTTGTCCGAAATGCGGAAAAACAATGCATCGTGTCCCGGAGGTGAT
The DNA here is from genome assembly GCA_963559385.1 of uncultured Schaedlerella sp. Classification (GTDB taxonomy): domain Bacteria; phylum Bacillota; class Clostridia; order Lachnospirales; family Lachnospiraceae; genus Schaedlerella. Next base: position 36,217 of record CAUWKK010000004.1, read on the forward strand.
TGACTGTTGGTTTGACAGCGGTTCCATGCCATTTGCACAGCATCATTATCCGTTTGAAAACAAAGAGCTTTTTGAGAAGCAATTCCCGGCTCAGTTTATTTCCGAAGCGGTTGATCAGACCAGAGGATGGTTTTATTCTTTGTTGGCGATCTCAACACTGCTGTTCAACAAAGCACCGTACGAGAATGTAATCGTTCTTGGGCATGTGCAGGATGAAAATGGACAGAAAATGAGTAAATCTAAAGGAAATGCAGTAGATCCGTTTGATGCACTGGAGAATTTTGGGGCAGATGCGATCCGTTGGTATTTCTATGTGAACAGTGCACCCTGGCTTCCGAATCGTTTCCATGACAAGGCGGTGACAGAGGGACAGCGTAAATTTATGGGTACATTATGGAATACTTATGCATTTTTTGTACTGTATGCAAACATCGATGAATTTGATGCGACGAAGTATACATTGGAATATGAGAAGCTTTCCGTTATGGATAAATGGCTTTTGTCGAAATTGAATACGCTGGTTAAAACAGTGGATGACAATCTGGAAAATTATCGGATTCCGGAGAGTGCAAGAGCTCTTCAAGAATTTGTAGATGATATGAGCAACTGGTATGTCAGAAGAAGCCGGGAGCGTTTCTGGGCAAAAGGAATGGAGCAGGATAAGATCAATGCGTATATGACACTGTATACAGCGCTTGTAACGGTATCAAAAGCGGCGGCTCCGATGATTCCGTTTATGACAGAGGAAATCTATCAAAATCTGGTATGCAGCTTGGATAAAACAGCACCGGAAAGCGTTCATTTGTGCGATTATCCGACAGCAGACGAGACGTGGATCGATACAGAGTTGGAAGCAAATATGGAAAATGTTTTGAAGCTGGTTGTTATGGGACGTGCGTGCCGCAATACTTCAAACATCAAAAATCGTCAGCCGATCGGTCAGATGTTTGTAAAAGCGGAGTTTGAGCTGCCTGAATTTTATCAGGAGATCGTAGCGGATGAATTAAATGTAAAGCGTGTGAAATTTACCGATGATGTAAGAGCGTTTACTTCTTATAGTTTTAAGCCTCAGTTAAAGACAGTGGGACCAAAATATGGTAAACTGTTAGGTGGGATTAAAAACACACTGGATCATTTGAATGGTAATGCGGCAATGGATGAGCTGAATGAAAATGGTTCTCTGAAGCTTGAGGTGAATGGTCAGGAGGTCATTCTTTTTAAAGAAGATTTGTTGATCGACACAGCCCAGGTAGATGGTTTTGTATCTGAAAATGATAATGGTATTACGGTTGTTCTGGATACCAATCTGACAGAAGAGCTGTTGGAAGAGGGATTTGTAAGGGAGATCATCAGTAAGCTTCAAACGATGCGTAAAGAGGCGGGCTTTGAAGTAATGGATAAGATTACAGTCACATATACAGGTAGTGAGAAAGCAGAGACTATTTTTGCAAAATATGCAGAATCCATTGGAAAAGATGTATTGGCAAATGCTGTTACAAAGGCAGAGCCTGCCGGGTATGTAAAAGAATGGAAGGTAAATGGTGAAGCAGTTACCCTTGGTGTTCAGAAAGAAGAAAAGTAAGGAAAGCATGGAAATGGATAACACAACAGTATCAGTAAGAAAAGTATTTGACAAAGAAGAGTTTAAGGAAATGGTGCGGGACAACGTAAAAACGTTGTACCGCAAAACTGTAGAAGAGGCAAGTCAGCAGCAGATTTTTCAGGGAGTCTGCTATGCAGTAAAGGAAGCGATCATTGACGACTGGTTGGCAACACAGGCTGCATATAAAAAGGCGGGAGCAAAGACAGTCTACTATATGTCAATGGAATTTTTAATGGGGCGTGCACTTGGAAATAATCTGATCAATCTGACTGTATACGAAGGTGTAAAAGAGGCCTTGGATGAGCTGGGGTTTGATCTCAATGTGATCGAGGATCAAGAGCCGGATGCGGCACTTGGAAACGGCGGTTTGGGACGACTGGCGGCATGCTTCTTAGATTCTTTGGCAACATTGAATTATCCGGCATACGGATGCGGAATCCGTTATCGTTACGGAATGTTCAAGCAGAAGATTAAGGACGGCTATCAGGTGGAGACGCCGGATAACTGGCTGAAAGACGGTAATCCGTTCGAAATCCGTCGAGATGAATATGCAAAAGAGGTACGTTTTGGAGGAACGGTTCGTTTTGAGCGAGATGCAGAAACCGGGCGGGATAAGTTTATTCAGGAAGATTTTGAATCAGTATTGGCGATTCCGTACGATATGCCGATCGTCGGCTATAATAACCATGTTGTGAATACATTGCGTATATGGGATGCTAAGGCAATCACCGATTTTCAGTTGGATTTCTTTGACCGCGGAGATTACCATAAGGCAGTGGAGCAGGAAAATCTTGCAAAGACGATTGTTGAGGTGCTTTATCCGAACGATAATCATTATGCAGGAAAGGAGCTTCGCTTGAAGCAGCAGTATTTCTTTATTTCGGCAAGTTTACAGGAAATCCTTGCGAAATACAAGCGGGAGCATGATGATATCAGAAAATTGTATGAGAAGGTTGTCATTCAAATGAATGATACGCATCCGACGGTTGCTGTTCCGGAGCTGATGCATCTTTTGATCGATCAGGAGGGATTGACTTGGGAAGAAGCATGGGATGTGACGACAAAGACCTGTGCATATACGAATCATACGATAATGGCAGAAGCGCTTGAGAAATGGCCGATCGACCTCTTCTCCAAACTGCTCCCTCGGATTTATCAGATTGTACAGGAAATTGACCGGAGGTTTGTGAATGAAGTATGTGCGAAATACCCGGGAAATGAAGAGAAGGTTAGAAAAATGGCGATTCTCTGGGATGGTCAGGTACGTATGGCGAATATGGCGATCATTGCCGGCTTCTCGGTAAATGGTGTTGCACGTCTGCATACAGAGATTTTGAAAAATGAGCAGCTTCGGGATTTCTATGAAATGATGCCGGAGAAATTCAATAATAAGACCAATGGCATTACGCAGAGACGTTTTCTGGCTCATGGTAATCCGTTGTTATCCAAATGGATTACAGATCGGATTGGAGACGGTTGGAAGACAGATTTGTCTCAGCTTGCCAATTTAAAGCCGCTTGTAAATGATGAGCAGGCAAGAAAAGAATTTATGCAGATTAAGTATCAGAATAAAGTTCGCCTTGCAAAGTATATCAAGGAGCACAACGGAATTGATGTGGATCCTCGATCTATCTTTGATGTACAGGTAAAACGTCTGCATGAGTATAAGCGTCAGCTTTTGAACATCCTGCATGTCATGTATCTGTACAATCAGATTAAGGAGCATCCGGAGATATCTTTCTATCCGAGAACCTTTATCTTTGGAGCGAAGGCTGCGGCAGGATATTTAAGAGCAAAAGAGACGATCAAGCTGATCAATTCTGTCGCAGATGTAGTGAACAATGACAGAAGTATTAACGGTAAGCTGAAAGTCGTGTTTATTGAGGATTATCGTGTGTCCAATGCGGAACTGATCTTTGCTGCGGCAGACGTCAGCGAACAGATTTCGACTGCATCCAAGGAAGCATCCGGTACAGGAAATATGAAGTTTATGCTGAATGGTGCGCCAACCTTGGGGACGATGGACGGAGCCAATGTAGAGATCGTAGAAGAGGTCGGAATTGAAAATGCATTTATTTTTGGATTGAGTTCAGAAGAAGTGATCAACTATGAGAATCATGGGGGATACAATCCAATCGATATTTACTTCAATGATTGGGAGTTGAAACGTGTAATCGATCAGTTGCTGGATGGTACCTATGCGCATGGGGATCACAATATGTATAAGAACCTTTATAACTCCCTGTTAAATACACAGTGTACGGATAAAGCAGACACGTACTTTATTTTGAAGGATTTCCGTTCTTATGCGGAAGCACAGAAGAGAGTGGAGGAGGCTTATCGAGACGGACAGAGGTGGTCTAAAATGGCAATGCTCAATACTGCCTGCTGCGGCAAGTTCACATCTGACCGTACGATTGAGGAATATGTAAAAGATATCTGGAAGTTGGAAAAGGTAACAGTAACACCACAGAAGTTTTAAGTTGCGATAGGATGATTAGATTGCTATAGGAGGTGGCTATATGGATTATGGTTATGAATATGTATCGAATGGAGGAGCAGGCGTAGTGTTGATGATATATATGCTTATCTTCCTTATCTTAGGGATTTATGAACTGATTTGTTATATTATAAAAGGGATTGGTCTGTATACGATCGCAAAGCGTCAGGGAGCGGAATATCCGTGGCTTGCGTTTATTCCGTTTGCAAGAACATATTTGCAGGGAGAGCTCGGAGGAGACATCGTCTTTAAGAAAAGATCAATCCAGAATCCCGGAATCTGGTTGGTTGTACTGCCTATCATCCAGAGTGCTGTAGTGTTTGTATTTTATCTGATAATATTTGGAGTGATAGGAGTCAGTACAGTTTCTTCTATGGGATATTATGGACCGGGGCCGGGTGCAGTAATTCTTGTGATTATAATGTTTGTCCTATTTATTCTTGTATTGGTCGCATTCGGCGGAGCAATACAGGTACTTAGAATTTTGATCAATCATCAGATATTGGACAGATTTACATCCCGGAATATGTCTATCGTGCATGCCGTGTTAATGGGTGTGATTCCGATGTATGAGCCGATCTGCCTTTTGATCATGAGCAGAAGACCTTATAATCCGGGAATGGAGCCGAGGGTGAACAGACCAATTATGCAGACACCGCCTCCGTATATGCAACCGCCTCAGACGCCTCCGTATCCGGCAGCGGCAGAAATGATGCCGAAAGGGCCGATTTCAACAGAGCCGCCGGTATCGGATACACCGCTGCAGGAACCGATTGCGACAGCATCAGAGCCTGCTGAAAATTCAATAGGCGAAGAAAATGAATAATTGAGAAATGCTCTTCATATCTTAAGATAGATATGGAGGGCATTTTTTATGAAAAGAAATACCGTAATATACAGGCGGATATCGCAGAAAGTTAAGGCAATCATTACATTTTTGATTTTTTTATTTCTGCTTCCCTATGTAATAACGATATTTATACATGGCGCAGACAGGGAAGGAAGACAAGCAGAAGAAGTACATGTAAGAGCAGAGCTGGAGGAAGAGACTGTAGGAGGGAATGAGAAGGTTATCAGAGAGGTTCCCTGGGAAGAATATTTTCTAGGAGTGTTGGCGTTAGAGGTACCAAAGGAAAGTGAAGAGGAAATGTTAAAGGCGCAGGCTGTTTTGATTCGGACAAAGCTGTATCAGCAGTTGCTTCCCGGTAAGGAAACTGTATTGAAAGAGCGGTATCTTAGTACAGAAAAGCTCAGAAAGCTGTGGGGAGGAAAATATGAAACACGATATAATGATTTAAAAGCCGCCATAGAGGAGACAAACAATCAAGTGTTGTTTTATGGAGACACGTATGCATGGGCTCCTTTTCATAAATCCAGTAACGGAATGACGAGAGATTCAAAGGAAGCACTGGGAACGGAGGAATATCCATATCTGACAGTGCGGGAGTGTCCTTTGGATAAAAAGGCAGAAAATGAGATACAGACGATTTCTTTTACATATCAGGAGGTTCAGACCAGATGTCAGCCGTTTCTTGTGGCAGTACAGGAAGCGGAGGCAGGAAAGGTGTATGGGATAGAGGATTTTGAAATATTGTCTTTGGATGCGGCAGGCTATGTGAAGGAGCTTCGGATCGGACAGACAATCTGTAGTGGGGATGAGTTTAGGGATGCCCTCGATTTGCCGTCCGGTTCATTTTCTTTACAGGATATGAACGGAAATTTGCGGATTACAACGACTGGAGTCGGACATGGACTGGGGATGAGTCAGTGGACGGCAGAGGAGCTGGCAAAGGAGGGGAAAAATTACGAGGAAATCTTACAGTTCTTTTTTGGAGGAACAGAATTAAGAGACGGCGGAGGAATCGGAGAAAAAATGCAGATAGAGTAATTTCTAACAGTTTTTTCAAAAAACGGAATAAGGGAAATCATTTCTGGCAAAAATAGAGTCAGAGGTGATGAATATGAATAATGATGAAAAGCAGTCCTTTCTGAAAAAAAAGGGAGCATCAGTCGCTATGGTCATCTGCTTTGTAGCTGTAATTGCGCTTGTGGGGGCATTTACCTTTCGTAATTATCAGAACAAAATGAAGCAGCAGTTGGCAAAGGCGGAGCAGGAAACAGAAGAAATGACAAAAGAAAAAACGGAAGCGACAACGACAAATGATATTGTTTTGCCGGAGGCGGAAAGTATTCGGGAAAATGAGGAAGAAGATAATATGGAAAAAGAAAATACAGAAGAAAAAACAGATACGGAAGGAACAGAAGAAACTGCCGGGGCAGGGATGAATGTCTGGTTTGATGAAAATAGCACATTGGCCTGGCCGGCGAGCGGTGCGGTACTGATTGATTACAGCATGGACAAGACTGTTTATTTTCCGACATTAGAGCAATATAAATATAATCCGGCGCTGATCGTCGGAGGGGAAATCGGAGAAGTGATCGGCGCTGCACAAGAAGGAATTATTTCTTCTGTTAAGCAGGATGCACAGACAGGTCTTACGGTTACCGTTGATATGGGAAACGGGTATAGCGCTGTATACGGTCAGTTGAAAGAGGTGCCTGTGGAAATCGGAATGTATGTAAATAAGGGACAGACCTTGGGGCATCTGAGCGAGCCTACAAAATATTATTCGGTAGAGGGAGCAAATTTATATTTTGAACTGTTGAAAGACGGAGTTCCGGTGAATCCGATGGACTATATGGAAGGATAGAAAATTAAGGAAGAGGTGCAGATAAGCTGTACCTCTTCCTTATGTATAGAAGATGTATTATAATAGCATATGTAAGATAAAAAGGAGTAAGAGAGAAATAATGACTAATTATACATATATCGTAAAGTGCGCAGACGGAAGTTTTTATACCGGGTGGACAAACAATCTGGAAAAGAGGGTTCGAGATCATAATGTCGGAAAAGGTGCAAAATATACAAAGAGCCGCCGTCCGGTTGTTTTGGTTTACTATGAATTGTTTGAAACAAAGGAAGAGGCAATGAGCAGGGAGTATGCGATCAAGCAATTGAGCCGTCAGAAAAAAGAAAAGCTGATAGAGTGTTATAAAGAAAAGAGATGATCGCTGTCGGGCAATCATCTCTTTAAAAAAAATAGCGTCAAGTTAAATTTTTAGACAAAGGATTTTTAATAATTCTCCACCTTTCTTTCAAAGTAAGCGCGAGGGTGGTTGCAAACAGGGCAGACGTCAGGAGCTTCCTCACCTTCGTAGATATATCCGCAGTTATTGCATTTCCAACCAAGAGGGGCATCGCCCTTAAAGGTCTTATTTGTATTGTAGCTTTCAAGAAGTTTATTAAAGCGGACTTCATGCGCTGCCTCGACCTCTGCCACACCGCGGAATTTGGCGGCCAGTTCGGTAAAGCCTTCAGCTTCTGCTTCCTCTGCCATTTTTTTATACATATCTGTCCATTCGTAGTTCTCTCCTGCGGCTGCATCTGCAAGATTTTCTTCTACAGAATTGATTCCGTGGAATTCCTTAAACCACATTTTGGCATGTTCCTTCTCTTGATTTGCAGTTTCTTCAAAAAGATTTGCCATTTGTACAAAACCGGCTTTTCTTGCAGCGGAAGCATAGTAGGTATATTTGTTTCGTGCCTGAGATTCTCCGGCAAATGCGTTTATTAGGTTTTGTTCTGTTTTTGTTCCTGTATATTTTGACATAAAAAAGCCTCCTGTTTGTGAAAAAGAGGCGTCAGCCAACTTGCTAACACCTCTTGGAATGTCTGATATTATCGATAAATATATCAAGTATAAATTAGCCGAAGTATCTCTTAAGAAGTCCTTCGAATGCTTTTCCGTGACGAGCTTCGTCTCTTGCCATTTCATGAACTGTATCATGGATAGCATCAAGGTTAGCTGCTTTTGCACGTTTTGCCAGATCAAACTTACCTGCTGTAGCTCCGTTCTCAGCTTCTACTCTCATTTCAAGGTTCTTCTTTGTGCTGTCTGTAACAACTTCTCCGAGAAGCTCTGCGAATTTAGATGCATGCTCAGCCTCTTCCCAAGCTGCTTTTTCCCAGTACAGTCCGATTTCCGGATATCCTTCTCTGTGAGCAACTCTTGCCATAGCCAGATACATACCAACTTCAGAACATTCACCTTCGAAGTTTGCTCTTAAATCAGCAAGAATGTCCTCGCTGACACCCTGTGCTACACCTACAACATGCTCTGCAGCCCATTCTCTTTCGCCGGACATCTCTTTGAACTTATCAGCTCCAACATGACACTGAGGACATTCTGCCGGTGCTGCCTCTCCTTCGTAAACATAACCACATACTGTACATACAAATTTTTTCATGATTGATTCTCCTTTTCTTTTTTGAATTTTTTTATTTATTATGACTTTTTAATGCAGTCACTGCATTGACCAAAAAAAATGGTATTGCTAGACTCGATGATACCGTCAAAATTCTCGGCAGCAGCTTGATTGATCTGTTCGATCTTGGTCATATCAAGCTCTAAGTCCAGTATTTTTCTGCAACCTGTGCAGTAAAAATGATTGTGTGGCTGAACGCATCCATCAAATCTGTCGCCTCCGTCTGGTGCAGTAATCTTAATCGCTTCACCAATGTCGGTCAGCAATTTCAGATTTCTATATACTGTACCGAGACTGATGTTCGGGAATTCTTCCCTCACATGCATATATACCGTATCGGCAGTGGGATGTTCTTTCGTTGTTGCCAGAAACTGTTTGATGGATTCGCGCTGCCGACTATATTTCAAGTTGGCCACTGAAATCCTCCTTTCAAACCTAAAACAATAATAGTAATGATTACTATGATTAGATTATATACAAGAAAGAGAGAAATGTCAATGTTTTTTTTAAATTAATTTGAAACCTGCATAAAAATAGATAAAATGTTACAAAATAATTAACAAAATAAAATTAAAGAAGAAAGTTTTGTGGGAAAATGTTGAGTGGTGTCATATTATAAGATACGAAAAAATATTGAAATAGTTGACATTAATGTTATAGATTGATATAATCACGTTGTAACAAAATTTAATAATTGTGTAACATTTAGAACTTCCTACAAAAGATAAAGGCAAAAATCAAAAGGAGGTTTTATATGAATATCACACAGAAGAAACAGAAATTGATTGTATCTGCGTTGGTAGGAGCAATCATGATTCCGGGGAGTGCTCTGACAGTGCAGGCAGAAGAAAAACAGGAAAGCAGAACGTCTACATTGCCGGTAGCAGGAATCGAATCGGTACTGGAAGAATGTTATGAAACGAAAGTAAAAGAAAACATTAATTTATATATGGTACCGACAAAACAGGGAGAGTATTTAAATAGAGCATTTTCTAATATAAGTGAGGGAGAAGTTACTTATATTAGAAGTGCTCCGGATGAAGCAAGTGATTGGACCGGGAAACTATATAGTGATTCAACGGTGACTGTATTGGCGTACGAAGGGGACTGGACAAAAATCCAGTCGGGCAGTGTATCGGGGTATGTACCGGGAAATGTTTTATATACAGGAGAAGAAGCAAAACAACATGCAGAAGAGTATGAAAAGGAAACTGCTACGGTAGAAGCATATTTGCTGAATGTGAGAAACGGGCAGGGAACCGATGCAGAGATTTTGGCACAGATCGAACTGAATGAGCAGTATGAAGTGACCGGAGAGGCAGTGGATAATTGGTATCCTGTAAAGGTCGGTGAAATAGACGGCTGGGTAAGTGGAGACTATATAAATGTAGAAACGACCTGGACATATGCAGAATCAAAAGAAGAAGAGGCACAGCGGATTGCCGAAGAAGAAGCGAGAAAAGCGGCGGAGGAAGTGCAGAAAGGAAATTCGGCAGATTTCTACAAGGGAGTTCGACCCGACAGTGAAGATCTGAGGAACAATGTGCAGGAAACAATGGGATATGCTGATGCATCTGTGTCCGCAGGACAGGCTGTTATCAACTTTGCATGTCAATTTATCGGAAATCCCTATGTATGGGGAGGTACAAGCTTGACTCAGGGAGCAGATTGTTCGGGGTTTGTCCAGTCTGTATATGCAAATTTTGGCGTTAGTCTTCCAAGGACAACATATGACATGGTAAATGTGGGATATGAAGTCAGTTATGATCAGGCAATTCCGGGAGATATTGTATTGTATGACGGTCATGTAGGGCTTTATATGGGTGACGGTAATATTGTAAATGCAATGAATGAAGTTGACGGTATCGGTATTTGCAGCGCAACTTATGCACCCATTGTAACAATACGGCGGGTTCTGTAAAAAGTAGAGGAAATAAGGCATCATCGGAACGAGATGATGTCTTTCTTTTTTGAAGAATATATTGAGTTTACAGACAACTCCAGGTGTTTTACTATATCAGGAGAGAAGCACCGGTCAGGACAGGGACGAGAGGGAATATGCAATATGCACAAAAAAGCGGAAATTTGTAAAAAAAAGTCGAAATTGAAAAAAATAGAGTTATCAACTTATCCACATTCAAAACATCAAAAAACGTGGAAAAAAGTAGATTTTGAAAAAGTTTTCCACATTTTCCACACAAAAAGGTGTTAATAATGTGGAATATTCAGCGGCAAAAAAGAACGAATGTTTTTGTGAGAAGTGATGAAATTCAAATTTTGTCGAAAAAAGAAAGAAAAAAGATTGACTTTTGAGTAGTCTAAAATTGAAGTGTAATAGAGAAACAATTCAGATTATTCTGGATTTATTTCAATATATGCACAGCTATATTTTCTTCTCTTGTAGTTGATAATTTCGAAGAGACCGATTATAATAAAAAACAGAATTAAAAAGGAGGAAAATGAAATGGCAGAAATTTCTAAGAATACAACAATTGGTGAACTTTTAGTGGTATTTCCGGAGGCAGCTCCGATTTTAATGGAAATAGGTATGCATTGTCTCGGATGTCCGTCCGCTCAGGGAGAGACATTGGAAGAGGCAGCCTTTGTCCACGGCCTTGATCCGGAGCTTCTTGTAGAGAAGATTAATGCGGCAAAGAAAGCAGCGGGAAAATAATTATTAAAGTATCAACAAAAGAATTTAAAAAGCAAAAAAGACAACGGCCGTTCTTATCCGTTGTCTTTTTCGTTATTAAGGGATAGTTATATTACCCAATGTGTAGATAATTGATCAGATTGCGGCAAGCTTTTGCACGGCATCTGCTGCAATTACAATTTCACAATGCTCTTCCAGAAATGCAAGAATAGAGGCAGAGGCCTTTTCCTGATTGCCGTATTCGGAAAGCATGTTGCATACCTTACTAAACTCGTTTGTACTGTGATCTGAAGGAGTAAGAGCAAGGATATAGAGCTCGTTCTCTTCATCCAGATAAAGCGTATTTGCACCGTGGTAAACAGCGTTTATCAGATGAGAAGCCTGAATGACACGATCGATTGTTGAAAAAGAAAACAGTTTTACCAGAAATTGCTGTTCTGTGTTTTCTTTTTCGGGAAGAGGATCAGAGGTGCCGGCTGCAGCTTCTTTTACTTTATTTAAAAGATCCAGAAATTCTTCAGCACCTTCCAATTTACTGAATGACCCTGCCCCCTTTGTTTCCGGCTCGGCAGGAGTGGTAAAGCGTGAAAAACGAGTGTCAAGCTCTTCAGGGTCTTCTACTTTCGTAATAATCAGCACAATTGTGTCTGCAGAAGCAGGAATTGCTTCTACCATTAATGGTATATCATCAGCTTCAAAACCAAAGTCAAAGGATGCCTGCTGCATCATGTCACGAAACAAAGACTTTGCTTTTTCCGTACCATAAGCAAGTTCGCTAAGCTTTAAGTGGCGTGCTGCCAGATCAGCATGTGTCAATGTACAACGAATCTGATTTTCATTTAGTTTTTCAATCTTCATATAATCACATCCTTATTTATTGACTTTCACAGAGATTTTTATATCTCCCGAATGAAAATATATATATTCCATATTAGTATAAACAAAAAAATGAAATATGTAAAGAAAAAGAAGAATATATGTGGAAAAAACCTTGAAAAACTCCGGAATATGTGTGGAAAAAGTTACCAACAAACTTACATGGGTTACCAACAAAATACACATTGAAAAAAGAGAGCGTATCTGCTTATAATTGCGGTACAGAAGGTAGTATTTCCGATAAATAAAATCTGATGAAGAAAGGAGGTCTTATGGGATTACATTCAGTTACACAAATCAGAGATTCTTAGAACCATTTCTGAACATATCATTGATACACTATTCCAGTATCGGGAATTATTCAAGAGAGGAATATACATATTTACTGTAAGGTTCGTACTATCTTTCTGGCTGCATGATCCTGCGGTATGTCACGAAGCTTCCCATTGGTCATATATATGCAGCAAAGCTTATTTATCAGAACCGACAGGAAAGGAGCGGAATATATGAAAAGAGAAAAACCGACATATGAGAAAATGTATGCAGAATTAGAGCAGTATGAAAGAAAAGGAGTATGTATCCTTATGGACGGTCAAAGTGCAAGTCCGATGCAGGTTGTAAAAGCTCATATGGCGAGAGAAAATGTAAGTTATATGCGGGATTACGAAATAGATTCAAATGGAAAGCTGGAGGCACTTTCTTTTATAAATATTAATAGGAGGAGACGCAGAAATTTTCAGCCGTAGAAACCCCTTTATGCAGAAAAGCTGAAAAAAGAAAAGATAAGAGATTTAAATTGTGGTAAAAACATGTCAAATTGGCAAAATACTAATGACGTACGAAAAAAATATGATATAATTATATTTAATTGTATGATAAATAATGTGAGTTGCATTTGTCAGCTTACTGTCATATAAGTGACGAATTATAGCATAACAGGAGGTGCGGCATTGGACGAAAGAGAAAAGAGAGGTTCAGAAATCTCAAATCAGAGAAGCAGGCAGTCGGCAATAAATCAACGCCCAGGCAGCAGTAATTATAGATTGGGGAGTCCGGGAATGAATCCGAGCGGAAGAGCTACTTCCGGAGACGCAAGGCAGGCAGGACAGAGGATAAATAGCCAGCAGCGTCCGGTCGGACAAAGGATGAACGGGCAAATTCCGAATCCGGGGCAGCGGAGGCGTAGAAGTAACCGGGCGCGGCGCAGACAGCGTAACCGTATGATCGTATTTATTTTGCTTATATTGATAGTAATCGGAGCGATTGGTGGTTTTTTCGTATGGAAAAAGTACAGTCCGTCAAAAGAGAAAGCGGATTTGGAAAAATATTATGGATTACAAGCGGAAAACGACTTAGCTGTGGTTGTCAATAGTCAAGTTATAAAAGACGAGGAAACAGGAATTCCTGCGGGAAAACTGATCGACGGTGAAGCTTATATCGAATATTCGGTTGTCAGAAAGCAGATCAATGAGAGGTTTTATTGGGATCCGAATGAAAGTGTCATGCTTTACACATTGCCAAATGGGAATGTTTCTGTCACAGTAGGAAGCAATGAGTACACAGAAGTAAGTGAAAAGAAAAGTGAGAATTATACCATTCTGAAAACAGAGGGACGAACTGCATATATTGCATTGCCGTTTATACAGAAGTATACAAACATGGATTACAGTGTATATGAAAATCCGAACAGAGCGGCGATCACAAGCTCATGGGGAAAGACAAAGACAGCGACGCTGAAACGGAATACAGAAGTGAGATACCAGGGCGGTGTGAAGAGTCCGATACTGACCAAGGTGAAAAAGTCTGACAGGATAACAGTGCTTGAAGATGAAGAGGATTGGAAGAAGGTTGCAACGTCAGATGGATTTATCGGATATGTAAGGACTAAGTATTTGCGAGGAACAAAGGAAGAAACGATTTCGCGAGATTTTACAGAACCGGAATATACGAATATTTCTTTGGACAAGCCGATCAATATGGCATGGCATAATGTAGAGAATGAAATTGCAAACAGCTATGTATTGGAAACGATTGCCGGCACAAAAGGGCTGACAACAATTGCACCTACCTGGTTCAGCATTGCAGATACAAATGGAAATATCACATCCATTGCAAGTGCAGATTATGTGAATTATGCACATCAGTCAAATCTTCAGGTATGGGCAGTGTTGAGAGATTTTCACGGCGGAATCAGTTCTTATGATGAAACATATGAGGTTCTCAGCCATACATCAAAGCGAGAGACATTGATAAATCAGGTAATTGCGGCGGCGCTACAGTCCAGAGTGGATGGGATCAATCTTGATTTTGAGTTGATTTCATTAGAGTGCGGAGAACACTACATTCAGTTTGTACGTGAATTGTCTGTAAAGTGCAGACAGAACGGCTTGATATTTTCTATTGATAACTATGTTCCGCAGCCATATAATGAACATTATAATCTGAAAGAGCAGGGCATCATGGCAGATTATGTATTTCTTATGGCATATGACGAACATATTGACGGATCCTATGAGGCAGGTTCAGTTGCTTCTTATGGATATGTAGAGCAAGGAATCGAAGATGCGTTAAAAATGGTTCCTGCCGAGAAGCTTGTTGTAGGAGTTCCTCTTTATACGAGATTGTGGTTTGAGGCACCGAAAACAGAGGCAGAGCTTGCTGAAGAAGAGGGAACGGAAGCGGCACAGTATCCGAATAAGGTCAGCAGTACTGCTATGGGCATGGATGAGGCAGAGCAGACGTTAGAAAACAGCGGCATTCAGGCTCAGTGGGATGATAAGACAAAGCAGAATTACGCAGAGTGGGAGGCTGACGGAGGCATTTATAAAATCTGGCTGGAGGATATGAGTTCTCTGGAAGAAAAACTGAAACTGATCAAGAGCAATGAGCTTGCGGGAGTTGCAGAGTGGAAACTTGGCTGGGAAAATTCCAGAGTATGGGATTTGATCCTTCAATATGTAAATTAGTAGAAAGATGAAAAAAACATCTCTTTTTCGCATATATTATGAGTGTATATGTGTGAAAGGAGATGTTTTTTTGCGAAAAAAAATAGGGATTGTGATATTGCTGGGAGTTATAACGGGAATTGCTGCAGCCGGTCAGCTTATGGGGGAAAGGCTTTTAGAAAGAATCGGTGCCGAAGGACGTATACAAACTGTGGGAAAGGCGACGGAACAGGTGATAGTAATAGACAGTGGACACGGTGGTGGTGATCCGGGGAAGATAGGAGTTAATAATGCAGAGGAGAAAGAAATAAATTTACAGATTGCCAAAAAAGTTCAGCAGTTATTAAAGGAAGAAAATATAAAGGTTGTAATGACCAGAGAGTCCGGCGAGGGATTGGAAGATACAAATGTGGAAGATTTAAAAGCCAGAGTAGAGTTGATCAATCAAATAAAACCTGTGCTTACAGTCAGTATCCATCAAAATAGTTATCAGGATGCAGGAGTTCACGGTGCACAGGTATTTTATTTTTCGCATTCAAAAGAGGGGGAAAAGGCAGCAAAAATCATTCAAGAGACGCTTCGGGAAATTGATCCGGAGAATCACAGGAAGGAAAAAGCAAATGATACATATTACATGTTGAAAAAAACAAAAACTCCGATTGTGATTGTGGAATGTGGATTTTTGAGTAATCCAAAGGAGGCAGAAAAGCTTTGTGATGAGGAATATCAAATGAAGATAGCAAAGGCTGTCAAGAAAGGGATTCTTGATTATACAAGAGGGAACTGAAAGAAAAGGACTGTATTTTTTGAGAAAAAATGATATAATGAAAAGCATGGAAACGATAATTAGAAAAACAGATGAAGTAAATATGGATAAACAGGCGGTAGCAGAAGCCGGAGCGATATTGAAGCAGGGAGGTCTTGTTGCATTTCCTACAGAGACAGTGTATGGGCTTGGGGCCGATGCCCTGAACGAGGAGGCCTCTGGCAAGACGTATGCGGCAAAGGGAAGACCGTCAGATAACCCGTTGATCGTACATATTGCAGATTTCGATGCTCTTGAGAAAATTACGGCAGAGATTCCGCAGTCTGCAGTACGGTTGGCAGAGCGATTCTGGCCGGGACCGTTGACTATGATTTTTGATAAGAGCGAAGCGGTACCGTATGGAACAACGGGAGGACTGGATACGGTAGCTGTACGGATGCCGAGCAATATAGTTGCAAGAGAATTGATCCGTGCGGCAGGAGGCTATGTGTCTGCTCCGAGTGCAAATACATCAGGACGTCCGAGCCCGACGACGGCAGACCATGTGTATGAAGATCTGAACGGAAAAATCGAAATGATTTTGGATGGTGGAAAGGTCGATATTGGTCTGGAATCAACTATTGTAGATATGACGGTGGAACCGCCGATGATACTGCGGCCGGGGGCGATTACGGCAGAAATGATGAAACCGATCATTGGGGATGTGGATATTGACGAGACTGTTTTGGGAAATGAAAGTAATCAGGCTCCAAAGGCGCCGGGGATGAAGTACCGTCATTATGCGCCAAAGGCAAAGCTGGTAATTGTAGAGGGAAATATTAAGGAAGAGGTTCTGGCAATTCGGCAGCTTTGTTATGAAATGATCCGAAAAGGAAAGAAAGTCGGTGTTATTGCTACAAGCGAGACCGTCTGCTACTATACAAACGGAGTGATTAAAAATATCGGGTCGAGGGAAAATGAAAAGACGATCGCAAGAAACTTATATGGAGTTTTGCGCGAATTTGATGAAGAGGATGTAGACATGATCTATAGCGAATCCTTTGCTGTCAGTGGGATTGGAAATGCAATTATGAACCGTCTGGAAAAAGCTGCGGGTCATTTGCGGATTTCGGCAGCGGATGTGGCACGCAGGCAAAAATATAGAAGGATCGTGTTTGTCAGTGATACAGATACATGTCGGGGACCTATGGCGGCGGAGATGCTGCGCAAAAAGGATTTGTATCAAGAATATGTGATTGATTCAAGAGGAATGGTCGTTCTTTTTCCGGAGCCGGTAAATCCGAAAGCGGAAGCGGTGTTAAAAAGTATACAGATGTCTATTGCGGCGCATACGGCGGTGGCATTTTCAGAAACAGAAATTGATAAAGAAATTTTATTGTTGACAATGAATGAAAGTCAAAAGAGAAAAATTGCGGCAGAGCATGGTGAAGATATCAATGTGTATACATTGACTGAATATGTTGGGGATGAGGGAGAAATACTAAATCCATGTGGGCAGCCGCTTAGTTCATATGGAGAATGCATGGAACGACTTTTCGAGTTAATTAATAAGTTGACAAAGAAATTAAACTCATTTACAGAGAGAGTAGGAGAGGAAGGTGCAGTATAGTGTCTGATAAGAGAATGGATTATTTATCATGGGATGAGTACTTTATGGGGGTTGCAATGCTTTCGGGAATGCGCTCAAAGGATCCGGGAACTCAAGTCGGCTGCTGTATTGTAAGTCAGGATAACAAGATTTTGTCTATGGGATATAACGGCTTTCCGACAGGTTGTTCTGATGATGAATTTCCATGGACACGAGACGGAGAAGACCCGTTGGAGACAAAGTATGTATACTCTACTCACAGTGAACTGAATGCCATTTTGAATTATAACGGACCGGGACAGGCCTTGACGGGAGCTAGGATGTATGTGACATTATTTCCATGCAATGAATGTGCGAAAGCAATTATTCAATGTGGGATCAGGGAGCTGATCTATGATTGTGATAAGTATGCAGATACGCCAAGCGTTATTGCATCAAAGCGTATGCTGGAAGCAGCCGGAGTCAGGTATCATAAGTATGAGAGAACCGGAAGAAAGATTGAAATCGATTTGTAAGAAGAAATAAAATCAGAGATATGGAGTAAAACGGCAGGTGTTGGATCTGCCGTTTTTTGTGAAACAGTGTAGAGAAGATTTAAGAAATGTGAGTGAAAAGGCGAGCATATATAAGCGGGGGAAAGCATATAGTGAAGTATAAAGGAAAAGCTAAAAAAGTTTGCAAAAAAATTTTCGGAGAAAGGATGGTACAGGTGTGGAAAGCAGGCTGACGACAATGGTTACAAATTTTATACTTCGGGCAATTTTGGGAATGGGATTGATTTTTTTTATCAATCATTATGTGCTTCCGGATAAGGATACATTGAATGTAGGGTTGAATCTGATTTCGTTTTTGACATCAGGAACGCTTGGAATTCCTGGGGTTTGCCTGCTTTATGGAATTTTGATGTATCAATTTTTGTAAGGTTTTCACAAAAAACTGCAAATTTAAAAATGCCTATGGACATCTTCAAAAGAGGTGTTTATAATACAACTCACACAGCATACAAAGTTGTGTATCTGCTTTCATCTCTGAGAGCATATATCTTAGATTGGACATTCAGTATTCAATCTTCAAGAGTTTTATCAGGCTGTATAATCGCAGCACAGGTTTCAATTAAGTAATGTGAACAAAAAACAGAATAGGAGGGATAGGTTGTATGGAAGGAATTTTGTAATCTGTGACCCGGAACGGCAATATGCGAAAAACCTGCTTCAGATATTTGCAGGAAAACAAGAAACGGGAATGCAGTTGTATTTGTTTTATACGTTTGAAGAGCTTCAAAAATTTGCCTTGCAAAAAAAGATTCATATTTTGCTGATCGCAGAAGAATATCCGAAAGAACAAAGGGACGCAATAGAGGCAGAGTCAAAATATGTACTGCTTCGTGAACAAAGAGAGCTTTCCGAGGAAGAATGTGGAGTTCTGCGATATCAAAGTGCAGATGTAATATGGACTCAGCTTGTGAAGAGTGCAGGAGCAAGTACTGTAAAGACAGTAGTTACTTCCGCAAAAGAAAAAGGCGTGCTGATCGGAGTATATTCTCCTGTGCATCGTATCGGAAAGACTCGTTTTGCAATCCGTATGGGGAAAAAACTAGCAGAAAGAGAACCTGTGCTCTATCTGAATCTGGAAGCATATGCGGGAACAGAAATGTATTTTCGGGAAAAAACGGAGGGACATTTGGGAGATCTGCTATATTATCAAAAGCAGGAAAGAGGCAATATCGGGATTCGTCTAAGTACCATTGCGGGACAGTTGGAAAAGTTGGATTATGTTTCCCCGCTGCCGTATTTACAGGATTTAAAGTCTGTAAAAAAAGAAGAATGGCTGAAACTTTTGGAGCGAATCTTGCGAGAATGTATCTATGAAAAAGTGATTGTAGATATCGGAGACTGTGTTGACGGCATGTTTGAGATTTTACGGTTTTGTGATGTCATATATACACCGTATATAGAGGAAACTGTTTCGCAGGCAAAAATGATGCAGTATACGGAGAATCTGAGGAAAACCGGAATGGAGGATATTCTGGAGAAGACAGTGCAAAGAAAAGTGAAGATAAAAACAGAGATCAGAACGAGGAAGGCGGGGGAGTAAAGTCAGCAGATTGAAGGAAGAACAACTGTATGAGCGTGTATTAGACAGACTTGATCTGACCAGAGATATTGATGATGAAGAATTGGAAGAACTGATACATCAAGTGCTTCGGGAAGAGGCAGGAGAGGAATATATCCCTCTTCAGGAACAGATCGCATTGAGCAGACAGCTTTTTCATTCGTTTCGGAAATTGGATGTTATACAGGAGCTTGTTGAGGATGAAACGGTCACGGAGATTATGGTGAATGGGACGGAAGACATTTTTCTGGAGCGGAATGGACAGATCTTAAAATCAGATCGGAGATTTATGTCTTTAAACAGACTGGAGGATGTAATCCAGCAGATTGTAGCAGGAACAAATCGTTATGTAAATGAATTGTCTCCGATCGTGGATGCACGACTTGAGAATGGAGCCCGTGTCAATGTAGTGTTAAAACCGGTGGCTTTGAATGGCCCGATCATGACGATCCGCAAATTCCCGACAGAAAAGGTAACGATGAAACAGCTGATCGAATGGAACAGTATTAGTGAAGAGGCAGCAGAATTTTTAAAGATACTCGTGAAAGCAAGGTATAACATTTTTGTCAGTGGAGGAACCGGAGCCGGAAAGACAACTTTTTTAAATGCAATGTCGGACTATATACCGAAAGATGAGCGTATTATTACGATTGAGGATAATGCAGAATTACAGATTAAGGGGGTTCCTAATCTGGTGCGTCTGGAGGCAAGAAATGCCAATCTGGAGGGAGAGGGAGCAGTCACAATACGGGATTTGATCAAGTCAGCTTTGAGGATGCGTCCGGATAGGATTATTGTAGGGGAGGTACGAGGAGAAGAAACAGTGGATATGATTTCTTCTGCTATGCTGAATGGACATAGTGGTTCGATGTCCACCGGCCATGCAAATCATCCGGCAGATATGCTTTATCGTTTGGAAACAATGATGATGATGGGGATAGATCTTCCATTGATTGCGATCCAGAGGCAGATTGCATCGGCTTTGGATATTATTATTCATTTGGGGAGACTTCGTGATAAGAGCAGGCATGTTATGGAAATCGCAGAAGTGCTTGGATATGAAGATGGGAGAATTCAATTGCAGACGTTGTATGAATTTCGAGAGGAGGGAATGGAAAATGGAAAAATTAAAGGAGTACTTGTGAAGGTGGAAGATCTGGTTTACAGGGACAAGCTGCTGGCAGCAGGATATCAGTCATAAGGAATATGTTGTGGCAGTGATTCAGACGGTTGCGTTGATCGGAGGAATGACCTATTTATTTTATGATTCTCCGGCTATGGTACTGATTCTGATACCGGTTGGCATTTGGTATCTGCATGAATGGAGGGAGGAGCGCTGTAAAAAGAAAGAACTAGAATTTCGAGGACAATTTCAGAACAGTATACAGATTGTATCTTCACTGTTAAAGGCAGGATATTCTGTGGAAAATGCATTTCGGGAGACAGAAAAAGAACTAAAACCGCTGTATCCGTCCGATAGCCGAATTAGAAAAGAATATGAAAGAATGAATCGGGAATTGGACATGAATCAGTCGCTGGAATATGTGTTAAAAAGCTTTGCAAAAAGGGTACAGCAGGAGGATGTAGATAATTTTGTTACGGTTTTTGCAACTGCAAAGAGAATAGGAGGCGACAGCATCGGTATTCTAAGAGATACCGTTAGGATGATTGCCGGAAAGATAGAAACAGAAAGAGAAATACAGACTTTGTTGGCATCTAAAAAACTAGAATTTCGTATTATGTGTGTGATTCCGTTAGGAATGATATTTTATATGAGGCTGGCATTCCCGGAATTTTTGTCAGTGCTGTATGGAAATCAGGCAGGCGGAATTCTGATGAGCATTTGTCTGGGAGTATATCTTTTTGCATATCGAATGGGAAATCGAATGCTCAGAATCACAGTATAGCTGCCGACCTAAGGGAATAGGACATAGGAGGTGTATGGAAACAGAAATTCGGTTGAAAAAAGGAGAAGTTTATAAAAAGATGGGAGTGGTTTTGGCTGTTACCTGCGTCATTGCTTTTCTGGTTTTTCAGACAGATAACAGCAAAGAACTTCCGGTACATGAAAATGGGATGAACAGTCTGGAAAGAAATCATCCGGGTAAAGGAAAAAGGGAAGAAGAATTACAAGTACAGATTGGGGATACAAAGGAAAAAATTACAGTAGAGGTGGCAGAAAAAATGTTTTCAGAAGAGGAAATCCAACAGGAGTTTGAAAAGGCGGGAGCTGAGTTGGAGACACTGATTTTGGGAGAAAACAGAAGCCTGGATGAAGTAAGGAGCGATCTGAACTTAATTTCTGCACTTCCGGATAGTCCGATTACCGTAACGTGGGAACTGGATAATTATAAAGTGATGAATTTGCAGGGAGAACTAAAGCAGGAGGCTTTGAAAAAAGAAGGAACGCTGCTTCGGTTAGATGCTTTTTTAAGCTACAGGGAAGAGAATGTACAACGTACATTTTACGCAAATATATTTCCTCCGAAATGGTCTGAAAAGGAGCAGAAAATACAAAAGTTGAAAGCAGAGCTGAAGGAACTGGACGAGGAAACGAAAGAGGAGGAAGAAATGCTGCTTCCGGATCAGATTGATGGGGCAACAGTTGAATGGAGTTATGTAAAAGATTTTCGAGCCGGCGGGATTTTGCTTTTAGGTGTGACAATGGTTTTTGCCGTATATATTTTAGATAAGCAAAAGGAGAAAAAAGAAAAGCAGGATCGATTACGGCAATTAGAAATGGATTATCCGGAAATCATAAATCGATTTACCCTTTTTATGGGAGCCGGTATGCCGGTTCGAAAGGTGTGGTTTAAGCTGGCAGAGGAGTATGAACATCGGGAAAGAAAAGAGGAAAAGCATGCCGTATATGAAGAAATGGTATATACCATGCATGAAATTCAAAGTGGTATATCAGAGAGCGAATGCTATGAAAGGTTCGGAGAACGGTGTGGGGCGGCAATATACAGAAAATTCGGGATGCTGCTGGCACAGAATTTAAAGAAAGGAACAAAAGGTTTGACCCTTCTGCTGAAACAAGAGGCAGTCAATGTATTTGAAGAACGAAAGAATCTTGCGCGAAAAGTGGGAGAAGAAACGGGAACGAGGTTACTGATGCCGATGTTTCTGATGTTTGGAATGGTTTTGACGATGATTGTAATCCCGGCATTTTTCACAATGCAGATATAAAAAGCTGCTTTATCTTAAAAAAAAGGGGAATCAGATGAAATGATCGGGAATGTAAAAGGGTACAGGAAAAGAGAGGAGAAAATGTATGAAAAAAATACAGCGTGCAGGTCTTGCTGTAAAGCAAAAGGTAAAAGAAGGAATCCAGATTTTGAAAGAAGATTCAGGACTGTCAGTAATAGAAATGTTATTGATTTTGGTTGTTATTATTGCACTTGTTTTGATTTTTAAAACACAGTTAATTGATTTGGTCAATACGATTTTTGACAAAATCGCAAGTGAGAGCTCTGGGATATGATGGAGGATGTGGCAAAATAATGAGAAACCAAAAAGGCGAGATTACAGCGTTTTTAAGTTTGATTTTTGTGCTTCTGGTTTCTTTTATTCTGGCAATGCTGCAAAGCGCACAGATTCAGACTGAAAAAAATATGAAGCGGTTGGAGGCAGACCGGGCTTTGTTCTCTGTATTTGGGGAGTATCAGAAAGAGCTTTCGGAAGAGTATGAAATTTTTTCGGTTGAAAGTACATATGGTACGGGCAGTTATGACGAGCAAAAGCTTTTGAATCGCATGGCATATTACGGCAGTATGGGAATTCAGCAGACAATTACTGATATTCAGTTTCTTACAGATAACAGCGGACAGGCATTTCGGGAACAGGTATTGGAGGTCATGGAAACTCAAACCGGACTGGGGATTTTGGAGGAGATTCCGGGATTGTCGTCAGATTGGGAGGAAAAGAGGCAGAAAGGAGAAGCGGTATCAGAGCAGTTGGATCAGATGATCTCACAAGGGGAAGATCTTCTTCCCGATGAAAATCAAGGAATCTTGGAGGTGAAAAAAAGCGGGATTTTGTCATTGGTACTGTCAGATTCTTTTGAACTGTCGGGAAAGCACGTCGGAAGAGAGCAGCTTGTATCGGTGCGAGATAAAAATCAGGGAAGAGGTTCTTTTCCGGAAAGAATGGGAACAGACGGAATCAAAGAAAAATTATTGTATGGGCAGTATATTACATCGAAATTTAGTTCCGCAGCAGAATCAAAATCTGATTCGAGAAATCTGGATTATGAGATTGAATATCTTATCGGTGGAAATGAGACAGATGAAGAGAATCTGAAAGATGTTGTAGGAAAATTGCTTTTGGTACGAATGGGATTAAATTATACATATTTGATGACAGATATGGGCAGACAGGGAGAAGCGGAGACGATGGCAGCAGCATTTGCGGCTATCGTTCTCCAGCCGGAATTGAAGGATGTGATTAAACAATTATTGCTTTTGTTTTGGACCTTTGGAGAAAGTGTTGTGGATCTTCGTGCTCTTTTGGCGGGAAGAAAGATTGCCGTAGTGAAAAGTGATGCGGACTGGCAGCTTCCGCTTTCGTCAATTTTTACTTTTTGGCTGTCGAATGTAGGATATGAGGGTGCAGACGCAGAAGGGGGATTGGATTATGAGCAATATTTGCAGATCCTATTATATTTAAAAGATACAGAAACCTTGACTATGCGGACATTAGATCGGATTGAACAGAATCTTCGTTTTGAAAAAGGATTGGATGAATTCCGAGCGGATGTCTGTGTTACAAAACTGAAATTGCAGAATAAGGCTGAGATGTGGAGTGGATATTCGTATTCCTTTCCGGCATATTTCGGATATCTTTGAGTTCGGTGCAGATGCCCTTTTCAAAAAACTGTCTGTAATCCTATAGACAGAGTATCCACATAGAAAACAAAAATTTACAGAAAGGAAAACTGCGATGACACAATTTTATAAATCCCCCTATATCAATCTAAAAAGGGCATCTGCATCGGATTCAAAGAATTCTATACAGAATGTAAGTTCCATAACAGAGAAAAAAAGAAAGATGAAAGGCAGCGTAACGATAGAAGCGGCACTTACGATTCCGATGTTTTTATTCTCAGTATTGTGTTTGATATATTTATTGGAAATACAGGCGATTCGTCTAACTGTTACTTCGGCCGTACAGGGAGCCGTTAAAATAGCGGCGGAGGATATGGCAACGATCCCTGTATTTAATGTAGTGAAGCTAAAGGGAGATATTGTTGATTTCATCGGTTCAGAGCGTCTGGAACGCAGTATTGTAGAGGGCGGAAGTTCCGGTATTCATTGTTGGAGATCATGGTATAACGCGGATGATGGTGTCATTCATGCAGAGGTAGATTATAAGATTCGTCTTCCGTTTCCGAAATATACAGATGCAGGGATGAAATGCAGTGAAAGCTTTTTGATAAAAGTATGGAATGGGTACGGAAAGAGAAAATCAGACAGTGAAGCGGATCAGATTGTATATGTGACAGAAACAGGAAGAGTATATCACATGGATTATCAATGTAGTTATCTACAGTTATCTATCCGATTTGTTCCGTATTCCGGCATATCAGATCTTAGAAATGAAGACGGAGGGAAATATTATGCGTGTGGGCAATGTGTGCAGGGAGGAGCAATTGCAGGTGTTTATATTACAGAATACGGAAACAGATATCACAGTTCTTTACATTGTAGCGGATTAAAGAGAACGATATATTCGGTAAAAAAGGAAGAATGTCATGGAATGAGTGCTTGCAGTAAATGTGGGAATTAGGAGGAGGCAGAGGATGTCAGAGATTTATAAAATCGGTCAGGCGGGATGTATGATCTATCTTGTCGGAATGTCTGTTCTGGATATTCGGAGCAGAAAGCTGCCGGCATGGTTATTGGCTTCAGGCGGGATTTTGGCTGTTCTATATCATCTGTGTCAGAGAGAGCTTTCCCCTGTACTTGTTATTTCCGGTGGGGCGGTTGGAATTTTATTTTTAGCAGTCAGTAAGGTAACAGAAGAAGCATTTGGGTATGGTGATAGTGTCTTGATCGGAGTAGTGGGGATTTATCTTGGTCTTTGGAATTTGTTGAGTTTATTGGTAATCACATTTCTGCTGTCAGCAATCTGCGCGATGCTAATGCTTACAAAACGAAGCTTTACAAGAAAAACAGCGCTTCCGTTTGTGCCTTTTTTAGGAAGCGGATATTTGGCAATTTTGCTGTTGGGAGGCTTTTGAGATGTGCAGAGAAAAACAAAATATGAGAAACAGAATCTTTCACTATCGTATGAATGGTGTGATTACGGTGGAAATGTCGTATATTTTGCCAATGGTATTTTGGACATTTTTGGCAGTTATATATATGATTTTTTATTTCCATGATAAAAATATTATGATTGGAGCAGCCGCGGAGACAGCAGTTGTCGGAGCACAACTGGAACGAAAACCGGATGAAAAGGACAGAACTGATTTGGAAGGATTTTATCAACAAAGAATTGCAGGCAAACTGATTTTGTTCCCAGAGACTGCGGCAGAGACAGAGATTTTGAAAAAGAACGTGATCGTTACGGCAACAGCAGAGAAAGGTCGTATGAGGCTGACAGTAGAACAGCGGGCAGCGATTACAAAACCGGAGGAAAAAATTCGTAAAAAGAGACTTATGGAAAATGGAATCGAAAGTGAAAGAGGGGAGAATGATGAAAACAACGATTCGGGTGGAGAAAGAGACAACTTTGAATAAAGCATGGCTGCATATTTATACGCAAAGAGAATATTATGAAGATTACCAGATGCCCATGATCAAGAAAAATAAAATCACAGGGATTCTGCCTATGGATGGATGCGAAGTAGAGGGGTGTGGACGTTATACATATGATATCAGCGGGTTTATGACAGTGCAGGCTATGTATGAAAAAAGACGCATAAAAAAGGCAGACATGGAGGGAATTGTAAGAGATCTGATAAAAACAACAGAAGAACTGCGCAGATTTATGTTGAATCCGGATAGTTTGATTTTACAACCGGAATGTATTTTTCAAAGGGAAGGAAAGAGATATTTCTGCTATTTGCCCGGATATACAGGTGCTATGAACATATCGTTCCATGAATTGACGGAATATTTTGTGAAAATGGTGGACTATGAGGATATGGAAGGAATTTGTCTTGCTTATGAGCTGCATAAGGCAACACTGCAGGAGCATTATAATTTGCCGGGGATCATGAAAGTATATAAAAAGCATGAAAGAGTAAGAAATAAGAATGGGCATAGATGGGAGAAAGAGCAGCAGGGAAAGAGAGAGAATTATGGAAATATATTTAGTTTAACGGAAGAAGAGGAAAGCAGCGAGAAAATCAAAAGTTGTAAAGGACAGGATAAAGAACAAAAAAGATACCAAGCACAAAATATGACGGAAACTATTTGTGAGGAAAAAGGCCGGTATACGATTTGGAAAAAGGCGGCGCACCGATTTTCAGGAAAACGTTGGGGACAATGGAACGATCTGATCATGGAAACTGATGGACAAGAAAGGAAGTCTACACTATAATAAAGCCAAAATCTTTGCGGATATACGAATAAAAAGAAAAAACGTGTATTGCGCAGCAACAGAGAGGTTGAGATTATGGTGGAAAGAAAACAGAAAGCGGTTATAACCACCGCACTGATTGGCATGAATGCAGTGATTTTTGTTGTGCTGATGATGTTGGGAAAAACGGAAGATACATACTTTATATTGGAGCATGGAGCGATGTATGAGCCATATGTGATAGAAGGGCATGAATATTACAGATTGGTGACAAGTCTGTTCCTTCATTTCGGAATCAGTCATTTGATGAATAATATGGTAATGCTTGGGGCTCTTGGTTGGAATTTGGAATTAGAAATAGGAAAAATCCGTTTTTTTCTGATTTATTTTTTGAGTGGCATGGGAGGAAATATTTGTTCGCTGATCTATCATGTAAAGGAAGGGACGTATGTTATTTCGGCAGGAGCTTCGGGAGCTGTTTTCGGTCTTATGGGAGCTTTGGTCTGCGCTGCACTTCAACGAAGAGGATATATAGGAAGGCTGAATAAGCGGGGATTGATTTTTATGGTTATATTGAGTTTGTATTTCGGGCTTACGAGCACAGGGGTAGATAATGCAGCGCATATAGGCGGTTTAATATGTGGTTTTCTCTTGCAGGTTATATCGGGAGGCTTACGGTAAAGGTAGTTCCTTTATTCTCAATAGAAGAGACAGAAAGAGATCCTCCGTGAGCTTCTATGATACGTTTTGAAAGAGCAAGTCCAAGTCCTGTTCCGTCTGTTTTATATGTAATAAACGGTTCAAAAATGGACTCAAGATGTTCACAAGGGATTCCGCAGCCATTGTCTTTGATCAGAATGACCAGGGCATCCGAATGCCGGTAAGCACACAGGTTGATCTTTCCGGTTGGCTTGACAGCTTCTTTGGCATTTTTCAACAAATTTAGAAAGACTTCTTCCAGTTTGGTTTTATCACCGGTCAATTCTCCGAGTTCCGAAGAAATAGAGGAGGTAAATTCAATAGGAGTGTTTTGCTCTTCAAGTGTAATGGCAAAGGAGATTGCGATATTTTTTAAAAGCTGCTCAATAGAAAAGACAGAGTAATGTAGTGTATGACTATTGTTGAATGAAGAAAGGTCAGTCAAAAGCTGGCACGTAAATTCTACATCATTTAAGGTCTGGTTCCAGTGTGGAAAGTTTTTCACTTCGGGATGCTGTATCTGCATGACCTGAAGTGAAGAAAAAATGAGCGTCATCGGATTGCGGAGTTCATGTGAAATTGTAGAGACAGCAGTGTGATGATTTTCCAGAAGTGTAGTGATAATTTCTTTGGCTGTTTCATTTTCTTTCATCAGTTGGTTCATTTTGTTAATATCAATATTGTGCAGCATATATTCACCTCGTTTGTAATAGATTTGTAAAAGACCTGCAGTTCTTTAGCTGTAGTCTAACATGATAAAACAGCCGGTTCAACAAAATGCATGCGACATCTTTCGACACAAGATGTAGCTTTTTATCGAATTATTGGGTATTCTCTTTTTCCAGAAAATGGGATATACTTACTACTAGACAACATCGATGAGCAAAGAAAAGATGATGCTTCGGTGGATAATCATAAAGTAAGGAGAGGTACATTATGAAAGATGAAAATTGTATTTTTTGTAAAATTGCGGCAGGTGAAATTCCGTCAACGACATTGTATGAGGATGACGATTTCAGGGTGATATTGGATTTGGGACCTGCTTCAAAGGGACATGCTCTGATCTTGCCGAAAGAACATTATCGAAATTTGTTTGATCTGGATGATGAACTGGCAGCGAAAGCACTGGTTTTGGCAAAAAAAATGATTAATAAAATGAAGACAATTCTTGGCTGTGACGGATATAACATTGTTCAGAATAATGAGGAAACAGCAGGACAAACAGTTTTTCATTTTCATATGCATTTGATTCCACGTTATAAGGATGATCATGTAGGTTTGGGGTGGAATATGGGCGAGCTTAGTGATGCAGACAAGGAAGAGATTTTGAGCAAATTAAAATAATTGTCGGGGTCGGAATGTTTACAAAGAAACATAGTTTTAACGAGATTTATACGAAATACAAGAATCTTGTTCTGAAAGTTGCATATCTGTATTCCGGTGATCGTGTCATGGCAGAAGATATCATGCAGGAAACGTTTCTGCGTTTATATAAAGAAATTGATGAAAAAGAACACCTCAATGTTAAGGCATGGTTATGCACGACTGCAAAACACCTTGCAATAAATTATAAAAATCAGATGAAAAGGAAAACAGAGAGGGAGATTTCTGAGACCGAAATCAATTATGCGGAAGAAAACAATCAAAGGTTCAATGGAGAAAGTACAGAAGCAATGTATTTTGAAAAGCTGTCAGACAAGGAGAGGGGAAAGCTTCATGAGCGCATTTTTCTACATCTAATGGAGAAAAATCAGAAATGGTATGAGGCAGTTATGCTGGTATGCGTTTTAGAATATTCACAGACAGATGCTGCCAAAAAGCTGGGGATGAGCGAGAATGCATTTTATGCAATGCTGCACAGGGCAAGGTTATGGATTCGGAAAGTATATGGCAGTGAATACGAGGAATTAAATCGGTTTTGAAAAGGACAGATACCGGTTTATGGCATCTGTCCTTATATTTGAACTGACAGTGTTATTTTTGGGTTAGTTCTTGAATCAGATTCAGGATTGTCTGAATGGAATCCTGCTGACCGGAGTTACGCATAGCCTCCATATAGGTATTACGGTCTGTATAGAGTCTGTCAACTGCATGAAGAAGTGTATCTTTTGTGACTTCTTCTTCCTCAAGGACAATACTAAATCCTTGGCGCTCAAAGGAACGTGCATTTAAAATCTGATCACCGCGGCTTGCGCTTGCGGAGAGCGGGATCAGAATGTTTGGTTTACGCAGTGCAAGTAATTCACAAATGGCATTTGCGCCGGCTCTGGATATTACGATATCAGCAAGAGCAAAGATATCGCGCAGTTCGTTTTTGATATATTCAAATTGCTTATATCCTTTTGTATTGCTTAATGTTTCGTCTATCTTTCCTTTTCCGCAGAGGTGTACAATTTGGAAAGATTCAAGTAGTTCGGGAAGTGCGGAGCGAACAGCATTGTTCACTGCTACAGCGCCAAGACTTCCACCGATTACCAGGATTACGGGTTTGTCTGCTGAGAAACCGCATAAATCCATAGCGGCAATTTTATTGCCGGAGAGTAATTCCTGCCGGATAGGGGAACCGGTCAGAACAGCTTTCTCTTTCGGGAGATGCGCTAACGTTTCAGGGAAGTTGCAACAAATTTTAGTGGCGGAGGGAATCGCAATTTTATTTGCAAGACCCGGTGTCATATCAGACTCATGGATAATAACGGGAACCTTACATTTTTTTCCGGCAAGCACTACGGGCACCGATACAAATCCACCTTTGGAAAAAATAACATCCGGTTTTAAATTACGAATTAGATTTTTCGCTTCTCCCAGTCCTTTGATTACACGGAATGGGTCTGTGAAGTTCTGAAGACTGAAGTACCGACGGAGCTTACCGGAAGAAATTCCGTGGTATGGAATTCCGAAGGGTTCGATCAGTTCCTTTTCGATTCCTGTATAGGAGCCGATGTATTGAATATCATACCCCAGCTCTTTTAGTTTTGGAATCAGGGCAATATTCGGAGTGACATGACCGGCAGTTCCACCGCCGGTTAAGATAATCCGTTTCATATAATAACCTCCAGATAAAAAATATCGTCATAAATTCATATTAACCTTATTTAAGGAAAAGTCAAGAAAAAGTAAGAAACATATGTAAAGAGGCAGCTACATGGAAAATCCAAGAAAATTATCCTTACGAAAAGAAATAGAGCAAGAGGCAGAACAGATAGAAAAAGAAATAGAGAAACATCCCGAATTGGAAAAGATTAAGGTGACGGAAGAGATGGATGCGGCTCTTTTATCCAAAATCTGTGAATATGAGAAAGAGAAGACAGCAGAAAAAAAAGGAAATGTTCGAAAGAAAACAAGGCGGAGAATGCGTTGGTTTATTGCAGTGGCAGCAGTGCTTGTATTAATAGTGGGGGTGGGGATGACAAGTATTGGCAGCAAGTCTTACTGGAAAGAGTTCTTTGATGTGCTGTTGGGAGAAGAATCCGCAAGAGTGATCGACGTTGAAGATATGGAAAAAAAGGAATCCAAAGATACAGAAGAGATGAAAATTTATCAGGAAATTGCAAAAACAATCGGATATACGCCGGTATGGATGAGGTATAAGCCTCAAATGATGATAATAGAAAATTATGAAATGGATGAGGAATTGGGAATAGCCAGAGTTTTTTATAAGTATAATGATGAGATTGTTCGATATACTATTTATTCAAATGACAAGGATTCTTCATGGGCAGAGAAAGAAGAGGATATAATCGTAAATCAATATACGATAGAGATAGACGGGATTGACATCGAGGTAGATGAGATCCGTAAGCCGAATCAACCGTTAGAAATAAGAGTGGCAAGATTTGAGTATAAGGGAATTTACTATGAACTAAAAGGAATGGTAGAAGCAGAAGAATTCAATAAAATATTAGAAAATTTATATTTTATATAAAAACTTTTATCGGAAAAAATAAAAAAATGCGTAAGGATTTCTTTCTGAGATTGTCTTATTAGTAAAAGATAAATGAAACAGGGAGGAAAACAAAAGATGAGAAGAAGAATAACATCGATAATCAGCATGTTGGCAATTGTTTCTGCTATGCTATTTGGGCAGGCCTTACCTGCAAATGCGGAAGAAAAGAGTGCTTTGCAGGTGGATGGATCGTATTTGACACAGGAGGATTTTTCTGAGGGCTCAACGAATCCAAATGCTCGGGGAGAACATCTGATGGATGGAAACAGTGGGATTTCCAAGGCAGGAAGAGGGCGGATTTATGCGTATGGAGCTACAACGGCAAATCATGATGTAGACTTTATTTCTGTTATTGTATATGTGGATCAATACAATGAAGAGACGGGGGATTGGCATCAAGTTGCCACATGGACTGTGGAAGATGAGAACACTTATTATGTATCATCCGGAAAGATTGTTTTAGTGAAGCGGGGATATTATTATCGCGTACGATGCGATCACTTTGCAGGAAACAGGTCAGATCCGTTGTATGATCAGGATTATTCGTTTACGAATGGTATTCTTGTACCGTAAGTGAAAAAATATTAAGTAAAAATTATTAAGAAAAAACAGAATAAAGAGTGTCTCAAGTGCAGAAAGCAGCCATCGTGTTGTATAAACAGGAGTAACTATTAACCAAACATATTAAAATAGAAACCTGTGCCGAGAAAACACCACTAATTCAGTTTACATACGGTGGCTGCTTTCTGTACTTGAGTTGAAGCTATCTGATCGTTTTTGTGTATGGTATCTTATAACAAAAGACATACGCGATAATAATAGCAATAATAGAGAAGCAACCGGATTGTTTATTGACCGGTTGCTTCTTTTAATGCCAGCGCCAGTTGATCCGGACAGGATGTTGGTTTAAAACCACAATGAATTCCTTCAATCCGTGAAATTGCTTCTTTGACATCCATACCCTCGATCAACCGGGAGATGCCTTGAAGATTACCATTGCACCCGCCGATAAAAGATACATTTTTAACTGTGTTATCTTCGATATCGAAATTGATTTCTTGCGCACAAACGCCTTTCGGTTTGTATTTCATAACTGTACCTCGCTTTCTTTTACGGTATCCATATGGATACTTAACTTCAGAAATAGAAAAATCTGATTTTGATTTGATACAGTGATTATAGCAGAGGAGAGAGAAAAATACCAGTTATAAATAACTGATAGGTTTTTAATTATTTGGGAGATTTTTGGGTTGAAAAAATTTTTTTCGTATGTCATATTTCGGCATGGAGAGGCAAAAAGATACAAGGTTCTTGCAGCTTTTTGAACATATATTAAAAAGGATATAAGTGTTCATGCTGAGAAGAAAAAGAGAAAAAGTATAGGCTTCGAATAAAAAGAAATGTGGAAATTCTGAAGGCTGCCGGTTATGGAATGTAGAAAAATGTCAGACGGTTTTTAAGGAAAAGTGCAGATTTATGATTTATAATAACCTCAACACAATCCAAGGGAAATTGTGATCAATATAAAATCAAATAACAGGAGGGCTTCGTTATGTTTAATGAGGTAGTGGCAGAAACAAACATCGTAGTTTATCTGATGACAGCAGTGGGGATGATAGGTATATTGGCGAAATTAGTCAATCATTTTACACTGCGCCGCATGGTAAGCGCTGCAGGGAATATGCCAAAGAGCACACATAAGCTGATAAAACTGGTGCGCGCAAAACACGAACATGCATGTATGCTGCATGACAAGGTGGAAAATGTAAGTGCATTTGTAGAAAAATACATTTATGAGTATAGGGGGTTTTTGTTTCGGATACATACATGGAGACAATTGGAGATACAGTCGGTCTGGTTTGCAGGTATATTGGCGATATTAGGAGCTGTTTCTCATTACATGTCACATGGTCTTTGCGAGCAGGTGTATCAGTATGGAGCAGCCGGCGCGGCAGAAATGTTATTGTTATTTGTAGTCAGTCAGTTATCGGACGAGCAGTACAAAACGGAAGCAGTGAAAAATTATATTGTGGATTATTTGGAAAACTCTTGTGTTCGTAAACACCGTAAAGTGCGTCAGGCAGAAAAAGAGCAGATTGATGTGATTCATCCGGAGACTGTAAGACAGAATACGAGAGAGACTGAAGAGACAGCACCGGAACTTTCTATCAGTATTGAAGGCGAACCACGACAGGCACAAAAAGGAGAGGCTGCCAGACAGGCTGTTCGCAGAGCTGTGAGAGAACAAGGGGAGGCGGAAGAAAAATCTGCATTAAAGGAAGATACGATACGTCAGATTTTAGAAGAGTTTCTGGCTTAAACTTTTTAGAAAGGCAAAGGATTGACAGATATAAGAGGTTGTAGGAAGTGAAAAATGTTACATAAAAATAACAATAGGAAAGTATTTCAGAAAACAGATTGGGGAGGTGACGCGAGGGAAGTATGTCTTGCCTGAAAAGGGAAAATATAGTAATATAAGAAAGACAAGTTACAAAGGAGAAAAGCGTATGATGTATTGGGTTATTTTAGCACTTCTGCTTGTTGTAGCGTTAGGGCTGATCATTGCCATTATAGTTACCCTAAAGAAAAACAGCTATTCCCGAGAGGAATATGATTACGATGACGATTATAATGATGAATATGATGAAGATTATGAGGAGGAAGAAGAATATTCTCATCCGGTGATGCCAGCCAAGAGACAGCGGGAAGTATGGGAGGCAGAAGCGATAAATAAAGGAAGAGCACAGAGAGAATCTACCGGAAGACATGAAGAGCAGTCCGGACAGGCAAGAAAAAAAACAAGACGCCAGTGGAAAGTAGTTTTGGAAAATTTGGATACATGGGAAAAATTTGAGTATATTTTTTATGATAATATAGGTGTCGGAAGAAGCCGAAGCGATGGGGAATTTGAAAAATTTCTGACGGTGAGGGAGGATTCGAGAGTATCTAAAGTACATTGTGCGATCATTCGACAAGGAGATCACTTATATTTGAAAGATGTCGGTTCAAGGAACGGGACATTTTTGAATGGGCAGAGAATTTATCAGCCGACAGAAATTCAAAGAGACGATGTGATCGGAATCGGAGAAACGAAAATAGAAGTAAAGAAAGTGATGCGGGAGCGAGAATAATCGCTCTCGTTTTCTTTACAACCATATCCCACCGTGATAGAATAAGACCCATAGCAGTCGGGCAAAAACGATGTTGAGTCGGAGTTGTCTCAAATCAAGATTCGATAACAGGAGGACTTAGATGATTAAATTATATGAGAATGGCGTATATCTGCTTAATGGTACTGAAATCTTAGAAGATACCGGAAGTGTGCAGGCGCCTTTAAGTAAAGAAGAAGCAGCGAAGAATACGATTGCTTATAGTATTTTAAGCGAGCATAATACTTCCGGAAATATGGAAAATCTTCAAATCAAATTTGATAAACTGACATCTCATGATATTACCTTTGTCGGGATCATTCAGACGGCACGAGCATCCGGCCTGGAGAAGTTTCCGATCCCGTATGTATTGACAAATTGCCATAATTCCTTATGTGCGGTTGGCGGTACGATCAATGAGGATGATCATATGTTTGGATTGACCTGTGCAAAGAAGTACGGCGGCGTTTATGTTCCACCGCATCAGGCAGTCATTCATCAGTATGCAAGAGAAATGCTTGCGGGCGGCGGTAAAATGATTCTCGGTTCCGACAGCCATACTCGTTATGGAGCGCTTGGAACAATGGCAATGGGAGAAGGCGGTCCGGAGCTTGTAAAACAGTTATTGAATAAAACTTATGATATCAAGATGCCGGGAGTAATCGGTATCTATCTGGACGGAGAGCCGATGAAAGGAGTAGGACCTCAGGATATTGCCCTTGCAATTATCGGAGCGACATTTAAAAACGGCTATGTAAACAATAAAGTAATGGAATTTGTCGGACCGGGTATTGAGAAGCTGAGCGCGGACTTCCGAATCGGGGTTGATGTTATGACGACAGAGACAACCTGTCTGTCCTCTATTTGGAAAACAGACGAGAAGATTCGGGAATTCTATGAGATTCATGGAAGAAGCGCCGATTATAAAGAATTGGATCCGGGAGCATGTACATACTATGACGGAATGGTTTATGTGAATTTGAGCGAGATTAAACCGATGATCGCAATGCCGTTTCATCCGAGCAATGTGTATACAATTGAAGAAGTGAATGCAAATCTGAAAGATATCCTGCATGATGTAGAAGAAAGAGCACTCGTAAGTCTTGACGGCGCAGTAAACTATTCGTTACAGGATAAGATCCGTGACGGTAAGCTGTACGTTGATCAGGGAATTATTGCAGGCTGTGCCGGCGGCGGATTTGAAAATATCTGTGCGGCGGCGGATATTATCAGAGGAAAGAATATCGGAGCGGATGCTTTTACGTTCAGCGTATATCCGGCAAGTACGCCGATTTACATGGAACTTGTGAAAAACGGTGCGGTTGCAGATTTAATGGCGGCAGGAACGATTGTGAAGACTGCGTTCTGCGGACCGTGCTTTGGTGCAGGAGATACTCCGGCGAATAATGCATTTTCGATTCGTCATTCAACAAGAAACTTCCCGAATCGTGAGGGCTCTAAACTGCAAAGTGGACAGATTTCCTCGGTTGCATTAATGGATGCGCGTTCGATTGCGGCAACGGCGGCAAATAAGGGCTTCTTAACTCCGGCAACTGCAATGGATGTAGAATTCAAGGGTCAGAAATATCATTTTGATTCCAGTATTTATGCAAATCGTGTCTTTGACAGTAAGGGTGTAGCAGACCCGGAGGTTGAAATCCAGTTTGGACCCAATATCAAAGACTGGCCGGCAATGTCCGCACTACCGGAAAACCTTGTCTTGAAAGTAGTTTCCGAAATCCATGATCCGGTAACGACCACTGACGAATTGATTCCGTCAGGAGAAACTTCTTCGTATCGTTCGAATCCTCTGGGTCTGGCAGAATTTGCTTTATCCAGAAAAGATCCGGCATATGTAGGGCGCGCTAAGGAAGTGCAGGCAGCGCAGAAGGCAATAGAGACCGGAAGCTGTCCGTTGGATGTTTTGGAGGAGTTAAGACCGGTTATGGCAACCATCCGTAAAGAATATCCGGAAGTCGGTGAAGGAAATATAGGTGTGGGAAGCACGATTTTCGCAGTAAAACCGGGAGACGGC
Organism: uncultured Schaedlerella sp.; assembly: GCA_963559385.1. Lineage (GTDB taxonomy): Bacteria > Bacillota > Clostridia > Lachnospirales > Lachnospiraceae > Schaedlerella. The sequence goes on from CAUWKK010000004.1 coordinate 72,939, forward strand.
TCTGCACGCGAGCAGGCTGCATCTTGCCAGAAAGTACTGGGCGGTTGGGCAAATATTGCAAATGAATATGCAACGAAGCGTTACCGTTCAAATCTGATCAACTGGGGAATGCTGCCGTTCCTGACAGAGGCGGATCATAAGGCATTGCCGTTTAAAAACGGAGATTATATTTTCGTGCCGGATATCAGGAACGTGATAGAAGAGAAAAAATCTGTAGTGAAAGCGTATGTAGTCGGAGAGTCATTGAAAGAAATAGAATTGAAGCTGGGAGAAATGACCGATGCAGAAAGGGAAATTATTTTGAAAGGCTGTCTGATTAATTATTACAGAGGATAAGGATTTGACATATGGTGTGGTTTCAGATTATGAGGCTGCACCATATTTTGATTTAGCAGGAATCAGGAGGGACGAAATGAATAAAGAAAAGGAATTTTTGGAAAAGCTGAGTTTATTAAAGGAAAAGGCAATGGGGCAGGGCTTTCGTATTTCACAAGAAGAGGTAAAGGTGTTTTTCGGGGAGGAAGCGTTGTCTGAAGAACAAATGCTTCTTGTATATGATTATCTGCTGTCACAGCGGATTACTGTGACCGGATATTTGAAGAGTGGGGATATCAGTCCGCAGGAAGATATATCGGGTCTGAATGAATATACGTCAGAGGAAGAAGAATATTTGAGAGAATACCAAGAAGATCTTGCGGCTCTTAGGGCAGAGAAACCGGGGGAGAAAGAGGAATTGTTTGAGCTGGCTGTAAAAGGGGACAGTGATGCGAAAAGCCGTTTGACGGAGCTTTATCTTCCTATAGTTTTGGAGATCGCAAAGCAGATGCGGTGCCGGGAAGTGTTTCTCGGAGATCTGGTACAAGAGGGGAATGTCAGTTTGATATTGGCTCTGGAGCTTGTAAAAGCAGAAAGGAATCCGGAGCAGTCGGAGACAGATTGGGATCTTCGTATTCGAAAAGAGATTCGGCAGGGAATTCAAATCTTGATCGAGGAGCAGAAGGAGATGAAGCGATGTGATAAGAAAATGGAACAGCAGGTGAATGATCTGGATACAGCACTTCATCGTCTGGCAGATGAGAAAAACAGGGCGGTTACGATTGAGGAACTGGCAGAATATATGCAAATTTCCGAAGAGGCAATTTTGGATATTATGAAATTGGCAGGCGAGGATTTGTATGATAAATATAAAGAGGGAGGCAAAGAATAAAAATATAAAAATATTGAAAAGTGATGCAACAAAAGACTCCTTTTATGACTCTAATAGATGTAATCATATAAAATTGAAAAGTATAAGTATAATGTGAAAGGAGGGGGCGGATGCAGGATTATGAGAACTGTTCGGAAAGGATATTAATCCGGAAAGCGCGTCATGGAGATGTACAGGCTTTTGGTATATTGTACGGAAGAATTTATAAAGATTTATACCGCTTCGCTTTATATACAATGAAACAATCGCAGGATGCCGAGGACGTAGTAAGTGAAACTGTGATTTTGGCTTATGAGAATTTGTATAAATTAAAGAAAGAAGAGTCATTTCGAAGTTGGATATTTACAATTTTGACGAACCAATGTAAAAAACATTTTCGGATGAATAGCAGTACGGATGAACTGACAGAGGAAGTGGAAGACATAGAACAAAATCCAGAGGAGACTTATGATGTGAGAAATGCGTTTATGCAGTTGAGTGAAGAGGATCGGATGATTGTCGGCTGCTCGGTATTTGGAGGATATCCAAGTGAAGAGATTGGCGATATGCTGCAGATGAAGCCTGCTACAGTGCGTTCGCGCAAAGCACGTGCATTGGAAAAGATGCGTCAGATATTAGAGTAACAGAAAGGGGTTAGGGATAGATGGAAGAGAAGGATTTGAAAAAACTGATTGAAGAACAGTCAGAGGAGATAAAGATTCCGGTTACCCTTGAGCCGGAATATGTTATGGAGCAGTTGGAGGAAAAGGCGAAACGACGGAAACTGGCATATTACAGGAAGTTTGCAGCTATGGCCGCATGCTGTGCGGTTGTTGCAGGCGCCGGAATTGCAGGAGCGGCAGGGGTGTTTGATGCTGAGGAAAAAGACGGATCAGAGAAGACGCTTGCATCTGAAAAAGAAACAGAAATCGCCGGAGGCGAAGATACGGTGAAAACAGCGGAGATTACAGCCGCAAAGGATTATAATGAGGTTTATGCATATATTGAAGCGGAAAGCAAGCGCTTGAAGCAGGCGCGCAATCATACGACTATGGAAGCAAAAACGGAAGCAGTGGCGGAAGATTCTGCGGCCAAATCGGCAGTCTATGAAGCAGAGGGGGCAGCCTATTCTGATACCAATATCCGGGAGGCAGGTGTCGAAGAAGGCGATATTGTAAAGACAGATGGCAGTCGGATGTATGTGTTGAATAATCAGCAGATCCATATTATCGATATTACGCAGGAAAAGCTAGATGTAATCGCAGAAATCGAACTGCCGGATGAGACATATGTGTCTGAAATTTTTGTGAGAAATGACCGTCTGATCGCAGTATATTCCCAGACGGAAACGGAAGAGGATAAAAATAAAAAAGAAAGCCAGATAATCTATAGAGACTATACAGTGGCAGAGACATTTGATATCAGTGTGCCGGAGAAACCGAAGTCGATCGGAAAGATTTCCCAGAGCGGCAGTTTTTACAGTATGAGAGTGGTTGGCGATTACGTTTATTTATTCAGTAACTACCACCCCGGTTTAGAAGTGATGCGTAAGGATACGGATATGTATATTCCGACGGTGCAGGGAGAGAAACTGGACAGTACGGACATTTTACTTCCGTCCTTGGAGCGGGCTGACAGGTATACGGTGATTACGTCCTTTTCACTTCAGAAACCGAATGAACAGACAGATACGAAAGCGGTACTGGGAACCTCCGATATGTGTTATGTGAGCGGAGAAAATATTTATATTTGTGAGAGTGATTATGAATATAAGGACAGCGGCGTGAATCAGACTTGTATCCGTAAGATTTCTTATAAAGACGGTATGCTGAAAGCAGTCGGTCAGGTAAAAGTAGACGGTGTGTTGAATGATTCTTTCAGTATTGATGAATATGAAGGTAAACTTCGTCTGGTTACAACAATCAATCACGATCCAAATGAGGGGATTATGCCGATATCTTTGTTTAGAAGCGATGAAGAAGCAAGCGGAGAAAAGGCAGAGGAAAGCGAAAAAGACACCAATGTATTGTATATTCTGGATGAAAACTTGGAGGAATTGTCAAGGCTTGAAGATCTGGCAAAGGATGAGCAGGTTTATTCTGCAAGATTTATGGGAAATACCGGATATTTTGTGACATTCAAACAGGTAGATCCGCTGTTTTCTGTAGATTTATCAGATCCACAGAATCCTCAAATTCTTGGAGAACTTAAGATACCGGGATTTTCAGATTATCTGCATCCGTATGGGGAAGGCTTACTGCTTGGCATTGGTATGGACGTAGATGAGAGCGGAACAGTTACCAACGGAGTGAAATTATCCATGTTCGACATCAGTAATCCGAAAGATGTACAGGAGATTCAGAAACATGTACTGGAAGGCGTATATTCTACAGATGTGACCTATAACTATAAGGCAGCTTTCATAGATGCAGAGAAGAATCTAATCGGTTTCACAGCATACGGAGATACTGCAAAATACAATATTTTTTCTTATGATTCAAAAGGATTTCACTTGATTTTTGAACGGGAATTAACCGGATTATCCACAGATGTCCGCGCATTTTATGCAGGAGATAAAATTTACCTGGCAGCAGGGAATACAGTAGAGTCTTATCAATTAGATACGTTTGAAAAAATAGACGATATTGTGTTATAATGCGGATAAAGCAGAGCCAAGTTCAGATAGCCGACACAGCCAAGCTCGCTTGAGCAGTGTCGGCTATCTGAATTTGGCGAGCGGAGCGACCGAGAAAATCGAAGATTTTGGAGGTGCGCTGCTTTATCCGCATGAAAGGGAGAGAGCGGAGCGACCGAGAAAATCGGGAGATTTTGGAGGTGCGCTGCTTTATCCGCAGGAAGGGAATAGGAGCGGAGCGACCGAGAAAATCGGGAGATTTTGGAGGTGCGCTGCTTTATTTGGAAGGAGAACGGAGAACGATATATGATATTCGATACACATGCACATTATGATGACAAACAATTTGATACAGACAGGGAAGAACTACTTGCATCCATGCAGGATCAGGGTGTCGGAACGATCGTGAATGCAAGTGCAACTACAGATTCTTGGCAGAAAGTATTGGAGTTGACAGAAACATATTCCTTTATCTATGGCATGATCGGTGTTCATCCGGATGAAGTGGGAGCACTTGATGAAGAGCGATTTCAAGAGATGGAGAAGCTTTTGAGCCGGGAGAAAATCGTAGCGGTCGGAGAAATCGGTTTGGACTATTATTGGGACAAGGAAAGCCATGACATTCAAAAGCAGTGGTTCATCCGGCAGCTCAAGCTGGCACAAAAGACCGGACTTCCCGTAAACATTCACAGTCGGGAGGCGGCTGCGGATACTATGGATATTTTGAGAGAATACGGACAAGATATGCAGGCAATCATTCATTGCTATTCTTATTCAAAGGAAATGGCTGAGGAATATGTCAAAATGGGATATTTGTTGGGAATTGGCGGAGTAGTGACCTTTAAAAATGCCCGGAAATTAAGGGAGGTTGTTCAGACCGTGCCGCTGTCGAATCTCGTATTGGAGACGGATTGCCCGTATCTGGCGCCGGAGCCAAATCGGGGAAAGCGTAACATGTCAGGGTATCTGCAGAGTGTAGCGGATGAAGTAGCAAGGTTAAAGGGAATTACAACGGAAGAAGTGATCTGTGTTACAGAGGAAAATGCAAGAGCATTTTATCATATTTAAAATGAGATACCGGAAAGGAACAGTGTATGAAAGAACCGACGTTGGGAAATCCGCAGAATACGATTGCGGTGCTTCAAAAATATAATTTTACATTTCAAAAGAAATTTGGACAGAATTTTTTAATCGATACACATGTGTTGGATAAAATTATTCGTTCCGCAGAGATTACAAAAGAGGATATGGTGTTGGAAATCGGTCCGGGAATCGGAACGATGACGCAGTATCTTGCATGTGCCGCAGGTAAAGTAGTTGCGGTGGAGATTGACAAGGCATTGATTCCGATTCTGGAAGATACGTTAGAAGGCTATGAGAATGTACAGATCATCAATGAAGACGTACTGAAAGTAGATATTGCAAAGCTGGCAGAAGAACAGAATGGAGGAAGACCGATCAAGGTGGTCGCCAATCTTCCGTACTATATTACAACTCCGATCATTATGGGATTGTTTGAGAATCATGTGCCGTTGAAAAGCATTACTGTTATGGTACAAAAGGAAGTTGCAGACCGGATGCAGGTCGGACCGGGGACAAAGGACTACGGCGCACTTTCGTTGGCAGTGCAGTATTATGCCAGTCCCTATATTGTGGCAAATGTTCCTCCGAATTGCTTTATGCCACGACCGAAGGTTGGCTCTGCGGTAATTCGGCTGGAACGGTATGAGAAGTCTCCGGTGGAAGTAAGGGATGAGAAACTGATGTTTCGAATCATACGGGCGTCTTTTAATCAGAGAAGAAAGACATTGGCAAATGGATTGAAGAATTCGCCGGAGTTGGACTTTACAAAAGAGCAGATAGAAGAAGCACTTGAGAAACTTGGAAAAGGTGCAAATGTCCGGGGAGAGGCGCTGTCGCTTGAGGAATTTGCAGAACTGAGTAATTTCCTTTCGGAAATATGATTTTGCTGTTTATGACAGGTAGGAATATGAGGGAATTTTATACAGTTCATAAATATTTAATATACAATTCATTGTATAAGCCTGTTATTTTTAGTATAATAGAAAAAATTATGATTAAAAAGGAGGATGATTGCATGCAGAAAGATATCGACAGCCTGATTTTCCAGAATACACCGAAGATCATGGAACTTGCTAAGAAATGTGAAGAGAATAATGCAATTGAAAGAGACTTGTACACCAAGTTTGACGTTAAGAGAGGACTCCGTGATTTGAACGGAAAAGGTGTATTGGCCGGCTTGACGAATGTATCTGACGTCTGTGCAAAGAAGATCGTAGACGGAGAAGAAGTTCCGTGTGCAGGAAACCTCTATTATCGTGGATATAATATTAAGGATATTGTAAAGGGTTTTTTGGAGGCACAGCATCCGGGGTTTGAGGAGACGGCATATCTTTTACTTTTCGGTGAACTGCCGACTAACAGTGAACTGAAAGACTTTCGGGAGATGCTTGCAGAAAGAAGAATGCTTCCGCCGAATTTTGTACGGGATGTGATCATGAAGGCTCCAAGCAGAGATATGATGAACGGCATTTCCAGATGTATTCTGCAACTATATACTTATGATATGAAGGCAGATGATACTTCTATTCCTAATGTGCTTCGTCAATGTCTGAATTTGATCAGCCAGTTTCCGATGCTGATGGTATATGGATATCATGCATATAATTACCGCAGAGGGAAGGACTTGTATATTTATGCACCGGACCCGACCTTGTCTATGGCGGAGAATATTCTGATGATGCTTCGGGAGGACAGGCAGTATACGAAGCTGGAAGCGGATATACTGGATATGGCGCTTGTACTCCACATGGATCACGGCGGCGGTAATAACTCTACCTTTACGACTCACGTTGTGACTTCGTCCGGTACAGATACATATTCTACAATTGCGGCAGCCATGGCGTCTTTGAAAGGGCCGAAGCACGGAGGTGCAAATATTAAGGTTACGCAAATGTTTGAGGATATGAAGAATGCAGTGACGGATTGGGAAGATGAAGAGCAGATACGCAAGTATTTGGAAGCGCTATTGGATAAACAGGCATTTGACCGCAAAGGACTGATCTATGGAATGGGACATGCGATTTATTCTGTTTCTGACCCACGAGCAGATATTTTTAAAGGCTTTGTACAGAAGCTTGCAAAGGAGAAGCATAGGGAAGAGGAATATGCGCTGTATGCAAAAGTAGAGGAATTGGCTCCGCTTATTATCGGGGAGAAACGTAAAATTTACAAGGGTGTAAATGCCAATGTAGACTTTTACAGTGGATTGGTATACAGCATGCTGGACTTGCCGCCGGCACTTTATACACCGATTTTTGCGGCTGCGCGTATTGTTGGCTGGAGTGCACATCGTTTGGAAGAGCTGAAAAATGTTGATAAAATCATCCGCCCGGCATACAAGCCGCTCGCACCGCATCGCGAATATATAAAATTAGATGATAGGTAGAGAATGACATGAAAGACGAATTCTATTTTCCGTCCAAGGATGGAAATACAGAGATTCATACAATTGTATGGAAGCCGGAGGGAGAGATAAGAGCAGTTCTTCAACTGGCACACGGAATGGTGGAATATATTGACCGCTATGATGAATTTGCAGCGTATCTGTGTGAGCGTGGAATTTATGTGGTCGGCAATGATCATCTCGGACACGGGAAATCTGTTCAAAGCAAAGTAGAATATGGGTATTTTCATAAGAAGAACGGAAATGCCTGTCTGCTTGCGGATATGCATACGTTGAGAAACCGCATTTCTAAGAAATATCCGGGTGTGCCGTATTTTATGCTGGGGCATAGTATGGGATCTATTTTGATGCGCCAGTATATACAGATGTATGGAAACGGACTGGCGGGAGTTATTTTATTGGGTGTTGTTTCGGAACGTCCGCAGCCTGCTTTGTGCGGAGGTCGTCTGCTCTGTAAAGGAATTTCTTTGGTAAAAGGAGGGCATTACAGAAGCAGACTGGTTGATCAGCTGGTAACAGGAACGTTTAATCGAAAGTTCAAACCGGCGCTTACCAGAGCAGACTGGGTGACCGGTGATGCAGAGCAGTTGGAAAAGTATGTGAACGACCCTCTTTGTTCCTTCGTATTCACCGTAAACGCATATTATCATATGCTCGGAGGCTTGCAGCAGGTCAGCAGAAAAGAGAGTGCGTTTATGATACCGAAGAATCTGCCGGTATTGCTGGCTGCCGGCTCAGATGATCCGGTAGGGAATTTCGGAAAAGGGGTACGCAGGATTTTTGAGAGATACAAAAAGGCAGGAATAGAAGATGTGACCTTGCGTCTGTATGCAGGAGATCGGCACGAACTACTCAATGAAACCGACCGTCAGCAGGTGTATACGGATTTGTATGAGTGGATAAGAAATCGGATAAAATGAATAAGAGAATGAGTGAATGGAGATTGCATGTTTATCGGCAGTCTCCATTTTTTAACTTTTCAAGAAATCATCGTCTACAAGTTGTTTGTTTTACATAGAAATGTTATAATTGGCTTAAACTTTTCGTGCAAAATACACAAACAGAGAGAAGGTGTTGAATAATGGAAAGAGATACAAAAATTATTGCATTGACCGGAAAAGGAGGAGTAGGGAAAACGTCTGTTTCGGCAGCTTTGGTAAAATTGCTGACGGAGGAGTTTCCGAAAAAAAAGATTTTGGCAATTGACGCAGACCCGGCGATCGGACTGGCAACAGCTCTAGGCATTGAACCGAAGCTTACTTTGGATGATATTCGGAATGAGATCGTTGCCAATGTCGAGGGAGGGAAGACGCAGGAAGCTATGGAGTTGTTGTCGGAATCTCGGTATAAGATTGCGGAAGCGGTTGTAGAGAAAGACGGATTTGCATTTTTGGCAATCGGTAGACCGGAGTCTGCGGGGTGCTATTGCCGTGTGAATTCTTATCTGAAAGATGTTATCACGATGATTTCCGGGCAGTTTGATTATGTTGTAATTGACGGGGAGGCGGGGATCGAGCAGATCAATCGCAGAGTAATGGAAAAGGTTACACATCTGCTGCTGATTTCGGATACCAGCAAGAAAGGACTGGAAGTGATTAAGACGATTGAGAATGTGGCAATGGATCTGGTTCAGTATGACAAAATCGGATTGATCGTGAATCGTGTGGAGGATGAATCTATGTTGGAGAGGCTGGATACAAGAGGTCTGGAGTTGTTAGAGGCGATACCCTCGGATAAAATGTTGGCGATGTATGACTTTGAGGGAAGGAGTATTACGGATCTGCCGGATGGATCTCCGATTGTGACGCATGTGAAAAAGGCAATGCAGAGTTTCGGGATTTTGTAGAGAAACGGTTTGTTTGTAAAGGAGAGGCTTATGAAGGATTTAAAGCATATGATTTATTTTGAAGAGCTTCTGGACAGCGCGTATAATGATCTGGTGCGTAAGGCACAGACAGAGGATCGTATCGCAGTCGGATATACGTGCTTTCATATCCCGGAAGTACTGTTGAATCTGGATAATTGTTTTTCGGTCAGGCTGAGAGCTCCGCATATGGGTTCCACAGAGATTGCGACCTATTATCTTGCAAGCAGTTCATGTGAGTTTTCGAGAGCATTGCTGGAGAGAGCAATTGAAGGCGGCTTTCAGTTCTTGGATGCAATCGCGGGAGTGGATATTTGTGAATGTATGAACCGATGCTACGAAAATATGGAGCTTTTAGATATCAAGGGCAAGAATAAGGATAAGTTTTTTATCAGCTATGTGGACGTACCGGGGAAGAACGAAGAGATTACGGTGGAGCATGTGGCAGAACAGTTAAAGCGAAAGGTATTGCAGCCTTTGCATGAAAGATACGGAACGGATATTTCTGATACGGCGATCCGCAAGGCAGTGGAGAAACACAATGAAGTCAGCAGGATTATTACAGAAATCGGAGATATGAGAAAAGCAGAGAATCCGGTGATCACGGGCGCTGAATTTCATAAGCTCGTGCTTGCAACGTATGTATGTCCGAAGGATCTGCTGTTAGATAAATTATATGAAACATTGGAAGAACTGAAAAACCGCGAGTCGGACAAGAAATCCCCGTTTCGGGCGCGTGTCGTTATTGTGGGGGGCGAGATTGACGATCCGGATATGATAGAACTAGTGGAAGACAGCGGCGCTTATGTGGCGGCTGACCGATTCTGTTATGGTTCGATTCCGGGAAGAAAGGAGATACCGTTAAATGATAAGGAGGATGCACTGACACAGATTGTTCGGTTTAATATTGAAGAGACTGCTTGTCCGCGTTACGCTACTTCGAATAAGATTAAATTTAGGCAAGATCAGGCAGCAAGGTTGGTGGAAGAGTACCATGCCGACGGAATCATTTATGAGCAGATGAAGTTTTGTTCATATTGGTCTTTTGAGAGAACGCTGCAGAGCCATGTACTGGCAGAGGAATACCATATACCGACGCTGTCCATTGACCGTCCATATCAGGCAAAATCCAGCGGACAGTTGAGAACGAGAGTGCAGGCATTTGTAGAAAGTCTGGAAATTAAAAAAATCAAAGCGCGCAGGGAAAAGGAGGCTGAATAATGAAGAAACAGAAACTTTTTCAAAAAATCAAAGAAGCAGCTCCGAGTATCGTCAAAGATATCAAACACTATGCGAAGCCGAGAGTCAAATTACATAATAAGGGATTGGGAGACTATTACAGTGAGGGATATCGCAGCCTGAACCAGAGAGAATGGAAAGGGGTAAAAGATACCGCATATGACTTTGCAGCATGGATGAAAGTATATGGCTACATGGCAGCAACGTTGGGAAAACATCCGGTGGCACTTGTAAAAGCCTTTGAGAGATATCCGTGGATGTCGTCTTATTTGACAGTAGCAAATATGCTGGACCGTCATAAATTAGGATTGCGGGGAAAACAGCTCAGATATACGCAGGAACAGTTTTACGGTGTTGTACATAATTCTGTGGATGTAATCGTAAAAATTATTGAGCGGGATGAAAATCTCCATTCTCCGAGAAACAAGCGGGCAGCAAAGCTTCGGGCGAAAACAGTAATGTTTGATGAAATGACACCGTCTATTATCATGGCGGGATTTCCGATGTTGGATTGGATCGATGTTGCAATGTCGCCTGTCTGTCTGCCGGGCGAGGTAGATCAGAATGCAAATGTGATTTATGTGGATGCGGCAGAGCGCATGGGACTTGCGGCAGATGTATGTCCGCTTCCATCGGCGGAAGTGGGCTGTGCGATCATGGATGATTATCCGCAAGTGGGAAGCTCCTTTATTACAAGCTCCATGCCTTGCGATGGCTCTCTTGGGGCAGCCTTGTTTATGGATCGTTACATGAGAAAATTGCCGAGCTTTACACTGACCCCTCCGCAGCGTTTTAATGAACCGGAGACGAATGCATATGCGGTGAAAGATTTGAAAAATTGTATTAAGTTTATTGAAGATACGTACAACGTTAAGTGGGATTGGGATGCATTTTGGGAGAAAGCGAAGGAATACAACCGCACAACGCAGTGCATGCTGGACAAATGGGATGTGAACTGTACGCCGTATCCGCAGGTGATCGGCAGTGCACTTTCGTTGCAGAGGGAATATGAATTCCAGACTGCGGCATGTTTGGATCCGTTTATGACAAAGCAGGATGAAAAAGTGAATGAAATGATGCTGAAGGGTTATGAGGAGGACAAGGCAGAGGATCGCAGAGATTATAAATATCGCGCAATTGTTTGGTGTTGTCCGGCACATTATTATACACATTTTACAACATGGGCAGAGCATACATGGGGAATCCGGACACTGGTTGATATGGAAAGTATGCTGAGCTATCATTTCTATCATATCGGAGATGAAGAACAGGCATTGACGGATATGGCAATGGCATATGAGCGAATGATGATGCGTTCTCACAGCAACGGCGGTTATGTTAATGCGTTGGACGAATGCTGGAAGATGTGTGAGAAATTCAATGCAAATATCGTAATCATGTATGATCATGTTTCCTGTAAGAATTTTGGTGGACTGCATGGACTGTTTGAGGATCAGGCGAGAGAACGTGGAATTCATTTGATATGGGTACAGCATGATTTAATGGATCCGAGAACGGTATCAAGAAAAGCAATGCGTGACGCAGTAAACAAATATATGTCTACCGTATTTCGTGAGACGCCACTGGACGAGACTTATCTGGACTACAGTGACGAACTGACATGGTAGAAGTCAGGGCAGAGATAAAATAAGAAAGCAGGAGGTAGGAAAGATGAAATATTTTGGTGGATGCGATGTAGGATCAACATATACAAAGACTGTAATTTTGGATGAGAAGGGAAACATTGCCGCTGCGAATACGATTAAGAGCAAGATTAACAGTGCGGAGAGTGCAAAAGCAGGATTAGAACAGGCGCTTAAAGATGCCGGATTAAAGGAGGTTTCTGATCTGACTTACTTGATCGGTACCGGTTATGGACGAAATAAAGTACCCCAGGCAGATGAAAATATTTCTGAAATCAGTTGTCATGCAATGGGGGTTCATGTGACAGATCCGTCTGTACAGGCAATTATTGATATCGGCGGGCAGGATGTGAAAGGAATTGCAGTTGACAGTGACGGAACTGTGAAGACATTTGCAATGAACGATAAGTGTGCAGCGGGAACGGGACGTTTCTTTGAGTCAATGGCAAATGCATTTGAGCTTTCGTTAGAGGAATTTTCAAAATTAAGTTTGACGGCAGAAAATGTCATTCCGATCACAGCACAATGTACGGTATTTGCGGAATCAGAGGTGATCACGCTGGTCGGAGAGGGAAAGCCGAGAAATGAGATTGCTGCGGGAATTCAGCAGGCTGTGGCAAAACGATGCTTTGTAATGGCAAAGAAGGCAGGTGCCAAGGATGCGATTACGCTGACAGGCGGTTGTGCGAAAAATCAGGGATTGAAAGCGGCGATTGAAAAAGTGCTTCGTATGAAAGTGATCGAGCTGAAAACGGATCCACAGCTAATGGGTGCACTTGGAGCCGCCGAATTTGCAAGACAAAAGGGATTGGATCTGTAGATAGACGTGTAAAAGAATGGAGGCGCAATGCAGATGAAAAAAATATTGAAATTTATCTTGAAGCTGCTCGCTGTTGTCATAGTAATTATCGGTGTGCTGTTCACGATTTATATTACGAATACAGATTCCAAACTGATAGAGTTTATTTACGATAAGCTTGGAAAATACCATGAGTCGAAGAAGGTTGAGGATCATATTTAAAAATGCAGGTATATGATAAATTAATTAAGACAACAGAAGAATTGTTATCCGCATTTTCGGGAAGGAATCTGACACAGAAGCCTGTAAAGCCTTGGAAAATGTTGAAAGAGAATGAATTTCTGCTCCGAAATGAGGTTGCCTTTGAATTAGGGGAACGGGGATTTCAGGGAACCTGCTATCAGGCAGTCACTTCGTCGGAGGAATTGGTCGGCGAGGATAAGATTCTTTTGTATGGGCCGGATCTTCAGGAGATTCGGGGAAACGTACCATTTACAAGGATTACGTGGCTTTTGACAGATCCGGAAGAAAATCAGGATAAGGCATACAGAGAAATTAAGAAGTTGGAGTTTGCCCGATTTAAAATGATTCCGAAAGGATATATGATGCTTTCCTCCAGCATGGAGCAGAAGGAGCAGGTGAGGGTAAGCAAACAGGCAATCCGGGAGGGATTGGATTTTTCTACGATCGGACACCTGATCATCGATAAATATAAAAAGGAATTTGGGGTAAAGCATGTGCAGGTAATGTTTATTACCGAGGAGCTTCCCATTATTCCGCAATTGATCGATCAGGGGAAAAAGGCAGATGAAATCACCAATGCATTTGACCATATTTTAAAAAATATTATTTTGGACTGTGATCTATGTCCTCTGCAACCGATCTGTGATGATGTGGAGGAATTAAGAAAGGTCCATTTTGAGGCAAAAAAGAGAAATTAAATATATGAAATCATAGGATCCCCTGAATATGAGGAGCAGAAAAGAAAAATAGTCTCTTATATTCAGGGGCGCTTTGCGATATAATAATAGTATTCGAAAAATAAGAGGGGGTATTTTGTGAGTTCGTCAGAAAAAAGAAACAGATACGAAATCGATATGTGTAATGGTACCGTTATGGATAAATTGATCTCTTTTTCTATTCCCTTGATGCTGTCGGGAATTTTGCAGCTTTTGTTTAATGCGGTAGACATTGTTGTGGTTGGGAGATTTACAGGAAGTCAGGCGTTGGCAGCAGTCGGATCTACAACGGCTCTAATCAACGTATTTACCAATTTGTTTATCGGCGTTTCTCTGGGAGCAAATGTACTGGCTGCACGGTTTTATGCGTCGGGACGAGAGAAAGAGATGTCGGAAACGGTACATACAGCAATTACGTTTGCTCTGATCAGTGGGATCGTCATGGTGTTTGTCGGACTATTCTTTTCAAGAGCGGCTTTGGAGCTTATGGATACACCGGGAGATGTCATTGAGCAGTCGTCGCTTTATATGCGGATTTATTTTTCCGGAATGCCGTTCTTTATGCTTTATAACTATGGCGCTGCAATTTTACGGGCAGTGGGGGATACGAAGCGTCCGCTCTTTTTCCTGATCATTGCAGGAGTCACAAATGCGCTGCTGAATTTATTTTTGGTAATTGTTTTGCATCTTGGTGTTGCGGGAGTTGCGATTGCGACAGTGATTGCACAAATGGTTTCCTGTGTCCTGGTACTGAGGTGTCTGCATCAGTCAGACGGCAGTTATCAGTTCCGGATTTCGAGAATGGTATTGAAATGGAGCTATTTAAAACAGATTTTTCAAGTAGGAATCCCAGCGGGAATTCAGAGTACGGTTATTAATTTCTCGAATGTTTTATTGCAATCTTCTGTAAATTCCTTCGGTTCTGTGGCAATGGCGGGATATACTGCGGCAAATAATATTTTCGGATTTTTATTTGCATCGGTAAATTCAATTACACAGGCATGTATGAGCTTCACCAGTCAGAATTATGGCGTTGGCAAATGGAAACGAATGGATAAGGTGCTTCGAAACTGTATTCTTTTATCGGTAATCGTTTCTTTTGTATTGGGATGCGGTTCTTATCTGTTCGGACCACAGCTTTTACAGATTTATACATCAGATACTGCAGTAATCCAATGTGGTATGGAGATTCTTTTGTATACGACGGTTACTTATTTTATGTGCGGATTAATGGATCTGTTTCCCGGGGCGCTGCGCGGTATGGGATTCTCGGCAGTGCCGATGCTCTTGTCTGTGATAGGAACGGTGGGAACCAGAATTGTCTGGATATTTATGGTGTTTCCGCAGCACCGTTCATTGGATGTGCTGTTTATTTCTTATCCTGCGTCATGGTTCGTTACAATTGTGCTGCAGGTAATCTGCTATTCCCTTGTGCGAAGAAAGGTGAAGAAGAAATTTTTATCCAAGGATTGATAAAAGCATCCCTGATAAAGCGGAAAATCCCCAGAGAATACCAAGGAACTTGAGCGCCTGCTTCTTGTCGGCGCATGCCTTTAAGAGGATTACACTGCCCAGTCCGGTGCCGGCACATAAGCCGGAGATAAATGCGGCGAAGCTCAAGATTCCCTGTGCATAGAGCTTTGTGAGCAAAATAGAGGCTGCACAGTTGGGAATCAATCCGACCAGGGAGGTCAGGATCGGTTGGAAAACAGAATCCTTCAAAAGAAGAGATGCAAGGTTTGAGAATCCGATGATTTCCAAAAGTAGATTAAGTGCCAATGTAAATATGAAAATGTAACAAAATAAATTCATTGTATGCTGAAGCGCATGAATGAAAGGATTGTGGCTGTGTTCGCAATGCCCGCAAGAGTGGCTGTCGTGCACAGCTGTTTTTGATAGTTCTAAACGGCTTGCAAAGAAAAGATCCGTTATATATCCGCAGATAACAGCAATTATTATTTTTGTTATCAAAAGATTTGGAATTATAGCAGCCGGGGCTGGGAGCCCGAGTAAAATAAGCAGTGCTTCGTCTGAGGAGGAAAGAAAAACGGCAAGCAGTGTACCCGGAGAAATAAGAGAAGCCGCAAATAAATTTGCACCGAGTATCGGAATGCCGCATTCCGGGATGCAGCCAAGTAAGGCGCCGAGGAGCGGCCCCGCTTTTCGGAAACGGATCAGTAAAGCTTGATTTAGTTTGCCGGAGTATTGTTCTAAAAGTTCTAATATTAAAAATGCCAGAAAAAGAAATGGAAGGATTTTCATGCTGTCCATGGCAGCGTCTGCAATAATGTCAAAAAACATAGTCTATCACCTCGTAATGGTATATTCTACCACAATATAGAAGGAAAAATAACCCGTTTTATAAATTTATCTTTCTTAAATCAAATCTAAATAATTTTATGAGGAGTGGTTATACTAAGTTATGGAGCATTATGAAAAGAAAATCAGTTTCTTAGGAGAGAACATACAGACCATAAGGAAACATAAAGGAATGAAACAGCAGGAACTTGCGGATAAAATCGGTATCAATATGCAGAGCCTTTCCAAGATTGAACGGGGTGTGAATTATCCCACCTTTGATACATTAGAAAAGATAATGGATGTGTTGGGAGTAACGCCCAATGAATTATTATCAGGAGAATGGAAGTTTGTTCAGCAGGCGGAAAAAGCATTGTAGCGACCGAGAAATGCAGAATTATATCATATATCACGTTCTGCTATTTATCACAGAAGAAGTAACGGATTGAAAAAATTAAAAACAGTATTGAAAGAAAGGAATTGAACCAATGAAAAGTCCGTTTTACAGCTCTGAAAGTGGTAAAATCACTATGCAGGTTGATGAAGAATTAAAAGGTCAAATTCATACAGAAATGATGAAAGTAATCTTGAAATTTGAAATCAGAGTGAAGTAATCATATTACATGAATGAAAAACGGGAGATACACAGATGTTTGTGCTATCTCCCAGGTTGTTTTTTGTGTCATATCAAGGCTCATTCAATTGTGGTAAAATGAATGGTTTTCTATATTTCAAAATGCTTAAAGGCATAGTGTTTATGCGGATAATCGAAAGTTAGATATAAAATTTGATAGAAAGAATAAAATCAACAGATAGTCCTTTAGAAAAATTTGCCCCGAATTTGACCGAGAACAGCTTAGAATGTTTATACATTTATACATTTACAAAGTTGCATATTTACAATGTGCCTAATGGGTGGTATATTATAGATATAAATAAGGCACTAATGATAGTTGGTTAGTCCAAATTATTTTATTACTTAAAAAAGTAACCGTAATCCTTTGGTCGAGGGGCGGTTACTTTTTTGATTGATTTATA
>CAUWKK010000005.1:0-90056 GCA_963559385.1 uncultured Schaedlerella sp.
ATCTATTCCATTCCCTTTTGGAACCATAATATCTAATATATATAAATCAAATATATACAGCATCACTGTTTAGGAAAGGAGTAAGACTATGACATTTCCATTGAGTGCACCCATGTTCGACATGCTCGTACTTGCGGTCATTGCAGAGGAAGACGCCTACGGTTATCAGATCAGCCAGATCATCAAAAGAGCGTCCTCCACTACTAAGGATTCTTCCCTGTATCCGATTCTCAAACGATTGCAGGAGAATACCTTTGTCGAAACCTATGATCGGCAATTCCAAGGACGTAACCGGAAATATTATGCGATTACGGACAGCGGGAAGGCATATTTATCCGAATTAACTGCCGATTGGGCGCGTTACCGCTCGATCGTAGATGACATTATAAAGGGAGGGATTGACAATGAACAAAAATGAATACATGAAAGTTCTTGCACACAGTCTGCGCCGTCTCCCCAAGGAGGATTTCGACCAGGCCATGGAGTATTTTGAAGAGTATTTTGCAGATGCAGGACCCGAAAACGAACAGAAAGCCATTGAAGATCTTGGCTCACCGAAAGAAGCAGCAAAAGAATTGATCATGAATCTTGCCGCAAAAAATGCATCCGAACCACCGAAAACCGTCAAACGAAGCTTTAAAGCAGTCTGGATCGGTCTGCTTGCAGTCTGTGCGGCTCCGATCGCACTTCCGTTAACCCTTGCGCTTGTCGTTCTCGTCGCTTCACTGATCCTTGCGGCGCTTTTTCTACTCGTTAGTATCTGGGTCGGCGCGCTTGCGGTCATCGCCACCGCAGTCATAGGACTTGTAGGCGGAATTGCTCTCTTATTCCAAACCCCAGCAAACGGAATTGCCACACTGGGATTCAGTTTTCTCTGTGCAGGCATCGGTATCGCAGGCACATATTTGATGTTCCTGCTGTGTAAGTGGTTTTTGCAGAAAAGCGTACAATTTTTAGGAAAGATCATGAAGAGAAAAAAAGGAGGACGTAAGGATGAACACATGGACTAAACGAATACTGACAGTTTCTGCCGCAGCAGCAGGTATCGGACTGGTACTCATGGGAGTCGGCATGGGAATGGGCGGTCGTCCCGGCGTTGTATTCTCAAAAAACGGCATCAGTTCCTCTTATCAAAAAGCTGCCCCTTATCTTCAGGAAAAAACTGCCATTGACACATTTTCCGGTATAAATCTGGATATCCGCTCAGAAGCCTCGATCCAGATCCTTCCATCCGGGGATAATAAATATTATGTAGAATACCTGTTAGACGGAGAAGCCGCCGAGCCGGTCTGCAAAGTGAAGGATGACACACTAACACTCTCTCAGGCATATTCCGACGCGAATGTGATCGGTGTGTTCGGCATCGCTCTCGATGACTCCGACTCCGTCAACCCCTATATTTCCATTTATGTGCCAAAGGATGTCAAACTGAAAGCAATCGATATTTACAATGACTATGGGAATGTTGCGATCGAAGACAGCAGCATGGAGCATGCCGAGATCCAAGCAGACTACGGAGACGTTTCCTTAAACAATGTCTCTGCGGGAGATTTAAACTGCACATTGAGCGACGGAGATTTCAGCGCAGATACCTTCAAAACAACAAGTCTCACCTTTGTTTCCACATACGGCTCCGCTGTATTTCAGAACTCCGACTTAGGCGACGCAGAACTGCAAATGGAATATGGCGATCTGCAATGTAACACTGTGAAAGCTGATCAACTGAATATCGCTTCTATGGATGGCAATATCGAACTAAAAGAAACCGCCTCTAAAAATGCAGATTTCACCTTGGAGTACGGCGATCTTACCTTTGATGCTGTTTCCCTTGAATCTCTGGATTGTACATCAGAATACGGCTCTGTCTCTCTCTTTTTGCCAGCCTCGATCCAGACATATCAGGTGGAAATAAAATTAGACTATGGAGCTTTAGAACTTCCGAAAGATGCTCTTCTTGACCATTATGCAGAGGAAGACGGAGAAGTCTCCTATCATGCAGACGCTTCTGATAAAAAAATAGAAAACAGAATCTCTCTTCAAAGTATGGATGGCTCTGTCACAATCCAATATCGTTAAAAAATACCCGTATGATCCGAAATGCTTCCTTCCGGATCATATGGGTATTTTCTTATCAGACTCTTTATCGTCACATTGCAAAATAAAAAATTATAACAGGGGAGAATCATAACTCTTCCCATTCCTTCTCCTTAAATCCGACCAACACCTTGTCCTCTGTCACCACGATCGGACGTTTTACAAGCATTCCGTCCGTTGCCAGAAGGGATAACTGCTCCTCTTCGCTCATGTCCGGTAATTTATCCTTTAACTGCATTTCTTTATAGAGGATCCCGCTTGTATTGAAAAATCTCTTTAACGGAAGTCCGCTCTTCTGATACCATGAGGACAGTTCCTCTTTCGTCGGGTTGTCCGCCTTAATATCCCGTTCTTCAAATGCAACTCCTTTTTCCGTCAAATATTTCTTTGCCTTCTGACAAGTGGTACACTTTGGATAACATACAAATAACATAGCAAATCCTCTCTTTCTTCTACGATCTTTGATATCATCCTACCATATTTTCTTACCAAAGAGCAACCATTTCCTGCAAACGAAATATTTATAGAAAATTTCTTTTCCAACTCTCAAATTTAGTGTTATAATGGATGCATGTCATTTGACACCTTACACTACCAAACGAGGAGGAACGTATATGAAATTAGTAATTACCATGAGTCGTCGTTTTGGAACCGGCGCCAGCGTCATTGCACAGGAGCTTTCCGATCGGCTGGACATTCCGGTATACGACAAAGTGTACATAGAACAAAAGCTCAGTGAACAGGAATATGAGTCAGAGGCAGAAGCAATCCGTGAACTCGCCAATTCTCCTTGCATCATTCTCGGCCGCTGTGCCTGCGATATCCTGCGGGATCGGATGAACGTATTGAATATCTTCGTTTGTGCGGATAAGGAAGACCGCATCCGGCGCATCATGACTTTACAATCCTGTTCCTATGACGAGGCAAAAAAACAGCTGGAAGATACGGATCGGGAACGCGCCGCATACTATTATGAGCATACCGGAAAAACATGGGGTGACGTCAATGACTATCACATGATCTTGGACACCTCCGAGCTCGGTATCGATAACTGCGCCAATATTCTGATGCAGTATTTTGAGAGATTAGAATATATTTAGGGTGATAAATATGACGAGGACGGCAGCCCAAGCGTTGCCGTCCTCTTTTTATTTACAACCGAAAACCGTCTGCTGAACCAACTACAATTCACGGACAACGACCTTCCGACTAATCTTCTCTCTTCTCCGCAATCTCTCCCTGCTTTTTATAAATACTTCCCGCCGGAACGTATCCGCGTACAGAAGATAGCGGATAAATGTTCGTATGATCTCCGACAACCGTTCCCGGATTCAATACGCTTCCGCATCCGACCTCCACCTCATCGCCAAGCATCGCACCGAATTTCTTCATTCCCGTCTCAATATTTCCCTCCGGTGTTTTTACTACAACCAATTTTTTATCCGATTTCACATTGGATGTGATCGATCCCGCTCCCATATGAGACTTATAGCCGAGAATGGAATCTCCTACATAATTATAATGCGGCACCTGTACTTTATTGAAAAGGATCACGTTTTTTAATTCTGTCGAGTTCCCAACGACTGCGCCTTCTCCCACAATCGCATTTCCTCGGATAAATGCACAATGTCTGACCTCTGCGTCCTTTCCGATGATCGCGGGACCGTTGATATATGCCGTCGGCGCGACTTTGGCAGATTTAGCGATCCATACATTTTCTCCGTGTTTTTCATATTCCTCTTCACTGAGAGTCGCTCCCAGTTCCAAAATAAATTTACTGATCCTCGGAAGTACCTCCCACGGATAAGTCACTCCCTCAAACAAATCCTTTGCAATGGTTTCCTCTAAAGTATATAATGCCTGTACTGTCAGTTCTTTCATGATTATCCTCCATTCCGCCGCCGATCCGGCAGCAATCATTTACACTTTCTTTTTGTAAAACTGTGCGGCTCTTTCATAACAAGCCTTTAATTGATACTGATTATTCAGTCCTTTTACTCCGTTTGTCCGGCTGACAATAAAGTGATCAAGCTTCTGCATATATTCTTCCGGTGTGATATCCCCGTCCGCAACATAGGTCAGTCCCTTTTCCCAGCTTGCAGTCAATTCCGGGTTCAAAAGAGATTTGATCGAATGCCCCACCACATCAAACACCATTTCCCCCTGCAAGGTCGGCGTAATGATCTGCGTCTTTTTGTTCAATGCCAGATACTTGATATTGATCAGTTTTTTCAAAATCTCCGCTCGGGTCGCGCTTGTTCCGATCCCGCTTCCTTTGATCTGTGCACGAAGCTCCTCGTCCTCGATCAGTTGTCCGGCATTTTCCATTGCCAGTATCATAGAACCGGAGTTATATCTCTTCGGCGGAGAAGTCTCTCCCTCCTTGATTTCCAACGCTTTCACAGGAAGAACAGCTCCCTTTTTCAGACCTTGGATCACTTGAAAAAATGTGGTATCCAGTTTCTTTTCTGTATCTGCATTCTCTTCCCCTGCGTTCTCTTCTCCCACATTTCCGCTCTCTTGATTTTTGCTTCCGTCAGCGCTTTCTGTTCCCGTACCGGAAACAGTCTTCTTCTGCGGAATTCCCGCCACTTTTAAGTATCCCTCTTCTGCCAGAACCTTAAAGCTTGAGAAAAAGCTTTCTTCCTTCATCTTTGTTGTGATCGCTACCTTCTGATATACCGCAGGCGGATAAAAAATACTTAAAAAACGCCGCACAATACAATCATATACCTTTTTTGCCGTCGGAGCCACTGATTTCAAAGCGGACAGACCCTGTCCGGTCGGAATGATCGCATAGTGGTCTGTAATCTGTTTATCATTTACATAGCGCGTCTTTGCCAGACCTTTGTAGCTTCCGAACTGTAAAATATCCTGCAGATACGGCGCTGCCATTGGATATTTCGACAGACCGTTCAGGTTACGGCTGATTTCCTTTGCCACTGCCGAAGACAGCACACGGGCATCTGTTCTAGGATATGTAACCAACTTTTTCTCATACAACTCCTGCACGATCCGAAGCGTTTCGTCCGGACTGATCTTAAACCGCTTGGAACAGTCATTTTGCAGCTCCGCAAGGTTATATAAAAGCGGCGGATTCTTTTTCTCCTTTTTCTTTTCAATGGACGTCACCTGACAGGTCATTGCAGAATCGCGCAGATAGGTGATCAGTTCTTCTGCTTTTTCTCGTGTCTTAAATCCATTTTCCTTATACAGCTCAAAGGACTCAAAGTATTTGGATCCCTGCACCGCTCTCCATTCCCCTTCAAATGTCTGTCCGTCCGCATCCACCATACTGAGCACCCGGTAAAAAGGTGTTTTCACAAACTCTCGGATTTCCCGCTCTCTGCGCACCACCATACCAAGCACACAGGTCATCACACGTCCAACCGAAATGACAGAATATTTTGTTTTCAAAAAAGCGGAAATGCTATTCCCGTACTTCAAAGTCAAAAGACGGGAAAAATTAATTCCCATAAGATAATCTTCCTTCGCCCGCAAATATGCCGAAGCGCTTAAATTATCATACTCCGACAGATCCTTCGCCTCCCGGATGCCACGCAAGATTTCTTCCTCTGTCTGTGAATCAATCCATACACGCTTCCTCTCTTTCCCCTCTACATGCGCCTCCTGCTCCACAAGACGATAAATATATTCTCCCTCCCTCCCGGAGTCTGTACACACATAGATCCTGTCCACATCCTTTCGGTTCAATATCCCGCTTACGATCCGAAACTGGTTTTTTACCGCAGGAATCACCTCATACTTAAATTCCTGAGGAATAAAAGGAAGTGTATTCAGATTCCACCGCTTGAGAGCCGGATCGTATTCCTCCGGGTAGCTCATTGTCACCAGATGTCCCACACACCAGGTTACAATAGCTTCCTCCGATTCCAGAAATCCGTCTCCCCGTCTTGTTTTTAATTTTAAAGCCTTGGCAAATTCCTGTGCTACGCTCGGCTTCTCCGCTATATATACTGCTTTTCCCATAAATATTGATTTTCCCTATACTTTTCCGTAACATACAGGCGGCGCAAAAGCGCCGCCTTTTGTTCTTTTTCTGCTTTCCTCGTCCGGGCGCAGTCCCTTTCCATACGTCCTATACAAATTTATACGCCGTCACAGTATGATACTTTTCTCCCTCTTTCCATACCGGACTTGCAAAATTTTTCTTATTCACCGCATCCGGGAAATACTGCGTCTCAAAGCATACCGCACTTCTTTTCTCATATACTGCGCCGTCTTTTCCGTTCTCTTTGTCTAAGAAATTCGCAGTATACATCTGTATGCCCGGAAGATCTGTCCATACCTCCATGACGATTCCACTCTGCTCTCCCTCTGCCTGTGCTACTTTATCAAATTTTCCGTCATTTTTCAATACCCAGTTATGATCGTAGCCGCCGCCGAAACGAATCGCCTCATAATCTGCATCGATCTCATCCCCGATCGCATGTGCCTTTCGAAAGTCCATCGGTGTTCCGGTCACATCAACCAGTTCTCCTGTCGGGATCGACTCTGCATCCGCACGGGTAAAAAAATCGGCATCCAGCATCACCCGATGCTTCAGAATGGTTCCGCTGTCATGTCCGTTCAAATTGAAATAGCTGTGGTTCGTCATATTTATCACGGTATCCTGATCCGCAACACCGTCGTATGTAATCCGCAGTTCATTTTCTTCGGTCAGCTCGTAAGTCACTCGCATCTCCAGATTTCCCGGATACCCCTGATCACCGTCTGCACTGTGAAGCAGAAACGTTACTTTCTCATTCTCTGCTTTTTCAAGCTCCCACAGTCTCTTATTATACACATCCGGACCGCTGTGAAGATTATTTCCGTTGTCATTTTTCTCTAGCTCATATGTTACTCCATTCAGAGCAAATGCCGCTCCTCCGATCCGGTTTGCATTTCTTCCTACCACAGCACCGATTGATGCCGTTCCCTCCTCATAACCGGACACATCCTCATATCCCAGTACCACATCCTTCAAATTTCCTTCTTTATCCGGAACCGTCAGCCGAACCAGATTTACTCCATATTCCGTAACAGAAGCCGACATTCCCGCTTCATTTTCCATAATAAACAAGCGGACACTCTTTCCGTTTTTCAACGCTCCGAATTCCTTGATCTGTAATTTCTTCATACCCATATTCTCCCGATCTTCTTTTTATTTTCTGAAATATTTCCTTAGTCTCGAAAATACCCCTTTCTTTTGTTCCGTTTTTACAGGATGCTTTGCATTCAGCGCCTCTTTCATAAAGTATTCCTGAGCGCAGATTTTTCTCTCCCCGCCCTGCTTTTTCCGATAGGTTCCGTCGCTTAACATTTCCCGCGCTTTCACATTGTCTGCAAGCATAATATTCAGATAACGGACAAGACGCTTTTTGATCTGCTCGTCATAAATCGGACAAGCAACCTCTACCCGTTTCTCTGTATTTCTTGTCATCATATCCGCCGAACCGATATACACTTTCTGCTCTTCTCCTTTGCCGAATACAAATACTCTGGGATGCTCCAGATACCTTCCTACAATACTTGTCACAGACAGATTCTCCGTCTCTCCCGGAATCCCCGGAAGAATGCAGCAAATCCCCCGCACGATCAATTCGACCTTCACTCCCGCCTTAGAGGCTTCCGCTGCTTTACGGATGAAATCCACGTCCGTTACCGAATTCATTTTCATCAGAATTCTTCCTTCTTTACCTTTTCGGATCTCTTCATCCATAAGCATCAGCACCTTCTGTTTCAGACTGGTCGGCGAGACGATCAAATGCTGGTATACACCTGCCAGATTCCCGATCGCCATATTTTTGAAAAAGACAGACGCATCCTCTCCGATCGACTGATTTCCCGTGATCAGGGAATAATCCGTGTAAAGCTTTGCCGTCTTTTCGTTGTAGTTTCCGGTTCCGATCTGAGTAATATAACGGATTTCATTCCGGCTCCGGTATGTGATCAGACAGATTTTTGAATGAACCTTATACCCTTCAAAGCCATAGATCACCCTGCATCCTGCCTCTTCCATTCGCTCGGACCAGTCAATGTTGTTCTGTTCATCAAAACGTGCCCTCAGCTCGATCAGCACAGTAACTTCCTTTCCGTTTTCCGCTGCCGCACAGAGATACTCTACCAGACGGCTCTTTTTTGCCAGACGGTAAATCGTGATCTTGATCGTCATTACATCCGGATCTGCTGCCGCCTCCCGGATCAACTGCAAAAACGGATCCATACTCTCATAAGGGTAGGAAAGCAGCACATCGTGCTTTTTTACCTGTGCCATTACGCTGCCTTCTGCCAGAGAGGCCGACGGCTGCGGCGAAAAGGATTCATCCGTAAGAGAATGCTTCATAGATACCGGAACCTTATCAATCAATGAAAAAATAAAATCTAGCTTCATCGGCATTTTGGTACGGAAAATACATTTTTGTGTGATCTTAAACTTCTCACAAAGATATTTTTCCATTTCTTTTTCCAGTGGAGAAGCCACCTCCAGGCGTACCACCGCCATTCTTCTACGCTTATGCAGCGTCTCCCGCATAATATACCGGAAATCATCATTATCTGCAAATGCCTCGTCATCCGGGGAAACATCGGCATTTCTTGTCACGCGAATATAATTTTTATCGGATACCTGATACTGCTCGAATACCAGCTCCATATATTCCATGATAACCTTTTCCATACGGACATAACGTACATCATGCCCGGGCAGCACCACGATATCCGAAACAAATTCCGGTACCGGCACGATTCCCATCATTGCCCCGCCGACACCCTGCTGCCTTAAATTCGCCACCACATAGATCTGATTATTCAAAAGATGCGGAAACGGATGATTCGCATCTACGATCTGCGGAGAAAGAATCGGAAGAATCTGTTCCTTAAAATATTTTTTCAGATATTTCTTCTCCGGATTTTCCAGTTCTTTCATATTGAGCGCGCAAATCCCATATGCCGCTAACTGCTTTTTTATCTCGGCATACGTTTTATCCCGTTCCTTATACAGCGGAGCAACTGCCGTATAGATCGCATCCAACTGCTCCTTCGGAGTCATTCCCGACTTGCTGTCCACCTTCTTATTATCTGCCTCTGCCATATCATACAGACTGCCTACCCGGATCATAAAAAACTCTTCCAGATTACTCGTAAAAATCGAAACGAATTTCATTCTCTCCAAAAGAGGCACACTCTCATCCTGCGCTTCCTCCAATACCCGCTGATTGAAACGAAGCCATGACAATTCTCTGTTCTGCGTATACCGCATCGTCTCTTTGCTCATCATTCATCCCCTGCTTTCTGTCTTCTCCTGTCCCTGCCGCTCTGTTTTCTAGGCTTCCATATACTTCTGTAAACGTGCATATTCCTGCTTCATCAGATCATATCCATGCTGATAAAAGTTCTGTAGTGTCTCCGCATCTCGTTCCATTCTCGATACCGGCTTGACCAGAGGACGCAGCACAAAAATCCTGCCCTCCTCTTCCAGCTTATCGATCAGATTCATCACTCTGTTATAGCGATAACTCCGCGTACGGATTGCCTGTACCAGATTCGGGTAGGAACGGTACGCTCTTCTGTACACTTTTGTCATCCCCTGTGTGATCGGTTTCTTTCGATACCCAGGATTCCTTGTTAAGATCACGACGATCTTCTCATTTCCGAGCTTTAATGCTCGTTCAACAGGTACCGAATCAGCCAGTCCTCCGTCTGCATAAGGCACATTGTCTACATTCACGATCGGCGTGATCAGCGGAAGACTACAGGATGCACGGCAGATCTTCATCAACCGTTCTCTGTCGGAATCCTCCGTCAGGTACTCTGCCTTCCCCGTCTCACAATTGGTCACGACGATCTCACAGGTCATTTCTGATTGAAAATAGGTTTCATAGTCAAACGGAAGCAATTCATTCGGATATTTATCAAAGATCAAATCCATATTCATCAAGCTTTTTTCTTTTACGAATTTACGCACTCCGTAAATGTACTGCCCGCTTTTATCTGTAGGTATCATGCAGTCCCTCGTGCGCCCCGGCTGCCTTGAAACATAATCTGCCGCATTACAGGAGCCTGCCGACACACCGATCACATGTGAGGCGTAAAAATCCTGCCGCATCAAATAATCCAATACACCCGAGCTGAACACCCCTCTTGTCGCTCCGCCTTCCAATACCATTGTCGCTTTCTGCATCACGTATGTCTCCTTTCCGTTTTCCTGAATCCTTTCCCTTCTTCACTCGTCTTATTATATACTTTTTTTCTCTTTTCGCAAACCTCTTACCCTTACATTTCCTTATATTTTTCATAAAGTTACCAAATCCTGATTATTTTTCAACACACCTTGCTATTTTCACTCAACTCATGTTAAGATAGTCGATGGAATTAACATTTATTAGTAATATTAAGGAGAGTTACCATGATTAGTGCAAATAATATCACACTGCGTGTCGGAAAAAAAGCGTTGTTTGAAGACGTAAATATCAAATTTACCGAGGGCAACTGCTATGGCATGATCGGCGCCAACGGAGCCGGAAAATCTACGTTCTTAAAGATTTTATCCGGACAGTTGGAGCCTACAAGCGGTGAAGTCGTGATCACCCCGGGCGAGCGGCTTTCTTTCCTGCAGCAGGATCATTACAAATATGATGAATATCTCGTACTGGACACAGTCATTATGGGAAATGCCCGTCTCTACGAGATTATGAAAGAAAAAGAGGTTATTTATGCCAAAGAGGATTTCACCGATGAAGACGGGATCAAAGCCAGTGAGCTGGAAGCGGAATTCGCATCTATGAACGGCTGGGAAGCAGAATCCGACGCTGCCAACCTGTTAAACGGTCTGGGTATTGAAACCGATCTGCATTACAAATATCTGAAAGATCTGACCGGTGCAGAAAAGGTAAAGGTACTGCTTGCGCAGGCATTGTTCGGCAACCCGGATATCCTGCTGCTCGACGAGCCGACCAACCACTTGGACCTGGATGCCATTGCATGGTTGGAAGAATTTCTGATCAGCTTTGAGAATACTGTTATCGTTGTATCCCATGACCGTTATTTCCTGAATAAGGTCTGTACACAGATTGCCGACATCGATTACGGCAAGATCCAGCTCTATGCCGGTAACTATGATTTCTGGTATGAGTCCAGTCAGCTTCTCATCCGTCAGATGAAAGAAGCCAATAAGAAAAAAGAAGAAAAGATCAAGGAGCTCCAGGAATTTATTTCCCGTTTCAGCGCCAACGCTTCCAAATCCAAGCAGGCAACTTCCAGAAAGCGAGCATTGGAAAAGATCCAGCTTGATGAGATCAAACCATCCAGCCGCAAATACCCGTACATCGATTTCCGCCCGAATCGAGAAATCGGAAATGAAGTGCTGACGGTAGAGGGTCTGTCCAAAACCATTGACGGAGAGAAAATTCTGGATAACCTGACCTTTACATTAAATCGAGAGGATAAGGTCGCTTTTGTAGGCGGCAACGAGCTTGCCAAAACTGTACTGTTTAAGATCCTCACCGGAGAAATGGAACCAGATGAGGGAACCTACAAATGGGGGATCACAACCTCACAGGCATATTTTCCGAAAGATTTCGGCGGTGAATTTGACAATGATTATACAATTACCGAATGGCTGACTCAATATTCCGAAAACAAGGACGCCACTTATGTCCGCGGTTTCCTCGGACGTATGCTCTTTGGCGGCGAGGACGGTGTAAAACGTCTGAAGGTTCTTTCCGGCGGAGAAAAGGTACGCTGTCTCTTATCCAAAATGATGATTTCAGGCGCAAACGTACTTCTCTTTGACGAACCGACCAACCATTTGGACATGGAGTCTATCACTGCACTGAATAACGGTATGATCAAGTTTCCGGGTGTGCTTCTGTTTACTTCCCGCGATCACCAGATTGTACAGACAACTGCCAATCGTATCATGGAAATCGTTCCGGGCGGTAAGCTGATCGACAAGATCACGACCTATGACGAATATCTGGAAAGCGATGAAATGGCAAGAAAACGGCAAACCTATACCGTACAGACAGACGACGAGGATTAAAAAACACCCCCTGCTGGAACACAGCTTTTCTCACTGTGTTCCCGCAGGGGGCGTTTATATCCTTCTGTAATTATTCGGCAGTCGGAATTTCGTCGTACTGCTCCGCACTTGCTTTCATTGTAACGCCTTGTTTTTCAAAATCAATCTTATCCCAGACGTTTTTATTTTCCTCAATCTTTGTTTCTTTTCTCCACGCCTCGATCAAATCATCATATTGCTTTTGCTTTCGCTGTTCTATGATGTTTTTCTTCTCCTGATCGGTTGCTTCTCTGTCTAACAAACTGACCAGCTTTCCTACGTACAAACCGTATTCTGATTCGATCACCCCGGTCACATCGCCCTCTGCGTTCAAACCATCCGCTACCTTGACCAACTCTGCATCCGGCGAAACCGATTCTGCGTCAAAGGTCGCCGACTGCACTTCATATCCGGCCGATTTTGCCAGCCCCTCAATATCTGCCGTTTCATTTGCCTTTAAATCCTCTGCAAACTTCTGCGCCGTCTTCTTCAGTTCTTTCTTTTCCTCTTCTGTCAGATCCTTTTGCTTGCCTTCCTCGTCTGTTGTACTGTACGGAAAATAGACGTACTGCATGCGCTTCTGTGCAGCCTCCTCATCCGCCACTTCTTCATTCACACCGGACTTCATCGGCTTTTGCATCTTCTGTTGAATGGTTGCCATACGAAGAAACTCTTCCACATATTGCTTTTCTCCCGATACCGCTTCTTTGTCCTCCAGCGTGTTGTCTTCATCAAATTTTGCCGCCGTTTCTTCAATCTTTTTTAACTCTTCCTCTGTTACTACAACCTCATATTCGCTTGCATGCTGTTTTAACAGATACATATTTTCCAAAGAAGTCAGAAGTCCCTCTTTCACAGACTCCTCATAGGTTGTTCCGTCCTCATCTACCTCCTGCGTCCACATCGCATCTCCGGTCGTTCCCATCATTCCCGCATAATACGTCTCGTACTGCGCCTGCTGCATTCTGGCATAGAAATTCGCCATTCCTGCTGTAATCTGATCTTTACCGACGGTTGCCACAACATCATCATTATTTACAGAACCGCACCCGGTCAGCAGAGACATTGCCAGAATCCCCGCTGCTCCCGCCGCTGTAGTTCTTTTCATCACCTGTTTCATACCCTCTTGTGTATGGCGCATTCTATCATATTCTCCCTGCGCATACATACTCCTTTCCTGCTTCAAATTCTTATGCTATTATAGAACTTTTTCCCTACTCTAACAAGCCTTTTATATCATTTAACAGCTTTTTCACAAGTTCCAGTGTATCTGTATCCTTTTCCTTTTTATTTCTTCCCTTTTTCTGATACAGGAAATACGGCGGATTCTCCGGCTTAAATACAAGTGCATTTCCATAGGACCGGATCAAAGTCGGGATCCGCTCCGGAATAACCTTTGCATTTTCATACATGGTGATTTTAACTTCTTCGTTTTTCTGTTCCACCCCTGTTACATAAGCCGAGTGCGCAAGCGCTTTCAATGCCGCAATTTGAAGCAGCTGCTGTACCTTTTTCGGAATATCGCCGAAACGATCGATCAGCTCTTCCACCATATCGTCCATCTCTTCCTCATTTTCAATTCCGGCGATCCGCTTATAAATATCTAGCTTCTGAAATTCATTCGGTATATATCCGCTTGGAATATATGCGTCTACATTCAGATCCATTGTCGTGTTAAATACATCTTCATCCAGTTCGCCCTTTTCCTGCTTCACCGCCTCCCCAAGCATCTTGCAGTACAGATCATATCCGACTGCCTCCATATGCCCATGCTGCTCTTCTCCGAGAAGATTTCCTGCTCCGCGAATCTCCAGATCCCGCATCGCAATTTTAAAACCGGACCCCAGATCCGTAAACTCCCGGATCGCCGCCAGTCGTTTCTCCGCCACCTCTTTCAGCAGCTTATCTCTGCGATACAGTAAAAATGCATATGCCATCCGGTTGGAGCGACCGACGCGCCCACGCAGCTGATACAATTGGGAAAGCCCCATTTTATCTGCGTCATGGATGATCATCGTATTAGCATTCGAGATGTCCAGCCCGGTTTCAATAATAGTCGTAGAAACAAGCACATCAATCTCTCCGTTGATGAAGTCACACATGATGTTTTCCAACTGATGCTCGTTCATCTGTCCATGGGCAAAAGTTACATTTGCCTCCGGCACCAGTTTCTGTATCCGCCCCGTCACATCTGCAATGTCACTGACACGGTTGTATACATAATACACCTGTCCGTCTC
Organism: uncultured Schaedlerella sp.; assembly: GCA_963559385.1. Lineage (GTDB taxonomy): Bacteria > Bacillota > Clostridia > Lachnospirales > Lachnospiraceae > Schaedlerella. The sequence goes on from CAUWKK010000005.1 coordinate 14,394, forward strand.
TGGAAAGCTCTCTCTCTATCGCCTCCCTTACCATTTCATCATTGTATTCCATTACATACGTCTGGATCGGCATCCGGTCCATTGGTGCCTCTTCCAATACACTCATATCCCGGATTCCGATCAGACTCATATGAAGCGTTCTGGGAATCGGTGTTGCCGTCAATGTAAGAACGTCTACATTTTCCCGCAGCTTTTTAATTTTCTCCTTATGTGTCACCCCAAACCGTTGTTCTTCATCTATGATCAACAGTCCAAGATCCTTAAACTGTACGTCCTTCGACAATACCCGGTGTGTTCCGATCACAATGTCAACCAGACCCTTTTTCAGATCCTCTATCGTCTTTTTTTGTTCTGCCGCAGTCCGAAAACGGCAGAGCAGATCTGCCCTGACAGGAAATTCTTTCATTCTCTGTACAAATGTATTGTAGTGCTGCTGCGCCAGAATCGTGGTCGGCACCAGATAGACAACCTGCTTGCCCTCCTGCACCGCTTTAAATGCCGCTCGTATGGCAATCTCAGTTTTCCCAAAGCCTACGTCTCCACAGACCAGCCGATCCATAATCTTGCGGCTCTCCATATCTCGCTTGGTATCTTCGATCGCCTGTACCTGATCGTCCGTCTCTTCAAACGGAAACATCTCTTCAAATTCTTTCTGCCATACAGTATCCGGCTCATACACATATCCGTCCGCCTGCTGACGTCTGGCATACAGATCCACCAGATCTTTCGCTACGATTTTTACCGCTTTACGTACCTGATTCTTTGTTTTCGTCCACTGCGCCGTTCCGAGCTTATTCAGCTTCGGCTTCTTCGTGTCGCTTCCCGCATACTTCTGGATCAGATCCAACTGAGTTGCCGGAATATACAGATTTCCGTTTCCCGCATACATGATCTTCATATAATCCTTAGTAACCTTGTCAACCTCGATCTTCTCGATTCCCTGATAGATTCCCAAACCATGATTCTCATGTACCACATAATCTCCGACTTTTAACTCCGAGAAATTCTGTATCTTCTGCCCATCATACTGCTTTCGTTTCTTTTTCTTCTTTTTCCGCCCGAAAATATCCGATTCGGCAATGACCATAAATTTCAGCATCGGATACTCATAGCCTTCGGTCACATGTCCGTAGGTCACCAGAATTTCTCCCGCACGGACCTCCCGCTCCTCCTCTTCACTGTAAAAGCTGCTCAGATCATAATCTCTCAAATCTTCCGCCAGACGCCTCGCTCTGGTCCTCGACCCGGACAAGAGGACAACCCGATAGCCTCCCCTCTTCAGCCGCTTCAGATCTCTCGTCAGCATTTCAAAGCTGTTATTATAAGGATTGACACTTTTTGTCTGTATGGAATACACCTTCCGCATTTTGAAATTGCCGCATTTTGATTCCAATATCGTAAATCCGATACTGCTGTATCTATTGATTTTCTCTACCAACGCTTCCGTAGAAAAAACCTGCAAATCCCCGGACTCGCCGTAAATCCCCCGGTGAACCGTTGTCTCCTCTGTTGTCAAAGCCGAAATGTCGGTTTCGATTTCGTTTTCTGTCAATGCCCGATTCTCCAGACTTTTCCTGTATTCTTCCTCCACCGCCTCACACCGTTCTGTCAGACGGATCGGTTCATCCAGAAACAACAACGTTTCTCTTCTCGGAAAATAATCCAGAAACGAAACACCGGCATTTTTCTCTCCTGTCAGTTCCGACGCTGGATAAATATCGATTTCTTCCAGATTTTCAATCGAGCGCTGGCTGTCCACGTCAAATGTCCGAAGAGAATCTATTTCATCCCCCCATAATTCAATCCGTACCGGCGCCTCTTCCGTCAGCGGAAAAACATCCAAGATCCCTCCGCGGACCGCAAACTGCCCCGGTCCTTCGATTTCTGTTTCACGTACATATCCCATTTCTGCAAGCTCTTTTTGCAGTTCGGTAAAATCCAACGTATCCCCGGCTTTCAAATGGATCTGGCTTCCTATAAGCTCCTCGATCGGAACCAACCCGTCCAACAGCGCCTCTGCCGTTGTGATGATCGTCAGCTCCGTATCTTTCCCGGACTCGATCAGCGCCCGTATAACCTCCATACGCTGTCCGAGCAGATATTTGCCTTTGATATCCGCATGATAAAATAATAAATCTCTTGCCGGATAAAAATATACAGGATCATCCAGAAAACGATACTCGTCATATGCCTGCTTTGCCTTTTCCTCGCTGGAAAAAACACTCAGACGATACCGAATCCCCTCCCCCAATGCATACATCAGGTGAGTCTTCTGTGAATTCACGCATCCCGCAATCTGAAGCATTCCATATTCTTTTCTTCGATCCCTAAAAATCTCTTCATAATCCGCCAGTTCCCCCAGCGGCGCCGTCAATGCTCTCACTGTTCCTACGCTTCCTTCTTTTTCCGATTATATTCGTTCATCGCTTCCGTTATATCTCCCTGCACGATCAATTCCGCCGCATGCACCGCCTTCTCATATCCCTCCTGCATCAGCGCCTGTTCTGCCTTAGAGAAATGTCCTAGCACATAATCTGCCAGATCATATTTCGGCGGTTTTTCCCCTACTCCGACCTTGATCCGCGGAAATACCTGTCCGCCCAAATGTGCAATGATATTCTTAATACCGTTATGCCCTCCGGCGCTTCCTTTGGCACGGATCCGAATCTGTCCGTTATCCAGACTGATATCATCATAGATCACAAGCAGTTCTTCTTCCTCGTCCGTTTTATAATAATCCAGCAAACTTCTCACACTCTCCCCACTCAAATTCATATAGGTCTGTGGTTTTGCTAAAATCACCTTCTGTCCTGCAATCATACCTTTCCCGATGAACGCACGATGCTTTTTTGTATCTACAGAAATATTATATTTCTCCGCTAGTCTGTCTATCACTTCAAAACCGACATTATGTCTTGTTCCCTCATATTCTCCAGACGGATTCCCAAGTCCGACAATTATAAACATATTCCTCACCTCAACCTGTTCTGCCTTGTTCGTTTCGGTATTCATTTTACATGAATCTCCCTGTTTTGTCACGCATATTCTCATCCCTTCCCACTTCCCTCACTTATTCTGTCCCACATTGCAAAGGAATATTTTTCATCTTCTTTTCATACAATGATAAAAAACGTAATTTGTAAATCAGGAGGCGCTTATGAAATCCAAAACCAAAATCGTAGTTCTTCATATGAAAGAAATCATATACACTGCCGTCTTTCTGGCATTGGGCATTCTTCTTATTTTTCTTCTTATATTCATGTTTAAACCGGGAGCTAAAGGAAAGTCAAACACTTCAGAAAAACAGTATACCCCTGGCATCTACACCTCTACCCTGACGCTGAACAATACCAATTTGGAAGTAGAGGTTACCGTAGACGAATCTCAGATTGAATCGATCCGTTTCGCCAACCTGGACGAAACTGTTACAACTATGTTTCCTTTGATCCAACCTGCCATTGAGGAAATCTCAGATCAGATTTACAAAACCCAATCCTTAGACCAGGTCGAAATTTCCGAAGAAACACCCTATACCTCTCAGGTCATTCTGGATGCGATTTCAGAGGCCGTTAAAAAAGCCGCAGCAAATTAGCCGCGGCTTTCCTTTATGTATGATACCCAATATACTGCCAGAACCTTTTTATCCTTCCCGATTTAATTTCCTCAGCAGCTTTGCTACTTCCTCATCTTCCTGCAAATATGCCGTCTCCTCATCTCTGCAAATACATTCAGCCAACGTCTTCTGTAATTTTGGTCCGAAAGTTTGATCCGTCTCCTTTGTCTTCACATGACGATACAACGGAGAATCATTGAGCTTCCACTTTGAAGTCAGCGACTTCAGCATAGGGATCACTGTTTTTGCCGCCTTTATCCGCTGCTTTGTGGCAGAATAAAGCTGAAAATGTGCAACATAGGAATGATACTCCCACAGATCAAATAACTTCGCGGCATTTTCGGAAACATTTGCAATGTATTCCGCATCTTCGATCCGATCTTCTTTGATCGCAATTTCCAACAGAGACATCAGAAGAAAATGCATATCATTCGTCATCATCAGGAGCTGCTCCTCCGCCAATCCAACCGCCTCCGACAACTTCCCGTTTTCAGTCCACAAGCTGATTTGAAGCTGTTTCTTATCAAAAAAATCTTTCTCCGGCAGCGAATCCAGTAATTCCTGCGCTCTGTCATATTCCTTGCGGTTTCTATATTTGGAAATCAGCATCGCTTTTGCCTGATTTCTCACTGCACCGTCCGGACTGTCCAATGCCCGCCGATACAGTGCTTCTATGGTCTTTTCATATTCCTCTTTCTTTTTTCCGCTCCCCTTCATCACCAGTATCCCTTCCAACAGGGCTGCCGTACCGATGATCAGCGGATAACAGGTCGGAAACTGCCTGATTTTATCCAATGCGATCTCAACTGTTTTCTCAACTGTTTCTTTCCCGGAAACTTCCGTCAGGTAATTCAAAAATAAAGCAATCTCCTGTTCCGATAAATCTTCTTGAAAGGACAACAGCGTATTCAGATCTGTATCCAACAACCTTGCCAGTGCAGGAAGCAGCGTGATGTCGGGGTACGATACTCCCTTCTCCCACTTATTGACAGCAGGAGCCGACACCCCAAGATATCCTGCCAGCTGCTCCTGAGTCATATTTCTGGCAGTCCGGCGTTCTTTGATAATTTCATTGATTTTCATATACGTTTCCTCCGTCGTTTCCCATACAGCAATTAGAAATTCCAATTCCCTTATTAAAATAGATTATATCCGTCTTCCTGCAATTGTTCAATTGACTGTTTTTTAAGTAATTCTGAAACAATTTAACCATTGGTAAATATCACAAATTGAACGCATGATTTTTCTCATATTTCTTAAATTCCCTAAAATCTATTGACATTCACATTGTTATAGTGTACTATTCAACTATGTCACTAGTGCATTGGAGGTTATTATGGAGTACAATACAGAAATGCCTATTTATTTGCAGGTTATACAAGATATTAAAAAGAAAATGGTGCAGGGAAAGCTGCAGCCGGGCGAAAAGCTTCCGTCGAACCGTGAATTGGCTGTCATTTACAAGATCAATCAGAATACTGCTGCCCGCATTTACCGCGAAATGGAAATGGCAGGATATTGTTTTACAAAACGTGGAATCGGAACTTTTATTGTGGAGGAAAAAGCGATGTTTGAACAGATCAAAGAAGAAATGGCAGAGGAACTTTTACGACAATTTATGAATGGAATGAAAGACTTAGGCTATAAAAAAGATGAGATTATTTTTCAGATCGCCGACTATAAAGAGGAGGATGCACAATGATTTTAGAATGTAAAGAACTCAGCAAGACATTTTTTAACAAAAAAGCCGTCATCGATTTTGATTTAAAATTAAATGAAGGCAAGGTATACGGTCTTCTTGGCGAAAACGGAAGCGGAAAAACTACATGGATGAAAATGGTCGCAGGTCTTACGAAACCGACTTCCGGAGAAATGCTTTACAAAGGGCATGCATGGAATTACCGCGACAAGGCTTCTATCGCTTATATGTCAACAGAGCCGTTTTTTTATGATTTTATGACCGTAGAAACTGTCGGAGAATATTACGACGACTTTTTCGATGACTTTGACATGGAAAAATACTTAAAGCTTATTGAACGCGTAGGCTTAGAATGGGATATGAAAATCAAAGCGCTCTCCACAGGTATGCAGGCAAAATTGAAAGTTGTTGTCACACTTGCCAGAAAAGCTTCTCTGTATCTGCTGGATGAACCATTGAACGGGATTGACTATAAAGCACGGGAAGAAATCATTTCGATAATCTTGGAAGAAGCTGTTGACAATAACTGTTTTGTAATTTCCACGCATTTGATCGACGAAGTGGAAACCTTTGTGGATGAAGCTGTTTTTGTGAAAGACGGTAAGATCATTTACCAGACAGAACCGGAGACACTGCGTATGGAGAGCAGAAAATCTATCACAGATATTTACAGAGAAATTATGTAGGAGGAGCTTGAATCATGGGAAAAATCATCAAATATGAATGGAAAAAGCAACGTACATCGAGACGGATTATCTTTTTCGGACTACTTATCTGCCTGCTGGCATTTGCTTTCGGTACAATTTTCAAAAAAGATACTTTTGTATTTACAAGTACCGGAATTATGCTGTTTTGCTCCTTTCTCGTCATTTTCTATACAGGAATCGAAAGTCTTCTTGTATTTAACAGAGATTTGCGGACAAAGCAGAGTCACATGCTCTGGATGATCCCGAAATCTACATATGAAATACTGGGTGCAAAATTTCTGGCGGCTATTTTGCAAATGCTGTTTGTATTCACGGTTTTTGCCGCAGCCGGTCTGATCTGCATTCTCATTATGCTGGCAACTTTCGGCGAAATCAACATGCTGTTTGTATTTGTCAGGGAAGCGTTCCAATCCCTCTTCAATCTGCATATTAACTGGGGAATGGTGATCAGTGTCCTTACGCTTATCTTCCTTTCATGGGTACTTGTAATTATGACGGGATTTCTGGCAGTCATCCTTTCCAGAACGCTCTTTTTGAACTCCAGATTCTCCGGATTGTTATCCGTAATCCTGTTTGTAATTATTAATTACATAATTGAACGTATCTTCTATCTTATCGGAGACTTATTCATCACCTCTGATATGGCTTTCTTTCCGGTTATGACCTACACTCTGATCTACTATACTATCGCCTGTGCCGGATTGTTCGGAATCTCCGGTATACTTGCCGATAAGAAATTAAGTGTGTAATAAAACCTATTTTTGAAAACAGAGGGACTCTCAAATGAGAGTTCCCCCTGTTTTTATTTCCACATCAAAGCAGATCATACACTTCATGCAAATCCGTTATCTCGTAATCAATTTTATATCCCGCCGGCGCTTTTGCTTTTCCCGGGTTATACCAACAGGTAAGAATGCCCGCATTGTTGCCGCCGCAAATATCACTGGTCAGAGAATCCCCTACAATAAGCACCTGATCTTTTTTCGGAACTCCGATTTTATCAAAGACCTGCTCGAAAAATCTGATATTCGGTTTTTCTGCTCCGAGCTCTTCCGAAAGGAAGATATCGTCCATCCACTCTCCGATACCGGAAAGACGCAGCTTTTTCGTCTGTGCGATTATGGTTCCGTTAGAAACAACATATTGTTTCACCTTTCCTTTGAGTGATTTTACAAGATTCAGACTGTCATCCCGATATACGATTGTGTCTCCCAAACGTAATTGATATTTCTGATTAAATTCCGAAGCAATAGAAATATCGATTCCTTCACTTGCAAAAAATTCCTCAAATCTTCCTACCAAAACCTCTGGTTTTGTAATTTCTCCCCGTTCCAGCCGTTCCCAATAGCTTCGATTGATCTTAGAATACCGTTCGATCATCCCTTCCGTACAAGTTCCCAATTGAAGTTCTTGAAAAAGACTTTGCATCGCCGCTTTTTCTGCCGCAAGAAAATCCAATAATGTCCCATCCACATCCCATAGTATCGTCGTGATCATTTCTGTTCCTCTCTCCTGTTTTTTGACTATTCTATCACAAAACAGGCTTTCCGAAAAGAATATCCTTTTCATTTCACCGAATCATTTCAAAAGCCTGCATTTCTTTAGTCCCCGAATCACAGCTCCTGATACCAAACAGAGACAGACACATACCATGAGCATTCTTCCCGATGTATCTCCCGTCTCTATCGAAGCGCTCGGCTCTTCCGCTATTTCCGATGCTTTTGGTTCCTCCGGTGTTTCCGGTACAGATGTTGTCTCTTCCACTTTCGGAAATGCTTTCACATCATATAACAATACATTTTCTTCTTTTATTTCACTGTCTGCAGACTCCCGGTACGGCACACCGATGAGAAAGGTCTGCGCCGTCACCCTGTCTCCTGCATGCGGGATCTGCATCACAAGATACATTCCTGCCGGTAATCTTTCAAACGCTCCGTTACAATAATCGGCCACACGGTATACCGCCAATTCTGCCTCACAGCTCTGATCTTGCAGACAAACAGTCAGTGTTCCCGTCTCTGTAAATGCTGCTTCCGCAGATAGTTTCACAGACAGAAGCAATATCGGCAGAAAAAAGCTTATCAAGACTCTTTTACCTCCGGGCAAAAATTTCATGCTCTCAATCTCCTCTTTCTTCTCTTCTTTTTTCTCCTTTTCCTTTTTCTCTCTTCTGTCATGCTTTTTGACTCTCGATATCTTCTATACAAGCTTCCGCTCAGCGCCGCAAGACCAAATGCTGTGGCTGCAAAAATAAGAAGTGGCTTCATTCTTTTATCTGCTCTTCTGACCTCTTTGGATACAACCGTTTCTTCCTGTGCGGCATCCACCCGATGCCCCCGCACCAGAAGACGATGACTATTGATCCCGTAAGGGGTACAGGTAACTAATATCTGATACTCCCCCGGCTCAAGCGTATCCTCCGGGTATCTGAATACAAATTCCCCTGCCGGATCCGATGTTACCACCATCGGTTCTCCCACCGTTATATATTCTCCGGTATCATTTTTCATTTGTAAGTCTGCCTGAAAAGAAAACACCTCATTCTCTCCCGGTGGATGTGCATCTACCGTCTTTCTCCCCCGGATCTGCACAACTTCTGTTCCGGCGCCGATCAAAAAGGGCCACATATGTCCCTCTGAGCCGCAGGTGAGCGCATCCACATTGTGAGCGATGACACCCCCGTTAAAATCCCCTCCGCCAAGCACTACATCCGCCTGCGGAACGGCTAAATGCCCCACCAGTTTCGCCCCGTTGACGTCTCCCTCCTTCGCCTCTGTTGTCTGAAATCCAACTACTACCCTACTCGTATTCGGTGCCAGCCAGAGAGTGGAAAAACCCGGTCCCTTTTCAACGGAGCCAAACCCGTAATTGCTGCCGAATGCATCGTCTTTGATCGATTTATAAATCCGGGGAATTAAAACATCATTTTCCTGTAAGCTCTGGATGATCGTCAGACTGTCGAACATTTCTTCAATATCATCATAGACATACACGAAGCTGAATATCCGATCCATACTTTCAAAACTGAATTTATATCCCGGTCGGATGCGTACATTGACCTTTTCCCTGTTTTCTTCCTCAATATACATGGTACCGATCGCCAATGCATATTCTTTCTTTTCGATTGCTTCCGGGTCCGTAACTTCTTTCAGAAATTCCTTTCCCCCGGTATCTGTTCCGACATGGTAGTAGTGGAGAATTCCGTCTTCATTGCACTGCCATGTACCATATTTCTCATTATGTTCCTTAACAATACCGGAAATAAGTTCATTGGTGATCATCGGAATCTTATCGATTTTATGCCCTTTCGCATCGTACCCCTCAAAATCAAGCACACTGTCCGGCTGCTCTGAAGCGCCGATCGGAGTTCCGGATGTTCCCACCTTTGCATATGCCTCCTCTGGCGTGTAGTAATACGGAGTATACCCGACCTTTCCCTGCTCCTTATTGTGATTGTCATATCCTACATAAAGCGGCAATCCTGGAATTCCCGGAACAAAATACATTGTAATTTCTCAGAATATAATCCAACGTATATACTCCGCCTTCCGATTCAAATCGATCGGTGTATGCTTGTCCCGCCTCCCCGCCTGCCGCCTCTGTCTCCAAAGCATACCCACTTGCGAGTATCCATGTAAGAAAAACAATCGGAAGCGCCAAGATCCACTCCACAGACAGGGGGTTCTTTGCTCCTTTTCTTCTTTCCATAACTCCTCTCCCGTCAGAAAATACGACTTATCGGTACTTTCTTTCCTGCGCATCTTATTTTCGTTATCAATATATCATTCTCTTTCGAAACCTACAATTTCCTGTTTTGGGAACTTTTGCCTTTTCTTGGTTTCCTACAGAAATAAAACAAAAGTGTACGTCGCCGAAAGATCTCGATACGCAAAAAGGAACCGGCTGTATACCGATTCCTCTTTCGTATTGTTGATTCAATTTCTCAACCCATATCCCCGCCGAGGATTACCCCTCTACGATCAAATACTGTCCGTTCGGAAGTGCAAATACCTCCGACGCCTCTTCCAATTCATCCTGACTCATAGCTTCCACATCAGCGCCATTCTCTTCAAAATATTCCCGTACTTCATCCAGGGAATCTACCACAACTGCCATACAGTCCTCCAGAAATGCTTCCGCCTCTTCCGGTGTCTCTGCCACCGGCTCATCAAATAATTGCGACTGTTTCTTTAAAAAAGTCATCAAACACTCCTCACTGTATTCATTCATGCTTCAAAACCTCCCTATTTCTTTATCCACTTTAAAATCTCTTCCGGAGAATCTGCAATATACTCTGCTTCCGCTTCTTCCAGAACCTGCCGTTTCCGAAATCCCCATGACACCCCTATGGTCCGCATCCCTGCTGCCCTTCCCGTTGCCACATCGACCTCCGAATCTCCGATATATACGACCTCCTCCGGCAAAGCATGCAGCTGTTCCGCAATCCGGAGCGCCGCAGTCGGATCCGGCTTTCTCGGTATCCCCTCCTGCTGTCCCCGAACAATCTGAAATCTCTCTTTTCCAAAAATCTGTTCGACTACATGGACCGCCTGTCTGTGAGGCTTATTGGAAAGTACGGCAAGTACGATTCCCTCCCGGCTTAATGCTTCTAACATAGACAAGATTCCCGGATATGGTATTACATGATATGTGCAATTCTCATCAAATATACGTCCGTATATCTCCATTGCTTCATCCAGACGGCTTATATGCGCTTTCCCGGAAACGGTAATTGCCTTTTCCATAAGAACCCTCGCTCCATTGCCTACAAATGCGCAGCATTGCCGGCTTGTGATCTTGGGAAGCTGCATCTCCTTTAACGTTTCATTGACAGAAAACGTCAAAGATTCCAATGTGTTCGTCAGCGTTCCGTCCAAATCAAATATGCATACCTTATCCATTCTCATTCCCATCCTTTTTCCGATCGGCTGCCTGCCAATCTCTTTCTCAGAGTAAATCACATCCCGATATTTAATATCATAGTATGAAGTCATAAAAATTTCAACAAGAATTTTTCCCTCTATTTTCCAAGCAAATATTGTCGCATCACTTTCAATGCATTTTTTTCCAGACGACTGACCTGTGCCTGCGATATTTTAATCTGTTCTGCCACTTCCATTTGTGTTTTCCCCTCAAAAAAACGCAAACGGATAATATAGCGTTCCCGTTCGTTCAGTCGCTCCATTGCAGCCTCCAAAGACAACTCTTCAATCCAATTTTCTTCCTTGTTCTTTTTATCACTGACCTGATCCATGACGTACAGTGTATCTCCTCCGTCACTGTATACCGGTTCATACAAACTGACAGGGGTCTGTATCGCATCCAGAGCAAATACGATGTCCTCCTTCGCAATCCCGATTTCCTCCGCAATTTCCTGTACCGTCGGTTCCTTCATATATTTCTTCATATATCCCTCTTTGGCATAAATCGCCTTATAAGCTGTGTCCCGAAGCGAACGGCTCACCCGGATTGAATTATTATCCCGAAGATATCTGCGGATCTCTCCTATGATCATCGGTACCGCATAAGTAGAAAACTTCACTTCCCGCTCCGGATCAAAATTATCTACCGCCTTCATCAGTCCCACACATCCGATTTGAAACAGATCGTCCGCATTCTCATTGCTGCCGGAAAATCGTTTGATCACGCTCAGTACAAGCCGTAAATTTCCTTTGATATATGCCTCCCTCGCCTCTATATCCCCCTCTTTCATCTGCATAAGCAGGGCCTCTTTCTCTTCCTCTTTCAAAAGCGGAAGCTTTGCCGTATTCACCCCGCATATTTCCACCTTATTCAAAGCCATATCCTCTACATCCTCCTGCCAGATTATTTTTGAATCTAGTAGAATTCTGCTCACGATAAAGCCCTGTTATTCCATTCTGTCTCAAATAAAAAAAGTTTTAGCCCTTGACAAAAACGGACCTCCTTTTCGGAAGCCCGCTTTCTTTTCTTACCTTATCCTCTTACTACTTTTTCAAATTCCTCCACAATCTCCTGCTCAGGAGTCTTTGTCGCCAGACTGACGATGACGTTCAATGTGATCGCCACCAGAAATGCGGGAAGCAGTTCATAAATGTCCCATGCTCCACCCAACGGACGCACCATGTATTTCCATACAAAGATCATAATTCCGCCGGAGAGCATGCTCACCATTGCCCCGTAACGGTTCGAACGCTTCCAGAAGAGAGCCAGAAGCATAACAGGTCCGAAAACCGCTCCGAAGCCTGCCCATGCAAACGAAACGATTCCAAACACAGAACTGTTCGGATCGATCGCCATGATCACCCCCAGAACAGAAATCACAAGAACCGTCACTCTTGCTGATAATAGAGACGTCTTCTCACTGATCTTCAAATGAAACACGTCCTTCAGCAAATCCTCCGAAATACTGGAAGACGCCGCCAAAAGCTGTGAATCAGCAGTAGACATGGTGCATGCCAGAATTCCCGACATGATCAGTCCTGCAATGATAATGCCAAGTACCCCCGACTTACTCATCAGCGTTCCTACTACGATGATCAGTTTTTCCGAATCTGCTCCATACAGTGTATCGATCACTCCATTAGCGGTCATGCTATGACCGATCAGACCGATGAAGATCGCCACGCTCATAGAAATCACGACCCATACGGTTGCGATCCTTCTGGAAATCTTCACTTCATTTTCATCACGGATCGCCATAAAACGAAGCAGTACATGAGGCATTCCGAAATATCCCAGTCCCCATGCAAGCATAGATGCGATCTTAATCGCACCGTATTCTGTCGCAGCGCCGTCCACATATGTCTGTGTCATCGACAGATAACCTGGCAGCTCGCCTGCTTCGGCAAGCACCACATCTGTTCCCCCCACTGTACTGACTCCGAATAATACGACGCAGATCAGTGCGCCTGTCATCACAATGCTTTGGATCAGGTCCGTAGTACTCGCCGCAGAAAACCCGCCCAATGCCGTATATGCCACGATCACAACCGCACTGACGATCATCGCCTGCACATAAGATACATGAAACAATGTAGAAAATAGTTTCCCACAAGCTGCAAATCCCGATGCCGTATACGGAATAAAAAAGATGACAATGAAAATGGCTGAAATTGCAACCAATATTCTGCTCTTATCCCTGTATCGATTAGAGAAAAACTCCGGAATCGTAATGGAATTGTTTGCTGCTACCGTATATCGGCGTAATCTCTTTGCCACAATCAACCAGTTTAAGTAGGTTCCGATCGCAAGTCCGATCGCCGTCCATGCCGCATCTGCCACGCCTGTCAGATATGCAAGTCCGGGCAGCCCCATCAAAAGCCAGCTGCTCATATCGGAAGCCTCCGCACTCATTGCCGTTACAACCGGTCCAAGCTTTCGCCCGCCAAGATAATAATCCCCCGCCGAATTGTTTTTCTTCATAAAATATACGCCGACTGCCACCATTCCCAACAGATAAATGATGATAATCGCAAAAATTCCCCATGTTCTGCTATCCATTTGTTTTTCTCGTCCTCACCTTTCTCTTAATTCCTGTAAATCCTTCTGCTGTCTGCAGCTTTCTCAGTCCCACCTGTCCCATTTATCCGACAGGTTATTGATCTGCGTCTCGAACTTCGCTTTCTCCTTATTCGCCAGACCCTCGTTTTTATAAATAACCTCAAGCAGCCGTTTTCCTGCCGCCACCAGCCGTTCGAAAGCAATCTCCGCTTTCTTTTGCGCCGGCTTCTTTGCCTTTGCCGGAATCTTCACACCGACCGTCAAAATCTCATTCGATGCCAGATCCACTTCACCTCCCGGAAACGGCGCAAATGCCGGACATCCGAACTTCTCTTCAACAAGAGCCGCAAATGAATCGGTCACTTCATCCTCTCCGTGAACGACAAATACATGCCGGAGCGGAGTTTTAAAGCCGCCCAGCCATCGCAAAAGTCCATTCATATCTGCATGCCCGCTGACACCGTGCAGGCTTTCGATCCTGGCGCGTACCTCAATTGGTTCCCCGAATATTTTTACATTGGTTTCTCCCTCGATCAGCCGCCGACCCAGAGTCCCCACAGCCTGATATCCGACAAACAGAACGGTACACTCCTCCCGCCAGAGATTATGCTTCAAATGATGTCGTATCCGTCCCGCATCACACATCCCCGATGCCGAAATGATCACTTTCGGTTTCTCGATGAAGTTGATCATGCGAGAATCTTCGCTTGTTGTAGACACCTTCAGCCCCGGAAATACAAGCGGATTGATTCCTGCATTCACAAGCTTCAGCGCATCCTCATCAAAGCACCCCTTCATATTTTTCGTAAATGCTTTCGTTGCCTCGATTGCAAGCGGACTGTCCAGATAAACTTCAAAGTCCGAATACTCGGGAAGAAGATTTTTTTCCTTGATCTCCCGGATAAAATACAAAAGCTCCTGCGTTCTTCCGACTGCAAAAGACGGAATGACAACATTCCCGCCCCTGTCAAACGTCTCCCGAAGGATCCGCGTAAATTCTTCCACATAATTCGGTTTTCCCCCCACATTATGGGTCCGGTTTCCGTATGTAGATTCAATCACCACATAGTCCGCTTCCTCTGTGCACTGCGGATCCTTGATGATCGGCTGATCAATATTTCCCACATCCCCGGAAAATACAATCTTCTTTTGTACCCCTTCTTCCGTCAGCCAGATCTCAATGCTGGCTGAACCAAGCAGATGCCCCACATCTGTAAACCGCACCTCCACACCCTCGCAAAGTTCAATCCGCTCTCCGTATTGACATGGACGAAACAGCTCGATCGCGTCCAGTGCGTCCTGCATCACATATTCCGGCTCAAACACAGGCTTTCCGGCACGCTTTCCTTTTCGATTTCTCCACTCTGCCTCAAATTCCTGTATATGCGCACTGTCACGAAGCATAATATTACACAGATCCGATGTGGCAAACGTGGTGACGATTTCTCCCTGAAAACCGTTTTTAACCAGCTTGGGGATCATCCCGGAGTGATCAATATGTGCATGTGTCAAAAGCACATAATCCACATCCGGCTCCGGAATCGGCAGTCCCGGATTCTCATAGAGGTTCGGCCCCTGTTCCATTCCACAGTCTATCAGGATATTTTTCCCCGCCGCCTGCAGCAAATGGCAGCTTCCGGTTACCTCATGTGCTGCTCCAACAAATGTCAATTTCAAATCATCCACCAGCCTTTCCGTCTAATAATATACGGATTATTATACCACTTTGCCGTATCATCGTAAAGAAAAACTATTCGTAGCGTACCATCTCCCTCTTTAGTCTCTGCATGATCTTCTTTTCCAGACGAGAAATATACGACTGGGAAATCCCCAGATAATCTGCCACCTCCTTTTGTGTTTTTTCTTCTCCCTCCGGATTATCCAGACCAAACCGCATTTGAATGATCAGCTTTTCCCTGCTGGACAATTTATTGATCGCCTTTACAAGAAGTCTCCTTTCCGCCTCCATTTCCAAATCCTTATAAATCGTGTCCTCCTCCGTCCCCAGAATGTCTGAAAGAAGCAGTTCGTTTCCGTCCCAATCCACATTCAACGGTTCGTCAATGGATACTTCCAACTTGGTCTTGTTGTTTCTTCGAAGATACATTAAAATCTCATTTTCAATGCAGCGTGAGGCATAGGTTGCCAGCTTGATCTTCTTGGTCGGGTTAAACGTGTTGATCGCCTTGATCAACCCAATCGTTCCGATCGAGATCAGATCCTCCACCCCTACTCCCGTATTATCAAATTTTTTAGCTATGTATACAACCAGACGCAGATTATGTTCGATCAACACTTTTTTTGCCTCTTCATCATATTCAGTTCCCAACCTTTCGATCACCCTTGTTTCATGTTCACTTTCCAACGGAGCCGGAAGTACCTCGGATCCTCCGATATAATGAATTTCCTTTTGTTTGGAAAAGAACATGCTTCTGAGATCCGGTACGATTTTCAACTTGAACTGCTCCGGTACTGCTACTTTTACAACCATTTTTACTCCTCCCGTTAAAATATTTCCGCATTTAAGATCATTTGATATTCTTCGTTTTCCGATATCAATTCCTCACAAATCCCCAAGATTGGATTCTGGATCCACTGCTCCGGTTCTGTCAGGATTTCCATTTTCTCCATTCGTATGATCGGCATCACACCGCTTCCATTCACTGTCCGGTATGGCAGATAACGCATTGCATACATGTTTTCTCTCCCAATCCCGTCCGCAGTCCTTGTATCGATCACGTGCACCGGTTCTTTGGATACAGGATCTGTCAGCTTATTTCCTGTGTCGATCAACGCCCGGAGTCTCCAGCTTTTTCCGTTGGAAAATACTCGTACTTCACACTCTGTCCTTTTCTCATTTTGGATTTTGAGCAGTAATTTCCAACAACTGCTTAAAATCATATAAGCAGCAGCCGCTGCGCCGAAAAAGAGACTGCCCGCCTGCAAATACGGCCGGAATGCCTGTAATATCCCTCCAAGCAAAAACGCAGACAGAAAGAAAACCCCGATTGCCCTCAACAGACCGGAAAATGTATGTACTGCCAGACCGACCAATATCATCACGATGCTCACTCCCGATAGATTCCACAGCAGCCTTACATGTTGAGAAATGGGAAGAAGAACAGTCAGACAGGTCAACCCTGCTCCCGATGCGCTCCCCAAAAAGACTCTCCACACCGGTACCCGGCATTTCAAAACACTTCGAACCGCCAGCAAAAGCAAGGAATCCATCATAAAATTTGTTAAAAAAAGTACATCTATATACACTTCATAATGCATAACATCCTCCGTGCTTCATATCCTGTGCATACACTGTCTCTCCTTTTCCCGAACCGGACGACATGACCTATTATATTGCACAGGGACTTCAAACTTTGTCATATACTGACGAGAAAACCGGAAGATCTTTCGACAACGGTATTTCCTTAGCGGAACGTTTTTTATGGTATAGGAATCTCAATTTTCCCACTTTATGTAACACACTCCTATGGCATAGAAAAACCGACAGGAATATATTCCTGTCGGTCGTACATCACTGCTTATTATTTTTTAAAGAAATCCGGAATCTTAATAGACTGCTCTTTCACTGTTCCGGACGGAGTTCTCGGCTGCTGCAATGTCGGGATCGTACCGCCTGTCGTTCTTGCCGTAGTTCTTCCTGCCGTTCTATTCTCCAAATCTGCACTTCTGCTCACCATATCGCCTGACGGAAGAATGGAGCCGACTTTCTGCTGCCCTTCCAGTCTTGCCTTTAACTTGGAAGCACTTCCGCCTACGTTATGAAGACCTGTTGCGATTACTGTAATGGTTGCTTCATCCGATTTGTCATCATCATATGTAGCACCGAAAATAATATTCGCATTCTCGCCTGCCAGTTCCTGTACGTACTCGGCCGCATCCGATGCATCCATAAGTGTGATATCTCCGGATACATTGATAATAACATGAGATGCTCCCTGAATGGTTGTCTCAAGCAACGGACTGGCAACTGCCTGTTTTACAGCCTCTAAAGCCTTGTCGTCTCCGCGGCCTTCTCCGATACCGATATGTGCGATACCCTTGTCCTTCATAACAGTCTGTACGTCTGCAAAATCCAAGTTGATCAAAGACGGTACATTG
Source organism: uncultured Schaedlerella sp. (assembly GCA_963559385.1). GTDB lineage: Bacteria > Bacillota > Clostridia > Lachnospirales > Lachnospiraceae > Schaedlerella. Next base: position 32,014 of record CAUWKK010000005.1, read on the forward strand.
ATCAGATCCGTGATACCCTGAATACCCTGCTGCAGCACCTCGTCAGCTTTCTTCAAGGCCTCCGGCATCGTTGTTCTTCTATCTACAACCTCTAACAGCTTATCATTCGGAATTACGATCAATGTATCTACATTCTCTTTCAGCTTGTCAATTCCTGCCAATGCGTTCTGCATACGTGTTCTGGACTCAAAACGGAACGGCTTTGTCACAACGCCGACTGTCAAAGCCCCCATATCCTTTGCGATACGAGCTACGACCGGAGTTGCACCTGTACCGGTACCGCCGCCCATACCACAGGTGACAAACACCATGTCCGCCCCCTTGATCGCTGCCGAAATTTCTTCTGCACTCTCTTCTGCTGCTTTTTCTCCTACCTCCGGCTGTGCACCTGCACCGAGCCCTTTTGTAAGCTTCTCCCCAATCTGCATCAATGTCGGCGCCTTGCAGAGCTGTAATGCCTGCTTATCTGTATTAATTGCAATAAATTCTACACCTGCAATCTGTTCGTCGATCATGCGGTTTACGGCATTGTTTCCGCCTCCACCTACTCCGATCACAATGATTCTTGCAGCTGCTTCTGATTCGTTGGTTTTAATTTCTAACAAGAGTATTTCCTCCTTTGTCATCTTATCAATTTTTTATACATCCCTTTTAAGGTGAATGATACACTCCAATAAGTATATAATAAATTCTTTTTTGCAAATAATCAATAGATTTTTGTGTATTTTCCTGTTTTTTTATTCAATTTATTCAATTGCTGTATCCTCCGGCGATTTTACGGCATCCGGTACAAACCGGATAGACGTATCCGATGCCGCATAATTCTCCAGATGAAGAACTCCTGTCTGTCCCGGATATAATTCCTGCAGCTTCACCAGAATCGGAGTCACATGCGCCAGCTTTTCTGCATATTCACTGCTTCCGATCTGTACCCGGATTCCTCCGAAATGCATTGTCAGGTCTCGATTTTCACAACTGATCTTATCCGGTTTCAACTCCGTCTTCTTCAGTAATTCCGTCAATGAACCAATCCTGTCAAACACTTCCTTTTCTGTTACCGGAAGTGTTTTTCCCAGTCTGACCTTTTCCAGATTCAGTTCCATACCTTCTATATAGGGCACTCTCTCGATCATTTCAGAGCTTTTTAATGATGCGATCCCATCTTTATCGAAATATAAAAATTCTCCGTTAAAGTCCACACGCCCGCTGAACGTTTTCTCCGTCACCCGTACAGTAACCTCCCACGGAGATTTTAATTGAACCGACGTCTTCTCTATTGCCGGGGGCTGTTTTAAGTTCTCCTTGTTGTATTTCCACAGAAAATACAACGTATTGGAAGAACGCTTATCTGACTTCACCCAGTCTAAAACCTCCTGCGCAGAGGAATACTGATTTCCTGTCACATTGATTTTCCTTGTCTCAAACAGAACAACGAACAGATAACAGAGAAGTACCAGAGTCGTAACCGTTCCCAACAGTCTCAGAACAGCTTTCCAGCGGATTCTTCTTTTTCTTCTCCTCTTTCTCCTCTTTCGCGCCATCTATGTCTTCCTCCTCCACGTAGTTCATTTTACCAGATTTGATACACTTAATACAAGTCCCATTTCTAATAGAAGAAACAAAACCGATGTACCCCCGTAGCTGATAAACGGCAGAGTGATCCCCGTATTGGGAATCGAGTTTGTCACTACCGCAATATTTAAGATTACCTGGATCATCATATGTGCCATTGCTCCCGATGCGATTAGCGCTCCCAGCAGATCTTTCGCTCTCGTTGCAATCACAAAAAAACGCCAGATTAAAATAAAAAACAGCAATACGATCAAACCTGCGCCAATCAGTCCCAATTCCTCACAGATAATGGAAAATATCATATCGTTCTGCGCCTCCGGCAAAAACCCAAGCTTTTGGACGCTCTCTCCCAATCCTCTTCCAAACAGTCCTCCCGATCCGATCGCATAAAGACCCTGTAAGGTCTGGTATCCTTTCTCATATTTTTCCGGATTGCGCCAGATTGCAAGCCTTTCCAAACGATAGCTCTCCAATGCCAGAAAAATCGCCATAAACCCGACCGCCGCCGCTCCCATCCAGATAAACTGCCCATATTTCGGACTTGCCACAAAAATCAGCACTGCAGCAATTCCGAGAATGATGATCGCTGTACTGAGATTGCTGGCTCCGACCAGACCTACGATCGGAAGTACCGGAAGCATTACTTTTACAAGCATAGAAAAACGTCCCATCTGCTTTGCATTCTTTGTCACCAGACATGCCAGAAACAGGATTACGGCAATCTTTGCAAATTCAGAGGGTTGAAAAGAAACAGGGCCCAAAGACAGCCATCTTTTGGACCCATTGTACTCGTCTCCCACGAAGATCACCGCAACAGACAACGCCACTGCGGTAAGATATCCCAGATTGGCAAGCGGTACCCATTTATGATAGTCAATGCCTGCCACAAAAAACATCCCACATATCCCAAGAGCCGTTGCGAACCCCTGCTTTTTCAGATAGTAGAAAGAATCATGGAATTTCACCTGTCCGTTGTATGCGCTCGTACTGTACAGCAGCACCAGCCCGATCACTACAAGCAGCAGCACAACGATCAACATCGTATAATCATAATGCAGTTTTTTTGACGGACGCTCCAATCCAAATCCACTCCTTATAACCGATTTACAAGTTCTTTGAATTTATCTCCGCGTTCTTCGTAATTTTTAAACATTCCCCAGCTTGCACATGCAGGAGATAACAAAACAGCGTCTCCCGCTTCGGCTTCATCTACACAGATCTGTACCGCTTCTTCAAAGGTATCTGCAAAAACAATGTCCGCAAATCCATGCTGCTTTGCCTCTGCTGCAATCTTCTCTCTCGTGGCACCTGTCAGAACCAGTTTCTTCACCTTGCCTCCAAATGCATCGATCCATTCTCCATATGAGGAATCTTTGTCATATCCTCCTCCGATCAATAATGTAGGCCGGTTCATCGCCTGAATCCCCTTGATCGCCGCATCCGGATTCGTCCCCTTGGAATCATTATAGTAGGCAACCCCATTTTTCTCTGCCACAAATTCAATTCGATGCTCGACTCCCTGAAATGCACAGATCGTTTTCCGAATGCTGTCAAGAGGAACTCCATAAGCAATCGCCATGGCAGCCGCAGCCATAACGTTTTCATAATTGTGAACACCCAAAAGCTTCAGTTCTTTCACATTGCAGATCTTCACCGGCGTTTCCGTCCGATAGATGATATCTCCTTGGTCCAGATAGATTCCTCTTTCCAGTTTACGCTGACTGCTGAAATATAGAACCTGCGCTTTCAGATTTTCTCCGAACTTCCGCGTCACTGCGTCCTCATAGTTCAAAACGCAGGTATCTCTTTTTGTCTGATTCTTTGTGATATTTTTCTTTGCTTCAATATAAGCTTCCATTGTATGATGCCTGTTCAGATGATCCGGTGTGATATTTAAAACAGCGCTTACCCTTGGCGCAAAGGTATGTACTGTTTCCAGCTGGAAGCTGCTCATCTCCGCCACCGTCACAGAATCTTCCGGCATAGCCGATACCACGCTTGTATACGGATTGCCGATATTCCCCACCACATAAGTATGCTCTCTGTAGGCTTTCATGATCTCTCCGAGCAGCGCCGTTGTCGTTGTCTTTCCGTTCGTTCCTGTGATTGCAAGCACATCCCCTTTTCCGAACACATAAGCCAGTTCAATCTCTCCCCAGATTGGAATATTCTTTTTTCTCATCAGTTCTACTTCCGGCAGATCTGTGGGAACGCCCGGACTTATTACAACCAAAGTCAGCATATCCACTACCGATTTAGGAAGCTTGCCGAGAGCAATCCGGAGATTTTCTTCCGACACATCAGGAATTTCCTCTAAAATTTCCGCACGAAGTCTTTCGGCATCGATTGTTTCATTTCCGTCATATAAAATAACCATGGCGCCCTTTTCCAACAGCAGGCGGCAGGCAGCCACCCCGCTGATTCCGGAACCAAACACCAGGACTTGTTTTCCCTTTACGTCCATTTCTTATACCCCCATTAATGCAATCAGACAAAGTACTGCCGTAATAATTGAAAATACTGCAACCACTCTTGTCTCTGACCAGCCGCATAGCTCAAAATGATGATGGATCGGCGCCATTTTAAAGAAACGTTTTCCTCCGGTCTTTTTAAAATAAGTAACCTGGATCATAACTGATAATACTTCTACCAGATAGATCAGACCTACTATGATGATGAACAAAGGCATCTGCAGCATATATGCGGTACCTGCCACAAATCCGCCCAATGCCAGAGAACCCGTATCCCCCATAAAGACACTTGCAGGATAGACATTAAAAAGCAAAAATCCCATCAAAGCTCCGACAACCGCACAAGTGATCGGCTCAACCCCGCTCTTTGTTCCCACTGCCACAACTGTAAAAAATGTTGCCACCAACACCGTCACGCTGGATGCCAACCCATCCAGACCGTCGGTAAAGTTCGTTCCGTTAACGGTTCCGAGCACTGCAAAAAACAGTACCGGAATCGCAAATATCCCCAGATCCAGATACTTTCCGTCCGTAAACGGGATCAGCATCGTCATCGGTACCTTTGCAATCTTCACTACATAAAACGCAAATATAGCGGTAACTACGATCTGAAGTGCCATTTTCTGCATCGGAAACAATCCGTCAGACCGTTTCATAACTACTTTCAGATAATCATCCAAAAATCCGATCAGACCAAATCCGACCGTCAAAAACAACACCGGAATAATCTTCGGATACTCTTTTACATAAAACAAGGATGTGATGATCACACTCGCAAGAATCATCACTCCTCCCATAGTCGGCGTTCCCGCCTTTTTTAAATGAGACTGTACCCCCTCTTCCCGCTCTGTCTGTCCCATTTTCAGCTTTCTCAAAAACGGGATCACAATCGGTCCCATGATCAAACTCAATACAAATGATATCAAAACCGGAATTACTACATGATTCGCCATATATCCACCTCTTCATTCTTTTGTTTCTCTAACTTATTTAGTATACCGCATAGCACCGCCTTTTTCAATCCCTGTTCTCTTCCGTCTGCACGCTCTCTCCTTCTTGTACATTCTCATCCTTTTGCACTTCTTCTCTCTCAATGCCCAGATACGGAAGTACATTGTCATAAATATCTCTTAATACCGGAGCAGCTATCGTTCCTCCGTAGTAGATTCCCTGCGGGTCGTGAATGATCACCATACCGATGATCTGCGGTTCCTCTGCCGGCGCGAATCCGATAAAAGAAGAAATATACCTGTTCGCACTCCTCGGAAGTGTCTGCGAGGTAGCAGTCTTCCCCCCGATCTGATACCCCTCGATATAGGCATTTTTCCCGGATCCCTCCGACACAACGCTCTCCAGCAGCATCCGCATCGTTTCGGATGTCTCTTCCGATACAATCCCCTTCTTTTCCGGATAAGAAAATGTTTCAAGCTCCTTTCCGCCCTTATCCGCTACTCCGACTCCCAGGTGCGGAGTCACCCGGCGGCCGCCATTGATGATCGAACTGACCGTTGTCAGCATCTGGATCGGCGTGATCTGAAACGACTGTCCGAACGTCATGGTTGCCAGTTCAACCAGACCGATATCCTCTTTCCGGTGCATGATCGTTCCCGCTTCTCCCGGCAGGTCCACATTTGTCAGGCTTAACAGCCCTAACTGAGAAAAATAGTCATAAAACTGTTCCGCTCCCAGCCTAAGGCCGATATCCATAAATACCGGATTGCAAGAATTTTGGATTCCCTGTACAAACGTCTCGCTGCCATGTCCGCCGACTTTATGGCATCGGATTTTACGATCTTCTACGATACGGTAACCGGGACAAGAAAAGGTATCGTCAAGATGTACAACTCCTTCCTCCAGACATGCCGCTGACGTAATGATCTTAAATGTAGAACCCGGTTCATAGGTATCATTGATGCATCTGTTTCTCCACATCTGATTTAACAATTCCTGCTTTTTCTCATCCGGTACTTCTTCTGCCTTTCGGGTTTCTGTATTTAATTCAAAGGGCCGGTTCAGATCAAACTCCGGTGCATTTACCATCGCAAAAATTTCTCCGTTTTGCGGATTCATCAGCATGATCGATACAGCCTCTGCCTGTTTTTCTTCCAAAACCTTTTCCGCCGCCTGTTCACAGAATGCCTGCATATTATAGTCCATGCTGACTTTCAGAGACTTTCCCGGAATCGGTTCGATCCGGTCCTCAGCTACTCCCTCCAGTTCAATCCCCCTTGCATCCGTCATTGTCAGAATCGTTCCGTTGGTTCCTTTTAAAATCTCTTCATATTTCACTTCCAATCCGATAATTCCCTGATTGTCTCCTCCTGTAAACCCTAAAACCTTCGATGCAGTCTTCCCATAGGGATAATAGCGTTTAAAATCCTCGTCCACCTTCACGCCTGCCAAATTATAATTACGGATTCGATCTCCGACTTCTTTTTCTACATTGGTCTTTACTTTTTCCATGGAAGACACTTTCTCCACACGCTTGCGAACCTCCGCCTCCGTAATCCCCAACTCCTTAGAGAGTACCCCGATCACACTCTCCGGTTCTTTGATCTGACTGTGGATGACCGAGATCGTACAGACTGTCTTATTGGTTGCCAGCACCACTCCGTTTCGGTCTATGATCTCTCCTCTGGCAGCTTTAATCTCCCGCTCACGCTCATGTAATGCTTCTGCCCGTTTCTGATAATATTCCGCATCGAATATCATCAAATACACTAAGCGCCCCAACAGCGCCGTAATAATCAATGCCGCTCCCAAAAATACGACCAGCATTTTCTTTTTATTATATGTCTTATTTTTCATAAAAAACCTTACAAAAGATATTTTTACAACATATTATATCTTCTGTAAGGTTATGCATAGTTTCTGTTTCTTATACTTTACTCTGTACCACTGTTTCCGGTCGCCCAATCATCCAGATCCGGGGTATACGACTCATCAATATATGCTCCGTCATAATGATCGTATGTGTCCTCATATGCAGCATCAAAGCTGACATACTCTTCCGGTGCAGACTCTGTTTCCGCCGCCTGCGGAACCGGCATCGTCCCCGACGGAACATAGCCGTCGATCGTCGTGACATCCAGATAAGGAAATGCCTGTGACATAATTTTCTGTGAAAGCTCCAATACATATCTGCTGGATGCCTGATCCGGTACATTCGGTTCATCGATCACAACAAACACCAGTATCTCCGGATTCTCCTGCGGAGCATATCCGATATAGGAAAGCAAATGCTTTCCATTTCCTCTCGGCAGTTTTTCTGCTGTTCCTGTTTTTGCTCCTATGTCATATCCTTCCACAGCTGCAGACATACCGGTACCATATTCCATGGTCGCTTTCAAATATGTTTTCAACTGATCTGAGGTTTCCTTCGACACCGTCTTGCGAAGCAATACCGGATCTTTTGTTTCGATCACCTTTCCGTCGGCATCCCGAATCTGTTTTACCACATGGGGTTCATAATAATATCCCCCGTTGATCAATGAGCAGAATGCGGCTGCCATTTGTGTCATTGTCACATTAAACCCCTGTCCGAAAGAGCAGGTGGCAAGTTCCGATTCATGCATGGTCTCTGTTGTATATAATAAAGCCTCGGTTGCCGCCTCTCCCGGCAGATCGATCCCGGTATACTCTCCGAACCCGAAAATATGCTGATACCGGATAAAATTCTCAACTCCGATCACTTCTGCCATATCCATCAATCCCACATTGCAGGAATATGCAATGGAATCCTGTACAGATACGGTTCCGTGTCCCGAACGCAGATGGCAGGCGATATCATAATCTCCTACATGCTTAAAGCCGCCACAGACATACGTCTCATCCCCTCTCAGCAATCCGGTTTCCAATCCTGCCGCTACGGTAAACGGCTTCATCGTAGAACCCGGCTCAAAGGCATCACTGACACAAAAGTTTCTCCACAACGTGTTCATCGCCTCTACTTTTTCCTCTTCCGACATGGATTTCCATGCTTCCTCCGTATATACAGACGAAAGATCTCTCGGCTTATTCAGATTAAAATTCGGATAGGATGCTTCCGCCAGAATTTCTCCGGTATTCGGATCCATGATCATAACTGCCGTATTTTTACTTCCGGGTTCATCCGTACGGACCTCTCCTCTGTGCGCCTCATTAAATTCCAAAATACTCTGTTCTACAATACTCTGCAGTGTTACATCAATTGTAGAAACAATCGTATTTCCGTTCTTCGGAGCTTTCACCGTTCTTTCCAACGACGCATCATCGGCAAAATACCCATACTCTCTTCCGTCAGTTCCGTTCAGCACATCGTTATAAGCACTTTCAATCCCCGCTGCGCCTACATTTCCATCCATGGAAAAGCCAACCACATCGCTTGCCAGAGAATCATACGGATAAGACCGTTTATAATCCTCCTCCAGCCAAATTCCCTTTACATTCGGATATTTTTCCGTATCCTGCTCAATCTCATCAAACTTTTTCTTTACATCATAGGTGATCTCTTTTTTCAAAATCTCATATCTGCTGTCCGGATTCTTTTCGATCACCTCCCGCACCTTGTCATCGTCGATCCCAAAGCAGTCCTCCAACACTTTGATCGTAGGTTCTTTATACGCCTCGTCCGAAAGCATCACATAGACATCCAGTATCACGTTGTACACTCGTTCACTGGTTGCCATTTTCGTTCCGTTCCGATCCACGATATCTCCCCGCTTAAACGGTATCTGTCTGCTGTCATATGCCTGCTGATCCAACACGATCTTCGTATATCCACTTCCTTTGGATGCATTGATATATGTGATCCTCCCCACCAAAACAACAAAAGCCAGTATAATTGCCATAAACAACATTACCAGCTTTTTTTGCATCCTCTTCGGAAATTTCTTTGTTAAAAAATCAAATCTATTTCTCTTTTTTCTTCTAGTCATAATAAAACCCTTTAGTTCCCTGCATCTCCTGATTTTGCCAGAATCCCATTTGCCGGTATATCATTATACTTTGTTACAGACTCCGCTGCCGGCGCCGCATACTCCACAACATTCCCCTGCGCCGCATAAACCATACCCAGCTCATTGACCGCCTTTGTCCGTACCTCTTCCAAATTCACTGCATCCTCTGCCGCCTGCATCGCAGTATCGTTCGCTTCCGTCATAACCGACAGTTCTTCCTGAAGCGCCGTAATATTTTCTGATCTGCTTACGATATCAGACTGCAGTCTCAAATAACAAACACAGACAAATACGGCAATCACTGCCGCAACTGCCAAAAAACCTGCATATGCAGGATTAATACTGAGCGCACGATTCCGATTCTTTCGAACCTGACGGCTTGTTCTTCTTGTTTCCGCCGGTTTTGACTCCGGTCTTCTCTGTGGCAGAACCTGCTGTTTTTGTACAGCACTTCCATAAACGTACATCTGTCTGCTGTTCGAATTCATGTATCCGGTCTTGTGCCCTGTTGTATTTCTCACTGCTCTTTTGACTGCTGCCATTTCGTTCTGCCCCTTTCCGTTTCACCGGACTCTCCCTTTTCCGATAAATCTATTTTATATACTCCTTAAATTTTGTTTAAAACAATCCATCGGACCGTTTTAAGCATACACAACAACACAAAGCTTCCCACACTCTGTGTGATTTATGACCGTTCAAAAATTCTGAGCTTTGCGCTCTTGGAACGGCTGTTCTCTTCCAATTCAACCTCCCCGGGAAGAATCGGTTTTCTCGTGATCACTTTTCCTTTTGACACATTACCACAGACACATACCGGAAAATGGCTCGGGCAGATACATGGATCCTCATTCTTCCGAAATGCGCTCTTCACGATCCGATCCTCCAATGAATGAAACGTAATGATGCAGATCCGCCCACTCGGATTCAACATCTCGATCATATCATCCAGAGATTCCCGCAGAACTTCCAGTTCCCGATTCAACTCGATTCGGATCGCCTGAAATGTCCGTTTGGACGGATGTCCGCCCTTCTTCTGAAATTTCATCGGAATCGCTTTTCGTATGATCGCATTTAACTGCCCTGTCGTTTCAATCGTTTTTTTCTCACGCTCCGCTACAATATGCTTTGCAATATTCTTCGCAAACTTGTCTTCCCCATAATCCCGGATAACGCGATATAATTCCATTTCACTGTACGTGTTCACAATATCCTTTGCCGTTGTCTGCTGTCTTTGGTCCATCCGCATATCCAAAGGTGCATCTGCCCGATAGGAGAATCCCCGGTCTGCCGTATCCAATTGATAAGAAGATACGCCCAAATCAAGCACGATCCCATCGACTTTCTCAACCCCTATCGACTGAAGTCTCTGCTTCATATCACAATAATTACTTCTGATTATCGTGACTTTCTCCCCGAAGCACTCCAATCGCTTGCCTGCTGCTTCAATTGCGGCCGCATCCTGATCGATCCCTATCAGTCTCCCCGTGTTGCCGAGCCGGCTGCACACTTGATAGGCATGTCCGCCACCGCCCAATGTCGCATCTACATAAATCCCATCCGGCCGTATCGCCAGACCCTCTACAGTTTCTTCTAATAGTACTGATGTGTGTTCAAATGCCATAGCTTCCTCCGCTGTTCCTGCTTTAGATACGGATTCCGATCGCTTCCATACGTTCTGCAATCGCATCCAGATCTTCCTCGCTGACAATACTTCTCTCTTCCCAAAGTGCCTTGTCCCAGATTTCCACACGATCCTGAACTCCCACAAGGACAACGTCCTTTTCAAGATGTGCCGCTTTCCTCAACGACGCCGGTACATTTACTCTCCCCTGTTTATCAAATGTTCCCTCTGACGCACTTCCAAAGAAATATCTTTTGAAGATTCTGGCATCCTTATTCATACGTGGTAAAGTGTTAAGTTCTGCGACGAATTTGTTCCATTCTTCCTGGGAATAAACAAAAAGACATCCCTCCAGTCCGTTACATATCACAAAACTGTCTCCCAGATCGTCACGTAACTTGGCTGGAATAATCAAACGGCCTTTTTCATCAATGCTGTGATTAAACTCTCCCAGTAACATTTAAAACTCCTTCTTCAAAGCGGCCTCCACATTCACCCCACTTTGTTCCACAAATCACCACTTTCTACCACTTGACTCCATTATATGCCACCACTCCCCCCTTTGCAAGCACTTTTTTCATTTTTCCAAAAAACTCCTTTTCTAAAAATATACGCAAAACAGTCCACCGGACTGTTTTATCGTATGCATGACAATAAAAAAAGAAGACCTCAATATGTATGAAGTCTTCTTTCCTTTTCTTTCTTTGATTTCTTAAAACACATGCCTATTCTGTCTCAACTGTCAACCCCTGTAAATATGTATTTACCGCGTCATAGTTGACTGATGCAATCGCTCTTTCCTGATTTGCGGTATACGTGTCATAGGCAGTATATCCAATCCAACCGATCAACGCCAATGCTGCAACTGTCAGCACGCACTTCCGAACCACATTCATGATCCTCTGTTTTCTCATAATCTGCCTTCTATTCGCCTTTTCCTTTTTATAACGGTCTACCTTTTCCTGACTCATGTCCGTCCCTCCTTCTTCTATATTAAATCACAATAATAATTCCGCCGTCATTGGCATACATGCTGCTGATCCCGGCAGTATCCAAAATAAAACTGGATTTCACCTCTGCCCGCTCCAGTAAAAGACGCTGTACTTCCTTCGCTCGTTCCGGACAATTGCAGTGTGCGATCGCCAGAACCTTTTCTTTCCCGTTGTTCAACCCCTCTGCCACGTAGTCTACCATTTTTGCAAGAGCCTTCTTCATCCCGCGCGCCTGGCTGAGCTGATAGATCGTTCCTTCCGGTGTAGCCCCCATTACCGGCTTGATATTCAATGCACCTGCTACCAGAGACTTGATTCCCGTAAGACGGCCGTTTTTACGCAGCGTATCCAGATTTTCCAAAACAAAATACGTATTCTGTTCCTCAATATATGCTTCCACAGCTGCGATCACCTGTTCATATGCCATTCCCGCCTCTTCACATTCTCTGATCTTCAGCGCGATCAATGTTTCTCCTACAGATGCCGATTTTGAGTTGAACACATAAATCTGCTTCTCTCCGTATTCTTCCGTATATAAATTTTTCCCAAGCTCTGCGCTGTTATACGATCCACTCAGTTCCGCAGATAAGGTCACCACATAAACCCGTTCTTCTTCACACCGATAACTCTTCATGTATGTCTCCGGAGACGGACAAGACGACTTCGGACACTCGCTTGCCGCCGCAACCTTTTCCAAAAAAGATGCTTGATCAAATGTAGCGTCATCGATGATATGCTCACCACCGACCTCCATACTAAGAGCAGCCGATTCAAACAAACCGCTTTTCTTCATTTCCTCTGTCAATTCTCCGCAACTGTCAACAATAATTTTATAATCCATCATTTCTTCCTCCCAAACCGCAGCTTGTATCATGCAGTTCTAACTCATGTAGTTTTTAATACTACATCAAACTATACCATACTTTTCTCTGTCTGAAAAGGATTTTTTACTTTTTGATCCCTTGCAATTTAATCTTTCTGGAAACCCCCAGTGCAATCCCCATTTCTGTCATCAAAAACAGGATCGAGGTACCTCCGTAACTGATAAACGGAAGTGTGATTCCGGTCGTCGGGATCAGATTTGTCACTACGGCAATGTTTAAGATAACCTGCAATGCAATATGCGCCAATATACCGGTTGCCACAAGCGATCCGTACAAATCAGGGGCATTTCTTGCAATGAACATCAGGCGGTAGATCATCAGTCCGAATAAAAGCAGTATGACAATTGCCCCGAATACTCCGAGTTCCTCGCACACGATCGTAAGGATCATATCGTTTTGCACCTCGGGGATCACCCCGAGCTTCTGCGTACTGTTGCCCAGTCCCTTTCCGAAAAATCCGCCGGAACCGATCGCATAGAGTCCCTGCATAACCTGAAATCCTCCCTCATCCGAATGATGCTCCGGATCAAGCCATGTCAGAATACGTCCGATACGGAAATTGTCACTGCCGGTTGCCGTTGCCGCCAATATCGCAACCAGTGCCGAAATCACTACCGCCCCTCCGGCAATTGCGGCGAGAAACGGCTTCATCAGTGGATGAACGACAAAAAATAAAACACATGTGATCGCCATTACAATAATTGCCGTACTTAAATTATCGGTCAGAAATAAAACGCCTCCTGCCGCCAGTGCGCCAAACACAAAGATCCTGAAAAGCCCTTCTTTTGTATTCACTTTGTTCCCCATTCTGCAAAGTTCATAAGAAATAAACAAAATCACGGCAATTTTTGTAATCTCAGACGGCTGCAGTGTCATATTTCCCGGAAGCTGTATCCACCGCCTCGCACCATAAATCGTAACTCCCAACGGCGTCTGTACCAATGCCATCATAACCATGGCAAAAATATAGGCTTCCTTTGAAAAAGCGCCGTAGAAATGATAGTCGATCCTTGATACAAACAGCATCCATGCAAAACTAAGAATTCCGATAAATGCCTGTTTGGAAAAATAATACATATCATTTCCAAAATCGTTCTGTGCACTATATGCACTGGTGCTGTAAAGCATAACCAATCCGAAGCACATCAGAAACATGATGACCAAAAATAAGTCATAATCAAAGTATTGCGCATTTCCCTGTACAAATATCCGGGACCAGAAGCCTTTCTTTTTTCTATTTTCGGAAGGCATCACCGTAATATTCTGCGGCTGTCTCCAAGCCCTGTTCTGCTTTTCTCTCTGTCCGCTTCTTTGTTTCAGCGGCTGCACAGTTCTGCTTCTCATAGAACCTCCCAGTTTCAAAGGCCGGTATCCTGCTTTATCTCACTTCCGTCTTCGGGTGCACCGGCTTTCCATGTCCGAAGAAACGGTCATACCATACAAGAAAAACATAAACGGTCCATATTTTTCGGCTGTTATCCGTCTTTTCATTTGTATGTCTTCCCTCTTTATGATCTTTCAGCATCTTCAGCAGCAGCTCTGTATTGAAATACTGCTTTGCCGCATCTGTCTGAAACATTTCTTTCACGCGGTTATAATATGGCTCCTCCCGAAGCCACACACGGATCGGAATCGGAAATCCCAGCTTCTTTTTCTTTGCGGTCTTACTGCGGATCACCTTTTCGGCAGCCCCCCGCAGCGCAACCTTCGTCTTTGGTGCCCTCACCTTATATTCCAGTGGCAAAGTCTCTGCAAGCTCCAGTACCTTCTTATCCAGAAACGGAACGCGCACCTCCAGCGAATTTGCCATGCCCATTTTATCTCCTTTCATAAGGATATCATGAACCAGCCACAGATGCAAATCTACATACTGCATTTTCGTCACCGGATCTTTTCCTTTCACCCTATCATACAATGGCCGTGTCACATTCTGTATCTCTGGTCTGCACCCTTTTTTCAAAATCCGGTTCGCTTCCCGCTCAGTAAAAATATTCGTCGCATTTGCAAAATATCTTTCCTCTAACGTTTTTCCGTGACGCATCAAAAATCCTCTCCCCTTCATACCGCGCGGCATACAGCGTTCCGCAAAACGACCGAGAATCCGTCTGACCCCCATAGGAATCCGGTCAAATCCGGTATGCTGCAGAGGTTCACAATAAATATTGTATCCGCCGAACAGCTCGTCCGATCCCTCTCCCGAAAGAACAACCTTCACCTTTTTCGCAGCTTCCTTACTCAAAAAATACAGCGCAACGGCAGCCGGATCCGCCACCGGCTCATCCATATAATATTGAATATCAGAAAGGCTGTCCCAATATTCCTCTGCCGTGATCACCTTTGCCGTATTCTCCATGTGAACACTCTCTGCAAATTCCTTTGCATCCTGTATTTCGCTGTATTTGCCCTCCTCAAACCCGACTGTAAACGTGTGATCCACCTGTCCCAGATACGTCAGATAACTGGAATCGACTCCACTGGATAAATAAGATGCCACCTCGACATCGCTGATCTTATGCATCTCTACCGATTCTTTCATCACCGCCTCGACCTCCTCCACGATCTCCTCAAACGGTTTCTTGTTATCTCCGGTAAATTTCGGTTCAAAATAGCGGGTAATCTCTAGTTCGTGATTCTGATACGTCAGATAATGCCCCGGCTGCAAACAAAAAACATCTTTAAAAAAAGTCTCGTTTGTCGGCACAAACTGAAAGGACAGGTAGTTCCCGAGCGCCGCCTCGTTAAACATCTTATCGAACTTCGGATGCTCCATAAACGCCTTGATCTCTGAACCAAACATCAACGTTTTGTTCATTTGTGCATAATAAAACGGTTTGATTCCGAAAATATCTCTTGCTGCAAACAACTTCTTTTCTTTCCGATCCCAAATGACAAAGGCATACATTCCGCGTAAACGGTCAACCAGCCGCTCTCCCCATTCCTCATATCCGTGAATCAACGTTTCAGAATCCGTATTTGATACAAATACATGTCCGGCTTTCTTTAATTCCTCCCGAAGTTCTTGATAATTATAAATTTCTCCGTTAAACACAAGCACCTTGCTTCTGTCTTCGTTATATAAGGGTTGATCTCCCACTTCCGACAGATCAATAATACTCAAACGCCGAAATCCCAGCGCCGCTTCTTCATCGATATATTTCCCCTCACTGTCCGGTCCCCGGTGAATGATCGTATCTATCATAGAAGTAAGCACCTGTTCCCGATTTTCAACTTCGCCTACAAAGCCCGCAAATCCACACATATCTGTTATCCTCCAATTGATTCTTCATTGTCTGTATTTTTTCATTCGCATAAAATTGCACGGATCACTTTTTTTGTCTTCGGAAGCCAGAACTGTACCAACGGCCCCGTTAAAAATACTGCTACGACCGTTCCTACCCCTACGGTTCCTCCGAGAATGAATCCCAACACAACAAAAGATACATCGCATGCCATTCGCACCCAGCGGAACTGAACACATCCCAGCTTGTCGGTCAAGATAACCGCAACCAAGTCATTTGGTCCTGTCCCTGCATTACTGTTAATCACAATCGACATTCCCAATGACAAAATGACGCATCCGAAAACCACACAGAGTACACGCACCACCATAGCAGCCCCTCCGTTGATCACCGTTCCCATAAGCCATGTAAAGAAATCAATAATCGGTCCGCCAAACACCGCACAGACCACTGTTCCCGGCTTTACATACCCTTTCGTCGTCAAAATCATAAGAATCATCAATATGCACACCACGGTCATCTGCATCATCCCCACACGAACCCCTGCCCTTTCGGCAAGTCCCTGTGCAAATACCGTAAATGTATCGGTTCCCAGATCCGACAGCAAAAACAACGTAACTCCGAGATGTGCGATGATCAGCCCCACCAGCAGAACAACCAGCGCCTTTCCCCAGTCTTTGATGCTTCTGCCCGACGTATCCGCCGCAAACGACTCCCCTTTTCTATTTTGTATCGTTTTTTTCTTCTTATCCTGCATTCTTTTCACACTCTTATCTTCTTTTTTACTAAATCATTATAGCCTGTAACCTCTCATTATGCAAATATAAATAGAAAATGTGTTTACTTTTTCTTTCAAATTATATATAATATAATCATATGATGTCGAAATCAGACAGGCATACCACACTGAGCCTGTTCATGATCGGTTTTCATTTATCGGGGTGTGGCTCAGTTTGGTTAGAGCGCACGGCTGGGGGCCGTGAGGTCGCAGGTTCGAATCCTGTCACCCCGATTTTTTGATTTTTACGAAAAACAGCGCCTTAGTCCGACAAACTAAGGCGCTGTTTTTATAGCAAATTTCAGTCTCGTTCAATTCTAAGCAATGTTAATTCTTACACCCGCATCCCTGCCGGATATCAAACTCCGGATTGATCGCATAGAAATTGCGGCTGTCTAACCTCTCCTGTACCAATCTGAGACTTTCACCAAATCTCTGATAATGCACAATTTCCCTCTCCCTCAAAAAACGGATCGGATCGCAGACCTCCGGGTCTTTTACGAGCCGCAGAATATTGTCATAAGTCGTACGTGCCTTTTGTTCTGCAGCAAGGTCTTCATGCAGATCTGTGATCGGATCTCCTTTAGACTGGAAATAGGTTGCCGTCCAAGGAGCTCCACTGGCTGCCTGCGGCCAGAGCGCAAGTGTATGGTCCACATAATATTTATCGAATCCCGATTCCTTGATCTGCTCCGGCGTCAAATTTTTTGTAAGCTGATATACAATCGAACAGATCATTTCCATATGAGCAAGTTCCTCCGTACCGATATCCGTCAAGGTTCCTGTCACTTCCTTATAAGGCATCGTATACCGCTGGGACAAATACCGCATAGATGCTGCCAGTTCACCGTCCGGTCCTCCGAATTGTGTAATGATCACCTGTGCGATCTTCGGGTTTGTCTGTGTAATTTTTACCGGATACTGCAATCTTTTCTCATAATTCCACATAAATCAACATCCCCCTTCCTGCCACGGCCACGGCTCGTCAATCCAATTCCATGTACACTCATCCGAACATACCACAGTGTCGATCGTCAGTGGACCGTAATGCTTTGCATACAGCTTCATCGCTTCATTTCGTATATGACTATATTTTTGAAAATACTCCAACGCTTCTTCGTCACAAGGATGTGTGTTCAAAAACAGTTTCACATCATCCACCGCAAAACTCGCCTCATTGATTCGCTGTAAAAGTTCTTTTCTGCACGGACATTCATTCATCGATTACAGCCCCCTCTCCCCTGAAACGGTTTATCCAGTTCCCGGAAAATCGTTCCTCTTGAAAATCCCTCGCATATATCGTAGATTTCACACCATTCCTGCCACGGAACATATGCCATTGCAATCGGCATTCCGGAAAACTCATCTTTGCAGCACTTGTAATTTCTTTGTTCCGGCATACGCGTCTCTCGTCCACACTCCTCCCGCTGCCGTTCCGGTGTATAACACTCACCGGCGCATCTGTTGTTATAACGTTGATACATATTCGTTTGATTTCCATAACGCATATGATTCTGACAATTCGCCAACTTCAAAAACTCCTTTTTATTGGTTTACATTATATAGTATGGAAGAAAAAAAGAAAGGTTCCGTTCTGTCGAAACCTTTCTCTTTCATACCTTCTTATTTCCTGTTTTACTCTGCTTTCTTTCCCAACTTCACTTCCACTGTCTTCTCCGTATATTCTCCGTTATTTTCCGGAATCTGAACTGTTACCTTGACCGTATCTCCCTTTGCGTAATACTGCAATTCCCTCTGAAGGCTTTCCATATTGTCTACATCAACGCCTTCCAGTCCGGTAATAATATTGCCCTTTGTAATACCTGCCTGATCGGCTCCGCCTCCACGCACTACGTCTTCTACATAAACCCCGGTCGGCATATGATATCTCTCCGCACTCTGCGGATCCACATCAAAACCTGTGATTCCAAGATATCCCTGCTGATTCTCTGATACCTTTGCTTTCGTCTCACGGCTCATCAGATCGGAGATGATGTCGGAAACATCACTGATCGGAATGGCATATCCCATACCCTCGACCATTGTTCCCGCCAACTTGGAAGAACTGATACCGATCACTTCGCCGTTTGCATTGACCAGCGCTCCGCCGCTGTTTCCCGGGTTGATCGCCGCATCCGTCTGGATTAGCTTCACACCGCTTGAAACACTTTCTCCGGTTGACTCATCGATCGTTGTACTCTCGCGATCCACCGCACTGATCACTCCGGTTGTTACAGACTGTCCGTATCCGAGCGCATTTCCGATTGCAATAGCCGGCTCCCCGATATTCAGCTTCGTAGAATCTCCCAATGTAGCAACCGCAATGGCATCCAATGTCTCATTTGAAATCTCTGACATCGGCACGGAGATCACTGCCAGATCATAGTCCGCATCGGTTCCTTTAATATTGGCTTCCAAACTTGTTCCGTCTGCAAATGTAACGGTTAATGTCTGGCTGCCTTCTACCACATGGTTATTTGTTACCATAAGCAATTCATTCTCTGTCTGACTGATAATGATCCCGCTTCCCGCACTTTCGGACTCCTGCTGCTGGTAACCGCCGAAGAAGCTCTGTACCTCTTGTACGCTCATATTCGTGATCGACACAAGCGACGGCATGACATCCTCTACGACACCGGACACATCCGAAGTGATCACACTGGAGGACTTATTCAACTGCGTATTGCTCACTTCCTTAGAATCTTCCACCTTCCTGTTATTGCTTCCCGACAATCCGAGGATCTTTTCTCCGATAAAATTTGTTGTCAGAAAGGTGGCCCCTGAAACCACTCCGAACAATAACGCAAGTCCGATGATCAAAATGGCCTTCGGCATCTTTTTTTTCGGCCTCCTCTCATACGGAGGTTCCTCCCGGTTTCCACCGTTGTATTGTGTATTACCGTTCTGTTGGTCCGGCTGATAATAACTGTATTGATTTTCCATACAAATCCCTCTTTCTCTTGTATTTTATACAGCTATCATAACTGGAATTTGTGATAAAAATGTGATGAATTATCAAACAAAATTTGAATTGCCGCTACTCTACACGGCCGATCGCTCCGCCAAGCTCGTGCTGCGTTCCCTGATTATCTACCAAGTATACCGCAATCTTATAATCTCCGGTCTTGAAGTCAAAATTCGGAACATTGATATTCATGACATAGCTGCCGTCCTCCTGCGCCTCTGCCTGCATCCATTGTACGTCGCTTTGATCATCAGCAACCCACACAGCCACATTTATGGCGCTGATTCCTTTGCCCTGATCATCTATCTGATTGATATATAACGGCAGATATCCAACCGTATAGTCATATTCTCCAATCAGCAGCTCTGCCGTCGGATCCTCTTCCGCCGGTTTTTGCTCTTCCACTACGATGTCCGCCGTAAATTTTTCCATGAGCTTCGAATTTTTCTTCAACTCCGATTCCATTCTTTCCAGACCGTACAGCTCCGGAAGCGTGTGCTCTCCGGAGAACAGATTTGTGCCTAATCCTAATCTGTTTCCCTCGATAGAAACGCCCAGTCCTGCAAGTGTTGTCGGAAAATCATCAAACGTGGTATACACTCTTCTCTCTTCTGCATTTTCTGTTTCAACCGCCGGATTGATATACGTCGTGTACACCCTTCTTTCTGTCTCCGGATCCCGGTCTGCCTTCAGACAGAAATCACTATCCATAGTCAGGTGATCTCCGGTAATTACGATCGTCGTATTTTGATAAAACGGCTGCTCCTGTACCCACCTGACAAATTCTTCTACCTGTTTGCTTGAACAAGAAAGCACGTTTCCGTATGTATCGCCGTCATGTATATCTTCACAGATTTCGCAATAGTATCCGTCCTCAAAATGTGTATCCACCGTCAGCATCGTCATGTGGAACGGTTCTTCCTGCATCGCAAGTTCTTCCAACTCCGCCTTGGCAAACTCAAACAACCGTTTGTCTTCATATCCCCACCACACTCTGTAATCCGAAGGGATCATTCCCGTATCATGGGCAAAATTATAATCCTTTATCTCAAACTCACCATGCTCTGTGTACAACTGACGTCTTCCGCCAAATGTCGCATCTGAACCGATCAGAAGCGTCTGCCGGTATCCCGCCTCCTGTAACAGATCCCCGAGAGTAACTACCCCCGGAAGAAAGGTGTCCTGCTGATCCATAGAGTTATCTCCGACAGGAATGCTGAGCGGCAGCCCCGAAGAATGTGCAAACATCGCCGCCACAGTCCATGTTGTGGACGGCATCGTATAACCGCCGTTTAATGCCTCGCTCTCGCCGGAAAAATCCTCATTCTCCTGCGCCAGTTTCGTCAGCTCCGGAATATAATTTACGGCAAACGCACCTCCATTCTTCCGATCCGCATAGGTAGTTTCCATAGATTCCAGATAAATATAGATCAGGTTTCTCTTCTGCTCAGGAAATCGAATCTCCACCTCCTTGGGATCTACATAATGATCGTCAATAAACGTGGAATAGGTTCCCTTATTCTCGGTATAATTCATAATATCCAGACGATTGCCGGTATAGATCATCCCACCGCCGATTGCACATACAGCCAGCAGGATCATCCCTACGATCATTTTATGACAGCTTTCCTTTTTTCTGATCACAAGTATAAAACAGATCAACAGGATCATTCCTAAAATAGATGCCGGAATACAATAATTGATATATTCCATGACCATAGACAGATTCGTTCCCTCTATTGGCGCATTAAGCTGATACATCAGCTCATCCATATTCAGCTTTGGCCAAGTGTGAAACATCCATGCCGAGCTGCACAGCAGCAGGATCGCCAGTGTTCCCACTGCAACCGCCGCTGCTGACTCCAATACAAAAAAATATTTTTTTATCACTTTCACAAACATAATCTTTTTACTTTCCGTTTTCCAGAAAAATCTTTCTTGTAATAAAATTGTAGACCATGACTACTGCTGTAGCTCCGATCTTTGAAATCATATAGAAAATATGCAGCTTATCTACAGCGATCCACATGATCAACTGATTGATTCCCAAACCAATCACGCTCAACACCAGAAAAACGGTCATATCCTGTGCCTTTTTCCGCTCTCCCGTTACATTGAACACCCAGGTAATACTCATGATGTAGTTGAATACTACAGAAACACAGAAAGAGACCATACTGGAGATCAGATAATTCACTCCAAACAGCTCTGTCAGAAGCACCATAATGCCATAATCAATCAAGGTTGCCGCAATCCCTACAAAACCAAACCGGACCAACTGCTGTGCCAGACTCTTTTTTTCGTTCTTATTTTTCTTTTCTGCCATACTGCCGCCTCTTACTGCCTCTGTTCACTCTCTGTCTGCTGATTTTGTGTACTGTCCGGCTGTGTATCCGGTGTACTGTCTGTTTCCGGCTGTGTATCTTCCTGTGGCTGCGCCGGATGCTCCTCCAAATACCGGATAAACCTCATAATGATCGTAGCACACTCTGCTCTGTTTGCATTTCCTCCCGGGTTCAGATAGCCGTTATCTCCCTTGATCATTCCTGTTCCTACCGCCCATTTCATAGCATCCGATGCAAATGCATTCACCATGTCGGCATCCGGAAATTCATCCAATTCTTTTTTGATAGATGTGTCAGCTTTTACAAATCCCGCATAACGGTACATCATTGTTACAAGCTGCTCTCTGGTAATCTGATCTGCCGGCCCGAAATGTCCGGTATTGTCATATCCTGTGATAATGCCAACCTCTTTCTGACTTGCCCAGAGGACTGCGGAGGTATAAAACTGTCCATTCGGCACATCCGGGAATTTCTCCGTATATTCCACCTCCGGCGTTCCCTGTATTCTGTGCAGGATCGTTGCGAACTGCGCTCTTGCAAGCTTCTCTCCCGGTCCGAACTGAGTTTTGCGAAGCCCTGTCATAATATCATTTTGGAACGCATACTCTGCAGCTTCATAATACCAATCTCCCGGATTCACATCCCAGTAAAGCATCTTTCCGGTATCTTCTCCCTCTGCCAATCCATACGCAGAGGCGATTCCCTTGGCATCCGAGATTCCAAGCTCCTTTAAAAAGTTCTCATCCATGAGCTTCGCCGCATCGGACTCACTGTCAATAAACGCATGCTCTACAATAATACCTGTCATTCCATATGCTTTGCTCGCATTGATCGATGTGTAATAATCTGCCAGATTTCCCGCATCATCCCGATCATTTGTCGTACAATCCTTGATCTTCGCCCCCCGATTCGGAAGTCCCAACGCACTGAGCTGATTCAAAATCTGATTTGCCAGTGTATTTCCCTCTTTGTGAATCCACTCATTGTAGCTGATATTAGGATAATAAACCTCAGAACCGGATGCACCGCCAAATCCCGTACTGTTAAAGTGAAGATCCACAAAAACATCCGCTCCTGCCGCTGCCGCATCTGCCACTCTTTGATTCAGACAATAGGAGAGACTGCTGCCCGGATATTTGCATTCCACAGAATCCCGATCCGTATATACTACAACATCTCCGTATTTTTCCAATGCTTCCCTACAGTACTGCTGCACCTTAAAGGTAAGCTGTTCTTCCCGCAGACCGTAACCTGCTGCTCCGGAATGTGTCGCATCATGTCCCGCACATAAATACACAACCAGCTTTTTTCCATTGGAGTCTGCACTTCTTCCTGCTTTCTGCACCGGCTCCGGTTCGGCTGCCTGCTCCGCTGCCGCAGAGATTGCTTCCTCTACCTGTTCTGTGTTGCCGGACTCTACCGCCATTTCTCCGTTTTCGTCCAACACATAAACATTTGTCTCCTCCGCTGCCGCAGATGCTTCCTCATTTTGCAGCTCTGGAGCAATACCGACTGTATACCCGGTTGTCTCAATCCCTTCCTCTGCAAAGAGAACTGTCTGTTCTTGTCCCTTTGTTGTATAACAGATTCCGTCGAGTACAAATTCATCCGCCGCAGAGTCTTCCCCATATTCCTCAGAAAAGAGGATTGCTCCTTCCACCATAGCATCTGCAGCCATTTCATAGCTTTCCCCTGTCAAGACAGAATGATATCGAAGCACTGCATATTCCGGAAGAACTGTTGTGTCCGTAAATCCGACGACAACATTCTGCGTTCCCGGAAGCGCTGCTTCCGTCTCGTCCACAAAAACATAACCGATCGTTTTCGTCAAAGCTTCTTCTGCCATTGTACTTTCTTTCGCATAAACAGGTACAACACTTCCTGCTGTCACAGAAAATGCAAGCAGCACCGCCAACGCCGTTTTTCTCCAATGTTGCATAAATCCAAAAACCTCCTTATTATTTCCCCTGAATGCTTATTACAATACTGTTGGGGGCAAAAGCCCCCAATCATACTACTTACGAACCGTTCCCTGCCGGGTATGTCTTACGATCCTATAATCTATAAATTATAATACTGTATAAACCTTGTCAGCATCGCCGCACAGTGCACACGGCTTGCCGATCCCTGCGGATTCAGATTACCGTTGTCTCCTTGGATCAGACCGATTCCTACTGCCCACTGCATCGCATCCACCGCAAACGTCTGTACGGTTCCCGCATCCGGGAAATTACTGAAATCTGCTTTCTTAGAAGTATCCCAGCCGTTTTTTTGTGCATACCGGAACAAAACTGCCGCCATCTGCTCTCTCGTGATATCATCCGAGCCGCCGAATTTTCCATTGCTTTCATAACCTGTCATAATGCCGTTCTTATGTGCCCATACAGCCGCTTCCGTATAAAAGAGCCCTTCCGGAACATCTTCAAACAGATTCTCATATGCCACCTGAGGGGAACCTGCCAATCGATAGATCGTTGTTGCAAACTGTGCCCGCACAAGATTCTGATTAACGCCGAACTCCAACGGATTCAACCCTGTCATAATCCCCCGGTTATACATAAATTCTACATACGGATAATACCAGCCGTCTCGATGTACATCACGGAAAGCATCCACACCTGTAAGAACATTCCCCGTATTGACGACTTTTAGATAATCTGCACTGATAAAAGCCTGCATTGTGCTGAAATTATATTCACCGTTTCCTTTTTCAAGTCCGGTTCCCGCGCTGTTTAAACGTCCGTCACTCTGAATTCTGTAAAACCCATTCTCCGGCTGCTCATTTACAATAATGTAAGCTGTTGCTGACTGCGTTCCGCTTGTATACAAAACATTGGATGACATATTACTTCCCGAACGAATGTTTACATTATTATGAGAGGTTGCATAACTGTCCTTAATCCCGATCATATACTGATACTGATCCAACAGCCCCATGCCTTCATCCAACCGCCATGCAATTGCGGCCGCCTTTTCTCCCCAATATGGGTCAGAAGCATATTTTACATTGATCCCGCTTCCCTTATTTCCAAAAAATCCTCCGAAATACCGGCTGTCCTTTGGATTCAGATATCCTTTCGACATCCATTCCCTTGCAAATTCCGAAATACAGTGGTTTGCATCTCGAAATGTATTTGCGCTTTCTCCCGGTGAAGAATCTACCGCATTCAGTCCAAACAAATTGTTCTTATTCTGTGCGATCCAACTTGATCCCCAACCGCTCTCATTTGCCGCAAGACCAAGTGTAAGCAGCGCATTCACTCCATAAGTATTCTGATTGTCGATCAGACTTGCGCCTGTACCGAGCAGCTTAGAATTAGCAGACACATTCCCTGCGATCGCCGCATCCAGTTCACTTGTCGTATAGCGGGATGTGCTGCGCAGCGGAAGATACTGAAAATAGTTAAAATACGGTTGATCCGGGTTGACAGAGCCTGTCCGGCTGCTCTTTCTGTAATCCTCCAGCATGACCGCATAATCTGCATAAAAATAATGTCCGTCATAACTGTAATAGGTCATCCCCTCAGTCAGATATCCCGGATTCTTTCCGATCCGCAGACTTCCCGCGTACCCTTCTTTTTCCATATTGTAAGTAATGTTATGTACGATCCAGCCGTCTTTGACAATGTAATGACTGATACTCTTTACAGCGCCTCGGTTGATCACCTGCACTTCACTCTCGGAAACAAGTCCGACTACACCGGACAGCATAAATTTTACCTTACCGTTTTCTCTTCCTAGATAAGCTGCATCTGCTCCGCACGAGCCGTTTGTATATCCGGCTGCGCCTGTCCCCGCCTCAGTATAGGTCGTCACTGCGTTTCCCTTTGTATTGAAGTTGACGATCAGTTCATTGTCGTTGGCGATCGTCATGATCCCTGCATTTTCATCCTCCACCAACCCTACTTCCGGTTCCAACTCATAGATGTTTCCCTCTTCATCCATTCCCATATAAGGGCGGTCTGCAAACTCTTCTGCATGGGATACACCGGAAATTCCGAATCCCATTGTCAGACAGAGCGCCAGTCCTGCAATTCCTGCTTTGATTCCTTTCATCAATTTGTACTCCTCTCTTATGCCCCTAAGCCTCTTTAGTTAATCGCTACATTCCCCCCAAGACAACTTTCAGATCCTTGTTCCGGCGCCTGCTCTGCCGGCGGCTCGGTATAGGAAGGCTCTGTATACGAGGGCTCTGTGTAAACCGGCTCAGGTTCCGTATACACCGGTTCTGTATAGGTTGGTTCCGGTGCCTGCTGTACCGCCGCGTCTTGTGCTGCCTGCTGTGCCGCCGCATCCTGTGCTGCCTGCTGTGCTGCCGCCGCTGCCTGTGCCGCTGCATCTCGCTGCACTTTTGCACCTAATTCCTGTTCTTTTGTAGTAACCGGATCTCCGGACGCCTTGCTTGCGTACTTGATATACCCTACACCTTCTTCATAGCAAAGCTCTGCTTCTTCCTTGATATCTTCAAATCCAAAGGAACTCAGTTCAACCACATTTCCGTCTGCCAGCGTTACCTGTACATTGTATGTAATGTTCACCAGTTTGTCCGTATTTGCCGCCTGTGCCGCCGTATCTGCCGCTGCTTTCTCCGGTGTATAATAAAGCTCTGCCGTTTTTCCGTTTTTTAACGTCTCGCCGGACTTCATCATACTTGCCGGATATTCTGTCTTGTCAGAAGTCTTCACAGTAAGCGCTGTGATATCCTGCCCGGTACTGTTCTTCAAAAGCACCTTGAACGCTTCGGTGCTCTCATTTCCGATCACCAAATACGCTTCCTTTGTCTCCTTTTTCTTTGTGTCCGCCTTCGCCTCTGTCTTCTTTGCCGGCTCTTCTTTTTTCCCGCATCCTGTTGCCGCTCCGCATAAGCTGAGCGCCAGAAGCAGACAAATTACCGCTTTTTTCATTTGCATAAATCCTCCTTTTTCTTACCGCCGTCTCAATTCCATGTCACATCCGCAGAAGCCACGCCCATTGTTTGCCCGGCATTCTGTACGATCGTACTGATACGATAGTCTCCCGGCTGCAAAGAACTACCTTTTAAATATACCTGGTATCCATTGCCGCTTTTTTCTTCCATAACATAAAATACCGGGTAAGTCTTTGTTTCCATTGTCTGTTTATTTCGCAGGGTCACATAAATTTCCGTCTCCTCCGAAACATACGTTTCATCAATCTGCCCCTTTATCATCAGATAGGACCCCTCCTTTTCTGTGGAGATGCTTGAATCCGTCTCTGCTTCGGGCGCTGTCAGGACATTCGTCTGTACCGGTTCCATGATCGGAGCTTCTTCAATAAAATCAATCAGATTCCGCTCCACCTTTTCAATCACGACACAGTTGGGACGATACTGCTCCGTCTGTGTCAGATTATAAGGAACAAGTCTGGAAAAATATCCTCTTCCAACCTCCTCTGCAACAAACGGTAAGAGGCTTTCTCCGAACGAATCTCGAAACATCAACACCGTTCCCTCTTTTCCCGGATTCGCCGTCTCGATCCAGTCATCCATATGATCGGTCACATCATTGACATAACGATACTTCCATTCCTTATCATAGATGTAATCTGTCTCAGGTTCATAAGCCAGCGGGTACAGCATCTCATCCAGATCCCCTGTATGAACCGCCTCCTCTTCATACGGAACATTCAAATATGTTTCATGCTCCTTTCCCATATAATTCATCAATGCATTATATGCCAGTATCGCCCCTCTGTTATTCCAGTGAGAATCTCTCTGAAAATACAACACATCCTCTTCCGCCTGAAACAACTCATACAGATCCAGATAAGAAATTCCTGCCGTCTTCATCCGCTCCGTCAGATTTGCAAGGTTGCTTTCATTGCCCTTTTGATAATAAAATGGCATGTTCTCATTATACAAACTATTTTTATTCGGTGCAACTGTGAATATAAAACCGCTGCCCTGACTTTCCACATACTGCTGTATAAGTTTTAAATTATGTGTCAGCATAGAAAGCTGCCGCTCGTCCATTAGATTTTTTCCTTGGTAATCGTCCAACGTGCCGTTAAAGTAGAGCCAGTCATCCGTCCCGACGACCACCTTTGGCGTCGCACTTTCTTTGAAAATCTTTCCCCGCAATACCGCATTCGCCGTCACCAACTGCTGACGGAAAGCAAAATGATCTTCAAAATATTCTCCCATTCCGGATAAATACTCCCGGTTCAGATTCCCGTCTTTAGTCAGTGAGGGCCACTCTGCGAGAACCGTATTTTCCGCCGTTTCATCGGTCGCCCAAAAGGTCATTCCCGCAAAAGGAGTCAGCAGTATGACGCAGACAATTCCAATATAGACCAGATATCTCTTTTTCATGTGCCGTTCCTCCTAAAACCGAAAATAAATAAACGGATTGTATGTTCCGCTTGACAGACTCAACATGCACAGTACCAGCAAAACAATCGTTCCCACATAGCTAAGCAGCTCTGCCGCCCGGCTTTTTGCGGTGCCTGTTCCGATCCGGCGCTTTAACATCGGAAGCACCGGCATACTGCCGATTACCGCACACACGCACGTTGCGAGAAAGATTGGCGTCAGTACAGACAATGCCTCCGACATTTGTAAAGCCCCAAACTCCCAGCCGGTAAACATTTTCCCGATCATCATCATTCCCTGTGCAAATGTATCTGCACGGAACATAACGAATCCGATACACACGACCAGAAGCGCATACACATGCCGCAATACTTTCGGAAGCTTTTTCACAGGAATCACTTCTTCCAAAAGCATAAATGCTCCATGCCATAACCCCCAAACTACAAACGTCCAGTTTGCTCCATGCCATAACCCCGTCGAGAAAAATACGATCAGCTTATTAACGCAGGTCCTCACCCTTCCTCTGCGATTGCCGCCAAGCGGAATATACAGATATTCCTTAAACCAGGTGGACAGAGAAATGTGCCACCGCCTCCAAAACTCCTTGATACTTCCGGAAATATACGGATAATCAAAATTCTCCCGAAATCCAAATCCAAACATATGTCCCAGACCGATCGCCATGTCACTATAACCGCTGAAATCAAAATAAATCTGAAACAAATAGGCGATCGCAGCCGTCCATGCCGACAGGATATTGAGTTGTGATGCCTGTAATGCAAACAAGGTATCTGCCGCATATGCCATCGTATTGGAAATCAACACCTTCTTAGACAGTCCGACGATAAACCGTCTCATTCCCTCTGCGATTTCCTGCGGATCTGCTTTTCTCTTCCGTATCTGTTCCTGTATATCATGATACTTTACGATCGGCCCCGCAATCAACTGGGGAAAAAAGGAAATGTACAGCATCACATGTAAAACGTTCTTTTCTGCCCGCGCTTCTTTCCGATATACGTCGATCACATAAGAAAGCGCCTGAAACGTAAAAAACGAGATCCCAATCGGTAACGCCAAATTAGCCATAGGAAAATCACTATGGCTAATCTGGTTCACCGTTTTTAGAACCATGTCCGTATATTTAAAAATAAAAAGCATTCCCAGATTGGTCACAACCGCAACCGCGACAACCAGTTTTTTCCCCGTTTCACTTCGCATTTCCAAAAGTCTTCCGAAGAAATAATTCATAAAAATGCTAAGAAGCATCAACAAAACATATACCGGTTCTCCGTATGCATAAAAAAGCAGGCTTGCGATAATTAACAATCCGTTTCTGACGCGCAGCCCCGGAAGTAAGTAATACAACAAAAATACAACCGGAAGAAATACGCACAAAAAGGTCATTGAACTAAAAACCATTGTCTACTCCTTTACTACCACACATAATTGATGATCGGACTGTTAATTGGCTGCATCCAGCAGTTATAACCGCTCTCGTCCTGAAATTCCGGATCACAGATATAGGAGCCGCCGTTCTGATTGATGATGACCCATCCATGCGGTCCGTAGCCTCCGCTGAGCAGCGGAACGCGTCCCTCGATATACTCTGCGTCATATCCCAGACCCAGCGCGCAGTAATAAAAGACTGCCGCATATACATAACAATTGCCGCTTCCATACATGAATCCCTGCATCGCATACCACTCCGGAGCCGTATATCCGTCTGCCGGCGCAAGAGGGATCGGAAGTGACCGATAACTTAAATTATTGACACACCACAGGTAGCAGGCATACAAGTCATATCCGACCGCGTCGTAAATCCCCTGCACTTGATTCATCACCTGATAGTATCCGGGTGTTCCTTCGATCTCTGCTGTCTGTACCTCTCCCACCGGGATTCTCACTCCGACATCCAGCAAAATATATGCCTGCATCTTATATGTTCCTGTATGATATCCGTGATATTTCACCGAAGCGCTGCTTCCGTAAGATCCATCCGGCTGTAAAACCAGATTATAGATTCCGGCATCACTCTGATCGTCATAACACCATACCTTTGCCTGTACTCCCGCAACACCACGCGCCGCCCATGCATCGGTTACTTTCAGCCATGCGTCTCCGCTTCCCTCGTCCACGGTCATGAAAACAGCGCCGCTTCCTGCGGACAGATCGATATTCTGTAGTTCTCCCGGCATAAATGTCTCACAGAATCTCTGCAGCATCGTAGCACACTCTGCACGATTTGTATTTCCCTGCGGATTCAGATTTCCTTTATCTCCCTTGATGATCCCGCTGCCGACAGCCCATTGCATCGCCTCCGAAGCAAACTCTGTCACACTTCCCGCATCCGGGAATGTCTCCAGATCATCGGTATGTGTAATATCCAGGTTCTTGTACTTTGCATACCGGTACAGCATCGTGGCCATCTGTTCTCTCGTAATATTATCGTTCGGTCCGAAGTTTCCCTCATCATATCCGCCTATAACACCTACGTCCTCACCGCTTGCCCACTCAACCGCGCTTGTATAAAACTGTCCCTCCGGCACATCCGGATAAGTCCCCTGCCAAGCTGCTTCCGGAGAGCCGGAAATTCTCCAGAGCACAACGGCGAACTGGGCTCTTACCAGCGTTTCTGAGGGAGCAAACAGATTATTCCCTTTTCCGGTCATGATTCCCTTATTCAGAGTATAGGTGACATAAGGGAAAAACCATGCATCGGCGTTGACATCGTCAAACAAATCTCCATGTACCGGAAATGCATTGACATCCGGCTCCGGTGCGATCACAAGTTCATTCTCTTCCTCTTTCTTCGGATTTTCTTCCTCTGTGACAGGCTCTGCTTCTTCTTTCAAAATCTCTGCTTTGCTCAGTCCCTCTTCTTCCGGGGTCTCTGTATGCGATGCGTCTGTATGCTCTCCATCGGTCTGTAAACTATCTTCCGTCACATCCGGCCGGGGTGTCTCCTCATCCGAAACCTGTTCCGGCTCTGCATTTTCCTCCGGCAAAAGATTGCTTTCAATCGTTTCCTCTGCGAAAACCTGTACCGCAGGTGATGTACCGATCATTCCGACTGCCAGCAGCAAAGCCAGAACTCTCCCAAATTTTTTCTTCATGGTACTTTCCTCTCTTTTCTTTTGTATATTTCTTTTATCTGTTTTTAAGCCTTCGCTATCCCTTTACCTTCACACCGTTCTCGGCAGGCGTCTGCCCTCGCAGTTTCTGCCATTTTCCCTTCAGTTTCTTATAAGTCTCCTCGGATACATGCCGCCTCAATATCATCTTCACCCGGTATTTCAAGAAAGTTCTGAAAAAGCCTTTCATTTCCAAAGCTTGTCTCAGTACATCCGTCAGCTGATCCGGACAGGCGATCATTTCATTTTCCACGAACACCTTATTGTACTCTCTGACATAATAGTGTAAATTCGTATATTCGATCGCCGCAAACTTATCATTCATTCCGATTGCCGGATAGTACCCCGCCTCCTGTACCACATACGGATAGATCCGCTCTACGGCGTGAAGAAAGGTTCCGTCGATCCCATTCGGTTCTTCCGGAAAATCTTCATACTTCCACGCAATCTCAAACAATCGTTTCATCGCTTTCGGACGAAACCAGAACATCGTCCCATACGGCGCTACCGGCGGAAGTTCTTTACTGATCGGAACCGTCAGCCCCAGTCGATCTGCCAGTTCCTTTGTCACCTCATAATTCGGTCCCCACTCATTTCCAAGCGTAGTAAAAAATACGCTGTGATTCGGTTCCGGCGGTGACAAAATACCAAGACGCGGATTCTTGACAAAGGTATCGATCACATTTGCCGCATACGCTTTTCCTGCCAACGTATTTTCAAAACACTTATATGCAAAAGAAGCTCCGACCGTTCCCGGTGTGATCTGCGCCGTCTTCTTGTCGTGGGCAAAACAAACAATATCATACTGTAAAATGACATCACGCACGCCTACAAGCAGACTGCTTACATCCCGCCCCCTGTTCTGGATCAGGCGAACCTCCAGCTTATGACAGGGAAGCTTTGCAAAGGCCTGCTCAATTGCCGCCTTCTTCTCCTCCGTATCTGTCGTCAGATAAATATCCGCACTTTCCGGCATTGAGGAAACATAGGCATAGGAATCTTCCAACAGATCCGGAAAATACAGATGCATGACAAGCGCTACCCGATTCTCCTTCATCTGCCGCTCCAGCAGTTCCGAATCGTACTGCTCCTTTGAAAGGATATACGTCAAATTCAGATTTTTCACAATATCATACTGGGGATAGCTCCTCAAAATGGTTTCCCATATAAAATCCACATCATAATCTGTCTCCTGCTCCAGATAATGATACAGCTCCGTTGTCTGCTCTCCCATTGTATTTCTAAGATAGTCCGCTTCCATATGGAAGAAACTGCGCTTCTTAAAAATCGGACAGCGCCGCTCTTTCACCAGTCGCTTCGGACACATCATCAACGGATAGCCGCTGTATTCCCGCAAATCCTCACATTCTACGGAAACCTCCCACCGATAACCCAGATCGGCAAACCGCTTGGTAAAAAGAGATTCGTGCTTTCCGACCGCTTGTGCATAATCCTCGATCATCGGCATCTGTTCCCAGTATGTCTGAAACTCTTTTGCCGACACAAGGCTTTTTCTGCATGCGATCCAGTGGGATTGAATGTGATCGGGCAAATATCCATAGGGCGAATACCCGAAAGGATCTGTCATAACCTGAAAATATTCCGTCAGTCCCCAGAAATCCAAATCCTTTTGATCCATTTTCTCAAAGGTTTCCCGAAACGGATAGACCGGCCCCATGATCGTATTATTCAAAAGAATCACTTCGTCATATGTCTGAAGCCTTTCCCAGCCGTAATGCGCCATAGCTTCTTTATATGCCCACACGTCAAACCCTCGATTCTCCCGGATCAAAACCTCGCCGTACCGGCTCAGCGCCTCCTTACTGCTGTCGGGGATTTCGCCGTTGCAGACCGTACAGATCTCTGTTACGTTTTTCTTTAAATCGTCCAGTAAATATGGAACATAGCGGTCAACGATCCCTTTCCGGTCATAAAAGAAAAAGATTGCCAGCCGCTTTGCATTCTCGCTGTTTATTAACATACATTACTCCTTAGCCGCTTCCGCCCCGGTCGCTTGGGGTTCTCCGGAAAAATCTACATCTGGTTGTACCGCTCCCACACCTTATCCACAGAATCATCCATCATCATTTCCCCATGATTGATCAAGATTGCCCGGTTGCAGATACTCTTTACCTGATCCATACTGTGAGACACAAACAAAAGCGTCGTTCCCTGTTCCAACATCTCGTGGATCCTCCGCTGACACTTCTCCTGAAACTGCCAGTCTCCGACGGAAAGAATCTCATCTACGATCAGAATATCCGGTGTATAGATTGTCGCAACCGCAAATCCTAGCCTTGCAAACATACCGGAAGAAAAATTCTTGATCGGAACATCCATAAAATCCTTCAGCTCTGAGAACTCAATGATCCTCTCCATATTCTCTTCCAGCATCGCCCTCGGATATCCCAAAATAGCGCCGTTTAAGAAAACATTTTCTGCCGCGGTCAGTTCCATATCAAAGCCCGCTCCCAACTCTATCATAGGAGCTACCGTTCCTTTGATCCGCACATTTCCTTTCGTTGGCTTCAATACACCCGCAATGGTCTTCAGCAGCGTACTCTTACCGGATCCGTTTCTCCCGACCAGCCCGATTGCTTCCCCTTTTCCGACATAAAAACGAATATCTTTCAGCGCCCAGAATTCATCATAGGAAATCTGATTTTTCATTTTCTTTATGACAAACTCCTTGATGCCGTCTACCCGCTCTCTGTATAACCGGAACATCACGGAAACGTCATTCACCTCAATAATCGGTTCGTTCATTCTTCTTTCCTCCTACACCTTCAAAATAAAGGTATCCTGCTGTTTATGGAATACAACAACACCTACTACAAGTACGATCAAACAGGAAATGATACACTTCACATGAAGCATCATGCCCGGAAGCGTACCGTACATGATCAGCTCCCGCAGGATCATAATGATATTCGTCAACGGGTTCAATTCCACGATCGTACGGACCCACACCGGTAAAATATCCACCGGATAAAAGATCGGCGTCAGATACATCCATGCCGTCAATAACACTCCGTACAAATGGATCAGATCTCGAAATTCCACCACAAGAGCAGATAACAAAAGTCCCATTCCCAAGGAAAACAGGAAAATATAAAAAATCGGGATAACGATCAGCAAAGCGGACCAAGTCAGCTTTGTTCCCGTAAACACGATTACCAAAAGCAGAGCAATAAACGACGTCAGCAGGTTTACAAAGCAGGAACATACCTTTGACATAGGAAACAGATATTTGGGAACATAGACCTTACGGATCAGCGCCGCATTTCCCAAAATCGATCCCATGGCAACGGTACTCGCCTCATTGTAAAAGTTAAAAATAATCTGTCCGCACATCAGATATACCGGGAAATTTTCAATATTGCCGCGGAATACATGTGAAAACACGATCGACATAATGATCATCATGCCGAGCGGATTCAGTACAGACCAAAGGATACCAAGCACAGAACCTCTGTATTTAATTTTGATATCCCGGTTTACAAGTTCTTTCAATAACTCTCTATATGCTAAAAAGTTATGTATATAAGTTGACACAAATCTACCTCCAATAACTGATTATAAGGACTTGATCCCTTTCCACTTTTGATCCTTCTCTGAAATCGTCAGTTCCATCCCCTCCGGGATCGGCCACTCTACTCCGATATCCGGATCATTCCATGCAAGTCCTCCCTCATCATTCGGATGATAAAAATCAGTACACTTGTATGCAAATTCCGCAGAATCAGACAACACAAGAAAACCATGTGCAAAATTCTTCGGAATGAAGAACTGCTTTTTATTCTCCGCTGATAAAAGCACCCCATACCACTGTCCGTATGTCTCGGAGCCTTTTCGAAGATCCACGGCTACGTCAAACACTTCTCCGCTGACCACACGGACCAGCTTATCCTGTGGATAATTGATCTGAAAATGCAGACCTCTCAGAACTCCCTTTTTGGAACTGGACTGGTTGTCCTGCACAAATTCCATATCAATTCCCGCTTCTTTATAGTCATTGTAATTATATGTTTCCATAAAATATCCGCGTTCATCGCCGAAGACTGCCGGTGTGATCACTTTCAGTCCTTCAATCTCACATGTTTCTACCTGAATCTTTCCCATAATCTGTCTATCCTTTCTTCGCAAAATCGTACGTTTTGTACGTTCCTTATTCCGCTTCGGATCCGGTATTACAATCCTTCTGCTACCTCTACCAGATACTTGCCGTATTCTGTTTTCATCAAAGGCTCTGCCAGTTTCAATAACTGTTCCTTTGTAATAAATCCACGCTTGTATGCAATCTCTTCAATACAAGATACATATAATCCCTGTCTCTTCTGGAATGCGGCCACAAAATCCGCAGCATCCAAAAGCGCATCGTGTGTTCCGGTGTCCAGCCATGCGAATCCACGCCCCATTGTTTCTACACGCAGGTCGCCTCTTTCCAGATACGCGTTGTTGACACTTGTAATTTCAATCTCGCCTCTCGCAGACGGCTTCACATTCTTTGCGATTTCCACAACATCATTATCATAGAAATACAGTCCCGGAACGGCATAGTTTGACTTCGGATGCTCCGGCTTCTCTTCAATCGAGATTGCCTTTCCGTTTTCATCAAATTCCACAACTCCGTACGCTCTCGGATCACGCACATAATATCCAAAGATCGTAGCTCCTTTTTCTCTGGCAGCAACCTCTTTCAATAATTTGGAGAAGCTCTGTCCGTAGAAAATATTATCTCCGAGGATCAATGCCACATTATCGTCTCCAATAAACTCTTCTCCGATGATAAAAGCGTCTGCAAGTCCGCGCGGCTCTTCCTGTACTGCGTAGGACATACGCAGCCCTAAATCCTCCCCTGTACCGAACAGTTCTTCAAACACCGGAAGATCTCTTGGTGTGGAGATGATCAAAATATCCTGAATCCCCGCCAGCATCAAAATCGACAGCGGATAATAGATCATCGGCTTATCATACACCGGCATAATCTGTTTTGAAACAGCCTTTGTCAACGGATATAATCTTGTTCCCGAACCACCTGCTAAAATAATACCTTTCATAAGTAACCTCCTGATATTCTATCACTAGTCTTTATATATTTTTTCATTCATGCCTTCGTATTTTTGCCTTATCCGATAGATTGTAACACATTTTTAACATTTATACAACATTTCTTCTATCTTTTTACCAGACTGCTCACTTTACGCAGCGGTTTCGTCACTTTCCAGCTTGTAGAATTTAACAAGCTCTGCACCTGTTGTTTCAATTCTTCACATTCTTTGTGTAGTTCTGTGTTCTTTTCCTCCAGATTGTGATTAATGTGCTTTAATACGTTGTTATCATAGGAAAGCGTATTGATCTGATGCTGTATTTCCTCTGTATAAAACAGTTTTTGTACCGACTGCTTATAATAATCCTTCGGAGAATATTCGAATTTACTTTCCAGTATCTCTCCTGTTTTCGGGTCATTCAAAAGACGTTCCAGCTTTGTAAGCCCCAAAACAGAATTTTCCGTTTCCCCCTGCATACATTTGCACAAAAGAAATGCCTGCTCACATAAAAGTTCCTCATGTGTCTCTGACTCCGGATTCACAAAACACTCCTGAAAACATCTTTTGAAGAGCGCATCGTCCATATCATCAAAATAATGGAACCGGATGTTCATATGCTCATTAAAAAATCTCCTGTTATTCGCTTCATTACTTCCGCTGTTTTGATTTTCCGTTCTTCGATACCATGTCAATGGTTCTTCCAAAAAGATAAACTGATACTTGCGGATCGCTCTTGTAAAAAAGTCAAAATCATGCCCCTGCATATAAGCCACATTAAAATCCCCAATAACGTCCAACACTTCACGTCTCATCAAAAGTGCCGACTGGATTAGCGTATTCCCACAGAAAAAGAAATGCCGGATCCACTCCTCCCGACTTCTTCTGCTATTATATGCCCGATACAGATCCGGTAATTTATCGTTAATATTTTGACTGTTCTCATCAATAATATCCAGCTTCGTAAAACATAAGCCTCCCTCCGGATGCGCTTCCATATATGCAAGCTGTTTTTCAAGTTTTTGAGGAAGCCATATGTCATCACTGTCTATGCGCGCTATAAATTCGCCCTTTACCTGCCCGAAACCGATATTTGTTACGACACAGATCTGACTGTTCTTCTCTCGAAATACCGCCTTGATCCTGTCATCCATTTCCTGATACTTCTTGATCATGCCGACCGAAGCATCCGTGGAACCATCGTCTACGATGATCAACTCCCAATTTGTATAGGTCTGTTCCAAAACACTTTTTATAGCCTCTTCGATATACATTTCTTTATTATAGTTTACCATTACAATACTAATCAACGGATTCATAAGAACTGACAGCCTCCTCTCTTCTCTTCCTTACCTGTTTCCAAACAACCTGTCCAAATCTAAAAACTGTTCTTCTGATTTCGAGATCAATTCGTTAAGCTGCGCTTCCGGCATCCTGTCCAACCCCTTTAACATTGCCGGAACGTCACATGTCTCCAAATTCTCTAGTTCCAAATACGTATTCCATTTCAAATCGGATAATACATTCCTCGTTTTCAGATCATAAATGATCGGAAGTACCTTTTTTCCGTATACCCACCCGAGGATAATACTGTGAAATCTTGTTCCGATCACGATTTCTGCCTCTGCAAACAACGAAAGTGTCTGCAAAATATCCGTCTGATAAGAGTAAATACGGATCTGTCCATGCATCCTTTCCGGTATTCTGCTCACGATCCGCTCTGCCGCCTGCCGGTCTCC
Source organism: uncultured Schaedlerella sp. (assembly GCA_963559385.1). Lineage (GTDB taxonomy): Bacteria > Bacillota > Clostridia > Lachnospirales > Lachnospiraceae > Schaedlerella. The sequence continues at coordinate 70,064 of CAUWKK010000005.1, forward strand.
CTGCCCGTCGCAGAGTGACAAAAAATGAATCTGATATCCCTTTTCCACATACCACATTGCCGTTCTCTGCATAAACGAATCGTACGCATCCGCATATTGACTGATTCCGTAACGTCCTTTTCGCATCTCCGGTTCGATCACAGAGATCAGAACACGTTTCCTTTTCCCTGCTGAATTATTTTCCTCAGAACCGGTCGGGCATCCTAACACGATATCCGGCGCATACCGGACATTCGGAAGCGAGTGAAATAGTTCATAGGACGCACGGTCTCTGAAACACACTCCGTCATCCTGCTTTAAAATATCCAAATATTTCTCTAAAAATGCCCGATCCGTATAGGGACCGAAATTTGCTCCGCATACATACATTTTTTTACTGTTTTTTCGCAGCATTTTGTCAATCGCCATTGTCATTTCATACTGCTCATGCTGTACATAGACAGAGCCGCCTATGTGAACCACCGCATCTGCTGTCCGCACAAGATGTTGAAAATAATCGTCTTCCTTTCGAAGCACTTTTCGCATCCAGCCGTTATAGACACGATTCATCCTGTCACTCTGAGCAACCACCCGAACATTCCTCAATTCTTCAAAACGCTCCCTGTAGGAAGCATCCGCCCATAAGAGAAACTTTACGTTCGGATATCTTCTGCACAAAAGCCAGACCATCAGATCATCTCCGAAATTCCCTGCCATATACGCATATATCAAGACTTTCTTCATCATATTTTCCCTTTTGTTCTTACTCGAAAGCATTCGGCAATATTGCCCGTACCCGATTTTTCATTCTTCGTTTCAATACTCCTTTTAAGGAATCCCGATCGTCATAGGCATCCAGCCGATCCTGCAGTTCCGCACACATGTACTGATGAAAATGTTCAATATGGTGCTGCATCATAATTTCATTGTATTCCCGCACATAATATTTCAGATTGCCATACTCGATCCCCGCAAATCCCTGCGTCATGACGATTCCCGGATAATATCCGCTCTCCTGCACCGCAAACGGATAAATCCGCTCTATCGCATGTAAGATCGTGTTATCTGTCTCATTCGGTTCCGGCGGGAAATCCTCATAGCTCCATTCCTTTCGGAAAAGCGGTAGCATTGCCTTCGGCCGGAACCAAAACATCGTACCGTACGGAGCTACCGGCGGCTTTTCTTCCTCAATCGGCACCCGGATTTCCAACTCCTGAGCAAGCTCTTTTACCTGCTCATAATTTCCGCGCCATTCCCGTCCCAAGGTCGTAAAAAACGGTCCGTGATTCGGCTCCGGAGGCGTCAAAAGTCCCAGACGTGGATTCTGATCAAAGGTGATCATAATATTTTCTACGTAAGCCCGACTCGCAAGCGTATTTTCAAAACATTTATAAGCAAAGCTTGCCCCCGCTGTTCCCGGAACAACCTGAGCTGTCTTCTTATCATGAACAAAACAAACCAGATCATAATCCATGATCACATCTCGGACGCCGATCAAAAGGCTGCTCACATCTCTTCCCCGGTTTTTGATCACACGCACCTCTAAACGATTGCACTTTAACGCAGCAAACACAGTTTCAATTGCAGCCCTTTTCTCCTCGCTGTCTGTCGTGATATAAATATCCGCAGTCTCAGGCATTGCCTCTGCATAATGCAGAGATTCCTGAAGCAGATCTTCAAAATAAAGATGCATGATAAGCGCTGTTTTATGATTCGTAAGAGCTTTTTGTGTTTTCTTGATATCCGCATCATATTCCGAAAGAATATAGTGTAGATTCATATTTTTCACAATATCTGCCTGATTATAATTTCTCAGAATGGTTTCCCATATGAAATCCGCATCATATTCTGTCTGTGTCTCAAGATAATGATATAACTCTTCGACTGCTTCTCCGGCTGTCTGACTCATAAAATCCTTTGGATCATGGAAAAACATCCTTCTTTTAAAGATCGGACATCTCTGCTCCTTCATCAGCTTTGTCGGACACATCATAAGCGGATACCCACTGTAGGAGCGAAGCTGCTCCGTCTCCACAGATACAGCGCTTTTAAACCCGAGATCGCGGAAATACTTTGTAAAGATCATCTCATGCTTTCCGACTGCTTCCCAGTAGGTGTGGATCATTTGCATTTCGTCCCAATACTTATGAAATTCTTCGCTCTGCACCAGACTTCTTCTGCACGCAATAAAATGTGACTGAATATGATCCGGTATATATCCGTACATACAACAGCCGGAAGGATCTACATTCTGCTCATAATATTCCGTCAGCCCCCAGAAGTCCAAATCCTTTGTATCCATTTTATCAAATGTTTCTTTCAGCGGAAATACCGGACCCATGATCGTGCTGTTCATCATGATCACTTCATCATACTGCTCCAAACGTTCCCATCCGTATTGCTCCAACGCCTCCTTATATGCCCAGACATCAAACCCCTTATTCTCCCGGACAAAGATTTTTCCGTACTGCTCCAGTTGTTTTCTGCCATCCGGCTCAATCTCTCCATTGGAGACGATCATAATTTCCTCCGCATTTTCCTTTAAATCCTTTAGGAAATACGGGACATAACGATCTACGATCCCCCGCTTATCATAGAAAAAATATATCACTAATCTTCTTGGATTGTTACTCAATTTCATTTCCTGTCATTCTCCTCAAATACCTGTCAGCAACAGAAAATATAGGCATAAATACTCCTTGATTTATGCCTATATACGTATTCTGCTTATTTATACATCTCTTCGTAATATTTCTGATAATCACCGCTGGTCACGTTCTTCATCCAGTCCTCATTTTCAAAGAACCACTTGATCGTCAGCTTAATTCCGTCCTCAAACTTCGTCTCCGGATACCAGCCAACCTCTTCTTTGATCTTATCCGGCGCGATCGCATAGCGTCTGTCATGTCCCTTACGGTCTTCTACATACGTGATCAGGTTTTCACTTACCAATTCTTTTCTCGGATCTCCCTCCGGAAGCATTTCCTGAAGTGTATCCAGAATAATATGAATGATCTGGATATTCTGCTTCTCATTGTGTCCGCCGATATTATAGGTTTCAAACAAACGCCCCTTCTCCTGCACCATGTCGATTCCCTTTGCATGATCCTCTACATAGAGCCAGTCACGAACGTTCTTTCCATCCCCGTATACCGGAAGCTTCTTTCCCTGCAAAGCATTGTTGATGATCAGCGGGATCAGCTTTTCAGGGAACTGATAAGGACCGTAATTGTTGCTGCAGTTTGTAATATTCGCCGGGAATTTATATGTGTCCATATAAGATTTCACAAGCATATCGGAAGAAGCCTTACTTGCGGAATACGGACTGTGCGGATCGTACGGCGTCGTCTCATAGAAAAATTCTCCCTCTTCCTCCAGTGAGCCATACACCTCGTCCGTAGAAACATGCAGAAACTTCTTGCCCTCCTTGAACGTTCCGTCCTCCAGCTCCCAAGCCACCTTGGCTGCATTCAGCATCACCAGTGTACCGAGTACATTCGTCTTCACAAATACGTCCGGATTTTTAATACTTCTGTCCACATGACTTTCAGCCGCAAAATGAACCACTCTGTCGATATCATTTTCCTCAAAGATCTTATTGATCGCATCTGCATCACAGATATCTGCCTTTACAAACGTATAATTCTCACGTCCCTCTACATCTTTCAAATTCTCGAGGTTTCCCGCATATGTCAGCTTGTCTACATTGATGATACGAATCTCCTCGCCATACTTTTTAAACATGTAATGGATATAATTTGAACCGATAAAGCCGGCTCCTCCTGTTACCAAATAAGTTCTCATCGTTTCGTCTCTCCTTTACCTTTCTCATATTTTTATTTTTCTATTGATTTTGGACCTTGCTCATGATCTTCCGAATCTTTTCTGCATCGCCCCAAACGCCCGGTGAATCATACGGTCTGTCCGGAAAGGCTCCGAACTCCGGTCGAATCTGGAAGTCATGCTCTGCTATAAATTCCTGTACCTTATCCGCCAGACTGACCGGATTTCCCGTACAACAGTTGATGATACCATGAACCACATCCTGCGTCGCAGCCGCTGCAATCTGTCTTGAAAGCTCATCCACCGTAATAAAATCATATTTATTTTTGCCGGAATTAAACGGAAATGTTTCTTTTCCCTCCTTCTCCCAGCCCACGATCTTACCGAACAGAGAGCTGCTCTTCTCGTCATCGCCCAAAATATAATAGGCTCTCAGCCAGTCAATCTTTACATCTTTCCCATTGGCAAGCAAAAATGTCATCTGACGCAGGGCATTCTTGCTGATTCCATACAAGGAGGTAGGATTGGTCGGCGTCGTTTCATCGATCGCCCCCTCCCAATATCCGATTTCATGCATCGTTCCCATAACCGCAAGCTGCGGCAGTCCGCCCTCAATCATATTCTTGATAAACATATAATGATCCGGCAGATCCGTCAAATGTGTCTCTGCATTGTGTACAAAACCGTTTCTCCATGCCATATGAATACAGGAATCCGGCCGTCCGAACTGCTCATAAATGTCCGTATCTCCGCTGAAAAGCGACACATCCGCTCTTTGTGCCCGCTCATCCACACCTTCGTATGAAAAATCCGATGCGATAACCTCATGTCCCATATCCAGAAGCGCAGAGACAACATGTCTTCCGATATAGCCGTTCGCACCCGTTACCAATACTCTCTTTTTATCCATAAAATGTTCCAGCTCCTTTTTTATCAATCCTCTGTCTGCCAAATAAGTTTCCAATGCAGGCTTCCACTCCCGCATCCGATAACCAAATTCCAAAGCCAGTCTTTTATTCTCCAATACCGAATATGCCGGTCTTTCCGCCTTGGCGCCATACTCCGCTGTCGTTACCGCTTCTACCCTTGTATCTCTTCCGCATAGTCGGAAAATCTCCCTTGCGTACTCTGCCCAGTCACAGTTTCCCTCACAGGTTGCGTGATAAATGCCGTACTTATCCGACCGAAGCAGCAGATCAATGACCTTTACCAATTCTTCTGTGCTTGTCGGCGTACCGAACTGATCGTTCACCACCCTGACGCAGTCTCTCTTCTCCGAAAGCCGCAACATCGTGTCGGCAAAATTCTTTCCCTCACCATAGAGCCATGCAGTTCTCACAATAAAATATTTCTCCGCAATTTCAAGCACCGCCTGCTCTCCTGCCATTTTCGTTCTTCCGTAAACAGAGCGAGGAGCATATGCATCCTCTTCCACATATGGAGTTTTCTTCTCACCGCCAAATACATAATCCGTAGAAATCTGCATCATAACGGCTCCCGCCGCATTTGCCGCATAACAAAGATTGCGGACTCCAACCACATTGATCTGATAAGCCTCTTCCTCGTGCTCTTCGCACTCGTCCACCTTTGTATAGGCAGCACAATTAATGATAATATCAGGCTTGGTCTCCGAAACCTTGCGAAGCACCGCCTCTTTGTCTGTGATATCCAGATCTTTCACATCTGTATTGACCAATTGTATATCAGAACGCCCGGAATAAAATGCATTCAGAGCTTTCCCTAACTGCCCTTGACATCCCGTAATAAATATTGTCTTCAAAATAATATCTCCATTTTCTTTTCCATTAACGTCATTATTTTACATCAATTCCCGTCTTTATGCAATCCATTCCCGGATATTTTCTGCCGTCAGCAGCTGAAACTACGCAGCTTTTTTCTCCCGTATGAGCAGTCTCATCAAAGAATAATGTACCTGATACAGCACCCATGCACACAATGCGATCACACAGCAGATGCCGGCAAACAAAAGATAACTCTCTCCTACGCTGATTTCCGAAAGATTGATCTTCCCCATAATATTCGCGATTACAACATGATGCACCAAAAAAATCGCATATGAATATTTACTCAGCTTTCCGCAGATTGACTCTACAGGCGCACATTTCACAATCCCCGATACATACACACAAACAAGAAAGGATGCGATCCCCACATAGGTTGTCTGAATGCTTGCAGAAAATCCCGGCTTCACGATCCAGTTTACGACAATGACAGCCAATGCCGCAGCAGCCATTTTCCAAGACACGTTTCCTTTGTATTTCACAAAAAACATTCCGAATACAAGCTCCGGTATACGCACAAACAACATGGTCGCCGGAACCAGCGGATACGTCCCATGATCGCACAGAAGCAATCCGCCGATATAGCCAACAATCGTCAGCCCCAAAAGCAACGCCGGCTTTTCATTCAACAACTTTCGCAAAAGCGGGAATACAAGATAGATCAGCACGATCACACCGAGAAACCATTCTCCCAGCAAGTAAAATGTAGGATAACCGTTTGTCAAGAGCAGACCGTCAAAACCGATCACTGAGAACAACAGCCTCCATTTCGGGATTCCGCCGCCCGGCATCGCATGCGTCTGCCACACAACAAACAAAAAATCCACTGCATACGCAATCCAAAACATCGGATAAATGGACAAAAACCGCTTTTTATAAAATGTCTTCAGCCGGCATTTTTCTTCATAAACATACATAAGCGCCGCACCGGATATGATGAAGAACAGCGATACTCCCCAATCCCCGATGTACAAATTACCGATCGACGTCGTAAGCACCGTTTTTTCCGGCGCAGGAGGGTTCATAAACAAATATCTTGCGTTAAAATGTGTAACCACGATCGCCAACGTCGCTATCGCACGCACAAAATCCAGATAAAATAATCGTTCCTTTTTCATTCCTTACCAACCTTTACCATTTATCATTTAATTTCCGGCAGCTCCCAGATTCACAATGATCACGCCGTCCTTCTCCGCAACACTTCCTGTTTCCGGCCATAACGGCATCGATGCGGCGGCTTTTTCCGCCTGCTTCATTTGTTCTGCCGTCGGCTGCATATACGAATGTCCCTGCGTTGCCAAAAAATGCTGCATCACCCAAGTACCATGGGATGTTCCAAAAGACACCTCAAAAAAAGATCTTCCGATCAGCTCCAACTCCTCACTCTTTATACACGATAAATTTTGCCGAGGCGCTCTTGATCCTATAAATACAACCGGACAGTCGGGAATCTCTCCCTTCCCCAACGCACCGATCCGAGCGCTGATATCTGAAGCAATCTGTACATCCTCCTCGTATTGTACATACTGTGTATAATATAGCCTTGCACTCAGCATGCTCTGATACATGACCACAGCTCCCGCGATCAATACTGCCGCAGTTCCCGCATATCTGGCTGTTTCTTTTCTGTTTTCCCATAATTTTCCCACTAAATACTGCAGAAAAAAGCCAACAATAAAAGGAAGTAACATCTGCGTTCTCACCGACGGCTCATTTCCCATAAGAACGGACATCAAAAACGGACTTGCAAGACAATACAAAACTGCCAACAGATACAGAATATAGCAGGATTCTTTTTTTCGGATTCTTGCAATGATATAGAGCAGTGTTCCGACATACACAACAGAATTGATCCCATTATAAAAAATCCGCTTTCCGAGCATCGCGCGATGAACATGTCTCAAAATATTAAACACACATTCTTTCGCAGACAAAGTCCCCCACATGATCTGATCTGTAATATAAGGGGTTGTTTCCATTCCAAGCATACCCAGCACAATTTTATTTGTTATCTGATATACCACAAAAGAAAACAGAAAAATTCCGATCAGCTTTCCGATAAAAGCAATGCAAAATGAAAATGTAACGCACTCCTTCTGCTCCCGAACCAGTCTGTCATACGCTAAAATGAAGCAGATTGCCGCTCCTGCCGTAAACAAAGGAACCAGCGACTGATAAACAGAAAATGCGATCACACAGCAAAACACTGCAGGTACAAACAGGAGTTTTCGCCCATTTCCGAGAAAAATCCGAAGCAGACACAGCAGTGCCGCTCCCACCAACAGAAGTGCGATGTTCACCTCATATGCCTGCAGAAGAAAACCTGACTGTTCCGCCATGATCATGGATGTAAAGAAAAATGACGGGAATATCCACATTGTACACCTTTTCCACCTGTCCCCATTCACCCATGTAAACAAATAGAGCCAAAGCATGCTGTTTAACAGCATCGATACTGTCATCATAAGCGCCGCAGCATACGGAGTAAATACATAAGTTCCCAAAACCTTCTTCAAAAATATCAAGCCAAAACGCCCCATTGTATACCAACTCTCGTAAAGTCGTTCCGGCACAGCCATAATCGCCTCCGTATCATGGGAGAAAGATACATTAAACACCTTAATTCCATATACGATCAGCAAAAAAATGCCTATGATCCACCAGTTTGCCTGATTTTCCTTTAAAAAACCCCCGACTGACGGCATTTTCCCAAGATAATCTTTCTTACCTGTCTCTTTCTGCTTCATTTTCTTCTCCCGATTCCGCATATACGATATGCATATTTTTTTCATTCATCCTCTGGGAATTTCGACGACAAGTTTCCGTCTTTTTCTGCGATATTCGTTTCCCCGCAGATGTAGATCGGACGCTTCTTTGTCTCCAAATATGTTTTCGACAGATACATCCCCAAGATCCCCATACAAAACAGTTGGATACCGCCCAGCAAAAGGATGATGCATGCCATAGACGGCCACCCCGCTACAGGATCTCCGAAACACAACGTCTTGACCAGGATTACGATCAAAAATACAAATGCCACCAAACAAACAGCCAGTCCCAATACCGAAACAAGCGCCAGCGGCACTGTGGAAAATCCGATGATTCCCTCAATACTATATACAAGCAGCTTCCAAAAAGACCATTTTGTCTCTCCTGCCTGCCGTTCTACATTTTCAAACTCGATCCACTTCGTCCGAAAACCAACCCAGCCGAAAATGCCTTTTGAAAAACGATTATATTCACTCATCTGCAGAATCGCATCTCGGAACTGCCGTGTCATCAGACGATAGTCTCTGGCCCCATCCATAATTTCTGTCGTTGAAATTTTATTCATCAGCCGGTAAAAACACCTTGCAAAAAAGGACCGTACCGGCGGTTCCCCTTTGCGCGTCACTCTTCGCGTCGCAGCCGAATCATACCCTTCTTTTACGACCGCATCCAGCATCTCCGGAAGCAATGCCGGAGGATCTTGCAGATCCGCATCCATGATCGCCACATAATCGCCGTCCGCATTTTGAAGACCTGCATAAATCGCGGCCTCTTTTCCGAAATTTCTTGAAAAAGACACATATTTCACCCGTTCGTCACTCTCTGCCAGTTCTTTTACAATCTCAATCGTTCTATCCTTGGAACCATCATCGACAAACAATGCTTCCACAATATACTCCGGCAGCCGCTTTGCCACTTTCACATATTCTTTATAAAACAGCGGCAATACCTCTTCCTCATTGTAGCAAGGTACTACCAATGTAACTTTCTGCTTCATTTGCATTTATCCTTTCCGCTTCACACTCCGTTGAAAATCACCCTGTTACATTTTAGTCTATTTTCCATAAAAATACAATCATTAAAGAATGTTTTTCCTTTCCCCCAAATCAATCCGCTCCTGTTTTATCATATATATCAACGGAAAAAGAGGATACATCTTTAAGATATACCCTCTTTACATCTTATCTTCGCGGTCTTATTCCTCAATCTTAAATCCCGCTGTAATCCAAAAATCGCATAATGATCGTCGCGCATTCTGCACGATTTGCATTTCCCTGCGGATCAATTCTCGCTCCGTTGTCTTTTCCTGTGATAATTCCGGTATAGACAGCCCAACTCATCGCATCCTGTGCAAACTCATTTACACTTGATGCGTCGGTAAAGTAACTATAGTCTGTTCTTCCGCTCGTATCCAGTCCCAGATAATCTGCGAAACGATACATCATGACCGCCATTTGTTCTCTGTTGATATTATCTCCGGTACCAAACAATCCCGTATCTGTATATCCGGTTACCACTCCTGTCTTGTTTGCCCATAAAATTGCCTGTGTGTACCATTCATTGTCTTTTACATCCGGAAATACATCTGTATATTCCACTTGTGGTTCACTCATCAGTCTGTGCAGAATCACTGCGAACTGTGCACGCGCCAGAGGCTCTGCCGGTCCAAAATGAGTCTCGTTCAATCCGGTCATAATTCCGTTGTAATACACTTCAGAAACCCGTCCATAATACCAGCCGTTCGGATCCACATCTACAAACGGCATCGGTTCCTGCACTCTTATGATCACTGTTACTTCCTGTCCGCCATAGGAAACTGTGATTGTTTGATCCTGCCCTACCAGACTCATATCCACAGGACTGCACATTTCTTCTATTACCGGCATATAGGAAGTCCCATGAGAACAGTCAATGGTCAGTTCCAGTCCCAACTCATCAATCGTCTGGTTGGTTGTCATAATATACGGAATTGAATTGTCTTGACTTAAATGGATCGCATCCGGTGTACAGTTTCCTGTAAACACCTGTACCCAATAGTGTCCGTACATATCATTTTCAGCATAGGAATATCCCACGCCCATATGCGTAAACCATGGTCTCAGCATGTTTTCCCGGTGTCCTTGACTGTTCCACCAACCATTTATCGCCATAGCAGGACTCATCATTCCCGCTGCAATATTTTCTCCCATACCTTCGCGCTTCACACCACATTCGTCCAGCACAGTCTCAATAGCTGAACCGTCCGGTCTCACATGGTCAAATGTTGTCTTAAGTTCTTCTTTTCGGATTCCTGCCGCTTGCTGCAGATTGGAACTGACAGACAACGGTTCCAGACCGTTCTCCATTCGGATCTTATTCGTCAGATACAATACCGACCATTCGTATTCATTCATATTTACGATATCGACATCGTATGTGGAGGCCGCTTTCTCTGCATCCCTGTCCAACCCTTCCGGCAATACCGCCGTCTCTCTTGTCGCAACGGCATATACCTCCTGCGGAAGCTTCGAATACGCCTCCCCCGATACCGCTTCCTCTGCCTGTACGGGCATTACAATACTTCCCAGTAACAAGCAGGATGCTACGAATGCACTGATTCTCTTTTTCATACCTCTCATTCCTTTCTTTTGTTTATTTTAAAACTCTTTTTACCGTTTTAATCGGTCCCATCCATTTCAGCGATTCTTCCGCCACTTTTCCCTGTTCCTTTGTCGGTGCATGAATAAACATTCCGTTACCGGAATAAATCCCCACATGATCATAGTTGCTGAAAAACACCAGATCTCCCGGCTGCATATCTTTCTCTTCTACCTGTGTACCGACCTTTTCCTGCTCCCATGTTGTTCTTGGAAGCGTGATCTCGAAGTTCGCATAAACCTGCTGTACAAATCCGGAACAGTCCGTCCCTGTTATCAGGCTATTGCCTCCATACTTATATGGAGTCTTTCCAACCCACTGCCTCGCATAGTCTACGACTGCCTGCCCCTTTTCCGAGCCTTCCGGCACGGACGGATGTGTTGACTGATTGTTGTCATTCCCAATCGGAATCCAATCGTTCTCCAAATATCTCTGAATGATAGCCGAGCATTCTGCTCGGTTCGTTGTGCTCTGCGGATTCAGATTTCCTCTATCTCCTTTTACCAGTTCATGTGCAATGGACCACTGCATCGCTTCATATGAAAAGCTGCTGACATGAGCCGCATCCGGATAACTGCCAATATCAGAGCGAGCCTCTGACTCCTGTCCCTCATAACGCGCAAAGCGGTGCATCATGGTCGCAATTTCCTGCCTTGTGATCGACTGCGACGGCATAAAGGCATTCGTATCCGTATATCCGGTTACGATCCCCGCCGAGCTTGCCCATGCCACTGCATCCGAATACCACTCTCCCGCCTCCACATCTGTAAAAGTGCTTGGCGACGACGGCACCGGTGATCCGGCCATACGATGCAGGATCATCGCAAACTGAGCTCTTGCCAAAGGCTGTCCCGGTCCAAAAGTCGCAGCATCCAAACCGGTCATGATCTGACGATCGGATACGTACTGCACAGACTCATAATACCAATCCCCCGGATTCATATCCGTGTAAGCGGCCGCCTGTACACTGTTTACCGACAAAAAAACTGCGAAAGCAATTGCTCCCACTGTTTTCAACAACTTCTGTATGTTCATCTATCTTGTCCTCTTCCTCATATTTTCTCTCTTGCAGAAAACTGGCAATATCACATCGTGCAACATTACCAGTTTTGTATTTTCTTAATAATTATTCATGTTTTTGTAACACTCTAATCATAACACTATTCAGAGGAAGTGTCAAATTTCTTTTTAGTTGTATATTTCTACAAAACGCTTGATAATCGCCGCGCATTCCGCACGTGCTGCATTCCCCTGCGGATCAATTCTTGTTCCTTCGTCTTTTCCTGTAATAATTCCGGTTCCGACAGCCCAACGCATTGCCTCTTCTGCAAACCCACTTACATTTGCTGCATCTTCAAATTGACTGAAATCTGCCGTCTTCGTCACATCATATCCTTTATATTTTGCATAACGGTACATCATCACTGCCATCTGTTCTCTGTTGATATTATCTGCAGTACCAAACAGTCCCGAATCGGTATATCCGGTTACAATCCCATTGCTGCTTGCCCACAAAATCGCATCAGTATACCATTCGCCTTCGTACACATCCGGGAACACCTCATCAAACTCCACTATCGGTTCTCCGTTCATACGATGAAGGATTACAGCAAACTGTGCACGTGCCAAAACGTCAGCCGGGCCGAAATTTTCTTTATCCAGTCCCGTCATCAAGCCGTTATCGTACACGTATTTCACATAATCGTAATACCAATGATCCGTTTTGACATCTCCAAATGTCATTTCATCCAATTTTATCTGCACCGGAATCTCATGTACAGCATTGCCCTTTTTTCCATCCTGATCTGTCACTTCTACAATCGCCTGAAGAAAATACTCGGCAGGATCGCTCAATTCTTCTCCTTTTGCCAGCCAATTCTCAACAGTCTCACGTTTCACCTCGATGCCTGCTCCCCATTCCATCGGGCCTGTCGGCGCCAACGAACTGACACTTCCCAGATTGCTTGCCTCTCCGGTATCACTCCATGTCTTTGCCTTGGCAGTCACACATACCTGACCAGAAACTGCTACCGACCGGTTGGAGATATTTTCCACTTTCAAATGGAATGCATTCACTCCCTCTCTTAAAATACCGTCTCCCAAATCCAGACGAACCTCCACTTTGACCGCATCCTCCGGCTTCTCGGCATCCTGTATTACCGTTTCCTGTGCCTCAACCATAACTTGCGCAGTTTCTTCTGCATGAACAATAAATCCCGGCAAAAGCATAACTCCTGCCAACGATAGTGCAGCTACTCTTTTCCAAATGTGTCTGTACTTCATACTTCCTTCCTCCTATATGTATTTCCTCTATGATATAATACCCCAAAATACCTATTGCAAGCCTAGCCCAATTCCTTCTCGCACATCTCAAGCGCCGCCTCGATCACCTTATCCATATCATAATACTTATAATTACCGAGGCGTCCTCCGAAAATAACATTTGTTTCCTTTTCTGCCAGTTCACAATACTTTTCAAACAGCGCATTGTTCTGTTCGTTGTTGACCGGATAATACGGTTCCATACCTACGCTCCACTCAGAAGAATACTCTCTGGAAATGACCGTCTTTTCCTGCTGCCCAAACTCAAAATGCTTATGCTCGATAATACGTGTATACGGCACTTCTCGCTCTGTATAATTGACAACCGCATTGCCCTGATAATTGTCCGTATCCAAAATCTCAGTCTCAAAACGTACCGAGCGATATTCCAACGCTCCCAGCTGATAACCAAAATATTCGTCAATCATTCCTGTAAACACTGTTTTCTCGGCAATGTCCGGGTTCTCCTTGATAAATGCAAAATAATCTGTATTTGTTTTCACATCAATGCCGTCCAACATCTTCTCCACGATCCTTGTGTAGCCGCCCATCGGAATCCCCTGAAAACGATCGTTAAAGTAATTATTGTCATACGTAAAACGGACCGGCAGGCGCTTGATGATAAATGCCGGAAGATCCTTGCAGTCTCTTCCCCACTGCTTCTCCGTATACCCTTTTACCAGTTTCTCAAATACATCCTTTCCGACCAAAGACAAGCCCTGTTCCTCCAGATTTTTCGGATCTGTGATTCCTGTTTCCGCTACCTGCTCCGCAATTTTATCCTTTGCCTCCTGCGGTGTGCGGATATTCCACATCTTACTGAATGTATTCATATTAAACGGCAGATTGTAGAGTTCATCCTTATATACGGCAACCGGAGAGTTGATATAATTGTTAAACTCTGCAAACCGATTGATATATTCCCATATTTTCTTATTGGATGTATGGAAAATATGAGCGCCGTATTTATGCACATTGATTCCCTCAATCTCCTCACAATAAATATTTCCCGCAATATGGTCACGCTTGTCAATGACAAGACATGTCTTTCCCTTTTCCTTTGCTTCATGTGCGAATACTGCTCCGTACAATCCCGCTCCCACTACTAAATAATCATATTTCATCTGCATTTTCCTCTTCTATTATTTCTTGCTTTTCGTCTATTACTGATACTCTACTGAAAGGTCGCCTGTGAACGATAGTTCAACGCAATATAACTCTTACCCCGGTTGATCTTCAGTTCTTCTCCGTTTTCATCATAAAAGCGAAGTCTGGATTTCTCATTATTCTCGTCTTTTGACCAATGAATTTTCTGAACCGCTCCGTTGGACACATAATATCCGACAGAGTTCACAGCCCCGTCCCAGTCAACATTTTTATGACCAATCTCGTCTCTGACCGAAATATCTGTTTCCAATACAAACACATTTGTAAACGCAAGCTGCTCCTGTGTCTTTCCGTCAATCTGCGGATTTCCGTTAATCTGCTTCAGATATACATTTTTCTCCGCATCATATGTAAATGTCGAACTCTGCCCTCCGAAATTAATATCAACCTTTGTACAGTCCGCTCCGGTCGGTTTCAGCTGCTCGTTCAAGCCGTTAAATAAAAATGCTGCATCCTTTTTATCCTCTGCCAAATCCGTACGATATCCCTGTGAATCTACCACATTTGCAAAGGAGGTTCCTTCAAAATACGCCGTATGTTCCAAAGAATATCCTGCATTCAAACGCTCCTGATCCCTTGCAAACAGACCGTTCCCATCAGACATTCCGTCAAATTGATCCAACTGAAGAGCTTCCAGGTAATCCGAAATCGAGTCGTCAATTCCCCAGTTTACATAAAAGGCATCAAACCCCTGTGACAATGCCGGAAAATAATATCGGCAGCTTCGAACCGCACACACCCTCGGCACCTGTGTATAATCTGCATACAATGCCATAAAACGTGTGAAATCACCCTCCACCGGAATCTCAAAAATAAGATCTGCTTCTCCTACGCCGTACTGCGGCATTGCAGGCTCTACATTGTTCACCATGATCGCAACCGGACGCTTTCCGATCGCCGCATCCGTTAAATCAGGAATCCCTGTCAGCAGATTCTGATTCTGCGGAATCTCTTCCTTTATTTCTTCTTTCTCTTCCTTTACTGTTTTTTCAACCTTTTTTTCAGGTTTTTCTGCCGGCTCCTCTTTTTTACACCCTGTTATCCCAAGCGCCAGAGCTGCCGCCAACAAGATTGCTACCTTTGCTTTTTTCATTTATGACTTCCCCTTTCTTATAATAGCTCAACTGCAAATTATTTTCTCGGTATCAGTTACCTGTTTCCTCATAAACTATACTAACATCCTTACAAGCTTCTGTCAAAAATAAGGAACCTAAAAATCCAAATTTTTCATTTTCTCATAATCAAAATATTCATTACTGAATGTATACTCTGCCACTTCAAATATAACGCAATCCGGTTGAAACATATTTACATAATACGGAAAATTTAACACATTCTGGTAGTCGTGCACATAGATGTACTCTCCAAACCCATTTTTTAAATACTCCGTGCCGTACTCATTCATATAGCTCCAATCTGCCTTCAAATTCCTTTGCTCGCTCCGAATATCGTAGCCTCCACTGTACCTGCAGCCATAGGAAAAACCATTTTACTATATCGAGATTTCTCCGATAATTGCCGATTTTCTCTTCGGCTTTCCTTTTCTCCCCATTCCGATAAAAATAAGAATTGCCAATACAGAGATCAATATACCGATTTTTAGTCCCGGTAATTCATATACCATTTCTATGCTGCATATTCCTGCCGGTACACGCAATCCAATAAATGTATTCGCCGCTTTCTCATAAGGAACTACTTCCCCATTAACCGTTATTTTCCACCCCTTTTCATAAGGGATCGTCAGCATAACATCTGTGGCAGCTTCAAAGTCTCCTGTTGCCTTTACGATACCCTTTCCACTCTCTACTACATGTAAACTATTAGCCCTTATTTCCTCGATACACTTTTTAAACACATCCAGATTCAGTGTTGCCGGGTAAAAACCATAACCATTGGTTCCAAGATTCTCTCCTTTTTTCACTTTTATCTGAACAGTATCTCCCTTCTGATATTCTCCGAAATATAGTATCGGTTTATCATACCATTCTATAAATTTAATCTGTTGTCCATTCACATAAACATACATATAGGGTTCCACACCGGAAAAATATCCGTAAAGTCCACCTGTCTGTTTCACCTTAATATTCCATACAGTTAATTCTTCTCCTTGCTTTTCTTCTGACAGAATTTCAGCGGTTGTATATAATGCTTCTCCTCTTCCGAGAATTTTCTCTAAGAGTATCTCATGGTTTTCCATTGCATTATCACCATATATACACTCTGACATATCTTTGATTTCATAGCCTAACGGCAAGGCATATGGATTCTGATATAAATTCACCCCATCCAACGCATTTTCTTTCACAAGCTCACATCCCGGTACCGGTGTTTTCGCATAAATATATTTTACTCCTAACAAAGAATCCGGAACTAGTATCGGCTCGTATGGAACAACCAATAAACTACCGGAATATCCCAATTGATTTAATGCGCTCACAGCTTCAGTATTGCCGGTTGATGTATACTGCGCTATGGAACTATAACCATATGCAAGAGATTCGTTCGATCCACACCAAACATTTCTTGTAAAATCTTTATCCACCCTGTACCAGTCGTTATCTTCTGCTTTTAATGTTTCAAGTTCTGTACTCATCTGCTGGTTATAATTCACATAATCCACCGCATTTTCTTCATGATCTTCAAATTCCAGTTCCAATTTCTGCGAAAATTCAAATATCAGACATACCGACAAGATTCCACCAACTACGATCATCTGATATTGTTTTCTTCTATTCCATGCCCACAGACAGATTCCCATAAGAATAGCGATATAAAAACTTAAATATGTTTTCTCCCGTATCGCATATGGCTGCACATAATCTATGAACAAACCGACCAAAATAATGATTGCAACTGCTTTGTTTATCACCGGCTTTTCAAGTTCTTTTAATCCTGCCAGATACATTGCCGCAATTACAATCATAAAAAAAGAAAAAATAAACGCATACCGATATGCATGAGAATTCGGCACTTTCAATACACTAAACAAGTAATTTAACGGCTTATACTGAAAAACAAACATCAATCCAAGAAGATAAATTCCCGCCAGATATTTTTTGCAACGTTCCACTTTTCTGGAAAAAAAGAACATGATTACAAGTAACAGGGCCAATGTTCCAATATATACCGGCGGATGTGTCTGAGTGATTGTAACCTTCTCGGAATCCAGTAAAAAATCACGAAATCCTTCCAAAAATGAAAACTGATATCCCGGACTGAAAATTGTCCAATCAAACGCACTCCCCTCATTTTTCATATGAAGTGTTTGAGGTAAAAACAAAAAGCTGGTAGCTGCCACGGAAAGAATAGATACCATTCCAAATTCAAAAAAGGATTTTGCACATTCCTTGATATTCCAACTCTTTTTTTCAAAATAGAACAGCACTAACTCAAATATGTAATACAAAACTGCAAAAAGGCACAGTATAAATCCTATATACCAGTTCGTCAGCACACCATAAAACAGAGCCCCAAAATACGTTCCCCGTCTGCTGTTCCAAACCATTCGATATAGTCCTAATGCGATCAACGGAAGGATCATCACTCCATCAAGCCACATAATATTGCTGCACTGGAGCACATTATACCCCATCAATGCATAGCTGACTCCCAATAAAACGGCATAAAATAGTGAAGTATCGTATCTCCTCCGTACATAATAGCTAGCAGTTGATCCACAAAGAGACAGCTTCAACCCGATTAGTAATGTAAGAAACTGCCCCATATCTTCTTTATCAATAAAATATACAAGAAAATTCAACGGAGACGCCAAATAATATGCAAACAGGGAACTCGTATTCCCCCCTAATCCCGCATTAAAAGAATACCCGATCGTCTCCTTTCCATGAAGCACATCATGAAGCCACATAAAGAAATCCACATATTGATATTGCATATCATGATACACAAGCAGTCGCTCTCCAAATGGGTAGATTCCCAATTTGTATAGAACTAGCGCTATCGTTCCAAGTGTCACTGCGAATGTTAATAGCACAGTAACAACATTTTTCCTTTTCAATATTATTTTTCCATTTGTTCTCAATTCCTAATTCCTCTCTTTCACTCATATAAACCAAACTCCCACTTCAAGGAATTACATATTTTACAATTGGTATCTTCTGCAACACTAAAACCACACCTAAGCTCACTAAATATACTCCTATCGGTCCAAATACGGTAATATACATCGGGTGTTCATAAATAATCGGAAGTTTATCAAACAGGCGGATGAAAATCATATGGATCACATAGATTCCCAAGCCGGCCGATGCAATTTTCGTGACCACTCGTTCCGGAATCCTGCGATACACTGATTCCCACGGAATATGCTTTCCAAACAGCATCACTGCAACCGACATTGGAAAACATGCGATTGAATTATAATCCATAAAAAACGTATCCAAACTTCCCGTATGCGCAGATAAATACCACGTTCCAAAAAACATGAGAACTGCGCCCACAATACCTGTTCCATAAATGAAATAGCGAATTTTTTTGGAAAAGCTTTCATGTAATATAATCCAGCCTATAAAAATATAGCCGATATAGCCTTCCATAATCGGAGGAAGTATTTCTCCCGCAATCGGAGCAACAAAACGGATAATCACCGGATACACCGCAACCGTAATAAATGCCCCTACACATAGATATTCTATGGTCTTGAAATATTCTTCCTTAGCAATTAATGAAAGCACCGGCATACACAAATAAATCCCAAAAATAGTATAAAAAAACCAAAAAACATTATTTGCTCCATTCGCCAAAAAAGCATCTCTCCATGCAATAGCCTCCGGTGCAGGTGCTCCATCCATAATCATCGGCAATAGCATATATAGAATCGTCCAAAAGAAAAACGGGATTCCAACCCGCAGAAACCGCTTTTTAAAAAAGGTCTTTGTATCGTATTTCTTCCGGTATTCTAACAATGTTGTTCCCGTAATCATAAAGAATACCGGTATAGAAGAATGTGCGATCGTTTGTACAGCCATAGAAAGAATCCATAACCGATCCTCTGTCATTCCATACAAATGTACACTGCCGGAGCAATGCATGCAGATTACTCCAAAACAAGCCGCAATATTCATAAAATCAATATAGGCAAGCCTCTGATTTTTTCCCGCTTTTTCCATGTAGACTTCCTCTTTTCATCTGTAATCATATGTTGCATTATAACAGAAGAAAAACAATAATAAAAGGACTTGTAAGACTTTTTATCTGACCAATGCTTCTCATATTTTTTGCAGGTCACTTTTTATTATTATCTTACATGCTTCTGCTCACTCCATTCTCCCCAGCATAACTAGGAGAGAAAGTCTTTCATTCAATAACAGATAATTAGTAGTTATTCGTTAAAATGTCACAAAGGAGAACTATGTTATGGAAGAAACACAAAGGAGAAATGCAACTATGTCAGAAAGAATTGTTGTTATCGCTGAGAAAGTTAATTATACTGAGAAAATAAATATGTATTCGGAAGAGTGTAAGCGCTTAATTTTTAGGTATGATAGAAAAATCCCCGACTACTTTTCAGTAGC
>CAUWKK010000006.1:0-86887 GCA_963559385.1 uncultured Schaedlerella sp.
ATCACATAGCGGCAAAACTCGTCCTCATCAATATGGGCGGTGATAAGCTGTCTTAACTGCGTATCACTCATGCCAGGATTATGCTTTTTTATAACAGTTGCGCTCATCGTGTCCACTATGGCGTTTGCACCCTGCGCCTGTTTCAGTGCCGTTCCGTTCACATAGATTTCAAGGTCAGCCATCAGCCGGGGGAAATCCGGGTGCGCCGCCAGCTCACACAGCAGGGTATTGTCTATCCTCCCGCTTTTCAGCAGGTCAATCATTTCATCACTCAAACGCAGGTCTGCAAGATCGGCGTTTGGGTGATTTTTCATTTCAGACAGCCCCAGCAGATAATCAGCGGTCACACCGTAAAACTTCGCCAGCCGGATAAGGGCATAGTGGCTGATGTCCTTGAAGTCTTCCGTTTCGTAACTGCCCAGCGCAGACTTGGAAAGCCCGGTCTGCTCCGCAAGCTGCCCCAGCGTCAAGCCACGCTCCACACGTAGGTCTTTTAATCGCTCTTGTATGGATAAAGACATATTCACCCTCCTTGCTAGCTCAACGAAAGAGAAGCCGTTATGCTATGTACTATGCTCATAGCATAACGGCATAGGCATTTACAGTTTTATTTTACCATTTGCTACATCTTCACGAAATTTATCAACAAGCTTCGCTGTCAGCTTGGATTTACCGTAGTGTTCAAGTACAAAAGTACGATAACTTTTTCCATCTACAAGCACATCACTTTTTCTGGTCAACAACCAATTTCCGTTACCTCCTCCCTGTTCTCTAATATTCCAGTCTTTCCCATATCTTTTATAGATTTCATCTTTTTTACCTTGAACAGACATTGATTCGCTTGGAATATAAACAATTTGCATAATAGCTCCTCCTTTATTTTGTGCAAGAAGACCAGAAACCTGAATTTGTCTTTTATCTTTTTTTGATTATATCACAAATCCGAGAGCGTGGAAATAGGGAGTTTTTCAGGCTGATTTCCTACCTCTTGGATATACGGCACAGGCGGTCAAAAAGGTGTAGACTTGGGATAGTTCATCGATGGACAAGCACCTTGGAAACAGAACACGCCAAAGAAAACGGAGGGACGCATGAGCAAAAGACCCTATCAACACCTGCCGCCGCTGGAACACAGGCCGGACGGCTCCCCCTACCGCATAACCCCGCCCCAGAAGAGACGAGCCAGCGGCCTGATACGCCGGGAGTGCTGCAACTGCGAGGACGGAAACTGCCTTGCGCTGGACGATGGCGACACCTGCGCCTGTCCGCAGATGATTTCGTTCTCCGTCTGCTGCAAGTGGTTCCGCTGGGCGGTCTTGCCGCTGGACAGGACGCTGGAAGCGGAGATTTACCGGGACAGGGACTTGAAACGCTGTGCGGAGTGCGGCGGTGTGTTCGTCCCGAAGTCCAACCGGGGCAAATACTGCCCGGACTGCGCCGCCAGAGTTCACAGGCGGCAGAAAACAGAAAGTGAACGGAAAAGGAGGTCTGCTGTGGACAGTTAAGAGCGGGAAAAGCCTTGATTTGCAAGGCTCCGCAAGCCCTCAACCGGGGCGGCTGGTATCATTTATCATTCGCCCCGGAAAACGGGCCTCTAACCGTCCACAAAACACGCTATGACAAACACGATTTATATTCACCAGCCGGAAAAGGCGTTCAGTTTCACCCGGCTCCCCAATTTCCTTTTTGAAGCACCCACATTCCAGCCCTTGAGCAACGAAGCGAAGGTGCTGTATGCCTTTGTCCTGCGCCGGGCGGAGTTGTCCCGGAAGAACGGCTGGGCGGACGAGTACGGGCGGGTCTACCTGTACTACCCCATCTGCGAGGTGGTCGCTTTGCTCCGCTGCGGGCGGCAGAAAGCGGTCAACACCCTGCGGGAGTTGCAGTATGCGGGGCTGGTGGAAATCCAGAAACAGGGCTGTGGAAAACCCAACCGCATTTACCCGAAATCCTATGAAGCGGTTCCAAACACCGACTTCAAGAAATCCGGTTATGGTACGCCGGAGGGCTGAAAACCGTACTTGGCGAGTACGAAAATCAATCCTCTTGAAGTACGGAAATCTGACGGTATATAGAAATACAGAGATTAAAACCATCTATTTACATTCATTCCATTCCAATCCTATCAGAGATATTTTCGGCGGGAAAACCCGCCGGAAAGGAATGGAATGGGGAAAGGAGTTCAATGGCACAACACGCAATTTTGCGATTTGAGAAGCACAAGGGCCACCCGGCGGGGCCGCTGGAAGCCCACCATGAACGGAAAAAGGAGCAGTACGCCAGCAACCCGGACATTGACACCAGCCGGAGCAAGTACAATTTCCACATCGTCAAGCCGGATGGCCGCTACTACCATTTCATTCAGAGCCGCATCGAGCAGGCCAGATGCCGCACCCGCAAGGACAGCACTCGGTTTGTGGACACGCTGATTACCGCCAGCCCGGAGTTTTTCAAGGGCAAGTCCCCAAAGGAGATAGCGGCCTACTTCCAGAGGGCGGCGGACTTCCTCATTGACCGGGTGGGCCGGGAGAACATCGTTTCGGCTATGGTACACATGGATGAAAAAACGCCCCATCTGCACTTGGTCTTTGTGCCGCTGACAAAGGACAACCGCCTGTGCGCCAAAGAAATTATCGGCAACCGGGCCAATCTGACGAAGTGGCAGGACGATTTTCACGCCTGTATGGTGGAGCAGTACCCCGACCTGGAGCGTGGGGAAAGCGCCAGCAAGACGGGCCGGAAGCATATCCCCACCCGGCTGTTCAAACAGGCGGTCAACCTCTCCAAACAGGCGAGGGCCATTGAAGCGGTTCTCTCCGGCATTACCCCGCTGAACGCCGGAAAGAAGAAAGAGGAAGCCCTCTCCATGCTGAAAAAGTGGTTTCCGCAGATGGAGAACTTCTCCGGGCAACTGAAAAAATACAAGGTCACAATCAATGACTTGTTAGCGGAAAATGAAAAGCTGGAAGTCAGGGCAAAGGCCAGCGAAAAAGGCAAGATGAATGACACGATGGAACGGGCGAAGTTAAAAAGCGAACTGGACGATATGCGGCGGCTGGTTGACCGTATCCCGCCGGAGATTTTAGCGGAACTGAAACGGCAACAGCGGCAGCATGGAAAGGAAAGGTGATCTTATAAGTAATATCAGATACAAAAAGGAAATCGAAATCGTGACTTTTCAGGGAAAGGAAATCACACTGGAAAATCTCTCCCCGGTGTTCACGCCGGAACAGGAAGCAGCCAAACGCCGGGAACTGGAACAGCAGCTTTATGAGGTGTTCCGCAAGTACGCCGACAAGCGGGAGAGTGAGGAAGCCGGGACATAAGGTTTTCCAAACCCATCATTGATTTGCGGGGCTGCTGGCGGTATAATAGAACTGTCAGCAGCTCCGTTTCTTTTTTAAGAAAAGGAGCGACAATATGAACAATCGGATAGACGCAATCTATGCAAGACAATCGGTAGACAAAAAGGACAGCATTTCCATTGAAAGCCAGATTGAATTTTGCAAATACGAGTTGAAAGGCGGTAACTGCAAGGAATACACAGACAAAGGGTACAGCGGCAAGAACACAGACCGTCCGAAGTTTCAAGAACTGGTGCGGGACATCAAGCGGGGCTTGATTGCAAAGGTCGTGGTTTACAAGCTCGACCGTATCAGCCGTTCCATTCTGGACTTTGCCAACATGATGGAGCTGTTCCAGCAGTACAATGTGGAGTTTGTGTCCTCTACGGAAAAGTTTGATACCTCCACGCCGATGGGACGGGCCATGCTGAATATCTGTATCGTGTTCGCCCAGCTTGAACGGGAAACGATACAGAAGCGGGTAACGGACGCTTACTACTCCCGCAGTCAGCGGGGCTTTAAGATGGGCGGGAAAGCCCCTTACGGCTTCCATACGGAGCCTATCAAGATGGACGGTATCAACACAAAGAAGCTGGTGGTAAACCCGGAGGAAGCGGCCAATATCCGGCTGATGTTTGAGATGTACGCCCAGCCCACAACTTCCTACGGGGACATTACCCGGTACTTTGCCGAACAGGGGATTTTGTTCCATGGCAAAGAGCTGATACGCCCCACGCTGGCGCAGATGTTACGCAATCCTGTCTATGTGCAGGCAGACCTTGATGTGTACGAATTTTTCAAAAGTCAAGGTACAGTCATTGTCAATGACGTTGCCGATTTTACGGGCATGAACGGCTGCTATCTGTATCAAGGGCGAGATGTAAAGGCCAGCAAGAAAAACGACTTAAAAGACCAAATGCTGGTACTGGCTCCCCATGAGGGTATCGTCCCCTCCGACACCTGGCTGACCTGCCGCAAGAAGCTGATGAACAACATGAAAATCCAGTCTGCCCGGAAAGCCACCCACACATGGCTGGCAGGAAAAATCAAGTGCGGGAATTGCGGGTATGCTCTTATGAGTATCTACAATCCCTCCGGCAAACAGTATCTCCGCTGCACGAAACGGCTGGACAATAAAAGCTGTCCTGGCTGTGGGAAAATCATCACTTCGGAACTGGAAGCGGTTGTTTATCAGCAGATGGTAAAGAAGCTGGCAAGCTACAAGACGCTGACAGGAAAAAAGAAAGCGGCAAAGGCAAACCCGAAAATCACCGCCCTGCAAGTGGAACTTGCCCATGTAGACAGCGAGATTGAAAAGCTGGTGGACAGTCTGACGGGGGCAAACAATGTCCTGTTCTCCTATGTGAATGTGAAGATAGCGGAACTGGACGGGCGCAAGCAGGAACTTCTGGCAAGGATAGCGGAGTTGACTGTGGAGGCCATCAGCCCGGAACAGGTCAGCCAGATTTCCGGCTACCTCGATACCTGGGAGAATGTATCTTTTGATGACAAGCGGCGTGTGGTGGATTTGATGATCACCACCATAGCCGCCACAAGCGACAGCTTGAACATCACATGGAAAATCTGACTGGCGGCACCCCTCCCGTCAGATACCTACCCTGTGTAGTCCCTTGTAAACTGTACTTTACCTCCTGTTAAACCTCTTTCCTTTAAGCGCGCTTTGTTGTGTTTTTATATTGCAATTTTAACACATGCTTTTTTCTATTTATATTTCCGCCAAACCAATTTTGTTGTATATATTTGCCAATTTTGATGCATTTTTCTTATATTTTTTATCATTTTATTGCAATTATCCATTTCCCAAACTCTCATTTTTTGAACGTAATATACAAGGTTTTTTCTGAATATTTACTTGACTTCAAATTATATTTGCGCACAAAAAAAACAGTAGTTATCCCTTTTTCTTCGGAAAACTACCGTTTTTATCTTCAATATTTAAAATTCCTTCACTTCTTCGGCGGCTCTCTTAATTCCAAAATTCCATCTACCAATATCCACACATCATCCAAAATATAATCAAACGCGCCTGCCTGCAGCATATTGATCAGCACCATTCCGATCGGTACTGCCAAGATCATTCCAAGCACACTTCCCAATCGGTATCCGATATACAAAAGCAATAATGTTACAAGCGGATTCATTCCCACGCTGTCAGCAACCAGCTTCGGCTGCAAAAGCTGTCTTACGATCTGTGTCACTGCATACAGTACGATCAGGATTACCGCCATTTTGTAATCTCCCATAAGAAACTTATAAAGCCCCCACGGAATCATCGCAGTTCCTGTACCAAAGAACGGAAGAAAGTCCAAAAAGGAGATCAAAAATGCCACCAATACATAATAACGCACACCGAGTACTGCCATTCCGATCAGCAAAATCAGAAATACAACACCCATAATCTTGAACTGCGCCTTGAAATATCCGCCTACCGCATAGCGCAGATTGTCCATTACCAAAGTCATTCGTTTCTCAATCGATTCCGGGGCAATTTTTTTCATCCATTTTAGAACTTCTTCTCTTTGAAATGTAAAAAAATACGCAGACAATATTGCCACTATAATAGAAATCAAATAAAAAGGAAGACGCTTTGCAAAATTTCCCGCTGCGGTCACTGCCGGATCGCTGATTTTAGTGATCATTTCTGTCACATAACCGTCTAAATTCGCAACAAAAGAATTCCAGCCGTTCTGGACTCCCTCCGGAAGCTTCTGGAACACTCCCGATAAAGTTCTTCCGATCTGCCGCAGTCCGCTTTCCAACTGTGCATATATTTCCGGAATATTTTCTAACAGATCTCCCACCTCTATCATAATTCTGGATACTGCAAAATAGATACCTGTCACGATCAGTCCGATCACTAATATAACAATCAGCGCAGAACCAAGCTTTTTCACAATATTAAACCGTTTCTCCAGCCAGTTTACGAGAGGCGCCGCAATTGCGGATATGATCCATCCGACTACAAACGGCATCAAAAACAAAATGGCCCGGATTCCAAAATAGATAAACGCCGCAGTTGCCAGTATACTAAATACCAGACTGACTGCCACCTGCCAATACGGCCGTGTATTTTCCATAAAATATCCACCTCTGCTTTTTGATTTTCAAGATAACTGCTTCTTCTTATTCCTCTGCCTGTATCTCATGGGAGATTCCGAGAAATTCGGTTTCAACGAGTTCCCATATCTCGTCGCGCCCCTGTTTAGTCACAGAGGAAAACGGGATGATCCGGGTTCCCGGAACCAGATCCAATCCTTCCTTTACCATTTTTACATGCTTCTGTACCTGACTTCGCTTCAATTTATCCAGTTTCGTAGCAATGATGATGGGATGAAATCCCTGCTCTACGATCCATTCATACATCATTTTATCATTTGCGGAAGGCTCATGGCGAATATCGATCAGCAAAAAAACCGCTTTCAGTTGTTTCGATCCATGCAGATATCGTTCAATTAATTTTCCCCACTGTACCTTTTCTCTTTCGGATACTTTTGCATATCCATACCCCGGCAGATCGACCAGATACATTTCTTCATTGATATTATAAAAATTAATCGTCTGTGTTTTTCCCGGTGTTGCGGAAATCCTTGCATAAGATTTACGGTTCATCAATGCATTGATCAGTGAAGATTTTCCTACATTCGATTTCCCGGCAAATGCAATCTCCGGAAACTCGGTTTCCGGAAGCTTACTTGTAATTCCACAGACAATTTCCAAATTTACATTTTTTATTATCATATGCCTTCTCCCCTATTGTACAAACGCTTGTTTTAAAACCTCTTCCATACTCTCTACCGGTATGATTTCCATGTCTTCGGTAATTTCAGCCGCCATTTCTTCTATATCTGCCCTGTTTTTTGCGGGAATCAATACGGTATGGATTCCCGCATTTTTGGCCGCCAGAAGTTTTTCTTTCAATCCTCCGATCGGAAGCACTCTGCCGCGCAGCGTCACTTCTCCTGTCATCGCCAGATCCGCCCGCACCTTTTGTCCGGTCAGCGCTGACAAAATCGCTGTTGTGATCGTAATCCCCGCAGACGGTCCGTCCTTTGGCACTGCTCCTTCCGGAATATGTACATGGATATCATGCTTTTCATAAAAATCTGCTTCAATCCCATACCGACCGCTCACAGAACGGATATAACTGATTCCGGTTTTTGCAGATTCTTTCATCACATCTCCCAGTTGTCCGGTCAGCATCAATTCTCCGTTTCCCGGCATTACGTTTACCTCGATCTGCAGCGTGTCGCCTCCCACACTTGTCCATGCCAGTCCCCGGACAATGCCGACTTCATCGGATTCATTCGCCATTTCATAGGAATATTTTTCCTTCCCTAAATAGGCTTCCAGATTTTCTTCTGTCACAGCAATTGTTTCTTTCTCTGTTGTCAAAATTTCTTTTGCCGCCTTTCGGCAGACCTCCCCGATCTTCCGTTCTAACTGCCGTACTCCGGCTTCCTTTGTATAATTCCTTGCAATCCTCCAGACTGACGCGTCATTGAAACTTAATTGTTCAGAAGACAATCCGTTTTTTTCCAGCTGCTTTGGGATCAAATGCTCCTTTGCAATATGCAGCTTTTCATTTTCTGTATAGCTGCTGATTTCAAGGATTTCCATCCGATCCAAAAGCGGTCCCGGAATCGTCTGTATGGTATTTGCGGTTGCTACAAATAATACTTCTGAAAGATCCAGCGGCACTTCCAGATAATGATCCCGAAAGGCTTTATTCTGCTCGCTGTCCAATACCTCCAACAACGCCGAAAATGTATCCCCCTTATAGTCTTGACTGACTTTATCGATTTCATCCAGCAGAATCAACGGATTTTTCACACCTGCGCGGCGCATCGCATTAGCGATCCGCCCCGGCATTGAGCCCACATAGGTTTTCCGATGTCCTCGAATCTCTGCTTCGTCCCGGATTCCGCCGAGAGAAATTCGCACATAGGGTTTCTTTAATGCTTTTGCCAATGATTTTGCAACCGATGTTTTTCCGGTTCCGGGAGGTCCTACCAGACAGAGAATAGGACTATCTCCTTTTTCTGTAAGCGAACGTACTGCCAAAAATTCCAGCACTCGTTCCTTTACCTCTTCCAGACCGTAATGCTCCTGTTCCAGTATTTGTTCCGCATATGTCAGATCATGATGATCTTCGGCACAATTTTCCCAAGGCATTTCCAGTAATGTCTCGATATATGTCCGGATCACACCGCTTTCTGCAGAAGAATTCACAGAACTTTTAAAACGCCTGATTTCCTTTTTCAGCTTTTCTTTCACCTCTTCAGGCGCATGCAACTCTTTTACCTTTTCCTCAAATTCTTCGGCGTCACCGGCAACATCATCCTCTCCAAGTTCCTCTTTGATAAGTTTCAATTCTTCCCGCAAAATATATTCTCTCTGATGCTTATCCACACGTTCCTTTACTTTCACCCGGATATCGTTTTTAATATCCATGATCTGAACCTCATTCACAAGCTTGAATGCCAGAAGCTCATACCGCTTCAAAAAATCCGTCTGCTCCAGCAATTCCTGCTGTTCCTTATAATACAGCGGAATGCTCGCCGCAATCTCATCTGTTAATTTTTTCAGTTCATTGATTTCCAGAATTTGTGCGGCATGCTCTTTTGTCATTCTCCCATTCTTAGATATATACTCTGCAAACATGTCTTTCAGTCCGCGAAGCATCGCCTCTTCATTGATATTGTCCGGTACTGTGAAATTGGGTTCATCAGCGATTTCCACCTCCGCACGCAAATAGGAGGCTTCTGTCTCTATATGCTTCAGCACAGCCCTTGCTTCTCCCAATACCATTACGCGCATGATCTGTTTTGGAAGTTTTACAATCTGACGGATCGATGCGATCGTTCCGACCTCATACACATCCTCCTGTCCCGGATCTTCTATATCAATCGACCTCTGCGCCGATAAAAATATCTTTTGTTCTTCCTGCATTGCCTGTTGTACCGCTTCTATTGATTTTTCACGACTGAGATCAAAATGAACCGCCATTTCCGGCATAACCACCATTCCGCGAAGCGCCACCATAGGAAGTATTATTCTTTTGTTTTCCATGTTGTCCCTTCCTTACAAGTTATTTTTCCATTGCGGATTTTGCTCCGCTTTTCTGTTTCATTATACTCTCATATTACACAGATTTCCAGAACATTCAACAAAAGTAGTTTTGAGCAAAAAGAAAGGCAGGTGAAGTATCACCCGCCCAAAAATTTACGCTGTCTCTGATGTTAAAAAGGATTTCCGTTCTTCTCCATCGCATTCATAGAGCGGTTTTCCTGTTCCCTTGACAACATCCTTCGTAATTCTACATTCCTTGATCGTCTCATCTGACGGCACCTTAAACATCGTGTCCATCATAATGTTTTCCATGATTGCACGAAGACCTCTGGCTCCGGTTTTTCTCGCAAGAGAGGTCTCCGCAATGGTATTCAAAGCCTCTCTGTCAAAGACAAGACGCACGCCGTCCAACTCCAGCAGTTTCTGATACTGCTTCACGATCGCGCTCTTTGGTTCTGTCAAAATACGAACCAACGCATTTTTATCCAGCATATTTAAAGAAACCGTCACCGGCAGTCGCCCTACCAACTCCGGAATCAATCCGAATTTCACCAAATCCTGAGGCAACGCCTCATGCAAAAGCACATCCACATCATATTCATGCTTTGATGCGATCTCCGAATTGAACCCTATCGACTTTCTGTCCATGCGGGTTTCGATGATCTTCTCCAGTCCTTCGAAAGCCCCTCCGCAGATAAACAGAATATTCGTCGTATCAATCTGTATCAATTCCTGATGAGGATGCTTTCTTCCTCCCTGTGGAGGCACCGATGCCACCGTTCCCTCGATAATCTTCAAAAGTGCCTGCTGTACACCTTCTCCGGATACATCTCTTGTAATTGACGGATTCTCTGATTTCCTTGTAATCTTATCAATCTCATCGATATAAACGATCCCATGCTCCGCCCGTTCAATATCTCCGTCGGCAGCCTGAATGACCTTCAATAGAATGTTTTCTACATCCTCTCCTACATACCCCGCCTCTGTCAGCGCAGTTGCGTCTGCAATGGCAAACGGAACGTTCAGAATTTTTGCAAGCGTCTGGGCAAGGAGTGTTTTTCCGCATCCGGTCGGTCCCAGCATAAGTATATTACTTTTCTGCAGCTCCACTCCCAGATCAGAACCGGCCATGATTCTCTTATAGTGATTATATACAGCTACAGAAAGCACTTTTTTGGCTTCATCCTGTCCGATCACATAATCATCCAAGAATGCTTTGATTTCCTCAGGCGTCAGAAGATTGATATCTTCATATATATTTCTCTCATCGTATTCAAATTCTTCCTCGATGATCTCTGCACAGACATCCACGCATGCGTCGCAAATATATGCGCCGTTCGGTCCGGAGATCAGCTTGCGCACCTGAGCCTGTGTTTTTCCACAGAAAGAACATCTCACTGTATCATCTATCAGTTTTCCTGCCATATCTATCTCACCTCTGTATGCCGTCTCAAAACAACAAGCAAAGATTCATGTACTTTTGGATTTTCCCCGCATACTGTACATGAATCTCTTTTGTTTTAATGACTGGCAATTACCTCATCTACTAATCCATACTCTTTTGCCTGCTGCGCGGACATGAAGTTGTCCCGCTCCGTATCAACCTTGATCACTTCTAACGGCTGTCCGGTATTTGCGGCAAGAATTTCATTCAACTTCTGACGCGTACGCAGGATATGTTCTGCGGCAATTTGAATTTCCGTTGCCTGTCCCTGTGCTCCGCCGGACGGTTGGTGGATCATGATCTCTGCATTCGGAAGTGCAAAACGTTTGCCTTTTTTACCGCCTGAAAGCAAAAATGCTCCCATACTTGCAGCCATGCCGATACATACCGTAGACACATCGCATTTAATGTACTGCATCGTATCGTAAATCGCCATTCCCGCTGTTACAGACCCGCCGGGACTGTTGATGTAAAGCTGAATATCCTTATTCGGATCATCCGCTTCCAGGAAAAGAAGCTGTGCAACAACAATATTGGCCGACACATCATTGACTTCCTCTCCGAGAAAAATAATTCTGTCTTTTAATAATCTTGAATAAATGTCGTAGGAACGTTCCCCACGGCTTGTTTGTTCAATGACATAAGGTACTAAACTCATTTTCAATGACCTCCTAACATTCTGCATCTTCAAATGAAACTGTCCCTCATAAAGTCAACTGCTCCATTCGGAACAGTTGCTTTCTATTACGCCTCTACTGCCGCCTCAGAAACCAGTGTAACCGCTTCTTGGACTGCAATATCCTCTTTCATCTGTGCTTTCTCTTTCTCACCCATGAATTCTTTCAGTTTTTCAACTTCCATTTGGTAAGCATCTGCCATTTTCTGAAGTTCTTCATCCAGACGTTCATCGGAAATTTCGATATTCTCAGCCTTAACTACAGCTTCCAGAACCAATCTTGTCTTAATTCTCTTCTCTGCCTGCGGTTTCATCTCCTCCAGCATCTTCTCTGCTGTCAGTCCCGTAAACTGGAAGTACTGCTCCATACTCAGTCCCTGCTGCTGAATGCGACGTGCGAAATCGTCTGTCATCTGTCTTACCTGCATATCGATCATCGGCTGTGGAATATCCATTTGTGCATTCTCAACTGCCTGCTCTACCGCCTGATCTTCTCTCTTTTCTTTTCCTTCACGCTCTTTGCGTTCCTTGATATTCTTTTTCACTTCTGCTCTGTATGCTTCCAGAGTTTCACACTCAGATACATCGGAAGCAAATTCATCGTCCAGTTCCGGTAGTTCTTTTGCCTTGATCGCATGTACCGTACACTTAAATGTAGCTGCTTTTCCTGCCAGTTCTTCTGACTGATAATCTTCCGGGAATGTTACATTGACTTCTGTCTCTTTTTCGAGCTCTGCTCCGATCAACTGTTCTTCAAATCCCGGAATAAAGGAACCGGAACCGATTGTAAGCGGATAATCTGTTCCCTTTCCTCCGTCAAATGCAACACCGTCCACAAATCCCTCAAAGTCCAGTGTCACCGTATCCTTATCCTGTACGGCACGATCTGTTACTTCAATCGTTCTCGCATTGCGTTCCCGTTCTTTTTCAATCTCTTCATCTACTTCTTTCTGCGTAACTCTTGTAGAATATTTATCTACTTTCAGCCCCTTATACTCACCCAGAGTCACTTCCGGTTTTACCGCTACCTCTGCCGTAAAGATAAATGGTTTTCCTTTTTCGAGCTGTACAACATCAATCTGCGGCTGGGATACGATTTCCAGTTCACACTCATCGTATGCTTTTGCATAAGCCTCGGAAATCATGCTGTTTGCAGCGTCATCATAGAAGATCTCCGGTCCGTACATCTTCTCGATCATCTGACGCGGTACTTTTCCTTTTCGGAATCCCGGGATGCTGATTTTCTTACGCTCTTTCAGATATGCTGCCTGAAGCGCTTTTTCTACTTCCTCTACAGCAACCTCAATGGTAAGTTTTGCCATATTATGCTCTAAATTTTCTACCTGTAAACTCATTTTTAATTTCCTCCTTGATCCGTACCTTTTTCATATCTTACAGACACTGTATTGTCCCATAAGCCTGCACTCAGGTATCCTGTTTTTTATCGAATAAAAATGAACATTCGCAGTCATTGGAACAGTATACCATAAACATCCTTGAATTTCCAGTGTTTTTTCTCTTTTTGACACAATCTCAACAAGACGTTTTTCTATGCCAGAATAGATTTCCTCACTTCCTCTGCTTTCTCTTTCCCGCATAATACTTCCGTCAACTTCAGAGCAAATGGAATTGCAGTTCCCATTCCTCTTCCTGTGATCACATGCCCATCCTGAACAGCCGGTTCGTTTACCACCTGCGCCCCAAGCAGCTTTTCTTCAAATCCCGGATAACAGCAGGCTTGTCTGCCGTTCAGTATCTCCAATCTGCCCAACACACTCGGCGCTGCACAGATTGCCGCCACAAACCGTTTCTCTCTGTCATATGCCTGTAAAAGTCCGCACAGCTCTGCATGCTCCTGCAAACGTAGTGTTCCGGGCATCCCTCCCGGCAGCACAAGCATATCCGTATCTGTAAAATCCATTTCCTCGTAAAAAAATTCTGTCATGATCCGTATCCGGTGTGAGCCACTGATTTCTTTTCTTCCTGTTACCGAAACCATATCCACATGCACCTCTGCCCGACGTAGGATATCCACTACAGTAAGTGCCTCAATTTCTTCACATCCGTCTGCCAAAAATATGCTAACATTTTTCATGTTCATGCCTCCTTGTCATAAGCGCCTATCCGCTTGTTATCTATACTATAAAAGAAAGAAAATGCATCGTCAACAGCATTCCCCCATATTCGTATACAAATGTTTACAATCTGCCGTTCCCCACGCTATAATAGATACAAACATCATGACTGACGAGTAGGAGGACTTTTATGGAAATCGAACGCAAATACTTAATCCAAAAAGAACATATTCCCTTTTCCCCGGCAGATTTTCCCTGCCGTCACATTGAACAGGGATATCTTTGTACCGCTCCGGTCGTACGAATACGCCGAGACAATAACGACTATTTTCTCACTTACAAGTCCAAGGGACTTATGATACGCGAGGAACACAATCTGCCCCTGACGGCAGATGCTTATCAGCATCTAAAAGAAAAAATCGACGGCCGTCTGATCGTAAAGGATCGATACATTATCCCTCTCGAAAGTGATCCTGATTTATTGATCGAACTGGACTTTTTCAAAAACGAACTGGAGGATTTGATTCTTGCAGAAGTAGAATTTCCCGATAAAGCATCTGCCGACCGCTTTCTTCCTCCTGCATGGTTCGGGGACGATGTTACGTTTTCTTCCCGCTATCACAACAGCACCTTGAGTCTTTCCTCTGCCCGAGAATAAACATTTCGTTGTTTTGTTATATTTTGCTTCGTTTCGTTGCATAATAATCTTCATCCTACGGAAACTTGCTATAATTTTTACACATTAGTAATGATCCAAACGGTGGAGGTACAATTGTGGCAAACTTGCAACTGACAAAAAATCTATATCACTATAGAGAAGCTCATGAATATACTCAGGATAAGGTCAGTAAATATCTGAATATCACACGCCAAGCTTATTCCAATTACGAAACAGGCAAACGGAATCCGGATGTAGATCTTCTGATCAAGCTTTCTGAATTGTATGGAATTACACTGAATCAATTGATTTTAGATCCGTTCAATCCCTCAATCATCCGTGAAACCCGACCGCCCTATACCGTTGCGTCCATACAGGAACAGCAAGCCACGCTTTTTCTCACAAGAGAAGAATCTGATTTTATTATGAAATACAGGAATGCCGACCCGGACGACCGCCGTCTGGTTAAAAAGATTTTAAATAACGAAAGATTTTAAATAATTAAAAACGTCTTGACAAGCAAGCCTTGGATCCTATTCTGATCCACCTGTCTGTCAAGACATTTTTATTTTACATCCTCTGTCTTCTATTCTCGCTCACGATAAGTTCAGCCTGCAAGACCAAACCGGTCATGTACGGCGATCATCGCACGTTCTACATCATTTTCATCGATCAAGACAGTGATCCGTACCTCCGAAGTAGAAATCATATTGATATTTACCTGCGCATTGAACAGTGCCTCGAACATCTTGGCAGCCACACCCGGATTACTCATCATTCCGGCCCCTACAATAGAAATCTTAGCCACATTGTCTTTATGCGTAATTTCCTGAATTGTAAGAGCGTCCTTATTCTCTTCC
The DNA here is from genome assembly GCA_963559385.1 of uncultured Schaedlerella sp. Classification (GTDB taxonomy): domain Bacteria; phylum Bacillota; class Clostridia; order Lachnospirales; family Lachnospiraceae; genus Schaedlerella. The sequence continues at coordinate 15,148 of CAUWKK010000006.1, forward strand.
AATGTACTGAGTGTAGCATCCAGATCATCCTGTGCAACAGTAAACGAAATATCCTTTGTTCCCGCACGTCCCACAGACTGCAAAATAATATCTACATTGATTCCCCTTTTCGCAAGGGTATTAAATATCTTAAATGCGACTCCCGGCTGATCATCCACACCGATCACAGATACACGGGATGTATTTTTATCAGAAGCCACTCCGCTGATCAACATTTTTTCCATTTTTGCTACCTCCTTGACTACCGTCCCCTCCGAACGGTTCAGACTGGATCTTACAACCAACTGTACCCCGTATTTTTTCGCCATTTCCACAGAACGATTATGCAGCACCTTCGCTCCCAATGACGCCAATTCCAACATCTCATCGTAGCTGATCTGCTCCAGTTTTCTGGCATTCGGCACGACACGCGGATCCGCTGTATAAACACCGTCTACATCTGTATAGATTTCACATGCATCTGCATGAAGCGCAGCTGCGATCGCAACAGCAGTTGTATCAGAGCCGCCGCGCCCCAGCGTCGCATAGTCCTCATATTTGTTGATCCCCTGAAACCCGGTTATGATTACGATCTTCCGATACTCAAGTTCATGTTCGATCCGGTCAGTATCCACCTTTTTAAATCTTGCATTTCCGTAAGCGGATGTGCTGTGCATTCCGACCTGAAAGGCATTCAAGGAAACAGTCGGTACTCCGAATGTTGCGATCGCCATTGCCATCAGAGATACAGATACCTGCTCCCCCGTTGTAAGAAGCATATCCATTTCTCTTTTCGACGCATGCGGATTGATATCCTTTGCCTTTGCGATCAATTCATCCGTCGTATCTCCCATTGCAGAAAGCACAACAATAACGTCATTTCCTTTCCTGTATTCTTCGACACATCGCTCTGCTACATTAAAAATGTGTTCCTTATCTTTTACAGAACTTCCGCCGAACTTCTTAACTATCAGCATATTTCCCTCCTGCTGTCTTTCCGTTTTCTTCATTCTCCTCTGTCCCAAGCAGATGCCGGATCAGACGGTATCCCTCTTCTCTTCGGATACCGGATGCCATTCCGGTCTTCTCTGTATATGCAGCCGCTCCCGCGCAGCCCTCTGTACTGTCATACAGCATATACGGCACCGGATCTTTCGTGTGCGTTCTTACCCGAACCGGTGTCGGATGATCCGGCAGAACCAACATCCGAAAATCCACCCCCGCTTCTGCAAGCGTTTCTGTAACAGGTCCGATGATCTGACGATCTATATTTTCAATCGCTTTAATTTTATCGGAGACACTCCCCTGATGTCCCATTTCATCCGGAGCCTCCACATGGATATAAACGAAATCATATCCTTCTTTTGTCAATGCATCGACTGCCGCCTGCGCCTTTCCTGCATAATTGGTATGCAGACCTCCATTTGCCCCATCTACTTCTATATTGTGCATCTGTGCGCCGACAGCAATCCCCTTTAACAGATCCACCGCTGAGATCATTGCCCCCCGCACATGATATTTTTCCTCAAAGGACGTCAGGCACGGACGTGTACCGGCTCCCCAAAACCAAAGTGAATTTGCCGGACGCAGACCTTTCGCTCTGCGTGCTTCGTTGATCGGATGATGATCCAATATCTCATAACTTCTCTTCATCATATCTCGGAGTACCCGATCTGCCGGAAGATATGCACCGATTTTCTTTGTCAGAATGTCATGCGGCGCCGTCAGTTCCAACACTTTGCCATGTTCCCGGATCAAAAGATGCCGATAGCTGATACCTGTATAGAAGTGACAGTCTTCTCTTTCCAACTCATCTTTCACGGCTTTCATCAGTATCTTTGCCTCATCTGTACTGATTTCACCTGAACTATGATCCAGAATATGTTTTTCTTCATAGTCCTTTTCTTCTTCAGATAATGTCACCAGATTGCATCGAAAGGAAACATCGTCCGGCTTCATATCCACACCGATACTCAGTGCCTCTAACGGCGACCGTCCGGTATAATATATATTCGGGTCATAGCCCATAACAGACAGATTTGCCGTATCGCTTCCCGGTGCCATATTCGCCGGCACCGTTCGGACCATTCCGATTTCCGAGCACACTGCCATCCGGTCCATACATGGTGTTTTTGCCGCTTCTAACGGTGTCTGCCCTTTTAATTCTTCCAACGGTTCATCCGCCATACCGTCACATAACATAATTATATATTTCATTTCATCCCCTCCGGCTTTATTCTTCTACACGGATCCGATGCAAAATCCCCGGAAATTCTTTTGCGATCGTTTCATAGGTGCCCTCTGTCATTTCCTCTGTCAAAAATCCGAACTCGCCCTCCAGGTTTTCTACCTTTATGATCTCTACCGGACCGAAACGACTGTCCAGATACGCCTTCATCACATCTGCATCACCGGAAATCCGAACAAAAAACCTCTTTCTTGTATCGGCGATCGGAAGAAGCTGGAGCTTGTCGCTTTTCCACATCGTCATAATATTTCTATGTAAATGCTTCGCCTCATCCACAACATCCGCTACAACCGCACTGGCTGTCGGAAGTTTTCCTGCCCCGCTTCCGTAAAACATTGCATCTCCCAATACATTTCCATGTACAAAAATTGCATTGAACACATCATTGACACTATAAAGCGGATGTGTGCTGTTCAAAAGATACGGCGCTACGATCGCATGAAGATGGTCTCCGTGTCGTTTACTGGAAGCCAGCAGCTTGATAGTCATTCCCATTTCTTTCGCATACATCATATCTTGTTTTGATATGTTTGTAATACCTTCGGTATAAATATCTTCAAAATCCACTTGCTGCCCGGAAATCAAAGAAGATAAGATCGCAATCTTTCTGCATGCGTCGTGTCCCTCTACATCTGCCTCCGGGTTGCGTTCCGCATAGCCTTTTTCCTGCGCCTCTCTCAACACCTCGTCATAGTCTGCGCCCTCATAGAACATCTTCGTAAGCATATAATTTGTCGTTCCATTCAAAATTCCGGTAATTTCCTCGATTTCATCTGCCGTCATGGAAGAGTTCAGCGGACGGATGATCGGAATCCCCCCTCCCACGCTGGCTTCAAACAGGAAATTAATATTCTGCTCATGTGCAATGGAAAGCAATTCTGCTCCGTGCTTTGCCACCAGTGCTTTATTGGATGTTGCCACGCTTTTTCCTGCCAGCAGACTTCTCTTCACAAAAGTGTAAGCAGGCTCGATCCCACCCAACACCTCCACAACAATCTGCACATCGGGATCATTGACGATCGTGTCAAAATCATGTACCAGCTTTTCCTGAACCGGATCTCCCGGAAAATCTCTCAGATCCAGTACATATTTTACATTCAGCTTATCTCCAATCCTCTGATTGATACGCGCACCGTTTGTGTTGATCACCTCAACCACTCCGGAGCCGACGGTGCCGTATCCCAACACTGCTATATTTACCATATTTTTCTCCCTTTCCTGCACTGACGCACTGTCACTTTGCACTCAGATATGCATTGATAAACGGATCGATATTTCCGTCCATGACAGCAGACACGTTGCTGATCTCTGTATTGGTTCTGTGATCCTTTACCATTGTATACGGCTGCATTACATATGAACGGATCTGACTTCCGAATCCGATTTCCTTTATCTCACCCCGGATATCAGACACCTTTTCCGCCTGCTCCTGCTGCTTTAAAAGATACAATTTCGCCTTGAGCATCTGCATCGCCTTATCCTTATTCATATGCTGGGATCGCTCATTCTGACACTGCACCACGATTCCTGTAGGCAAATGTGTGATCCGGATTGCAGAAGACGTCTTGTTGATGTGCTGACCTCCCGCTCCGCTTGCACGATATGTGTCAATCCGCAGTTCATCCTCGTTGATCTCGATTTCAATGTCATCCTCGATATCCGGTATCACATCACAGGAAACAAAGGACGTCTGTCGTTTTCCGGCTGCATTAAACGGAGAAATACGCACCAGACGATGCACCCCTTTTTCCGAACGGAGATAGCCATACGCATTTTCCCCCTGCACTTCAAAGGTTACTCCTTTGATTCCGGCTACATCTCCTTCCAGATAATCCAACACTTCTACCGAATAACCCTTTCGCTCTGCCCAGCGTGTATACATACGATACAACATTCCCGCCCAATCGCAGGATTCCGTTCCGCCGGCGCCTGCATGCAGGCTCACGATCGCATGATTTTTATCGTATTCCCCTGTCAGAAGTGTCTGAATCCGCAATTCCTCAAACTCCGAAACGAACCGCTCCAACTCCACCTGGATTTCTCCGATCGTATCTTCATCCGGTTCCTCTTCACACATCTCGATCAGAAGCCCCAGATCTTCATGATCTGCATACATCTGCTCAATCTGTTTCACCGAATCCTGAAGACTCTTTAACAATTTCATGGTATGCTGAGACTCTTCCGGCTTATCCCAAAATCCCGGTTCCTCAATTCTTCTTTCTAACTCCTCGATCTGCTCTTTCTTTGCAGCTAAGTTAAAGTGAATCCCTCAAATCTTTCAGCGGTTCTTCATATGCCGTTAAATTCTGCTTTAATTCATCCAGTAAAACCACCTTGATCACCTCTTTCTTTTCATCCAAAATTTTTCTTGATCTGTTTTCTCATTTTTCTGATCCGTTTTCTTATTTTCTTCGTCCACAGCACTGCTTATACTTTTTGCCGCTGCCGCAAGGACATGGATCGTTCGGATAAATCTTTTTCTCTTCTCGTTTCTTCGGAGCCTTCACCGCACTCTCATCCTTATTGGTACCGGTGACCTTTGCAACCTGCTCACGCTCCACCTTCTGCTCCACACGAATATGGAACAATGTCCGTATCGTCATTTCGGCAATCGCATTTGTCATTTCCCCAAACATATCATAGCCCATCATCTTATATTCTACCAATGGGTTTCTCTGTCCATATGCCTGTAAACCGATTCCCTGACGAAGCTGATCCATATCATCGATGTGATCCATCCATTTTGCATCGATCACTTTCAAAAGTACGACTCGTTCCATCTCACGGATATGCTCCGGTTCGGGGAACTCCGCCTCTTTTTCCTCATATGCTTTAACAGCCCGCTCTTTCAGCAGATGCTTCAGCTCCTTCTGCTGCATATCCTCCGCCTCTTTTGCCGGCGGACATATCAGCTGCGGGATTACTTCCTTCAAGGTTCTTTCCAGTCCCGCCAGATCCCAGTCCTCCGGTCCTGTTTCTGTGGAAACAAAACGATCTACTGTATTTTCCACATATTCTGTAATCATATTGTAAACCGTATCCCGCATACTCTCTCCATCCAGTACGCGACGCCGTTCTCCGTAAATAATCTCTCGCTGTTCATTCATCACCTGGTCATATTCCAACAGATTCTTACGGATACCGAAGTTATTGCTCTCAATCTTCTTCTGCGCTTTCTCGATTGCACCGGAGAGCATCTTATGCTCGATCTGTTCTCCGTCCTCTACTCCAAGCGTATTGAAAACCGTCATGAGCTTTTCCGACCCAAACAGGCGAAGCAGATCATCCTCTAAAGAAAGATAGAATCTGGATTCTCCCGGATCCCCCTGTCGTCCGGAACGTCCGCGAAGCTGATTGTCGATACGTCTGGATTCATGGCGCTCTGTACCGATGATCTTCAAACCGCCCGCAGCCTTCGCTTCCTCATCCAGCTTAATATCCGTACCACGGCCTGCCATATTGGTTGCAATCGTAACAGCTCCGTGAATTCCTGCATCGGCAACGATCTCCGCCTCCATTTCATGGTACTTCGCATTCAGCACATTATGTGGAATCCCACGTTTTTTCAGCATTTTGCTCAACAACTCGGACACTTCGATCGTAATGGTGCCTACCAGTACCGGCTGTCCGGTCGCATGTGCTTCTTCCACCGCATCTGCCACAGCCTGATACTTCTCTTCCTTTGTCTTATAGACAACGTCATCCAGATCCCGACGCTGCACCGGTTTGTTCGTCGGTATTTCCACAACGTCCATTCCGTAGATATCACGAAATTCCTTTTCTTCTGTGAGCGCTGTACCGGTCATACCACTCTTCTTCTCAAATTTATTGAACAGATTTTGGAACGTGATCGTCGCTAATGTCTTACTCTCACGTCTTACCTTTACATGCTCTTTTGCCTCGATTGCCTGATGAAGACCGTCCGAATAGCGGCGGCCCGGCATGATACGTCCTGTGAATTCATCCACGATCACGACTTCTCCCTCCGGCGTCACTACATAATCCTGATCCCTAAACATCAGATTATGCGCACGCAGCGCAAGAGTGATATTGTGCTGGATTTCCAGATTTTCCGGATCTGCCAGATTGTCTAAATGGAAGAACTTTTCAACTTTCTTTACCCCGTCCTCTGTCAGATTGACGTTCTTTTCTTTCTCGTTGACAATGTAATCACCGCTCTCTTCGATGTCCTCTCCCATCAGCGCATTCATTTTCGTAAATTCACCGCTTGCTTCCCCGCGTTCCATTTGCCGTGCCAGAATATCGCATGCCTCGTACAGCTTGGTCGATTTGCTGCTCTGCCCCGAAATGATCAACGGTGTTCTTGCTTCGTCGATCAGCACCGAGTCAACCTCGTCAATGATCGCAAAATGCAAACCTCTCTGTACAAGCTGCTCCTTATAGATCACCATATTATCTCTCAGATAATCAAATCCGAGCTCATTATTCGTCACATACGTAATATCGCAGTTATATGCCGCACGGCGTTCCTCATTGTCCATGCTGTTCAGAACAACTCCCACCGTCAGTCCCAGAAATTCATGTACCTTTCCCATCCACTCCGCATCACGCTTCGCCAAATAGTCATTGACCGTTACAATATGCACGCCTTTTCCGGCCAGTGCATTCAAATACGCCGGCAGTGTAGACACAAGCGTCTTACCCTCTCCTGTCCGCATTTCTGCAATTCTTCCCTGATGCAGGATGATACCGCCGATGATCTGCACACGATAATGACGCATTCCGAGACTTCTGTATGCCGCTTCTCTGACAACCGCATATGCCTCCGGCAGTATGTCATCCAAGGTTTCCCCCTCCGCCAGCCGGCTTTTGAACTCTCTCGTCTTATCTTTTAATTCCGCATCGGATAAGGCTTTCATTTCCGGCTCCAGCGCCTCAACTCTGTCTACAATCGGGTAAATACGCTTCAATTCATTTTCACTGTGCGTACCGAATATTTTCTCCATCAAACCCATAATCTGCAATTAACTCCTTATCTTTTAAACTATTTCTCCGGCAGCAAAACAAGCGTCTCCTTTTGTGCCGCCGCTTTCTTTTGACACTTTAAAGTTCATTTTAGCACTATATGAAGAGATTAGCAAGAATTACCTGCCGGTTTGCACAGGGGGGGACTGCACATCCTTACCGCACTTTTATAAGCTCTTCATATTTTAGATTCCCTCCGAACAGATCCAGAGCACTTCCTATTGTAAAGTCAAGCTGTCCGTTTCCAAGTTTCCGAAACCGTTCCAATTCCTCGAAATTCCCAATCCCTCCGGCATAAGTAACGGGAATTCCCGCCCATTCTCCGAATATCTGTACCAGTCCCTCTTCCATACCGGAAGATTTCCCCTCCGCATCTACTCCATGTACAAGAAATTCACTGCAATGAGCCGAGAGCATCTCCAAGAGTTCTGTATCCGGTTTCACATCTGTAAATCTCTGCCAGCGATCCGTCACGATATAGTAGGAATCCCCTCGCTTCCGGCAGCTCAGATCCAGTACGATGCGCTTCTTCCCCACTTCTTTTTCCAATTTTGCGAGATTCTCAAAATCCAACTTCCCATCCCGGAACACATAAGAGGTAACGATCACATGACTTGCCCCCGCATCCAAGTATTCCTTCGCATTTTCCGCCGTAATCCCACCCCCAATCTGCAAACCGCCGGGATAAGCTCTAACCGCCCGCATTGCCTGCCGTTTTGTTTCTTTATAATATTTTGACGTCGGCGGATTGAGCAGAATGATATGTCCGCCCGAAAGTCCGTCCTTTTTATAAAGCTCGGCATACCATTCCGCATCCTGTTCTGATGTAAAATTTGTCTTTGCCATATCCCCACGGTCACTCAGGCTTCCGCCTACAATCTGCTTGACCGCTCCGTTATGTATATCAATACAAGGTCTGAATCTCATCGTAATCTCCCCATTTCCTTTCTGCATTTCTATGATCATATCATAAACAGCGAAAAAGAGAAACCGGCATGATCTGATTCCATGCCGGTCGTTCTCAAAAGTTGTCTGTACTTCTTATCTGTTATTCTCTGTATGATCGGCTCCCGTTTTTTCTCCTGCCGTATTATCCGTAGCATTCTCTTCTCTTCCCGTGCTGTCGTTTCTGTGGTCATTTCCGGTCAGGTCATCCGTCATATCATCAATTCCGTCTGTTACATCATGTACGGCATTATCGATCACACCGTCTCCGTTCTCGTTATTCTCTCTGACGCCGTCATTCTCTCTGTTATTCGTATCTTTTCTATCTTTGGTATCTTTTCTGTCGTCTGTCGTTGTATCTGCTGTTCCATCGGTCGCACCATTGGTTGTTCCATTATCCGCACCATCCATCGTATTATTGCGGTTGCCACATCCTGTCATACTCCCGAGAATCCCGATGCACATTGCCAGAATTACTAATTTTTTGATATTTTTCATTTTTGCTACTCCCTTTCAAATATTCTTTACAGGAGTAATATTTGCATTTCCGCAAAAAATATACGAAAAAGCCTGTCTGGAAATTTTTTCCATTGATATTCCTTTCACTTCCCGACGACATCTATACTTTTTCTTTGATCTCACCGCTCCGATATGCAGACAGAAGCTTCATCAAATCCCGGATCCGTTCCCGAAGTTTCTGTCCCGCATCCGTATCTCCTACCAATCTGCGGTCAAAAACTCTCTTGATCACCGTCGTCTCCGAATGGATGTCACTGCCCTTTTCAATCGCAGCTTCGGTCGATTCAAACGGCTCATGTGCAACCAGCCGGAGTCCGTATGAATTATACACAAGTGTATATCCCGCAATCCCTGTTTCTTTCTGATAAGCTTTTGAAAAACCACCGTCAATTACGAGCACCTTTCCGTTACATTTCACAGGGTTCTCTCCATTCTTACATTTTACCGGAACATGTCCGTTGACAATATATGCATCCTGCGGCGACAAGCCAAACTCCTCGAAGATATGGTTTACCACCTCTTCATTTTCCAGAAATGCATAATACGGATTTTTGTGCTCTACATGTGTCTCTTTCTCTGCCAGAAAATACCGCTCAAATGTAGCCATTTTGTTTTTTCCGAACAATGGAGAATTCTCACTCAGCCAGATATACCACATGACGTCCCTGCCTTTCTCCCGTTCGCCTTCATCAATTGCAAAGAACCCCTTCCGCACATATCTGTCCAAAACATCATAGAGAGATCTTCCTCTGTACGAACTGCCGAAAAGAGTCACCTCCTTCAAGCTGCCGTCTTCATTCAGCGGCACACAGCCATGATACAACAGATTGCCGTTATGTACTTTATATAACCCGCCCTTCGTCAGCAAAAGCCGCATATGCTCCTGCAATTTTTCACATCCCAAAAACGCACGTTCCAGACGATCCATAATTTCCTGCTCCTCATTCGTCAATCGATAGGGATCCATGGGGTCGATCGTCGGAAAATTCATATCCAGCATCGGATATCCTTTTCCCCCCAGTTCGACCGTTCCCGCCTGATAATCAATCCTATGAAGAAGTGCGCGTTCTTCAAGTCCGAACTCAGGCTGTCTCCTGATCGTCTGTCCCTCCAGTTTAAACTGAATGATAGAAATCGCCTTATGCATCCGCATATTCATTTCCATCTCGGCAATACTCTCTGAGGTTGTTCCCTTTAATTCAAAGCATTTGCAGGGATCGTTTTTATATACCCGCAGTGCAAAGGTCGCAAGCGGAAGTAAATTGATCCCATACCCATCCTCTAAAATATCCAGGTTGCTGTAGCGGGCACAGATCCGGATCACATTTGCAATACATGTCTGCTGACCTGCCGCAGCCCCCATCCAGAGCACATCATGGTTTCCCCATTGAATATCCAGAGAATGGTACTTCAAAAGCTTATCCATAATGATATGCGGCCCGGGTCCTCTGTCATAAATGTCTCCAAGGATATGAAGATGATCTACAACAAGTCTCTGTATCAATTCCGAAATCGCCGCAATAAATTCCTCTGCACGGTTGATCCGTATGATCGTCATAATAATTTCATTATAATAGGATTCCTTATCCGTAACCTCTGCCTTCTCTGTGATCAATTCCTCGATCACGTAGGAGAAATCCTTTGGAAGAGCTTTGCGTACCTTAGATCTTGTATACTTACTGGCAACATGCTTGCTTACCTCGATCAAACGATATAAATGGATCATATACCAATCCTCCATATGCGTCTCATTCTTTTTGACCTGCGCCATTTTTTCCTTCGGATAATAGATCAAAGTCGCCAGTTCTTTCTTATCCTGTTGTGTCAATGTATTTCCAAATACCTCCTCAATCTTACGGCGAACCGAGCCGGAGCCATTTTTCAGCACATGTGAAAATGCCTCATACTCCCCATGCACATCTGTCAGAAAATGCTCCGTTCCTTTCGGAAGATTCAAAATCGCCTGCAGATTGATGATCTCTGTCGATGCCGCCGCTATCGTCGGGTACAGATCAGACATCCGTTCCAGATATCTCTGTTCCAGAACTTTCATAATCAGCCTCCCCTCTGCTTACTTAAAACCGGATCACATCGCTCATATCATACAGCCCTGCCGGTTTCCCTGCCAGAAACTTCGCTGCTTCTACCGCTCCTTTTCCGAAAACACTTCTGGAATATGCCGTATGCTTGAACTCGATCACCTCATCTATACCGGCAAACAGCACCTCATGTTCCCCCACGATCGTGCCTCCGCGAACCGCAGAGATTCCCATCTCTTTCTTTTCTCTTTTCTTCCGCACCTGACTTCTGTCATACACGTATTCATAAGCGCCGTCCATCGCCTCATTGATCGAATCTGCCAATGCAAGCGCCGTGCCGCTCGGCGCATCTAACTTCTGATTGTGGTGCTTTTCTACCAGTTCGATGTCATATCCAGCCGGCGCCAACACCTTTGCGGCATCTTTGAGCAGCTTCATCAGCAAATTGATCCCCAGAGACATATTTGCAGACTTTAAAACCGCCGTCTCTTCGGATACTTTCTTCATCTTCTCCAACTGCTCCTCAGAAAGCCCTGTCGTACAAAATACAAGCGGAATCTTTTTCTCTGCACAATATTCCAGAACACTGTCTGCCGCAGATGCATTGGAAAAATCGATCACAACATCCACATCCACATCACAACTTTCTATTGTCCCAAATACCGGATACGGATTCCGGATCCCGGTAAAGGTATCTACCCCTGCCGCAATCGTGATCTGCTCATCCTCTTTTACAAGATTCGTGATCATCTGTCCCATTCTTCCGTTACATCCGTGCATCATAGCCTTTATCATTTTCATATCCTCCATTTATCACATAATAAAAAAAGGATATCATATCTGAGAAAATTCCTCAAGAAATGATATCCCTTTCACAAACTTTTTACTCTTCTATGCACTCCAGCTTACTGACAGAGACTTCATATGCCGTTCTCGTTTCCGTTTCCTCCTCCGACAGCTTCTTCACATAATCTCTGCTTTGAATCCTGCCAAGGATCTGCACATGCTCTCCCACCGCAAACCCGGACGCAAATCTGGCATTTCTTCCCCAACAGATGCAGGGAATATAATCGGATTTTCCGTACGGACGGTTCACTGCCAACAAAAGATCCGCAATCTCCCGTCCCAACGGAGTCTTCCTGTAAATCGGCTTTTTACAGATATACCCCTCCAACAAAATATGATTCGTCTTTGCCCCATCCAGCTCTTCCTCAATAAATTCTACTTCCCGCACAAACACAGACAATACCAGTCGGTTCCTTTGTTCTTCGTGACGGTTGTAAGAACGGAATTGTCCGGAAACCTTAATGAATTCTCCGGTATAGTCCTTGCTGACGTCGATCAGCCGTTCTGAAATCATAAGCGGAATTCTGTCTTCCGAGCTGCTCAAACGTTTTACAAGTACATCTGCCATATAGAATCCTTCTCCGAATACCTCGTGGCTGTATGTAAATGCGGATGCCACCTCTCCCATAATTGTCACTTGGTTGTTTTCAATAATCTTATCTGACATGATTTGTAGTTCTCCCTTCCTCTGTGTGGTATTTTTGAGTCAATACTAAGTCTATGCCTAAAAATCCAAAACAGAACCGAAAGGAAAAAAAATCGTTCGACACATCACGCGAGGATTGTCGAAGCAAAACCATACCCTTCGAATTTTCACGTTTTGCTTGTAAATTTGCAATTTTATGGTAGAATATACGCGGACATAGACATAATAAATATAAGAAAGTGTGTTAAGTTATGAAAACAAAACGTGAAGATGTAAGAAATATTGCGATCATCGCCCATGTAGACCACGGCAAAACCACTCTGGTCGATGAACTTTTAAAACAAAGCGGTGTATTTCGCGAAAACCAGGATGTAGCAGAACGTGTTATGGACTCGAATGATATTGAGCGTGAACGTGGAATCACCATTCTTTCCAAAAATACCGCCGTATTCTATAAAGGAACAAAAATCAATATCATCGACACTCCCGGTCATGCCGATTTCGGTGGAGAAGTGGAACGTGTACTGAAAATGGTAAACGGTGTGATCCTCGTCGTAGACGCATTTGAGGGAGCTATGCCGCAGACAAAATTTGTACTGCGGAAAGCTCTGGAATTAGACCTTCCTGTCATCGTATGCATCAACAAGATCGACCGCCCGGAGGCACGTCCGGACGAAGTGATCGACGAAGTATTAGAGCTGTTCATGGATCTGGATGCCTCAGATGAACAGCTTGACTGTCCGTTTGTCTACGCATCCGCAAAATCCGGTATTGCCGTTCTGGATCTGACCGATGAAGAAAAAAACATGGAACCTCTTTTCGAGACGATCTTGGATTATATCCCGGCGCCGGAAGGAGATCCGGATGCCCCGACTCAGGTGCTCATCAGCACGATCGACTATAACGAATATGTCGGCCGTATCGGCGTCGGTAAAGTAGATAACGGCAAGATTGCAGTCAATCAGGAAATGGTTCTTGTAAACCACCATGCCCCGGACAAGCAGCAAAAAGTAAAAATCAGCAAGCTCTATGAATTTGACGGTTTGAATAAGGTAGAGGTCAAAGAGGCCGGTATCGGATCGATCGTTGCGATCTCCGGTATTTCCGACATCTCAATCGGCGATACGCTCTGCTCCCCGGACAATCCGAAAGCCATTCCATTCCAGAAGATTTCCGAGCCGACAATTTCTATGAATTTCATTGTCAATGACAGTCCGTTTGCGGGTCAAGAAGGAAAATATGTGACCTCCCGCCATTTACGCGACCGTCTGCTCCGCGAACTGAACACCGATGTCAGCCTGCGCGTGGAAGAAACAGAAAATGCAGACAGCTTCAAGGTATCCGGACGAGGGGAACTGCACCTCTCTGTTCTGATTGAAAATATGCGCCGGGAAGGCTATGAATTTGCAGTCAGCAAGGCTGAAGTCCTCTATCATACAGACGAAAACGGAAAAAAACTGGAGCCGGTCGAACTTGCCTATGTAGATGTCCCCGATGAATTTACCGGAACCGTTATTGACAAATTAAGCCAACGAAAAGGCGAACTTCGCAGCATGGGTACAACCGGCGGTGGATATACCCGTCTGGAATTCTCCATTCCTGCACGAGGACTGATCGGATATCGCGGTGAGTTTATGACAGATACAAAAGGAAACGGAATCCTAAACACCAGTTTTGACGGTTATGCACCGTACAAGGGCGATATCCAGTATCGTAAGCAGGGCTCTCTGATCGCCTTTGAAACCGGAGAATCCGTAACTTACGGTCTGTACAGTGCACAAGAGCGAGGCACGTTATTTATCGGACCGGGAGAAAAGGTATATTCCGGCATGGTCATCGGACAGAACGGCAAGGCAGAAGACATTGAATTAAATGTCTGCAAAACAAAGCATCTGACCAATACCCGTTCCTCCAGCGCAGACGAGGCGCTCCGCCTGACTCCACCGCGCATTTTGAGTTTGGAACAGGCGCTTGACTTTATCGACACTGACGAATTGTTAGAGGTCACACCGAAGACGCTTCGCATCCGCAAAAAAATTCTGGATGCCCGTATGAGAAAACGCAGTAACATTAATAAATAGAACTTTGAATTGGTTCTATACAATTATCAGATTTCATGCTATAATAAATCCATAAATACAAACAGTTTTTTACCATCGTCTGTATAATATGAACAAAAAAGGAGTTGAGCAGCATGAAATTTATTATCAGCGGCAAAAACATCGAAGTAACACCGGGCCTTAGAGACACAATTGAACAAAAACTTGGAAAACTGGAAAGGTATTTCACTCCTGAAACAGAAATCATCGTAACCCTGAGCGTGGAAAAGGATCGTCAGAAAATCGAAGTTACGATTCCGGTTAAGGGAAATATCATCCGCTCAGAACAGACAAGCAGTGATATGTACGTATCCATTGACCTTGTAGAAGAAATCATCGAACGCCAGCTTCGAAAATATAAAAACAAACTAGTAGCCAGAAGTCAGGGGCATCCAACCGCTTCCTCCTCCGGCAATGCATTTAAAAAAGAATTCTTTGAGGAAGAAGCAGACACCTCAGAAGACAATGAGATCCGAATCGTTCGTACAAAAAAATTCGGTATCAAACCGATGTTTCCGGAAGATGCCTGCATTCAAATGGAACTTCTCGGACATAATTTCTTCGTATTCTCGAATGCAGAAACCGATGAAGTGAACGTTGTATATAAGAGAAAAGACGGTACGTTCGGATTGATCGAACCGGAATTCCAATAAGCACTTTTGTTCTTCGCTTAAAAATCCGGGGCAGAGTTTTTATAAACTCTGCCCCGGATTTTTCACTTCTTCCGGTTCGCTCCAGACCAGATACTGTCCGTCCGCCTCGGCAAACCGACATGTCATTTCTTTTTCAATGACCGCCCGGCCATTCGTTCCCTCTGTAATTTCAGCGAGCAGCGCCTTCTCCTCTTCCTTTGCCACCAGTACAAACACCTCTACTTTATCTGTATAAACAGAATCCAGAATCGGCAGTTTCCTCTGCCCGAGAAGATATTGAATTTTCCCGATTCCGGTATAATCTGTTATGATTTTTAGTTTAAATCCGCTGATTCTGGTTATAATCGTACTAACCTCCACCGCTTCCTTCGCTGCTTTTGTATATGCTCTCACCAATCCCCCCGTGCCGAGAAGGGTTCCTCCGAAGTAACGGGTCACTACGAGCAACGTATTTGTAAGTTCTTGTCCGCGAAGCACCTCCAGGATCGGCTTGCCGGCTGTACCGCTCGGCTCCCCGTCATCACTGAACCGTTCCAACGGCTGTGCCTCACCGATTACATATGCCCAGCAATGATGCCTTGCATCCCAATACTGCTTTTTTACTTTCTCCAAAATCTCCGCCGCTTCCTCTTCTGAAGTAATCGGATATACCTCTCCGATAAAGCGAGATTTCTTTTCTACGATTTCCGCAGACGCACCTTTATATACTGTTTTTATATCCATTCCTGTGATTCGGCTCCTTTTTCTTTTCTGCTTTTTACACTATATCAAAATTTGTAAAACTACAATCTTTTTCTTAAAATTTTATTGAGAAATATGAACTTTTTATTTTTTTCCTTTATTTAAAAAGTGTTCTTTGCTATAATGAGTGGTATGGATAAAGGAGGCTATTATTCATGAATTACGGAAAACAAAATCTGGAGCAAAGGAAGAAAAAGATATCTTCCAAAAAAAATATGAAAAAGAAACGAGTCGGGGTTCGTTTCTTTAAGGCAATGATCATCTGTATCCTTATACTGGCAGTTGCCGGAGTCGGAGCAGTCGGCTTGTTTGCCAAAAAGATCATTAACGACTCACCTACCGTTACCCCGGCGCAGGTCAAGCCCCAAGGCTTTACCTCTTTTGTCTACGCAGAAGACGGCACCCTTTTGGAAACCTTTGTAGAAGCCGGTTCGAACCGTATCTATAAATCCATTGACGAAATTCCCGAATATCTGGGCAATGCATTTGTATCCATTGAGGACGAGCGTTTTTATCAGCACACCGGAATCGACCTTCAGGGTATCCTGCGTGCAGGTATCAAGGGACTTGCCTCGGGAAGCTTCGATGAAGGCGCAAGTACCCTAACCCAGCAGTTGATCAAAAACAATGTATTCCCGAATTTCGTACATGAGAATACATTCTATGACAGCCTGAAACGTAAGATCCAAGAACAATATCTGGCTCTGGAAATCGAAAAACAGATGTCCAAGCAAGAAATTTTAGAGGCTTATATGAATACGGTCAACTTGGGCCAAAGCTGTCTTGGCGTACAGGCCGCTTCCAAACGGTACTTCGGCAAAAATGTTTCTGATCTCACCCTGTCGGAATGTGCCGTCATCGCCGGTATCACACAGAATCCGACGTCCTACGATCCCGTTGTACATCCGGAAAACAACGCGGATCGCCGCAGTATTGTATTGAAAAATATGCTGAATCAAAAGTATATTACACAGGCAGAATATGATGAGGCTGTCGCAGATCCTGTATATGACCGGATCATTTCTACTCCACCGGCAGAGGATACCAATCCGTATTCTTATTTTACAGACGAATTAACACAGCAGATCATCAGGGATCTCATCAATCGAAAAGGATTTACCGAAACACAGGCCTATAACGCATTGTACAGCGGCGGATTAACGATCACCTCCACACAGGATCCATGGATCCAGCAGGTATGTGACGAAGAAGTTGCAAACGAAGCAATCTACCCTGCCGGCACCGAATATGGTCTGGATTATGCTCTGACGATCACAAGAGCCGATGGAAACATCGAAAACTACAGTAAGGAAATGTTAGAAACCTATCTTCGAAATACCCGCGGAGCAGAATACCCGCTCGATTTCCTATCTCCAGACGAAGCCAATGCGGCGGTTGCCGAATACAAAAGTACGCTTGGCATTGCCGAAGGCGATACCGTCGTTGAGCGGATTGATATTACACCGCAGCCGCAGACTTCCGTTGTTGTCATGGATCAGCATACCGGGAAAGTCAAAGCAATCGTCGGTGGCCGGGGACCTAAAACAACCAGCCTGTCTCTAAACCGTGCTACCGCTTCTCCGAGACAGCCCGGATCCTGCTTTAAGATCCTGTCCACCTATGCTCCGGCATTGGATTCCTGCGGCTATACGCTGGCTTCCGCGCTGAAGAACGACAAGCCTTATGATTACGGAAACGGAAAAAAGGCAAACAACTACGATAACTCTTATCCGGGAACCTCAACCATGCGGTATTCTATTGAGCACTCTATCAACGTAGCTGCTTTGAATACTCTGACAAGCATCGGTTTCCAGACCGGTTTCGATGCCTTACAAAACTTCGGCTTTACTACTCTGGTCGACCAAGATGAGAACTATCCGGGATATACCGATGTACAGGCCGCTACCGCTCTCGGCGGTATCACACGAGGCGTCTATAACATGGAAATGACAGCTGCATACGCTGCACTTGCAAATAACGGAACATATATCGAACCGATTCTGTACACACAGGTTTTGGATCATGACGGTAATGTACTTCTTGATAATACCACACCGGTCACCCGGCAGGTAGTAAAGGATTCTACCGCCGCACTTTTGACCAGCGCCATGCAGGATGTTATCACAAAAGGTACCGGAACTCCTGCCAGACTGGCCAACATGCCGGCTGCCGGCAAAACCGGTACTACAGAAGAGACAACCGACTTATGGCTCTCTGCCTATACACCGTACTATACAGCCTCCGTATGGACCGGGTTTGATTCCGCACAGCCAATGGGGGGAAAGTACTGGAACGAAAGCTGGCATATGGTTCTCTGGAAAAATATTATGGACCGGATCCACGAAAATCTGGAATACAAGGAATTTTCAATGCCTGCTACTGTTTCTCAAAAAACAGTCTGCTCAAAAACAGGCTTGCTTGCAACTACGACCTGTCCGGGTATCACTGAATATTTTGCAGACGGTTCCATACCGACTCAATACTGCAGCGGACATTATGTTGCACCAAAAGAAGAAGAAAAAGATAAGGACAAAGAATCTGATGAGTCCGAAGAATCCAAAAATCCAGATGAAAATACCGAGGAAACACCTGAGGAGTCTGTTCCTCCGGAAGGAGGCGGAACAGAGGGCGGTGAAACCGTACCGGAAGAAGGCGGCGGCAATGCCGGCGGTGGTGAAACACCTGTAGTACCACCCGAAGCACCTCCCGCATAAAACTTTTACATCTGCGAAGCAACGATTCCGGCCATGTAAGTGCACATCCACCGAAGGGTTTTATTGTATAGGAGTACAATTGCCTATGTAATAAAGAGACTTGTAAAATCATCAAAACAAATGATTTTACAAGCCTCTTTTTGTTTCCCTATGTATAAGAACATTTATCCGCGTTCGTCCAAAACCAGCTTTGCCGCGCCGCAGATTCCGGCGTCATTCCCCAATGCAGCCAGTTTAAACTGCACATCCCTGTTTGCAAAGAAAGCTCTCTCCTGAAACGGTTTCTGAATAAACGGAAGCAGTATCTCTCCTGCTTTGGAAACACCGCCGCCAATGACAATGACCGCCGGATCTGTGACTGCAGCCAGATTCGCCAGACAATATCCCAGATATCTTCCGAACTCTTCCGCCACTTCCCGAGCCACCACATCACCGGCTTTTACCGCATCAAACACATCTTTTGCCGTCACGCTTTCTGCCGTAAGAGCAGTTTTTCTTGTCTCATACTCCAACTTCTTTTTTGCCAGACGCACGATTCCGGTCGCCGAAGCATACTGCTCCAGACACCCCTTATTTCCGCATCCGCAGACTTCGGTCTCTTCATAGTTCACACACAAATGACCGATTTCTCCTCCGGCTCCATGCGTTCCCACGACGACCTTGCCGCCAATGATCACACCTCCCCCAACTCCGGTTCCGAGGGTTACCATGACTGCATTCTTTTCACCCTTGCCGCCGCCCTTCCACATTTCCCCAAGCGCCGCTACGTTGGCATCATTGCCTACTTCTGTCGAAATCTGTGTCAATTCTTCCAACTCACGTTTTATCTCTTTATATCCCCAACCGATATTGGCGCTGCCGTTTACGACTCCGTCTTCTGTTACAGGCGCCGGTACTCCGACTCCCACTCCGATGACCGATGCTTTCTCCAGATGATGTGCTTCTATTTTCTCCGCAATCGAAGCCGCAATATCCGGGAGCACCATCTCTCCTTGATTCTCCGTCCTTGTCACGATTTCCCACTTATCCAAAATCTCTCCGTTCGTTTCAAAGAGTCCCATTTTGACTGTCGTTCCACCGATATCCACCCCAAAACAATAGCTCATTTCATTTCTTCCTCCAACTTCTTCTTTGCTCGTTCTTTTCTTCTCTCTGCCCTTATCTTCTTCTGGTCAGATTCTCCTGCACTCTCTTGTACAACTCCTGTGCCGCATTGTACCCCATTTGTTTTTGTCTGTGGTTCACTGCTGCTGACTCTACGATGATCGCAAGATTTCGTCCCGGCCGGATCGGAATGCTGTGACAGACAACTTTGTTTCCGAGAAATTCTGTATAGCTTTCTTCCAATCCCAATCTGTCATATTCCCGTTCCTTATCCCACTCCTCCAACGTGATCACCAGATCGATATTCTGTGTCTCACGTACACTCTGTACACCAAACATGGATTTTACGTCAACGATGCCGATTCCCCGAAGTTCAATAAAATGTCTTGTGATATCCGGCGCCGAACCGACCAGCGTTTCATCGCTTACTTTCCGGATTTCCACCACATCATCCGTCACCAGACGGTGTCCTCGTTTGATTAGCTCCAATGCAGCCTCGCTCTTCCCGATGCCGCTCTCTCCCATGATCAGCACTCCGACACCGTACACATCCACGAGCACTCCATGGATAGAAATACACGGAGCAAGCTTTACATTCATCCAACGGATCAATTCCGCCATAAATGCCGATGTTGTCACCGTTGTAGCAAGCAGCGGAATATTCGCCTTTGTCGCGAGTTCCAGAAAGTCTCCGTCCGGATAAATATTCGTGCTGAAAATAATGCACGGAACCTTATAAGAAAGGAGCTGCTTATAAATCTCAATCTTCCGCTCTCTGCTCAAAGTTTGCAAATATGTATACTCTACATATCCGATGATCTGTACACGATCCGAATCGAAATGATCGAAATATCCGGTTAACTGTAATGCCGGTCTGTTTACATCCGGCACTGCCACTTCCTTATCTGCCAGATCTACACTCTGCGTCAGATTTTTCAATTCCATTTTTTCTGCAAGTTCATTTAATTTTACGCCATGTGCCATCGTTTTTATTCCTTTCCGTTTTCTTTCCAGTCTGTTCCTTTAGTATATCACGGATGAAAAAATTTGTACACGGATTCAGCCGCTTTTTCATTCATTGACGGGATTGCAGCTAATTCCTCTGTCGTTGCCCCCTTGATTTCCTCCAGACTCGAAAAACTGCGCATCAGAGCCTTTCTCCTTGTCGCTCCGATTCCCTCGATATCATCCAGGATCGAATGCACCTGTCCCTTTCCGCGAAGCTGTTTATGATATTCTATCGCAAATCGGTGCGCCTCGTCCTGCACTCTGGTGATCAGGCGAAACGCTTCCGAAGAGCGATCGATTTCAATCTCTTCATTTTGATAATATAATCCTCTTGTCCGGTGATGATCATCCTTTACCATTCCACAGACCGGAATGTGCAGCTCCAGAACGTCCAATACCTCCTGCGCTACGTTCACTTGCCCTTTTCCCCCATCCATCAGGATTAAATCCGGAAATGCAGTAAAACCTCCCAGTTCTTTGCTTTCCTTTCGCTCCCGCATCCCATGGGTAAACCGTCTCGTAAGCACTTCTCTCATACTTCCGTAATCATCTGCTCCTTTAATTCCTTTAATCTTAAATTTTCGGTAATCGTTGCGTTTCGGTTTTCCTTTCTCATAAACAACCATGGAACCGACCGACTCAAATCCATTTGTATTGGAAATGTCATAGGCTTCCATGCGGACAATATTTTGAAGTCCCAGCAGCTTCTCGATCTCTTTGACCGCTCCAATCGTCCGTCCCTCTTCCCTTTTCAAGCGTTCCTTATCCTTTGTCAAAACAAGCTTTGCGTTATTTGCCGCCAATTCCACAAGTTTTTCCTTGGAACCCTTTTTCGGAATTCGTATATTCACCTTGCCGCCTCGCTTGGCAGACAGCCATTCTTCAATCAATTCACGTTCCTCCGGCTCCGCCTGCACCATCAACTCACCGGGAATAAACGGTGTTCCCGCATAATACTGCTTGATAAAGCTGTCCAGAATATTTCCGAGAGTCTCTTCCTTTCCGATCCGAAGATAAAAATGATCTCTTCCGATCAGCCGCCCTCCGCGGATAAAGAAAACCTGTACGACAGCATCCTCTTCTTCTGTTGCCGCCGCCAGAATATCTCTGTCTTCCCCGCGGCTGTCTGTGATTTTCTGTTTTTGCGATATTTTCCTTACACTGCTTAACAGTTCCCGATACTCGATCGCCTTTTCAAACTCTAAAGTTTCCGACGCCTCCTGCATCTTCTGCTCCAATTCTTTTTGTATTCCTTCAAAATTCCCGCCCAGAAAACGAACAACCTCATTCACAGCTTTTCCGTATTCTTCCTGTGAAATATATCCCTGACAAGGCGCATCACACTGCTTGATATGATAGTTCAGACAGGGACGCTCCTTTCCGATATCCCGCGGCAGATTGCGGCTGCAGCTTCGGATATGATACAGCTTGTGCAAAAGTTCGATCGTATCCCGTACAGCTCCCGCACTGGTATACGGTCCAAAATATTTTGCCTTATCTTTCTGAATTTTCCTTGCCAGCATCACGCGGGGAAAAGCCTCGTTTGTCGATACTTTAATAAACGGATAGGTTTTATCATCCATAAGCATCGTATTATATTTCGGATGATGTTCTTTGATCAGATTACACTCCAGCACAAGCGCTTCCAGTTCCGAATCTGTCACGATATATTCAAATCTGCGGATATGTGTCACCATCTGCTCGATTTTAACCCCTTTATTCCTGCTGCTTTGAAAATATTGACGCACCCTGTTTTTCAAACTGATCGCTTTTCCTACATAAATGATCGCATCTGTCTCATCATGCATAATATATACTCCCGGTTTTCCGGGCAGCTTTTTTAATTCTTCCTGAATATCAAAATTGTTATTTTCCATTCCTACAGTCTTCTCCAACTCTTTTGATCCTCTTTCTATATCCTACAAAAAATCGGGCAGAGATGCAACATCTTCCCTGCCCGGTCTTATTACTTTCTATGAGATTATTCTTCTGTACTTTCTCTTTCTGCTTCTGTAGGAATTTCTTCTGCAGGCATTTCCGTTTCCTCCGCAGCCTTCTCCGTGTCTTCTGCCGCATCGGACTGCCCTTCCACAGGCTTCATCACAATGCGTTCTTCTTTTTTCTCCGAACCATTTTCTGTTTCCTCCGGTTCTTCAATTCCTTTTACTTCCCGGAAAATCTTCATAAATTCCTTACCGGTGATCGTCTCTTTCTCAATCAAAAATGCCGAAATCTTATCTAATGCCTCTCGATTCTCTGTAAGCAGCCGCTTTGCCTCCTCGTAGGCTTTCTTCAGCATTACCATAACCTCCGAGTCAATCTCGGCTGCTGTTGCGTCTCCGCAATTCATCACCGGACGTCCGTCCAGATAACGATGTTGTACAGATTCCAGTCCGATCAGACCGAATTTTTCCGACATCCCGTACTGCGTAATCATCGCTCTGGCAATCTTTGTCGCCTGTTCAATATCATTCGATGCCCCCGTTGTCACGGTATCAAAAACAATCTCTTCTGCCGCACGTCCTGCCAACGCTCCGACCAACATTGCTTCCAATTCTTTTTTTGTATTCAGAAATTTCTCTTCCTCCGGTGTCTGCATGACATATCCGAGCGCTCCCATAGTTCTCGGTACGATCGTGATTTTCTGTACCGGCTCTGCATCCTTCTGAAGCGCGCTTACAAGTGCATGCCCTACTTCATGATAAGAAACGATCCGCCTTTCTTCCTTACTCATAATACGGTCTTTCTTCTCCTTACCAACCAGTACGACTTCTACCGCCTCAAACAAATCTTTCTGGCTGACAACCTGTCTGCCATGCTTTACTGCATTGATCGCAGCCTCGTTGATCATATTTGCCAGATCAGAACCTACTGCTCCGGAAGTGGCTAGTGCAATCGCCTCCAAATCAACCGTTTCATCCATTTTGACATCCTTGGAATGTACCTTCAATGTGTCGATACGACCTTTCAGATCCGGTTTATCTACAATGATCCGCCGGTCAAACCGCCCCGGACGAAGCAGTGCCGGGTCTAAGACCTCCGGACGGTTTGTAGCCGCCAAAAGCAAAAGCCCCTTGTTTGTATCAAAGCCGTCCATTTCCGCTAACAACTGGTTCAATGTCTGTTCTCTCTCATCATTGCCACCGCCCATTGCAGTATCACGACTTTTTCCGATTGCATCAATCTCATCAATAAATACGATACACGGCGCCATTTGCTGTGCCTGCTTAAACAGATCACGTACACGGGATGCGCCCACACCCACATACATTTCTACAAATGCCGAACCGGACAGAGAGAAGAACGGCACCTTTGCCTCTCCTGCAACTGCCTTTGCAAGCAAGGTCTTCCCTGTTCCGGGCGGTCCGACCAAAAGTGCGCCTTTCGGAAGCTTCGCTCCGATCCCGGTATATTTCCCCGGATTGTGGAGGAAGTCAACGACCTCCTGTAAGGACTCCTTTGCCTCATCCTGACCTGCCACATCCTGAAAAGTAACTCCCGTTTCTTTCTCCACATATACCTTGGCATTGCTCTTTCCGATTCCCATCATGCCGCCGCCCTTGGACATCTTACGCATGACAAAATTAAATAAGATCACCATTAAAAGAAGCGGCAGGATCAATGTAATAAACACTTCGAATATCATGGCTGACATCGTATCCGGTATCGCCTGCTCAAACGTCACCCCTGCCTTGTCCAGACGTTCCGCCAACTGATAATCGTCTACCGCCCCGGTATAATAATCCGGCGCATGCTCTGCTTTCTTATCCTTGGACTGCCCCATGGCCTCTTCCATTTGACTGAGCAGCTCGTTTGCAGCCAGTTCTTCTTCATTTCCCGCCTTTTCCAGTTCTTTTTTTCTTGCCTCATCAGTCAGTGTAATATAAATCTTGGCTGTATCCAAAGTCACCTTTTCAACTTTTTTGTCCTCCACCAGATTCAAAAATTTATCATAACTGATTTCTTCCGGGTCTTGCCCTCGCATCAGTGAAGATAATCCCATTACAACAAAAATAGCCAGCAAGGTCGTTGCAAGAATCACTCCCCACCCCTGCCGGTTGTTTTTGGAATTTTTATTATTGTTCTGATTATCCATTTTATTCCTCCTAAAATCAACTATTTTTATTATAAGTACACTGTTCTTATAAATCAACAAGAAGATTATGAAAAAATTGTAAACTGAACCTGCAAAATTCTTGTAAACCTGATGTCTTTTGTAGTATACTGTTACTTTGTAGTACACACTTTAGATATTAGGATAACATACGTCAACGATTGGAGGTCACTTTCATAATGAAAATAGGATTTGATAATGATAAATATCTGAAAATGCAGTCTGAGCATATCCGCCAGCGCATCGAACAATTTGATCACAAGCTTTATCTGGAATTCGGCGGTAAGCTTTTCGATGATTTCCATGCATCCCGCGTGCTTCCGGGTTTTGCCCCCGACAGCAAGCTTCGTATGCTGATGCAGCTCAGTGATCAGGCTGAAATTATCATTGTCATCAGCGCAAAGGATATCGAAAAAAATAAAGTCCGCGGAGATTTGGGCATCACCTATGATTCTGATGTTCTCCGTCTTATGGACTCGTTCCGGGACAGCGGTCTGTATGTGGGCAGCGTTGTGATCACACAATATTCCGGACAGGAAAGCGCTCTCCTGTTTAAAAAT
The DNA here is from genome assembly GCA_963559385.1 of uncultured Schaedlerella sp. Lineage (GTDB taxonomy): Bacteria > Bacillota > Clostridia > Lachnospirales > Lachnospiraceae > Schaedlerella. Next base: position 40,349 of record CAUWKK010000006.1, read on the forward strand.
CGTTTGGAGAAACTTCATATCAAGGTATATATTCATTATAATATTGCCGGCTATCCCTCCAATATCCCTCTCATTGTCAGTGATGAAGGCTATGGAAAGAACGAATACATCGAAACCTCCCGTCCGCTCGTGATCGTCACGGCTCCGGGACCGGGAAGCGGAAAAATGGCTACCTGCCTTTCCCAGTTATATCATGAACACAAAAAGGGAATCCATGCAGGATATGCAAAGTTTGAAACATTTCCCATTTGGAATCTCCCGCTCAAGCATCCGGTCAATCTGGCATATGAGGCTGCAACCGCAGATTTGAACGATATCAATATGATCGATCCGTTCCATTTGGAAGCCTATGGCGAAACTACCGTCAATTATAACCGTGATGTCGAAATCTTTCCGGTACTGAATACGATTTTTGAAAAGATTTACGGAAAAAGCCCTTATAAATCCCCTACCGATATGGGAGTCAATATGGCGGGAAACTGTATCTGCAACGACGAAATCTGTAAAGAAGCCTCCCGTCAGGAAATTGTCCGCCGCTACTACGCAGCGCTGAATGGGATTCTGAAAGGAACCTGTCCGGAAGAACAGGCGCAGACCATTGAGCTCCTGATGAATCAGGCAGGCGTGACGATCCAAGACCGTAAGGTTGTCTCCGCCGCATTAAAACGCGCCGAAAAAACAAACGCTCCCGCAGCGGCTCTTGAGCTTCCGGACGGAACGATGATCACCGGAAAAACCGGAAACCTCTTAGGTGCATCTGCCGCACTTTTGCTGAACGTATTGAAGCACCTTGCCGGGCTGGGACATGAGCTGCACATCATTTCACCGGAAGCAATCGAACCGATCCAGAAATTAAAGGTAGAATACTTAAAGAGCAAAAACCCACGGCTTCATACCGATGAAGTTCTGATCGCACTTTCTACAAGCGCAGCGTCCAATCCGGATGCCCGGCTTGCCCTCAGACAGTTAGACAAATTAGAAGGCTGTCAGGCACATACCTCTGTCATACTGTCTGATGTAGATATCAAGATTTTCCAAAAGCTCGGCGTACAGCTCACCTGCGAGCCGGTTTACGAAGACGGAGACGTATATCACCGATAGAAACAAGTTTCAATCTGAAAGAAAAGACGACGATCCCGAAAAATCACTCCCGGAATCGTCGTCTTTTCCTTTTTATTTTCTGTTTTCTGCTTTTTCCACTAATACATATGCCAATAATGCAGCTAAAATCCCAATCACACTTCCCGCGATCACATCACTCGGATAATGAACGCCCACATACAATCTGGAAAATGCGATCAGCGCAGCTAATATCACTGCCGAAATACCGTATTTTTTCGGAAGCATTTTATAATACACCACCGCCGCCGCAAAGGAGGCGCAGGAATGTCCCGACGGAAAAGAAAAATCAGACTGCTCTTTTACCAGCAGAACCAATCCTTCTATCACCTCATACGGACGAATCCGCGCCACCATATTTTTTAACGCCACATTCGTGATCAGCGCACCAAGGCCCAATGCCAGCAATGCGGTCACCCCCGTTCTCCGTGTCTGCTTGGACAGCAAAAGCAGCACAGAAAGCGTGATCCAGAACCACCCCGAATCTCCCAAAAATGTAATAAATTTCCAAAACGGAGTCATAAAATCCTGCCGAAAATACTCCTGTATCCAAAGCAGTATATTTCCGTCAATCGTAAGTAAATCTGCAAAAGCTGTCATAAAATTTCCTTTCCGAAGCCGCCATTACTCTGTCAGGCAAACTTTCACTGGACAATCCGTCCATTCTCAAATTCAAAAATGCACCGCTCATAGGCATTGATAACATGTGTATCCTGATAACGGTCATATCGCTTCTGGTTCCGTCCGTAAGACATATGCACATGTCCATGAAGGAAAAATTTCGGACGGTATTTTTCTATCAGTCTCAAAAAAATCTGAAACCCCTGATGCGGAAGATCCCGCCCGTCATTTAGCTGATATGCCGGCGCATGTGTGACCAAAACATCAAAACCGCGATGTCTCCACAACTGAAACCACAGCTTTCTTACCCGCTTTCTCATTTCCTTTTCTGTGTACTGATGCGGCCCGCCTGTATAACGCATGGAACCGCCCAGCCCCAAAATCCGGATCCCCTCATGAACAAAAATCGTGTCTTCGATACAGGTGCACCCCTCCGGAGGGTTCCGATCATATTTTCCATCATGGTTTCCATGGACATATAAGACCGGAATGGCGTATAACGTCACAAGAAAAGACAGGTAGCTGGGATTCAGATCCCCGCAGGAAATGATCAAATCGACATCCTGTAATTTACTTTTATCAAAATAGTCCCACAAGTACGTTGACTCTTCATCCCCGATCGCAAGTATTTTCATCTGTTAAATCTGCCCTTTCTCTTTCTTTACCCCTTGCTGCAGGATCACTGCCTTCGCCTGCTCCTGAAGCTGCGATGTACTCGGAATGGTTCCGATCACATTTTCCGCAAGCCAGTCCATCTTCACAATTTCTTCCGGCGTCAATTGTCCTTTCGAATCTTTCTGTACAATTCCGTTTTGAGAATACAAACGGCCGGAAAACGGTGTAAACTGCCCGGATGTAATCGTATATTTCAAAAGCTCTATCAATCGTTTTGTTTCACTTGGTATCTTTTTCGAACAGATCACATCGATCACGCCTGCTGACATTCCCCACCAATAATTGATTGCTTTCTTCACTGCTGACTTGTCATCTTCTTTCCATGCTCCATTCATGATCGTACGGATCAGCTGCTCATAAAATTTTCCCCAGTGCCAGAGCGGCATGGCAAGATTCACCGGATATTCGCCGTCCAGACGATAAATCCCAAAAAACCGGGTAGCCTCTTCCGGTATCATCATATCCTTTCCGGAAATACAGGATGCGCCAATCCTACGAATACGCTCCGAAATATCCACATCCTTCAATGAAGACCATTCCAGATAAATCTGCGCCCTTGGATTGACCATTTTGGCTCCGATCGCAAAGGCATTAATATTGGCGATCGAGCCGTAAATCGGATAATCCTCTACATACACCAGTTTATCGTTTTCTGCCATTGCCCCCGCGATCGCTCCCATGAGAAACTTCGCCTCATGCATCCGCGCATAGTATGTCCTGATGTAACGGTGAGACGTATTCAAAGAGCAGTTCAGAATCCGCACCTCCGGATTTGCAATCGCCGCTTTTACACTCGCTTTTGCAAACGCCGGCGTTGTTGTCAGGATAATATTGCACCCTGCCTTGATCGCCGTCTCCAAATACAAGTCTATATTTTCCTGCGTTGCATTCTCGTAAACTACGGTACTAACTTCTTCCGGAAACGTTTCTTCCAGATATAATCTTCCCAGTTCATGGGAATATGTCCATGCAGAGGATGCCGATGTCTTGGCATAGATAAACGCAATCTTTAATTTCGACGTACTGGTTGGGATCAGCCTGCTTAAAACCGACTTTTTCTCCACACTCGGCGTCATTTTCAGATCGATCTCATCCTCTTCCTCCAAAAGCTTAAATTCTTCCCAGCTCTTTGCAACCAGTTCTTTCAATTCACTCGTCGTCTTCTGGTTGACAGCATGATAACCATAGAGAACAATAAACGAAAGAAATGCATCTCCTGCCGTAATAGAAAGCTTCTCTCCTCCGTGCTGATCGTACTCTGCCAGAAAACGGGAATAGCTGGAACTAAAGGTCAGTTGATCTTCTCTTGACCATACCTCCTTTGGTTTTTTCCCGATCGCTGTCTGCAACTTCGCAAAACTGCCCAGCTTTGTAAACCAAACATAATTTACTTTCGACAATTCATAAAAATCAAGAAATTCATAATACAGTATATTTTCTTTTTCATCCGTCCGTTTCGGAATGATCCGAGTCACCTCTCCGGGAGCAGACACGACATCATAGTATTTCATAACACTGACTCGCTTATTGCCTTCTTGAATATAAAACTTATTCATATACTCATACGCCTTGACAGGCTCCCGGATTCCCTCCTCAAGATGACTGTCGCTCAGCGCCACCCATTTTCTGGCAAATTCTGTGTTATCTTTTAAAATCGGCATAAAATTACTTGCAAATGCACTGCTGCGCCCGCCGGTCTTCGTTCCCACGATCTGATCCATGGGAATCTGCACAAGCCCAAGCGGTACCTCTGAATAGCTACCCCTTTGTGGCAGGATATCGTCCAAAACTTCCAGCGTCGGCTGCTGCCCTCTCAGCATCCGGAGCTGATATTCCCTTTTCCCCGCTTTCTGCGCTTTCAAATAATCTTCAATCGCCATTTTGTCTCCTCCTTCACCCGATTTCCTGCAAACGATTATAGCACGCTTCCCTGTTTCCTGTAAATCCGCAGTTTCATTGACTTTTTTTATACACCATATTAAAATGATGTTGGAGTCAAAAAATGCCTGACGAATTGTTTCGTGCTATGCACTCCCACAATTCTGACATTTTAAAATATATGTATCGATCGTATAAAACCAAGGAGGAAATACGACTCATGGAGCATCATAATTTGCCACACCAACACAATCAGTCCATGCCGCAGATTCTAAACCATATGCCCGACGCGGAACATTTTCAAATTACCGCCGATATTTTTAAGCAACTAAGCGATCCTACCCGTATTCGTATTTTCTGGATTCTGTGCCACTGTGAGGAATGCGTTATCAATATCGCCGCCATTATGGAAATGAGCAGTCCTGCCGTCGCACACCACCTGCGGTTGCTGCGTACAAGCGGGCTGATCGAATCCCGCAGAGACGGAAAAGAAACGTATTACAAGGCCAGTACATCTAAAAAAGCACAGGCCTTGCATCATATGATAGAAGAAGTATTGGAGATTTCCTGTATAAGCTTTTAACCTTTCAGAAAAATCTTACTATTTTTTATAAATGATGCACCCGCAAGGCACGGATGGCATTCAATACTGCAATTACCATTACGCCTACATCAGCAAATATTGCCGCCCACATATTCGCAATTCCGACCGCGCCGAGTGCCAGACAGGCAAATTTAATCGCCAATGCAAATACAATGTTCTGATATACGATATTCAAACATTTTCCGGAGATTTTGATCGCCTTTGCAATTTTGAGCGGATCATCGTCCATGAGCACTACATCCGCTGCCTCGATCGCCGCATCCGAGCCCAACGCTCCCATAGCGATCCCAATATCGGCACGAGTCAGTACAGGCGCATCGTTGATACCGTCTCCGACAAATGCAAGCTTCTCTTTCTCTGTCTTTTGAGAAAGAATTTCTTCTACCTTTTCCACTTTATCTCCCGGAAGCAGTTCGCTGTATACTTCATCCACTCCAAGCTCTGCCGCTACCTGCTCTGCAACACGCCGGGAATCTCCGGTCAACATGATCGTTTTTCGGATACCCGCACGTTTCAATGCATCGATTGCAGCTTTTGCATGAGGCTTTACAACATCAGAAATCACAATATGCCCTTCATATTTTCCGTTGACCGCCACATGAACGATCGTTCCGATCTTATGGCAGTCTTTCTGCTCGATCCTCAATTTCTTCATCAACTTATCATTTCCCACTGCCACTTCATGCCCGTCTACCTTCGCTACGATCCCGTGTCCGCCAATCTCCTGTATATCGGTCACACGGCTTCTGTCGATTTCTTTTCCATAAGCTTTCTGAATACTTTTGCTGATTGGATGAGAAGAGGCGCATTCTGCCAATGCCGCATATTCCAGTAATTCTGTCTCGTTCATTTCATTATGATGAATCGCCGTCACTTCAAAGGCACCCTTTGTCAGTGTTCCTGTCTTATCAAACACGACATATTTCGTCCGAGACAAGGTTTCCATGTAATTCGAACCTTTGATCAAAACGCCTTCCTTGCTTGCCCCTCCGATTCCGGCAAAAAAGCTGAGCGGAATACTGATGACAAGGGCACACGGACAACTGATCACCAGAAATGTCAAAGCCCTGTAGATCCAGACTCCCCACTGCGCCGCCTGTCCTAAGAACAACATTTGCACAAGCGGCGGCAAAACCGCCAGCGCCAAAGCGCCGTAACAGACCGCCGGTGTATATACTCTGGCAAATTTGGAAATAAAATTCTCGGACTTAGACTTTCTGGAACTGGAATTCTCCACAAGTTCCAGAATCTTCGATACGGTAGATTCTCCGAATTCCTTCGTCGTACGAATTTTCAATACACCTGTCATGTTGATACATCCGCTGATGATTTCATCTCCTTGTTTTACATCCCTCGGAAGACTCTCCCCGGTTAATGCGCTTGTATTCAGACTTGAACTTCCTTCCAAAATAATTCCGTCAAGCGGTACTTTTTCCCCCGGCTGTACCACTATACTGCTGCCCACTGCCACTTCGTCCGGATCGACCTTTTCAAACGTTCCATTCCTTTCTACATTTGCATAATCGGGACGGATATCCATTAATGCACTGATATTCTTACGGCTCTTTCCCACCGCATAGCTCTGGAACAGCTCTCCGATCTGGTAAAACAGCATCACTGCAATGGCCTCGTTATAGTCTCCGTTTCGAGAATATATTGCCAAGGCAAATGCCCCTGCCGTAGCAATTGCCATAAGGAAATTCTCATCAAACACACGCCTGTTCAGGATTCCCCTCCCCGCTTTCTTTAAAATATCATATCCGATGATCAGATATGCCCCCAAATACAACGCAAGCCGTAGAATCCCCTTTGTCGGAATCAATGCCAGCAATATGACTGACACAGTTGTAATAAGAATCCGAGTCAACATCTTTTTTTGTTTCTTACTCATGTTCTTTCCTCTCCTTATAATTTCGGCACCGCTTCCGCTCGTGCGTCCGCAGTGCCGCTCTCCTTTTTCTAACATTCAATTTCGCAGTCCGGTTCCACTTTTCTACAGGCTTTCAATACATCTTTCATCACCTTTTTCGGCTCCGCACCTTCACCAAACTCTACGATCATTTTCTGAGTCATAAAGTTTACAGTTGCATCTGCAACACCTGCGGTTTTCTTTGTTGCTTCCTCCATTAGATTTGCACAGTTTGCACAGTCCACTTCAATATTGTACGTTTTTTTCATAGTAAATCTCTCCTTTTTGATTCTAATAATATCTGCCCTTCAACAATTAAACGTTTATTTAATTGTTCTGTATATAATATATGACATAGTAGGAGAAAAGTCAATCATTTTTTCAAAAAAATACGCTGTTTCTGTTTCTGTTTTATCAATTTATTTATTTGTTGAATAATGAAAGTTTCTGTTGCAAAACTGTACGATACATGTTAGGTTTGTCTTAAGAAACAAAAGATTATATGGAGACGAGATGATGAAAAAGAGAGAGAGTATTAAAGTAAGAGTCGGGATTCTGGTTGCCGGAGTATTTCTTGCAATTATATTGCTTTTTATCTGTGTTATGAACGGCCTCGGAAAGATCCGCATCAGTAACAAACAGATCAGCACTGCCATTCAACTCCACACCACAGCACTCGAAAGCCAGAAAGCACATTACGCATGGGTAGAAAACCTTGGCTCCGCACTGGGCTTCGGCACCAAATTTACAGGAAGCAAAGACGATACCGAATGTATTCTGGGAAAATGGCTGTATTCCGATAAAGATTCTGGAAATGCAGAAATTGAAGCCTTGAAAACAGACATAAAGGGGCTCCACAAAGAAATTCATGAATCCGCCGACAAGGCGCTGGCTTTACAGAAACGTGATAAAAAAGCCGCAGCCGATATGTATACGGAGACGATCAAATCTAAGCTCGCCATGTTGGAGAAAGAACTGGATCAGGTAATTGTCATCTGTCAGGATATGACGGCTTCTGCAGAAGCCAGATCTGCTTCTGCAATCCGTACCTCGTTTGCTATGATAACAATTTCCATTATTCTGATCACAGCGCTGTGCTTAGCATTGATTTCCTATATATCCAAAGGTGTCATCAATCCGCTGATCCTGATCACAGAAAACAGCAAAAAACTGGCGGACGGAGATTTACATTTCCAAATTGATATCCAAGGCAACGATGAAGTCGGTCAACTTGCAGAAGCATTGAATTCTTCTGTTGCAGAGCTCGCCTCTTATATACAGACGATTCAGAAATCCACCGAACAATTGGCAAACGGAAATCTGCAGGTAGAATATACCGGAGAGTTCAAAGGGGAATTTATTCAAATACAGCAGGCATTGGAAGCGCTGACCGCTTCTTTAAACACTGCATTCAGAAAGATTCAAAATACTTCCCAAACAGTAAGGCATACCTCCGACCACCTTTCAGACAGTACACAGCATTTTGCACAAGGCTCTACAGAGCAGGCAAGCACATCCGAAGAACTTGCCTCCACGATTTCCGAGATTTCCCGTCAGGTAAAAGAAAGTGCCGCTGTGGCTGAAAATGCCAGAATCCAGGCAAATGCAGTCCAGACAGAAATGTCGGAAAGCACACAGAAAATGAAAGAACTGGTTGACGCTATGGAACAGATTGCACAGCACTCAAAGGATATCGAGAAAATCATTCAGGCAATCGAAGACATTGCATTCCAGACCAACATTCTGGCTTTGAACGCTGCCGTAGAGGCCGCCCGCGCCGGAGATGCCGGAAAAGGATTTGCCGTAGTTGCAGATGAAGTCAGAAGCCTTGCCTCTCGAAGTGCACAGGCATCCAAAGATACCGCAGTACTGATCACCAGTTCCATCAGGGCAATCGAAACCGGCGTTCATATTGCAAATGATACAGCTCAAATTTTGGAAAGCACCGCTCAAAATACCGATAAGGTAACGGAAACAATCTGTAATATTTCTGAAATTGCCGCAGAAGAAGCTCACTCTATTGAAACTGTAACGGAAGAAGTTTCCCAGATTGCTTCCGTCATCAACTCTAATTCTGCTACGATAGAAGAAAGTGCGGCTTCCACACAGGAATTGTCTGAAATGGCAAATACACTGGATCAACTGGTGAGACAATTTAAGTTGAAATAAAAGCCAGAAGCATCGCCCCATAACTGAATTGAATCAATTATGGGGCGATGCTTCCTTTTGCAAAAACCTTAACATCTATGATTTTTCACTGTAAAACCTGTTTAAACTCTTTGATTCATATCATATATATTTTTCTACGGTATCATTGATCAGAATATAATCGTACTGCTCTGCACATAATATCTCTTCTTGGGCAATTAAAACCACTTCGGCTATCTTCTTGTCATTTCCGGCATGCCGCTCACGTATCCGCATTTCCAGGTCTTCCCATGTCAGAGAAAGAATAAAGATCAACGTCGCTTCCGGACATCTTGCGCGTATCCGCATTGCTCCCGTCACATCTGCGATTACGATTACATTTTTCCCTTGTCTTCGTTGTTCTTCTACTGCTTTTCTTGATATTCCGTAACCGCTGCGATTATAATACTCATATTCTAAAATCTGTTGGGAACGAACCATACGTTCAAATTCCAGCGGTGTTACAAAATAATGCTCTCTGCCCTCTGCTTCTTCCGGTCTCTGCGCCCGCGTTGTCACTGAGACACATTTCACCGCACTGGAATGCTGTTTCATATACTCTTTAATGATTGTTCTTTTCCCCACTCCACTCGGCCCGGAAATCACGATTAATTGTCCGTATTCTGCAATCTTATTAAAGTATTCCTTGTCATTTCCCATTTTATCAATCTATTTTCTGATTTTTCAAATAATTTAATGATTTGATTATACAAATAATCAAATCAAAATACAACATAAGATAATTTATTAACATGAACGATTTTTTATTAACACTTTTTATGTATATATTTCCAATTTTTTACATACTCTATTTTTAAGTTTTGCAAATATTATGAAACATATACTTTCTCCAAGAAAAGGATCGTTTATGAAACCAAAAATCGGAATTATTATCTGCGGCTTTATAGAAAGCAAACAATTTGTGACCAATGCCTATATCCAGTCTGTTCGTTACTCCGGAGGGATTCCTCTGATTCTTCCGCTGATTCGTTCGGATCAAATGCTGGAAGAATACATTTCCTTATGTGACGGTTTTTTGTTCTGCGGAGGCGGTGATATCACCCCTCTCCTCTTCGGAGAAGAACCAAAAAACGGCAATGGAAAAACAAATATCACACTGGATTTATTTCAGATACGATTGATGAAGCAAGTCCTGAAATCTAAAAAACCGGTTCTTTCTATCTGCCGCGGAATGCAGATACTCAACGTCGCCTGCGGCGGAACTGTTTTTCAGGATATTTCCTTAAAACCCGGGAAACATCTGGATTATATGCAGCAGTCTTTTTCCCGACAGGAGGTCAGCCACAAGATCTTTGTAAAATCCGGTTCTCAATTAAGAGATTACATCGGAGGGTGTCTGTTTGTAAACAGCTATCATCATCAGACTGTAAACGCACTCGGCAACGGACTGACCGTCTGCGCCACCGCTTCGGATCATACCGTGGAAGCAATTGAAATGCCGATACATCCGTTTGCAATCGGTGTGCAATGGCATCCCGAAAGTATGTATCGTACCTCTCCGGAAATGCGTGAATTGTTCGGAAATTTTATTTTAAAGTCTGCAATTACGTCTTAAAACTACAATCCGGATCATTCCCGCTTTTCCTAAATATTTTTTTCATTTTCGGACATACTATTTCTGTAACACAGTTATGTTTCACAATTATTATTTCCAAAGGAGGGCTCTGATATGTCCGAAATTTCTATCTTGGATCTGCAGAACTTACGTCACCTGATCGGCGGCTATGACACTACACATTGCAAAATGACAGACTATGCTTCCCAGGCAGAAGATCCCGAGGTCAAAAAGCTGTTTCAGGATGCCGCAGATTCTGCAATGAAAAACAAACAGCAGTTAATGAAATTTTTGTAAGAGGTGACGCAAATGAATGAAAAAACAATGGTTTCCGACGCCTTGGTCGGAGTAAACGGAGAATTAAAAATGTTCGGAGATATGATTCCGCAAACAGAAAACCAAGAATTGAAGCAATGTCTGAAACAGATCCGAAATGCATGTGAAATGTCTCAGGAAAAGCTTTATCAGGTAGCAAGAGAAAAAAGCTACTATGTCCCTGCAGCAAAAGCTACCCGCGAAGAAATCGATCATGTAAAAAACATCCTTACACAGCCAAAGATGTTTTAACACACATTTCCGAACAAGTATCAGAAAAAACAGGCAGACCCGCAAATCGGATCTGCCTGTTTTACAATTCATATGGAATCTGACTTCACTTCCACTTTCTTACAGATTTCCAAGTAATTTATCTATGCTGACCAGTTTGACACTGAGAACGAAAATCTCTGTCGCAACTTTCAACTCTTCCGGAGTCGGATAGGACGGTGCGATACGGATATTACTGTCTTTCGGATCCTTTCCGTACGGAAACGTAGCTCCCGCCGCCGTCATTACAAGACCTGCCTCCTTTGCCTTTGCCACAATTGCTTTCGCACAGCCTTCCATAGAGTCAAAGGAAATGAAGTAACCACCGTACGGTTTCAGCCAAGAACCGATCTCCAAACCGCCCAATTCTCTCTCCAGAGTATCTGTAACTGCTTCAAACTTCGGCCGGAGAATATCCGCATGCTTTTTCATATGCTCTACCATTCCGTGGATATTCCCGAAATATCTTGCATGACGAAGCTGATTTACCTTGTCATGTCCGATCGTCTGCACCTGCATCATTCTGCGGATATCCTTCAGGTTGTCATTCGATGCTGCAATTGCCGCAATACCGGAACCCGGAAAGCTGATCTTAGATGTAGAAGCAAACTTATACACCATATCAGGATTTCCCTCTTTTTTACATTCCATTAAAATCTCGATCAGATAATCCTGCTTATCCTCATATAAATGATGAATTCCATATGCGTTATCCCAGAAGATACGGAAATCCTTTGCCGCCGGTTTCAAGCATGCAAAACGATGTACCGTCTCATCGGAATAAGTAATTCCCTGTGGATTGGAATATTTCGGCACACACCAGATACCCTTGATTGATTCGTCCTCTGCAACCAACTTTTCTACTACATCCATATCCGGTCCGGTCGGAGTCATCGGAACATTGATCATCTCGATCCCGAAATGCTCTGTGATCGCAAAATGTCTGTCATATCCCGGTACCGGACAGAGGAATTTCACCTTATCCAACTTCGCCCAAGGAGTATTGCCCATGATGCCGCAGATCATTGCCCGGGCAACTGTATCATACATTACATTTAAGCTGGAATTACCGAAAATCACGATATTATCCTTCGGCACCTCCATCATATCCGCAAGAAGCTGTTTTGCCTCTGTAATTCCGTCCAGCACTCCGTAATTCCGACAGTCTACTCCGTCTACTCCGACCAGATCGGAATCTGCCTTCAAGACATCCAGCATTCCCATTGACAAATTCAACTGCTCGGTGGACGGCTTTCCGCGAGACATGTCCAGTTTCAGTCCCTTTGCCTTAATTTCTGCAAACTCTTTTTCTAATTCCTGTTTCAGTGTTTTCAACTCTTCTACACTTAAATCTTTGTACGGTGTCATAGCCATTCCTCCACTTTTTTACTCACTGATTCATATTCTATACAATTTTTGACATTTCGTCAATTGTTTCTTGCAAAATTCTTTTGTTTTTTAATGTTTTTCTGTGATATTCCATTTTTATATGAAATATTATTAATTTATATATTCATTTTTATCATTTATATGGATCTATTTTAACCAATCCGTTATACAGAAACAATCTCTTTTAAAATTCCAGATATTCCAATGCCAGAGTCACACAATGTTTGCACATTCCATTTACATCTTCGGGCGATACCGCATATCCGACACCGTATAGACAGTGATAAATGCCTCCGGATCCTTGTGATTGATATAATCCATTAATTTCTGATATTCACCTTTATCAACAATGGTAATAATCTCGTTGTGCTTTTCCATGTTGTAAGCACCGATTGCCTCATACACCGTGGCCCCGCTGTGCAGATCGTGCAAAATAAACTCCCGCAGTTCCTTCTCTTTTTTTGTAATGATACATACCCTGCGTTTTAAATTCTGCCCGAAAATAAAATGATCTAAAACCATTCCGTTGAAGTAGGTTCCCAAGATACTTAAAACAACCGTTTTCTTGTCATATACAAGCGCAGAAGACAGAGCCACACACATTCCCGAAAGAGACATCGCCTTTCCCAGCTCCATATGCAGGTATTTATTCATAATCTTCGCCACAATGTCCAGACCGCCGGAAGACGCATTTCGGTTAAACAACACACTCAGACCCATACTCACAACGAGAATATAACAAAGTACATCCAGTTCTTGATTTCCCGTCATAGATTCAAAGCCCGGAAAAATCCTCTCATAAAAAGCAAGAAACAAGGGAAGCACAATGCTTGTATAGACCGTCTTTACCCCAAATTCCTTTCCGCAGGTCAAGAAACCGATAAGCAAAAGCACCACGTTTAAAATCATTGTAATCGCAGAAAGCGGTAACGGTACAAAATTGGACAACACAATCCCAAAGCCGGAAATGCTGCTCACCGATGTCTGACTCGGCACAAGAAAAAAATATACTGCTGCTGCGATCACTGCCACAGCACCTGTCAATATTACGATTTCTTTTATGATTTCTCTGTAATCGATCCGTTTCATTTTCATCCTCTGACCCTTTTCTTCATATGCTTCATATCCAAATTGATGTTTACCCCGAGCACAAGCTTGATCAGCCACCCGAAGAACAAGAGCACAAGTAGCGGGATCACACAGGATGTCACAAGCATCACCGCCAGCGATTCCACAAAATTAATCAAAACCGTTTCCATTTTTTCAATCGCTCCGGACACGCCTCCTTTCACCGTAGAAAGAAGTCCTGACAGGAATCCCTCTTCATCTTCATTTTCTGCATTCTTTTCCAAATCTTCTGTCGCTTCTTTCGCCGTCTCAATCGTATTTTCCATAGAAACATGATATGTATGCTCGATCAGATCAGCGACCTGAACACTCACAGGAATCACAAGTACGATTGCCAGTCCGAAAAAGACAATTTTTTTGATCATTTGATGCAAGAACGCACTCTTCTTATATGCATTCACGCAAAAGAGTATACACGCCAGCGGAATCAGAATGACGAACGTTGCATATCCGGTGATCGTAAGCAAATATTTTTCTAAAAACAAAGCGCAGAGCACGATCAAAAAGTAAGCGCTTAAATCCGTCAGCTTCTCTGCGATCGGATTTCCCACATCTCCGGGAATCAGCGTAATCGCCGCAGATGCGGCTGTCGAAGTGGCAGTCAATTCCAAAACCGTCTCTTGCTTTTCATTTAACGACGCAATCGTTTTTGCATGAAATTCCGGTGAGGCTGCAAATCTTGCCACAACAAACGCAGATAACAGTGCGATGATGACCGGAATCCCTATTTTCAACATTTTTTTCGTCTTCTCACTCATAATTTTTTCCTTTCTACTCCTGAAACTCAATATTCTCAATCTGTAAAAGCCGAATCTTTTTTTCAATCCCTCCGGTATAGCCGGTCAGCCTGCGCCCCGCTCCGAGCACCCGATGACACGGAACAAGAATCGGAATCGGATTATGGCCGACCGCTCCGCCGACCGCCTGTGCCGACATTCTTTCTCTTCCTCTTTCTCTTGCGATCATATCCGCAATTTCTCCATAGGTCATAGTCTCTCCGTATGGGATTGTAAGCAGTATCTCCCATACCCGCTGCCGGAATTCGGTTCCTTTCAATTGCAGCTTCGGCAGAAAATCCGGTATTTCTCCGGCAAAATAAAGGTTCAGCCAACGGCAGGTCTGCACAAATACCGGCAGTTTTTCTTCCTGCACGTTTCCTGATGCACCGGTAAATGTACGTTCATTCTCTCTTTCTTGGCCAAACCACAGTCCGGTCAGTGCATTATCTTCTGCTGACATTATCATTTTTCCAAGCGGCGACTCATAATGATACGTATACTCCATACACTCCTCCTACCAAATTCCGAGCATGCTCTGCATTCCGAGACTGACAAGCGAGATCCCAATCCAGCATGCCATTCCCATTACAATCGGCTTGCCGCCGTTTTTCACAAGCTTTACAATGTCGGTATTTAATCCGATTGCCGCCATTGCCATAATAATAAAAAATTTAGACAATTCCTTAAACGGAGCAAAGAGCTCCGCAGATACCCCCAGCGCCGTTGCGGCAGTTGTTATCACCGATGCGCCGATAAAAAACAAAATGAAAAACGGGAACACCTGCCCGATCGAAACCTTTTCTGCCCCTGCTTTTCCGGCTTTCTTTGTCCGCATAAATGCCAGTGTCAGTGTGATCGGAATAATCGCAAGTGTACGGGTCAGTTTTACAGTAACTGCCTTATCCAGCGTTGCGCTTCCCAAGGCATACATACTGTCCCATGTAGAGGCTGCCGCCGTAACGGATGAGGTATCATTAATTGCTGTTCCCGCAAAAATCCCAAACGTCTCTCCGGACGTCTGAGAAAAGCCAAGAAGTGTTCCCACTGTCGGAAACAAAATCGCCGCAAGCACATTGAAGAAAAAAATAACAGATATCGCCTGCGCAACCTCTTCATCATCCGCATCGATCACCGGCGCCGTTGCCGCAATCGCCGAACCGCCGCATATGGAAGATCCGACACCGATCAATGTAGAGATTTTCCCCGGAATATGCATCATCCGATGCAGAATATACGCAATCACAAGAGAAGTTGTGATTGTAGAGACAATGATCGGAAGCGATTGCTTCCCCGTCTGCAAAATGACCTGCAGATTCAAACCAAACCCGAGAAGGATCACCGCATATTGTAAAATCTTTTTAGATGTATACTTAATTCCGTTTGCTGCTTTTCCTCTTTCTTTCCAAAACAGCGCAATAATCATACCAATCAATATCGCAATCACCGGACCGCCCACGATTGGAAATCGCTTTCCCAAAAGGCATGCCGGAACAGCGATCAGAAGACATACCAAAATCCCCCATCCGTTCTTTTTCATAAATTCCATTTCTCTCATCCTCTTTTCTTCTGTATTTGCCGATCCTTTTCTTTCATATTCACTTTTACTCCGTATATGTCAGAGGTATGGCCTCTTCAAATCCTGCACTGAAGTGCATCTCTCCGCTCTCTGTCACAAACACCGCCTGTACCTCGGGAATACTTTGAACCAACTTCAGTCCCTTTTCCAATCCAAGTGCAAAACAGCTTGTACTTAAAGCATCGCCGACCACAGATTCCTCTGATATGATCGTTACAGACGTCAGCCCGTTCTCATAAGGATATCCGGTCTTTGGATTTAATATATGATGATAAAATTGTCCGTCTTTCTCAAAATACCGTTCGTAAATCCCGGACGATACAACCGATTTATCCCGAATGGATGCTGTCGCCACAGTTTCACTTCGTTTTGCAAACGGTTTCTGGATTCCTACCCGAAACGCATCTCCGTTTACTTTTTCCCCGACACACAAGATATTGCCGCCCAGATCTATGATCGCACTCTTCACTCCGTTTGCCACAAGAAATTCTTTGATCTTATCCGCAATATAGCCTTTCGCAATCGCTCCGAGTTCAATCCCCATTCCCTCCTGTGCAAACCGGATCCGGTTTTCGTCTAACTCTACCTTCTCATATCCGACCGGACTTTCAGCAGCGGCAACCTCCTGTGCATCCGGTACCACTTTCTCTTCCGCCGTAAAATCCCACAGCGAAGAAACCGGCTCTATCGTAATGTCAAATGCCCCGCCGGATAATTCGCTGTAATACAATCCCTGTTCGATCAATTCCGCACATTCTTCTGACAACATATACCAACCGTTCTCCTGCGGAAGAAGTCCGTGATTCAGTTGATACAATTCACTGTCCTCTTTTGTCCGACTGAACACCTTCTCATATTTATCACAAAGTTCCAACGCTTCATTTAATAATGCCTCATCCTTCGTATCGTAGGCTGTGATTTTCACCGCCGTATTCAGTTTGAAACCACTGACGCTTACGGCATCTCCCGACGGCTGACGTCCCATATAAAAAATAAAAAACACAACCAAAACAATGAGAAACCCAAGTCCGAGCCCAATTGTTCTTTTATTTCCTATCATTCTTTTATTATCTGCCATTTCTTTATTCCACCTGCATTTCTTCCTTTACCTCTTCCATATCCACCTCAATTTCCGGAAGCAATTCAAAATAGAAATCCGAATATTTCTCTGCAAGCGCCGCAATGCAACGTGTTTGTAAAATCTGAAACCTCCGCACAGAGAGCTCATCCCGATTCAAGGTAATGTAAGCGCTGATCCACAGCTTTCTTCCTGTACGCACAATATCATAATAGATATCCGTGCATTTACTTTCCATAATAATAGGCTCTACAATCTCCTTAATCTCTGCAACTGTTTCTTCTTCCGGAGAGATCAACAGCAGATCCCGTATTCCGGTAAAAACAATTTTCATCGGAGCCGGAAGCATGATCACCGATAGAACAATCATAATAAGCGGATCTAAATAAGGAGAAACCTGTTTCATCCATGAAAACGGCAATAAAACCGGCAACAAAAAAGCCGCCGTCATTCCCAGTGAAATCAAACTGTCAATCTTCCATCCCTGCATCTCTGCCGTCACAAGCGGAGAATTCATCGTCCGGTTCTTCCTTTTCAAATAGAAAGTCACAAGGATTCCCAGCACACAGGCAAATAATTCAAACCATGCAACAATCCCGAAATCAATTCTGCGTCCGCCGTGAAATAAAATATTAATACTGTTTGAAATCAGTCCTACTGTAACAGACATCATTGTAATCCCCTTGACGACAAGAAATACCGTTTCCATCTGCATATGACCATAAGGATACTTTTCATTACTCGGCTTATACAAAAACGGAATCAAAAACACAGACGGGAGCAGCATGACAAACTCGATTCCATCATATACAGCGTCCAAAAGTACCGCCTGCGATCCTGTATACACCGCCATAACAAGCTCTATTACTACAAACAATAAATTTCCGTATAAAGAAACTGTCATTGCTCTTTTCTCTTTTTTTGAACTTTTTTTCCCTATTTTCATCCAAACCACCTTACCGTAATCGAGAACTATTTGCTGATATCAACTATGTAAGAGTGTAACACTTTCTGATATTTTGTGCAAAGAAAAATATACCCTGTAAGCGATAATCTCTGCCTTACAAGGTATATTTCATTCCTATATTTTAAAATGTGTGGCAAAATAAGAAGACCGTCTCTTCTATTCCACAACTACCGCCGTCCCGCTTGCCGTCACCATTAGCATTCCGTTATTCGAGCCAAGCACCTCATAATCAATGTCCACCCCTACGACCGCATTTGCACCTAATTCTTCCGCTCTCGCCTCCATTTCAAACAATGCCTTTTGTCTGGCTTCCACAAGCTCTGTTTCGTAACTGTTCGATCTTCCGCCAAACACATTGCTGAACGATGCCGCAATGTCTCTCACAAAATCCACACCCGAAACCACTTCTCCGAATACGATTCCTCGGTAATCCTTAATCTTTTTCCCCTCCACAGAAGGTGTTGTTGTAATGATCATATCTCTTATCCGTCCTTTCTTAAAATATCGGCTTTTTTGTATTTACTTCGTATTATAAAGCATTCCCTTACAAAACACACTATAAATTTCCCTAACCTTACCTTATTATTTTCTTAAATTTCATCTCTGTATATGCCGGAAGAGCAGACCACCCCCCTGTAAATTCCCAAATACTATGATATTCTGTTTCAGTATGTCTATATTTTAACAACTTTGGAATAAGGTTGATTTTATATAGCATGTGAAAGTTACAATATAAAGAAGAAAAGGAGAAACAGGCATGCTAAGAAGAGGAAATTCAGTTTTCCCCGGCGGTATCCATCCGACAGACGGCTGCGATAAGGCTCTGTCCATGGAGCAGGCAATCACACCGTTTTGTCCCGAAGCAGTCACGATCTTATCCGAGCAGTCGTTCGGCGGACCCTGTCGGCTTCTTGTGTCCCCCGGGGAATCCGTTAAAAAAGGCCAGCTTATCGGTAAGCCGAACGCATTTATGACCGCTCCCCTCCATGCAAGTGTCAATGGAACAATCCTAGATATCCGTGAAGTGGATCATCAAGGCCGCAGTATCACTGCTTGTATTATCCAAAGTGAAGAAGCTTCTTTCCTTTGCGATACATCCGGTGAATATCATACATCTGTAGTCGACATTCGCAATATTACAAAAGAAGAGATTTTAACCGGCATCCGTGACGGCGGACTGACCGGTATGGGCGGCGCAGGCTTCCCGACACACAAAAAATATGAAACAGACAAAACGAGGTAAAAGTTCTTCCGACCCAATATCCGCAAGGCGGAGAGCGCCAGTTGATCCAGGCAGTCTTAGGGACAGAAGTTCCGATGGGAGGACTTCCTGCGGATGCAGGTGTGATCGTATCTAATGTAGGAACTGCAAAAGCCACTGCGGATATGATTCTGGGCGGTCTTCCGCTGGCAAGCCAGATTGTCACAGTAACCGGATGTGTCAAACAGCCCGGAAACTATCTGGTTCCGATCGGAACATCTGCAAAAGAGCTTCTTAAACAAAACGGCGGAGTAACCGTCGAAAAGAACCGTATTATTGCAGGCGGTCCGATGACCGATCCTTGTGTTGCCTCTGACTGGAATGGAGAAGACGAATTGTTCTACATTACAAAAAACACTTCCGGAATTCTTGTTCTTCCGGATTCTGCTTATAAAGAGCAGCCCTACATACGCTGTCGTGGCTGTGAAAATGTATGTCCTGCCGGACTGACTCCATACCAGATTGAAATTGCGTTTTTAGAGGAAGACTATGATTTATGTGAAAAGCTGTATTCAAGCGAATGTATTGCCTGCGGCTGCTGCTCTTATATCTGCCCTGTCAAGAGGGAACTCGCCTTGCGCACCCGTCTGGCAAGAGATCTTGTCAAACAACGTATAAGAGAAAGGGCGGTGAACAAATAATGAAATTTGCTTGGATTTTCATCTAGAGCAGATGCCTCTCACATCTCCCTCAATTTTTTAGAAACTATAAAATTACAAAGTAATGCTACCGCTACAATAATAAAGCAAATGATTGTACACCATACAGGTACTCTCATATCTAATTGCACTCGTAACAAAATGGTGATTGTTAAAAATACAGCTCCCACAATTTGTATAAAGTCTAATATCTTTTTTTGAAGTGTCTGTAAATGCTTTTTATCTTTTATTCTTTCAGATTTCCATATTCCATAATTTACTTGCATATCATTTACATCTTCATCTGATATAAGTTCGTCCATACTTACATCTAGTTCTAATGCCAGTTTTTTTGCCGTAATCAAATCCGGACATCTTGAACCATTTTCCCAACGACAAACGGTCTGCCTTGAAACATATAACTGATCTGCAAGTTGTTGCTGAGTGAGATTTTTTTCTTCTCTGAATTTTTTGATGTTATCATGTAATGCCATACTCCATACCTCTCTTTCATTCACATCATATAACGATAGAACCCAAAATAAAAGTACCAGTATGTATTTCTTTTGTTTCCATTTTGGTAACATCTGTTTATTCCAAGTTTTCTACACCATAATACCGATATATCGCTGAACCAATGTATTTTGTAACCCCTTTTCCGTACTGTTTATCTGTGTCTTTTTCCAACTTAGAATGATTCAAATAATCTTTAGCCATTTCTAGTAATAATACTCTTGCATTATCCATTTTAAAAAGATTTTTACAACTTTCCCCCCATCTTTTTACTGCTTTCATTGACATATCTTCATCTGAACTTTCCATTGCACAAGCAAACTGTTTATAAATCAAGTCCATCTCATTTTTTTGCTCTGTAACTTCTTCTCTAGTTCCTGCTGAGTTCAGACTTGCTTCTACTGCTTTTTCTTTACTTCCATATATCTTAATTAAATGCTCACATGCCTTTTCATCTTTAAAGCCTTCCGCAACAGATTCTTTAAACTTCTCAATATCTCCATAATGCTCGATAATTATTTTCTTGTCTTCTTCACTCATAATTTTTAAAGAATGTTGTATTATTTTTTGAATATCATTTTCTGTGTTTCAAGAATTTTACGATTATCACTTTCAGAATCCTTCATAATTGCTTTTATTTCTGACAATGGAACTTCCAGTTCTCGAAAAAACATAATCTGACGTAATTTTTTCAATGACCTTTCATCGTAAACCGTTACGTTACTAGAGAGTCAAGATGTTTTTTCCATTTTATCACAATAAAACCGCCCCTACTTTTACAAATGCGAAATGACGCAGATAATGTTTTCACTACCTACGCCATTTCCCATTACACTTTTGAAATATTTACTCCATTTTTACTCCATTTTAAAAATCTGTTACGATATTTTGCGGTATTTTATGATACCTTTTCTTTGAAGAAAAATGTCCGTAAACCTTGATCTTAAGCGAACTTTTCAATATTTCCAAGCACCTTATTCTACAGCAGTACTATACAAGCTCACGAGACCAGCTCGTTCGCTTGATGGGCATATGCCCTATAGATAACAGAAAAGATGTCCTTATTCCTGTAAACAGGATAGGTCCATCTTTTCTGTTATCTGCACTGCCTACTTCTGTACAATATTTATGATCTTCTTCGGTACATAAATTTCTTTTACGATCGTACCTGTCAGCTTATCTGCAATCGCTGCTTTTCCGGCTTCAATTGCCTCTTCCTTTGTCGCCTCTGCTGAGATGCTGATGACTGCTCTTGTTTTTCCGTTAATCTGCACCGGAACCTCGATTTCATCATCCTTCATTGCGTTCTCGTCATAGGTTGGCCAGCCTGCTTTAAAGACCGTCTCCTTGTGTCCCAGCTGCTCCCACATCTCTTCTGCAAAGTGCGGCGCAAACGGAGACAAAAGTACGGCAATCGACTCCAATGTTTCTTTATCAACTCCACCTGTCTTCTTCGCCAGATCGATGAGTTTATTGTTATACTCCATGAATCCGGAAATGACCGTATTCAGACTGAATGTTTCGAGCCGTGTTGTAATATCATAAATCATTTTGTTACGGATTTTAATCATCTCTTTTGTCGGCTCTGCATTTGATTCTTTGCTGTCCATAAGCAGATTCCAGAGACGTTTCAGAAAACGGTTTACTCCGTCGATTCCTCTGTCATCCCATTCCGCATCCAGTTCCGGCGGGCCTACGAAGAGCTCATACATTCTCAGAGAATCACAGCCGTAATCATTTACCAGCGCATCCGGTGAAACTACATTTCCTTTAGACTTACTCATCTTAATCCCGTTCTTTCCGGTGATCATTCCCTGATTGAACAGTTTATGGAACGGCTCGTCAAAATCTACCACTCCGATGTCATGAAGGAACTTTGTATAAAAACGGGAATACAGAAGATGCAGTACCGCATGTTCTACCCCGCCGATATACATATCTACCGGAAGCATCTCGTCCGCTTTTTCTCTGGATACCAGTTCTTTGTCATTCTTGCTGTCTACATAACGCAGGAAATACCATGAGGAACCCGCCCACTGCGGCATCGTGTTTGTCTCACGTTTTGCAGGCTTTCCGCAAACCGGACAAGTACAGTTTACCCAGTCTTCGATTCCGGCAAGCGGAGATTCTCCGGTTCCTGTCGGCTCATAGGAATCTACTTCCGGCAGACGAAGCGGAAGCTCTTCTTCCGGTACCGGAACATTTCCGCAGTCCGGGCAGTGTATGATCGGAATCGGCTCGCCCCAGTAACGCTGACGAGAAAATACCCAGTCACGAAGCTTGAAATTTACGGTTGCTTTCCCGATACCGCGCTCTTCGATAATATGCGGAGCTTCTTTTTTCAGAACCGCAGACTCCATTCCGTTCCACTCTCCGGAATTAATCATCGTTCCTGCTGCTTCTGTGTAAGCTTCTGTCATATTTTCAATTTCTTTTCCGTCCTTTGCAATTACCTGAATAATCGGAATATTGAATTTGACTGCAAACTCAAAGTCACGATCATCATGCGCCGGTACACACATGATCGCACCGGTACCGTAATCTGCCAGTACATAGTCCGACAGCCAGATTGGTGTTTTGGCGCCGCTCAGCGGGTTGATCGCATAGCTTCCAGTAAATACGCCTGTCTTCTCTTTATCCTGCAGACGGTCTACATTAGACTTCATAGATGCATCGTAAATATACTTCTCCACTGCCTCTCTTGTCTCATCTGTCGCAAGAGCTGACGCCAGTTTATGCTCCGGCGCAAGCACCATAAAGGTTGCTCCGTACAGCGTATCCGGTCTGGTCGTATAGACGGTGATCTTCTCGTCTCTTCCGTCTACCGGAAATTCCACCTCTGCGCCGTAAGATTTTCCGATCCAGTCGGCCTGCATCTTTTTCACCTTTTCCGGCCAGTCCAGTTTATCCAGATCATCCAACAGACGGTCTGCATATGCCGTAATTTTCAGCATCCACTGACGCAGATTCTTCTTCGTCACTTCGGCGCCGCAGCGTTCACATTTTCCATTGACAACCTCTTCGTTCGCCAGTCCTGTCTTACAAGACGGACACCAATTGATCGGGAACTCTTTTTCATATGCAAGTCCCTCTTTAAACATTTTTACAAAAATCCACTGCGTCCATTTATAAAAATTCGGATCGGTTGTATTTACTTCCATATCCCAGTCATAAAGCGCTGCGATTTCATTGATCTGTCTCTTAATATTCTTTACATTCTCTTCCGTGGAGATTGCCGGATGTACACCCATTTTGATCGCATAATTTTCCGCCGGAAGACCAAATGCATCCCATCCCATCGGATGCACGATATAATAGCCCTGCTGCAGCTTATAACGGCTCCATACATCGGAAATCACATATCCCCTCCAATGTCCGACATGCAATCCATTTCCTGACGGATACGGAAACATATCCAGACAGTAATATTTCTGCTTTTTGTTTCCGTTATCGTCATACTGCAGATTGACCGGATTTTTCTCCCAATTCTCACGCCACTTTTTCTCAACTGCCTTGTGGTTATAGACAATTTTCTGTGCCATTTATAATTTCCTCTCTTTCTTATTATAAAATAAAAAGCCTTCTGTCCCTCAGCACAAGAGACGAAAAGGCTTTGCTTCCATGGTACCACTCTTATTCATCTTGTCAAACATTTACTGTCATTTAGCAATCATAAATATTCTTTCAGATGCACTCATTCCTTCTATAACGGGAAGTACCGCTTCTAGCTTCTACTCTTCCTCTTCAACGTTTCTGCAATATACCTGTTCATTATAGAAAGATTGCGGAAAGAAGTCAAGGATAAATAAAAGGTTTTATATTCCGTCATTTCTTTTTTCCATGCCGTTTGTGTCTTCTCCGTTTTCTTTTCTGCTGCCGTCGATAATAAACATAAAGAATTCTGGTCAATACTGCTGTTACCATAAGCAATAACAACATGCCCAAAACTTTCAAGATCAAAAAAATCGTATTCTTAAATTTTTCAGATCTTATCAACGATACGGATTTACAGGCAACTGTCGGCGCTTCATATCCCGGCAAAAATTTTCGTTCAGCATCCAACCGTACCTGATCGCCTTCCACTATAAACTTAGGCTTACTGTCCTTTTTTACACAATCCCACAAATCCTCTTTTGTCTCTACCTCCTCTCCCCCAATCTCATACCTTCCTTTCGGAAGAACACATTTATATTCATATTGTTCAAACACATGCTCCATAACCGCATTTCCTACCAGATGACGTAACTCCTCTCCCGTCTGATCGTTCCAAGTGGATACTCCCATAATGATTTCAATCAGCCTTGTATCCCCACGCTTTGCCGTTGAACTGTAATTAAAACCCCCACTATCACTGGATCCGGTCTTCAAACCATCCGTCCCCTTAAGTTCATATTTGGCTCCTTCCAGTGAAATTTGATAAGAACTAAATTTTTCCTCGTAAGGAGTTCCTTTTTTTATTGTAATCTCCGGTTTTGATGTATGATTTAAAATATCGGGGTATGTTTTCACAAAATACCCGCACAAAAGCGCATAGTCCTGCGGTGTTGTCACATTATCACTGTTTAACGGAATCCCTTCCGGATGATAAGGTTGAAGCAGCTCATTTCGCACACCCACACAATTATAATAAGTAGTTTGAGTCAATCCGATCTCCCTTGCCCTTTGATTCATCATTTCCACAAATTTTGCCGCATCCGGCTCCACCATATCGGCAAGCATATATGTGGCCGCCGCAGAAGACGGAACAATGATCAGTTCGATCAATTCTGAAACAGTATAGGTCGCCCCCATTTTCATGTTATTATTACTCAATGCATATCTGGACGCTATATCTACATACTTTTCTGTGACCGGAACCTCTGTCTCCAGAGTAAATTCCCCCTCTTCCATCGCATCATAAGCCAGCAAAATGGACATTAGTTTTGTCATACTTGCCGGATACCATAACTTCTGAGCATCCTCCTCCCAGAGAATCATTCCCGTGTTGATTTCCGTAACAATCGAACCTGCCGGCTGATATCTTTCTGCCAGATTGTATCCTTTCTTATTTGCAAGTTCCAACGCCTCCCCTGCCTGTACTTCTTGAAATAGCAGTAAGCCTGTCATCACTCCACAAATTATCAGGCCTGTCAGCCGCCCGATTTTTTTCTTCATACTACTATATTCCTCTCATTCCTCATAATCTGACATAAGTATACTATATCTCCTATATTCAGACAAGTAAAACCGGAGGATCTTTACTTAATGGATCTACCTTAATTATCCCAACGCTACATCCAATATCATCATCAGAACAAACCCTACTGCCACACCGATTGTTCCGATATTCGTATGTGTTCCCATCTGAGACTCCGGAATCAATTCTTCTACCACCACATAGATCATGGCTCCTGCCGCAAACGCCAGTAAATACGGCAGAATCGGCACAACCAGACCGGTCAGTAAAATCGTCAAAAGCGCTGCAATCGGCTCCACGATCCCGGATGCCGCACCATATAAGAATGCTTTCCCTTTGGATTGCCCGTTACTCCGAAGAGGCATCGAGATAATCGCTCCCTCCGGGAAATTCTGAATTGCGATTCCCACAGACAGCGCAAACGCTCCGGCAAGAGAGATCATCGCATTTCCGGTCATCATACCGGCAAATGTAACCCCCACTGCCATTCCCTCCGGAATATTATGCAGGGTAACGGCAAGGACAAGCATTGTCGTTTTTTTTAAATCTGCCGGAAGACCTTCCGGTTCATCGTCATGCAGATGTAAATGCGGTGTCAATGTATCCAGCAATAATAAAAACCCCATTCCTAATAAGAAACCAACAGATGCAGAAACCCACGCAGTCCCTCCCTGCTCTTCACTCATATCAATCGCCGGAAGCAGCAGAGACCATACCGATGCTGCGATCATAACCCCCGAAGCAAATCCTAGCAGCGCTTTCTGCAGCTTTCCGTTCATCTCTCGTCTCATAAAGAATACCATTGCAGCGCCAAGTGTTGTCCCCACAAAAGGTATTAAAATTCCGATCCACACATTCCCATTCATTTCTTCGTCCTCCATTTTAGACATATACATTCTATTTTTATGCCGTTATCTTATCTTATGCATGTTTTTCTATTTTTGTCAATCTATCTCTTTTCGCATATTTTCAGGCGATCATTTTCCCTTTTTTCCGGTTTTCATTTTCTTTACATTTTATCCTTTTTTTAGTTGTTCCGACCACCGCTTTAGTGTATAATAAATTTAAGAAATTTGAGCAGTTGGATTACTCAAAAATACATCTACATAAAGGAGAGATTCGCTATGGTATATTTATTGACAGGTCCAAAGGGCAGCGGAAAAACACAACAAATGATCGCACTCGCAAACGAAAAGGTTAAGACATCGAATGGGAATGTCGTACTCATCAAAAAGAGTCACCGGGATACTACAAGCGTTGACTTCAATATTCGTGCAATCTGCATGGATGACTACCACGATATCGCAACTTTAGAAGAACTGATCGGATTTTTGTATGGAATGGTTGCCGGTAACCATGACATTGACACGATTTTTATCGACGGTATTCTGAAACAGGCGGATATTACACTCGACAGTCTTCCGGATTTTCTTGCTAAGGTCAGCAAGATCTCCAAGGATGATAACATCGAATTCTATATCAGCGTAAGCGCAGAAAAGGAAAAGATTCAGGGTATCGATACCCCTGATTTCGAGGTGCTTCACGGATAATTACATAGCATTTATTTCGAAAATAAAAATATACAAGAAAGCGTCTTTTACAGTCAACTCTGTAAAACGACGCTTTCCTTTTGCCCGCTGTTTCCGTATACCGATGTTAAAGTGCCAAACAAAGCCGGGTCTTATTGCCCGGCTTTGTCATAAAGAATGTTTCAACTATTCGGTTGTCTCGTTTGCCGCTTTCTCTGCCTTTTCTTTTTCTGATGCGTTTATTTTTCGCTCCTTTCCATTCAGCGACAAGACTGTATTACTCTCTTCTCCCTTTTTGTACTCAATCGTTACTTCTTCTCCGACCTCATATTTAATAATGTCGATAAAATCCACAACCGAAACATCAAAAATCTCTTCAGTACCCTCAAGCATCACATAGTAATGTGAATTTCCATCAATGACTCCCTGTGCGATTTTCGAAATCTTCGCCGTAACCGTTTCAATTTCTCTTGTATCTTCGGCTTCTGCCTTGATTCCGTTCTCATACATCAGATCTGTATAGACCTGCTCACATTCGCTGACAGTATCTCCGATTGCTACGATCTGATATTTCTGTACATTTACCATTGCATATTTCTTAACCAGACCTGCATCGTCTTTTAATGCAATGAAATAAGTCGGCTCTCCGGAAATATTAAGCAGCAGCGGGAATGTCGCCTTATATTTCAAGTTCTGTACCTGACCTTCCGCCGAAGACATAGCTGAGTCCTCCGTAGCTCCCTCGATCGCATAGAATTTCGTTTCCATAGTTCTCTGATTCATCAAGACAAATCCGACATTAGACTGGTCGCCGCTTACCGAGGTTACTCCGGTATATACCCATACGTCATCGTCAATTGCCAGATAATTGTATCCGGTTGTTGTCATCAGACAATCTCTCTGCCCTAAAACACTGTTAAAATATCCGTGCTTCAAGCTTCCGTAATAATCATACAGCTCTACAAGAAGATCTGCAGAATATGCGCGGTCAATCCATTCCGGCGCATCCTCAATCGCATAGTCTTCTGTCTCTCCGGTAATTGCATTACATAAAACAACTCGCCCGATCGTCACACCGCCAAACAAACCGATGTTATATTTCTTCACCGGGCAAACCCAGTACGGAACTCCTTCTTCGTCAACCTCAAAACTCAGATCATTAAAAATATAGGTCGGGTATTTAAACCGCAGATGTCGATAAATATTCCTGTTCAAGTGATCACTGGTCGTATACTTCATTCCCTCATCCAGTTTCACAAGCTCCGTATTCTGGGTTGCCATATCGATTTTGATATAGGCGGGAATTCCTTCTTTCTGGTTCGTAAACCATTTGATCAGACTCGCATATCTAAGCGGTGACACACGCACCGGTCTGTCCTGATAATTGATCTGACTGTACCAGTCGTCCACCTCAAACTGAGAAACCATATCCACCATGCTTCCCATTTTTCTGTTTCCGAGGATCATCGCAGATTCTTTGTCCAGAAGCGGTATCTGATCAAATGAAAGTTCTTCAATATCTTTTGTAAATTCTCCGTCTTCTACTTTCAAAAGCTGCTGATATTTTTTTGCATTTACGATCGGAGAAGAAAGCAGTGTACCGATCAGATAAACACCCACGATCACAACAAATAATGCTGCGATTACTTTCAGCCCCTTTAATTCTTTCAATTCATAACGCGTCGGTTTCTTTTTTCCGATATACAGAACGGCGATCACAATAACCAGAACGATCAAAAACATCCACAAATCCGCCGAATGAATATTAATGGCAGGCAGTGATACATAATAATAAACCGCTGCCAGAATGACCATTGCAATCAGAGCACCCAACTTCATTTTTAAGTTCTTCATACATTGTTCCCCTTTCTTTTCTCTGTCAAAATCTTCTTCTCCACAATCCCGGTGACATCAGCAGCAGATACGGAAAGATTTCAAGCCTTCCGATCAACATATCAAAACAAAATACCAATTTGGAAAGTCCCGAAAAAGCATGAAAATTTTCTACCGGCCCTACCTGTGCGATTCCCGGTCCCACATTATTCAATGTTGTCAAAACCGCACTGAACGTTGTGGCAAAGTCAAAATTATTGGCAGACACAATCAATACAGATCCTATTAAAATAAATATGTAACAAGTAAAGTAAATATATACACTTCGCATCGTGTCATTGCCGACTTTCTTCCCGTTCACCTTTACGATCGTTACCGCTTTCGGATGCAGCATCCGTTTCACTTCCTGCTTCACACTCTTCAGCAGGATCAATACCCTCGACACTTTCATTCCGCCTCCGGTAGACCCTGCGCAGGCTCCGACCACCATAAGCGCCAAAAGTATCGTCTTGGACAGCTCCGGCCACAAATTAAAATCGGCAGTGATAAATCCGGTCGTCGTAATCACACTTGCCACTTGGAACGAAGCATATCGGAACGCATGCGCGATATTTCCATAGATTCCGAGAATATTGATGCTGATCACCGCCGTCGCAGCTGCAATGATTCCAAGATATGCATGTAATTCTTCATTTTTCAATGCATCCTTCCAGTGCTTCAGCCTCAAGAAGAAATAAAGATTAAAGTTCACGCCGAATAAAATCATAAACACTGTGATCACACCGTCTATATACGCACTATCATAATACGCAACACTGGCATTTCTGTTGGAAAAACCTCCGGTACCTGCCGTACTGAACGCATGGAGCAGCGCATCATAAAAGCTCATGCCCCCAAACATCAAAAACACAACCTCGATAGCCGTCAATACAAAATACATCGTATACAATATCCGTGCCGTTTCTCTTGCCTTGGGCACCAGCTTATCCGCCTCGGGCCCCGGCACCTCAGCTCGCATCAGATGCATTGAATTTTCATCATCCAGAGATGTCAGCATCATAACAAAGACAAGCACACCCATGCCGCCGATCCAATGCGTCAGACTTCTCCAAAAAGCAATTCCTTTTGATAACACCTCGATATCTGTCAGGATCGTGGATCCGGTTGTTGTAAATCCCGATACTGTTTCAAAAAAAGCATCCAGATAACTCGGAATTTCTCCTGTGATAAAAAACGGCAGCGCACCGAACAAAGACCATAAAACCCATGCCGCACCGACAATTACAAGACCTTCCTTTGCATAAATTGTCTTTACCTTCGGTACCTTTCTTCCGAACAGCAGATAAATCAGTCCCAGTACCGCACTTACCGCCAGAAATGCAAAACCGTTCTTCTCTCCGTATATCCAGGATACGATTGCCGGAAGCAAAAGAACCGCGCCCTCTACTCCCAACATTTTTGCAATAATATACACTGTCATTCTTTTATTCATCTCTACACCTACAACAAAATTTCTCCAATATCCTGCATCTGTTTTTCTGTCGTTACAACAATTACATTATCTCCCACCTGCATACTGTCGTCCCCGTTTGGAATGATGATCTCACGGTTTCGAACAATACATGCGATCAGATTATTCGGCTTCGTAGACAAATCTTTAAATGGTATATTCGTATATTTTGCCTCTTTTTTAATGACAAATTCCAAAGCCTCGACTTTTCCGTCTATCAATTGATAGATCGTCTCTACATTGGCGCTGCTCTGCGAATTTTTCCTTGCCCGTACATAACTTAGGATTGCATCTGCCGTCGCTGTTTTTGCCGAAACCGTACAATCCAATCCTAATTTTTCTACCATACGTGCTCTTTGATCCTCATTGATCTTGGCAATCACCTTACATACTTCTCTGCTCTGGGCAAACAGTCCCATTAAAATATTTTCTTCATCCATACCGGTCAGTGCGATCATTGCATCTGTCTCATCAATGCCTTCTTCGATCAGAAGATCCTGATCTGTCGCATCTCCATGTATGATCGTCGCTTTCGGAAGCAGTTCACACAGCTCTTCACAGCGCTCAAATTTTTTCTCAATGATCTTCACCTGCATGCCCATATTGCAGAGGCGATGTCCCAAATAGTAGCTCACACGTCCACCTCCGCAGATCAGAACACGTTTTATCTTCATCTTACGGTGTCCCATTTTTTCAAAGAAGCATCCCACATCCTTATGAGAAGCTGCTATATGAAGACGGTCACCGATTTGTATTACGAAATCTCCGTTCGGAATCAGGACTTCCTCTCCACGCTCTACCGCACAGACAAGCACTTTGATTTTTAGATGCTGATAGACCTCTGCCAATGTCATTCCCTTGGCAAGACTGTCCGCAGCAACCGGAAATTCTACCAGTTCCACACGTCCCTTTGCAAATAATTCCACCTTGCTTGCATTCGGCATCAAAAGCAGGCGGCTGATCTCTCCCGCAACAGTCAGTTCCGGATTTACCGCCATACTGAGTCGTAAATCTTCCTTTAGAATATTAATCTGTTTAAAATAAATCGGATTCCGCACACGTGCAATCGTATGTCTTGCCCCGACTCGTCGTGCGATCAGACAACTCAGCATATTGCATTCGTCTGTTGACGTACAGGCGATCACCAGATCCGCTTCCGCCACTCCGGCGCTCTTTTGAATCTCCACACTGGCGCCGTCCCCATGGACACAGAATATATCCAGACGGTTGAGCGCTTCTTCTAGCTTCTCTTCGTTATGATCAATTAATGTAACGTCATACTCTCCCTCTGAAAGCGTCTTGGCAAGCTTATATCCTACCTTGCCGTCTCCAATAATAACTATCTTCATCTTCTTTTCCTCTACTTTATTACATTCACCTGTCTTTACAAAAAGTCCCATATTTTCTATGATCCACAGGTGAATGAAATTATACCACCTTTACCTGTAAAGTACAATCTTTTTCCCATAAATAACCTGCCAATCAGACCTGCTTAAAAACAGGGGACACGCCTTTTGCGCATCCCCTGCCATCATTTTCTTTATTCCTCTGCTGCCCTTGCCGCAATTTCTCTTTCCTGTACATCCGACGGAGCCTGTTCATATCTTGAGAATTGATACTCATAGGTTCCTCTTCCTCCTGTCATAGAACGAAGAACTGTACAATATCCGAACAATCCGGTCATCGGAATATCCGCTTCGATCACCTGCTTGCCTCCCATGATCGGATTCATGCCGAGCACACGGCCGCGCCGCTTATTCAGATCGCCCATTACGTCACCTGTATATCTGTCCGGCACTGTTACTTTCAAAGAAACGATAGGTTCCAAAAGCACCGGATTCGCCTCCATGAACCCTTTCTTAAATGCCTGATTTGTAGCCGTTTTGAATGCCATTTCAGAAGAATCTACCGGATGATAAGATCCGTCATATAGCGTCGCTTTCACACCGACTACCGGATATCCTGCCAAAGGTCCCTTTACAACAGATTCCTGAAGCCCCTTTTCTACTGCCGGAAAATAATTCTTCGGAACTGCTCCGCCGACAACCTCTTCTTCAAACACATACGGTGTCTCCAAATCTCCAGACGGCTCAAACCGCATCTTCACATGACCATACTGTCCGTGACCGCCGGATTGTTTCTTATATTTTGTATCTACATCGGATTTCTTCCGAATCGTCTCACGGAACGCAACCTTCGGTGTCTCCAATGCAATCTCAACCTTATATCTTGCCTCCAGCTTACTTGCAACAATCTCAAGATGCTGATCTCCCATACCGTACAGAAGCGCCTGACGGTTCTCGCTGTCATTTGACGCCTTCAACGTAACATCCTCTGCCATCATCTTTGCAAGTGCCTGTGAAACCTTATCTTCTTCGCCTTTCTTCTTCACCGTGTATTTCATATATGTATATGGTGTGGAATAATCGGTTTTCGGATAGATTACCTGCGTCGCCTTCGTGGAAAGGGTATCTCCCGTATTGGTATTCGCCAGCTTCGCGATCGCCCCGATATCTCCCGCAAACAGTTCGCTTACCTCTGTCGGTTTGTTTCCGCACATAACATACAGCTTGCCCGGCTTTTCTTCTGCATCGGATGTCTGATTGTAAAGAAGATCGTCTCCCTTTAATACACCGGAGCATACCTTAATAAAGGAATATTTACCGATAAACGGATCTACCATTGTCTTAAATACATACGCAGATTTCGCTTTTGCAAAGTCATAATCTGCTTCAAACATCGCATTGGTTGTACAATTCATGCCGACACACTTCCTCTTATCGGGACTTGGGAAGAAACGTACAATATCAGAAAGCAGATTCGCAACCCCCTGCGCCTGTACATTCGATCCCATAGCGACCGGAACGATATCACCGTCCATAACCTCTGTACGCATCGCCGCACGGATTTCTTCTACTGAGAATTCCTCTCCGTTAAAATAGCGCTCCATAAACTCTTCGCTTGTCTCTGCAACCGCTTCCATTAAAGAGTCTCTCAAAAGTTCCAGATTCGGTTTACAGTAATCCGGAATCTCACACTCTTCTCTCTGACCGATGCCGGTATATCTTCTTCCTGCATTCTTGATCACATTGATATATCCGACCAATTTCTCATTCTCACGGATCGGCTGGAAATGCGGCGCGATCTTTTTCCCATATCGTTCGGTCAGATCCTCCACTACCTGACGGAAGCTTGCATCGTCCACATCCATTTCCGTCACATAAAGCATACGCGGCAGATCATACTTATCACACAGCTCCCACGCCTTTTCCGTTCCGACCTGTACGCCTGCCTTACCGGATACAACGATTACCGCTGCATCTGCCGCACTGACTGCCTCTTCCACTTCTCCTACAAAATCAAAGTACCCCGGAGTATCCAGAATATTGATCTTTGCCTTTTCCCATTCGATCGGTATGACGCTTGTACTGATCGAAAAACCGCGCTTCTGTTCCTCCTTATCAAAATCACTGACCGTATTGGATTCCGCTATCTTTCCCATACGAGTAGACGCACCGGATACATAAAGCATAGCCTCTGCTAAACTCGTCTTTCCGCTGCCTCCATGACCAAGCAATACCACGTTTCTGATTTCATCTGTTCTGTAAACCTTCATGCTGCTGCCTCCTTGTATGTCATATCTATGCAGACCATACCGGCAGTCACGTACAGCATTTGTACACTGCTGCCGTCCGTTTCTGTCTGCACGAACACGTTATGTTGATATTGTACTAAATATTTATATGAAATACAACTATTTTATGTATATTTCACAATTGTTTTGCAATTTTTATCATATTTGATTTTCTTTACTTTTCCAATTTAAAGTGATACAATATTTCATGATTGCTTATTTTATTTTTCAAAACGGAGGTCATAGCAATGACTGAACATACAGAAAATTTTTCTCCTCGTAAAATCGGTTTCGTCGGTCTTGGATTAATCGGCGGCTCGATCGCCAAGGCGATCCGCCTCTACTATCCGGACTGTAAACTGATTGCCTTTGATAAAAACAGTGAAATGCTTACACTGGCTGTTCAAGAGGATACGATCGACGACGCCTGTTCTTCCATCGACGAACATTTCAAGGACTGCAATTATGTTTTTCTTTGCGCACCGATCGCCTACAATGCGGCTTACCTTCATCAATTAAAAGAAGTGGTTGATTCCTCCTGTATCCTTACCGATGTCGGGAGCGTAAAAACTTCCATTCATGAGGAAGCGGTTGATCTGGGACTGACCGCACAATTTATCGGAGGGCATCCGATGGCGGGCTCGGAAAAAAGCGGGTACTCCAATGCCAAAGCGCATTTAATCGAAAATGCTTATTATATTCTCACCCCTTCCGGCGACGTACCGGCAAAAAGGATAACGGAATTTCAGGCTTTTATCGAATCCCTGCATGCGATCCCTCTTTTGCTGGATTACAAAGAGCATGATTATATAACAGGCGCGATCAGTCATCTGCCCCATATTCTTGCCGCATGCCTTGTAAATTTTGTCCGCCGGGCAGACAATCCTGACGAACTGATGAAACGGCTGGCAGCCGGAGGGTTTAAGGATATTACACGAATCGCCTCCTCTTCTCCGATCATGTGGCAGCAGATCTGTCTGAAGAATAAAGAAAATATTTCCGCAGTTCTGGGGGACTATATTGAAACTTTAAAAACGGCGAAAGCTGTAATTGACTCCGAAGAAGAACAGGATCTCTATTCCATGTTTGAAGCTTCCAGAGATTATCGCAATTCTATGCCGGACAGCTCTGCCGGTCCGATTAAGAAACAGTTCGCCATTTACTGTGATATCGTAGATGAGACAGGCGGCATTGCCACCATTGCGGCAATTTTGGCAGACAACAATATTAATATCAAAAATATCGGAATCATTCATAACCGTGAGTTTGAAGAAGGTGTCCTGAAAATTGAATTTTATGAAGAAGCACCGTCCGAAAAAGCGGCTGAATTACTAAAAAAACATCACTATATCGTTTATGAAGTATAGGAAGAAAGGACACAACATGGCTTCATTAGAATTAACCTCTGTAAGCGGCTTGAAAGGGACTGTAACAGTTCCCGGAGACAAATCAATCTCCCATCGCTGTATTATGTTCGGCTCAATTGCCAAAGGAACGACCGAGATACACCATTTTCTCCGGGGGGCAGACTGCCTTGCGACCATAGACTGCTTTCGCAGACTGGGTATCGATATCGAAGAAAAGGAGGACAGCATTTTGGTTCACGGACAGGGATTGTACGGTCTTCACGCACCGGACACCATTTTAGATGTCGGAAACAGCGGAACAACAACCCGGCTTATTTCCGGAATTTTAGCCGGACAGCATTTTGACTCCAAACTGTCCGGTGATGCATCTTTAAACTCCCGCCCCATGAAACGGATCATAGCTCCGCTGACACAAATGGGCGCGAATATCTCAAGTATTCTCAGAAATGACTGCGCTCCTCTTTACATTTCGCCGGGACAACTCCACGGTATTCATTATGAATCTCCGGTTGCCTCTGCACAGATTAAATCCTGTATTCTGCTTGCAGGTTTGTATTCGGAGGGAGAAACTTCTGTAACCGAACCAAGCCTGTCACGCAATCACACCGAGCTGATGCTGCGCGAATTCGGTGCTGATCTGCGTTCTTCCCATGCACTCGACAGTACACAGGCAACAACGGTCATCCGCCCCTGTAAGGAACTGTACGGGCAGAAGATCCATGTTCCCGGAGATATTTCTTCGGCAGCTTATTTTATTGCAGCCGGACTTGTCGTACCGGATTCGGAGATTCTGATACGAAATGTCGGGATCAATCCGACCCGCGCGGGACTTCTCAAGGTCTGCGAAGATATGGGCGGCGACATTTCCCTGCTCCGCGAACGAACCGAAGGCGGCGAGCCGATCGCGGATATTCTCGTTCGTACAAGCAGGCTGCACGGGATTACGATCGAAGGAGATATCATCCCCACATTGATCGATGAGATCCCCGTCATCGCAATTATGGCAGCCTTGGCAGAAGGCACAACGATCATCAAAAATGCCGAGGAATTAAAGGTCAAGGAAACGGATCGAATCGAAACCGTCACCGATAATTTGAAAGCAATGGGCGTCAATGTCACCCCTACTGCCGACGGAATGATCATTACAGGAGGCGGCAGGCTCCACGGCGCAAATATCCATACACTTTTTGATCACCGGATCGCAATGGCATTCAGTATTGCAGCTTTAGTTGCCGACGGAACAACGAAAATTTTGGACAGTCAGTGCGTGGATGTGTCCTACCCGTCCTTTTATGATACATTTGAAGAACTGTTGTAAGCAGAATTTAAAATCCTCCGAGAGCGACAGATGCCCCGGAGGATTTTTGCGTTGCCATACATGCGCAAAACAGTCCGACGGACTGTTTTGCGGTTTTTATTTCTTTTTAATACTAGGATACAGCATTGATCTCCTCCAGCATTTCCCGCACAGTCTTTCCGTAAACCGGATGCCTTTTATACGGTGCGATCTCATGCAACGGTTCTAACACAAATTTCCGTTTCTGCATTTCCACATGAGGGATACACAGGTCTGCTTCCTCCAACACCAGATCATCATAAAAAATAATATCCAGATCCAGTGTTCTCGGCCCCCAATGAACAATTCTTTCACGCCCTGCTTCTTGTTCGATCCTATGCATTTCTTCCAACAATTCCTGAGGTGCCATAAGCGTCCGAAGTTCCAAACATGCATTCAGAAAATCATCCTGCTCCACCATACCGTAAGGCGGCGTCACGTAATACTCCGAACATTTTGCGACACTTGTATGAGGCAGCGCATGCAGCTGCTCCACTGCCTCATTCAGATATTGCGTAGAATCTCCGATATTGGAGCCAAGCGCAATGTATACTGTATGCCACTGCCGCTCAATCCCTACGGATACAGTATCAAGCGGCAGTCCGACAGGCGCCCAGGGTTTTTTAACCTCTATTTTTACTTTTTTCAAAAGCGGTGTATGCACCAGCAGTTCTTCTGCCAACGACTCTGCTACACGCTCAATCAATTGAAAGGTGTGTGCTTTCATATAAGCATCTATAAACTGACTGACCTCTCCGTAATGAATGGATGCAGCCAGATCATCTGTCTTTCCCGCCTTTCTCGTATCCGTATACATGGTTACAGATATAACAAATTTTTGCCCTAATTTATTTTCTTCCGGAAATACCCCATGATTTGCAAACACTTCCAGATTTTTGATTTTAATTTTATCCAGCGCTTTTTTTGTCATCTTCTCATTTTCCTTTATCTCATCTCTTCTACACCGTGCACCCGGAGAATTGCTTCCGTCATTTTGACGGCACGCAAATTTGATTTTACATCATGCACCCGAACAAAACCACATCCGCTCATCACACCCATTACGGTTGTTGCAAGCGTTCCCTCTTCTCTTTGATCCGCCGGCAGATCCAATGTCAGTCCGATCATGGATTTTCTGGATGTGCCAAGCAGAATCGGGTATTCCAATTCGTGCATAAGGGGCAGATATTTCATCATTTCCAGATTCATTTCATATGTCTTTCCAAAGCCGATCCCCGGGTCCAGACAGATTCCGTCCTCACGTATGTCCGCCGCTTTAGCAAGTCTTACGCATTCCTTCAGATCCTCCAGCACATCGGAAATAAAATCGTTATATTCAGCCTTTTCCCGATTGTGCATCAGGCAGCAGGCAGCACCGCTCTTTGCGATAACCTCTGCCATTTTTGCATCATATTTTAATCCCCAGATATCATTGACCAGATCTGCGCCTGCCGTAAGCGCGGCCTTGGCTACTTTGCTTTTGTAGGTATCAATGGAAATCGGAACCTCAAACCGTTTTTTCAGCGCCTCTACCACCGGCGCCACTCTGGCAATTTCTTCGTCCTCTGTAATCTGAATATGTCCCGGTCTTGTGGATTCTCCGCCTACATCCAGAATATCGGCTCCTTCTCGGACCATTTCTTCCGCATGAAACAATGCCGCATCCATTTCATTATATTTGCCGCCGTCAGAAAAAGAGTCCGGCGTTACATTTAAGATTCCCATAATATAACAATGCTGTTTTGTGTCAAATTCTCTGCTGCCAATTCTCATATCTCAATCTCCCTGTTCTTCTTATCCAAACTCCACTTACATTCTGCCTCTGCCGGACAGGCAAAACACTGCCGGGATTTCTTATCGCTTATGTACAATAATTTTCCCAATCCAGACATATCCTCCCTATATCTTCGATGCTCCTTTATTGCACATAGAATCGACTCTTGCTCTTCCCTGCAAAAGCCGTTTTCCTCCAATATCACTTCTGCAATCTCTGCCGACGCAATCTCATGCGGGATTTTCTCTTCATACTGTCTTACTTTTCCGATATCATGCAAAAGTGCAGCCGCATATATCATTTCCTTAGAGAACCCAAGCTTTTGTTCCAAGTTTTGAATATAGGCAATTCTCGCGACATCCAGCAAATGATCCATCTGATGCCGGCAGAACTTACGGTCACGCTCTGCCTCCTCCAACCGTTTATAATATTCCCGAAACAACGGATGTCTGCGAAGCTCATCAATTACATTTTGCCCCTTGTACTCCATAATCTTTCTCACCTATCTTATCATTTGAAAAAATGTATCCGCCAATTCCTTGTTTCCCAGAAATTCACCCCGTTTCACCACCGTCACCGTCTGACTCCCCGGCTTCTTGATCCCACGCATCGTCATACACATATGCTCAGCCTCGACCATCACCATAACGCCTTTGGGCTGCAAATATTCCATTAACGCATCCGCGATCTGCCCTGTCAATTGTTCCTGCAGCTGCAAACGCTTTGCAAAAACCTCCACTGTTCTCGCCAATTTGCTCAGCCCTACAACCTTTCCATCCGGAATATAGGCAATATGTGCCTTTCCGTAAAACGGCAGCAAATGATGCTCACAAGTGGAATAAAATGTAATATCTTTCTCCACAACCATTTCATTATTCTCCACATGGAAAA
Source organism: uncultured Schaedlerella sp. (assembly GCA_963559385.1). Taxonomy (GTDB): domain Bacteria; phylum Bacillota; class Clostridia; order Lachnospirales; family Lachnospiraceae; genus Schaedlerella. The sequence continues at coordinate 79,882 of CAUWKK010000006.1, forward strand.
CCTTGCCGAGATGTGTCTGTGCATCTTCCTCGTATCCGCCATAGATTTCTTCGTACATTCTGGCGATCCGATCGGGCGTCTCTGCCAGCCCCTCGCGGGTGATATCCTCCCCTATTCCCTCTAACAAAAGACTCACCGCCTGTTTGATTTTTTCCTGATCTATCATTTTCACAACCACCTTCGTTCTATTTCTTGCTCTAATTCACAAAACATTTACCGATTCTATCACTTTCCCCAAATAAGACAGCGAACCGAACGCCAATATCACATCGTCCTCTCCTGCCCGCTCTATTGCCAGACCTACTGCCTTTTCTATATCTCCTGCTGCTTCCGCTGCGACTTTACCTTTTCCTGCTTTTATAACCGCATCCCTCAGTTCTTCTGCCGGAAGCGATCGTCCGGTATCCGGCAGATTGACTGTATACACATATTTTGTATAAGGAATCATCAAATCGACGATTTTTTCATATTCCTTATCTTTAAATACTCCCATAATATAAATGAGTTTCTTTCCCTGAAAATAAGTTTCCACAGATTCACGCAGCCGTCTTGCCGCATCTTCGTTATGTGCGCCGTCTACGATAAATATCGGTTTTTCTGCGATACAGGTAAAACGTCCAACCCATTCTGTATGCGCAAAACCTGTATAGATTTCAGACAGTGAAACAGCTTTTTCTGCAATTTCGTTCCATGCCCGTATCACCTCATATGCCGTTGCCGCATTCAAAAGCTGATGCCGTCCCGCCAGCCGGATCCGAATTTTCTCCATTTCTTTATAAGAAAATATCTGTTTTCGATAATTTTCCTCCAGAATCTTTATCTTCTCCGGTTCTGCATAGATAACCGGGCAGCCATACTTCTGTGCCTCTTTCTCCAGTACCGCACATACCTCAGGTTTCTGCGGAGCCGATACGACCACACATCCCTGCTTGATGATTCCGGCTTTCTTTTCCGCAATCTCGGTAAGCGTATTTCCCAAAAATCCCATATGATCCCGACTGATTGTCGCAAATGCGGCGATTGCTGTATTCTTCACTATATTCGTCGCATCTTCACCGCCACCCAGACCGGTTTCCAGAACTACCACATCGCATTTCATTTTCCGGAAATATAAAAAAGCTATTGCGGTCTCTATTTCAAATACAGTCGGACATAACTTTCCGTCTGCCCTCATACGCGCAACAGCTCTCTGAACTTCTTCCACTAATTCTGCAAATATCTCTTCGGAGATCCAGCGTCCGTCCACCTGTATTCTTTCCAGATAAGACCGCACTGTCGGCGAAACATATCTTCCGGTCTTCAGCCCCGACTCACTTAGAATTGTTGAAGTGTACGCAAGCACAGACCCTTTACCGTTAGTTCCCGCAATGTGTATAAACCGCAGTTCCTCCTGCGGATTTCCCAGTTCACACAACAGCCTCCGAATCGCATCTAAGCCAAGTACACTTCCGTATTTCGACACCTCGTCCAAATATACCCTTGCTTCTTTATAGGTCACGTTATTCGTTTCCTTTCTGCTATTTATTTTTATAATGATGCCGGGCATCTTTTGCCTCTAACATCTTATGATGAATCCTGATACAAATCTCTCTCATCACTTTGTCAATCATAACACTTACTGCATATTCACACAAGTAAAAACTTGACCGATACGTGAAATTCGATCTGATTGACATTCTTTTCCCCACATGCTACACTAAGTGTATTAATACAGATAGTACACCAGAGCAGAAAGGAGGTTTTCATGATATCCATTGACTATCAAAGCAAAATTCCTCTCTACGAGCAAATTGTAGAACGGTTTCAAACACTGATTTTGAAAGGCGTATTAGAACCGGAGGAGCAAATGCCTTCTGTACGAGCCTTAGCCGTAAAGCTGTCTATCAATCCAAACACGATTCAGAAAGCCTATACACTTCTGGAACAGCAGGGTTATATCTTCCCTGTCAAAGGACGCGGCAATTTCATTTCCGATGCCTCCCTTCTGATCCGGCAAAAAAAAGAACACTATTTAAAAAGTCTGGAACAGTCGCTCTTCCTGGCAAAGGATTACGGTATTACAAAGACCGACTGTCATGCGCTCATTCACAAAATCTATGACGAGGAGGTGCCCCATGATTGAGTTAAATAACGTCACCAAAACATTTGAAAATATCTGTGCAGTCGATCATGTTTCCGCCACTATACAGGACGGTATGATCTTCGGCCTGGTAGGCAGCAACGGCGCCGGGAAAAGTACGCTTCTGCGCCTGATCGCAGGAATCTTAAAGCCGGAAAGCGGAACAATAACAATTGATGATATCCCGGTTTTCGAACATCCGCAAACCAAACAACAGCTCTGTTTTCTGTCCGATACCTCTACGTTTCTTCCCAATGCAACGGCAGAATCTATGAGCCACTATTATACTCTGAATTATCCGGATTTTGACCTCCGGTCATTCCAAAAGCTGACGGAAAAGTTCAACATTCCGTCTCGCAAAAAGCTTCAGACATTTTCAAAAGGACAAAAAAAGCAGGTGTCACTTTTATTGGGATTATGTACGGGAACAAAATACCTGATCTGCGACGAAACCTTTGATGGTCTGGATCCCGTAATGCGCCAGACTGTCAAAAGTCTCTTTGCTGCCGAACTGATGAAGCGAGATTTCACACCGCTCATCTCTTCCCATAACCTCCGGGAATTGGAGGATATCTGTGATACAGTCGGATTGCTCCACAACGGCAGCTTACTTTTCACACGCGATCTGGACACGATGAAATGCAATATCAATAAAATCCAATGTGTGATCCCGAACCACGCAAAGGAGGAAGAACTTCTCTCTCAGCTTTCTATTCTCCAATACGAAAAGAGCGGTTCACTTCTGACGATCACGGCCCGCGGTTCCAGAGAAGAAATATTGGAACGGACCATGGACAAAGAACCTGTTTTTGCAGAGGTTCTTCCACTGTCACTGGAAGAAATATTTATCAGCGAAACGGAGGTAGCAGGATATGACTTCAAAGACTTCTTACAATGATTCCATTCCCTATGGAACATATATTTACGAAAATATCAGACAGCGCGGTTGGCTAATGGCGCTTTCCTGTGTCATGCTGTTCCTTGCGCAGACAATATACACAACCATCCATATCGAAAATTTTTTAGGAGCCTCTGAGAATCAAAATATTACCTCTTATCAGGAACAATTTCCACACATGCTAAACGGACACTATGCGCCTTTTCTTTCACTGGTAGTTCTCCTTTTAGCCGTTTCCTGTGCGGTCAGCGGCTATGCCTATTTACATTCTTCGGAAAAAGCAGATTTTTTCCATGGTTTTCCGCTGAAACGAACCCAGTGGTTTTCCGTCTCTTATATCGGAGGATTGCTGATCTTTCTGATTCCTTATCTGTTTTCCGGTCTGTGCACAATGGGAATGGCAGCCGCAAAGGGAATCCTCGTTTCCTCCAACTTCACAGCTTCGGTCATAGCTGTTCTGGGCGGAATCCTTGGATTTTTCATCCTGTATAACACTTCTGTTCTGGCAATGATGCTGACCGCCAAGCTGACAGCCGGTACTTTGGCAGCATTGGTGCTGATCGTATATGGTTCCATGCTCACCCAACTGTTTTCCGGTCTGACCAGCCGTTTTTTGGACACGCACTATAATGCGCATTTGCAGAATACCACAGAGCTGAAACGAGCATTATCAGCCTGCCAGTCTCCGTTCGCATTATACAGCTCACTGATATCTTGCACTGCCGGCATGCAGAATCTGCCGTTTCTTTTATTCATCGGCATTACATTTGCGGTGATACTCTGGCTGCTTGCCCGTTTTCTATATCAAAAACGTCCGTTAGAGGCTGCCGGAAAAGCTTTGGTTTATCCGAAATCTGCATCCGTGATCAAGGTCTTGATCGCCATTCCGACTGCATTATCGATCGGACTTCTTGCAGATACCTTTTATCACAACAGACAAAACAGATGGATTATTTTCTTCAGTATTCTGTCTGTCCTTCTATTGTGCTGTGTAATCGAATTTATTTACACACAAGATTTAAGACAGATTTTCAAACGGAAAGCAGCCTCCCTGCTTTCAATCGCAGGCGTTGCGGGTATTCTCTTTTTCCTTCAGCTTGACCTGTTCGGTTTTGACACGTGGCTTCCGAAAAAATCAGAAATAGAAAGTATGGCCTTATACAGCAGTTCTTATGACAGTTACCTGACTTACCCGGAAGCAGATTCCGAAATTACTGCCGATTTAGGAGGAAACACTGCCCTATACTACACACTGTACGATGATAATGCGCAATGCAAAAACTTTGACAGCATTTATCAGCTCGCAGAAACAGGAATCCGAAACCACAATGCACACATCACACATTACTCGTTATCTTCCGGAGAAATAATAAATGACTATACGAGTATTACTGTTCGTTTTCATAAGACAAACGGAAAAAATGTATATCGTTCCTATGTCGTCAGTCACGAAGACCTGTTGGACTGTCTGGAAGAACTTTGCCGGAATGAAGGCTATCGCAGGACTCTCTTTCCTGCTTTTTATATTAAAGCTACCGATATCGAAAGTCTTTCTTTGAACGACATTCTTTCCGGTACGTCTCTGAAACTGACCGGCGAAGAACAGGCAGCACTTTTGAAAGCCTATCAGACAGATACCTTACAGACAGATATACACAAATTGCAGGAGGACAGTCCGATCGGAAGCCTTTTCCTCCAGTTAAAATCAGAAAAGCCCTTGCCCGGCAGCGCCTACAATATTGCTCCGTCCGTCAATTTATATTTGTATGATACTTATGAAAACACTTTAAATGCCTTGGAAAGCTTCGGATATCCTGTTCATGAGAAAATCGATCCGTCCGATGTGGTTCAAATGACCCACACAGTTTTCACAAAGCTCAGCGATCAATCCGGTGTCATCATCCCCGACGATACCGAGACGGAAACGATCGTTTCGGTTACTGATCCACAGAAAATTGCCGAGCTTCTCGATCGGATTGCATACAGTTCTCTGGGAATCGCAGGTTGGAAAGACGATACTGCCGAATCTGTAGAGCTTTGGCTTTCCGGTGACATTTACTCCCGGTACTTCTCACTGCTGCCGGAGGAATAGCAAAACATATTTCTATCCGGCGCAAAACAAAAAGGGCCGGGGTTCAGATTTTCAAGCTGAACCTCCGCCCTTTTGTTTTGCCGGCACATATGAACACTTTATAGATACAATATATCTTTCATCACACGCCAGGCATTCTGCCAGCGAATCTTATCCAACTGCCGTTCTGTAATTCCGGCCTTTTTACATGATTCCCATACCAGTTCCGTCTCTCCCGGATGAGAAATATATCCTTTCTTAATCCCAATCTCAAACCCGTCAAAATCTGTACCGATCGCAACCACATCTTCTCCCGCTGTTTCAATCATATACTTCGCATGCCTGGCAATATCTGCCGTTGTCACTCGGCCTTTCTCTTTTAAAAATGCCGGATAAAAATTCAACCCTGCGACTCCACCTTTCTCCGCCAATGCACGAAGCATTTCATCGGACAGATTCCTCGGATGATCACAAAGCGCCCTCGTATTGGAATGAGATGCCACAATCGGAACTTTGCTCTTTTGTATACAATCCCAGAAACCGCCATCAGACAAATGAGAAACATCTATTATCATTCCTAGTTCGTTCATCCGCTCGACCACTTCAAAGCCGAACGGTTTCAGCCCTTGCCGCATAAATTTTACACTGCGGCTATTTGGGTAACCGATACAATTCTCATAATTCCATGTCAACGTCAGCAAACGTACCCCTTTTTGATACAGTTCCTCCAGACGTTCCACTCTGCCGTTTAACACGCCGCCTTCTTCTACCGTAGGAAAAGCAGCAATTTTTTGTGAACCTATTTCTTCTGCCTCACTACAGCTTCCGATGATCTGTATCCGGTCTGATTCTTCCCGCCAAAGCCGCTTGATCAAATGCAGAGCTTCCTGCCATGCCATTTCCCACGCTGCCCCTGTCGTTCCTTGCCCGCTCTGTAATTCTCTTTCATATTTCCCCACATTGACAAAGCATGCGAAATACTGGATCCAAATCTCTGCCTGCCGCATACGCTCCAAATTAACACAAAGCGTATTATGAACCAGATTTTCCTCATCACCTCTGTACTGAAGCTCACTGATCGTATCACAATGCATATCAATCAACATTTTCATCAATCTCCGGATTTTTTATCATTTCTATTTCTACATCTTTCTAAATATTCAGATTTTCTATTTCCTTTTTCAATTCATAAAAAACTCCGATGTAAATATCCACAATTCGCATGCAGTATTTCTTTACAATCACACTGTCATAATCATGTGCCAGTTGATTTCGAACAGACAGCATCTCCATCCATACATCGTCCGATATCAAATTTGCGCAAAACGCTTCCCGCAAAACCTCTCGTGGTGAGCCTGTTACAAACCCTGTGATTGCATAATACTGTACAAGAATATCTTTCATCACTTTCCATGCAAGGTCAAAGGTAATACTGAACTTTGCACTTGTTCCACTCAGCACAAAAGAATCTGACATATCCCTCTCTTTCGCCTCTGCCAAAGCATCCAACGACTTGCAAAAAGATTCATATCTCCGCTTATATTTCTCGTCCATATTCTTTGATATCCTCCAATAACAATGTATTCCCACACGTATCCATATCTACAAGATCAACGGTATACAGCGTTGGTATCGTCTCGACTTCTTCCATAAGCTGTATAAAATCAACAACACCGGAAACGGCAATATCTATATCACTGCGTTCCGTCGCCGTTCCCTTTGCTCTGGAACCAAATAAAATGACTTTCTTCGCAGAATATTTCCGACAAATCCCCGCAGCTTCCCGAATCACCTCTTCTGCACTCATATACCTCTCCGCCTCGTCTTTCTTTTCTTATCCCCTCTTCTGCACTCATATACCTCTCCGCCTCGTCTTTCTTTTCTTATCCCCTATTCTAACAAATAAACATCGCATCCC